>NZ_JBFAAB010000007.1:0-229638 GCF_040639505.1 Nocardia sp. NPDC023852
ACAAGACGTTTCGACAACTCGTCGGTCACAAACCGAACATCATGCAGCACAACCGGATCCGATGCAGCGGAACCGAATCACAACCACGTAAGACGCCGTCTTAGTGCACATCCGCCGCCGGGATGGTGCGGGAGCGGCATTCGGCGGAGGACGTTGTGGCTGGTGGGCCCCTTCGGCACCGCGGCGCTGTGCGGGCAGCCACCGGCCACCCGCCTGCGGATCCTCGGTGGCGTCGTGCGTGTGCTGCGTCGGCGAGGAGGCTGAACGTTCGGCAGGTGATGTGCCACAGCGATTCGGACTCGTGCTGGAATCCTGCCGGGAATTGGCCTGGCGGATGCGCGAAGTGGGGACGCCGACACCCACCGATCCCGCCTCGCACGACGGCTGCGACCATGCTGCCCGGTTGCGCGTCGATGCCGGTAAACACAGCGCACACACCAGCGTCCTGTCACCCGTGTAGCTCTTGGCACGCAACGTGAGCATCCCGTGATCGGCGGCATCGATTGGCACACAGGCCATTCGCCCAGTCGTCGTGTCCAGCGCGACAACGAGATTGTCATATGGACACATCAGGAGCACCCCTTGTCGAATAGGCGAACGCCCGTCCGGAGATCCGGAGTGTCAACAGCACGCCAATCCGGGGTCTGGCACTGATTTGGTGATCTTGAATCCCGGGTTGTCCACTTGCTCAACAGGATTCGTTTGCGGAGGAGGTCGGTCTTCGCGCGGACGAAACATTTGCCGTTTGAGCATCTTGATGCGGTTGACGTGGCCCTTCGATCGTTCCACTGCTCCATGCCATGGTGAGGCCCGCGGTGACTGCGTCCTGGTCGCGGCGCAGTCCCCGGACGAACGAGTGCAGTGCCGGTCGATCGTCGGAGTCGACGGCGACCATCCACCGCTCGAGATCTCGACCGTGCACGGGGCAAGCGAGCCACACTCGAAACCGCTGGTCGGAGAGCGAACAGATATGGACTATTCACGCGGACCACTGTCCGTCTCCGGCAGTCCGCACCCAGAGTGAATGTGCGCCTGACGAATTGGTTCTTCCGGCTGGGGGTATGGCGGCTACTGTGAAACACAGTCACTACGAACTGCTTCGACACACTGCCGCAGGAAGCTACTGGAGAACTGTTCTGAGCACCCCCGATCAGATGGATGATACCGCAGCCGCCGAACGTCAGGCCGGGCCTGACCACGCAAGATCTGCGGCAGAAGGTCTGTATCCGGTCGTGAACCTGATTGGCTTTACACTGCTGGCGATCCCTATCTCGCTGTCCGGCTACCGTGGTTCGTCGGGTTCTGCGCCGTGGCGTGGTTCGCCTTCCACATCCGCACCCGAACCATATCCTGCGTCCCCTCAGCACCGGCAAACACTCCGAGAGGCCGCGAGTGTGCCGCGGCGTGCTCGCATCGACACCCCCGATTAAACACGGAGTTCACATTGCAGAGTAAATCACCTCTCGACCCCGACAACATTCCCCGGCATGTCGCCTGTATTCCGGATGGAAATGGAAGGTGGTCCCAGCTGCAAAATGGTTCCCGGATCGGAGGCCACAACCAGGGCGTGCGAGTAATTCGCGATCTAGCGATCAGCGCATCCGATCTAGGAATCGAATGGTTCACGGTATATGCGTTCTCAACGGAGAACTGGCAACGTCCCGAGCTCGAGGTCAGATTCATTGCAAGTACGATCGAACGAGCGATCTACCGGTGGCTAGACGAATGCGGTCGGCACAATATACGGATCCGATGGATCGGGCGCGCGGAGATGCGCATACCCCGCGCCCTGCGCAGGGCGATCGACTATGCGACATCGACGACAAAGAACAATACCGGAATGACATTCACCATCGCCTTGAATTACGGCGGCCGAGATGAAATCGTCGATGCCATCCGCAAAATAATCGAGAGCGGCGTAGATGCCGCGGATCTGAATAGTGAGCTGGTGAGTCGATACCTGTACGCTCCGGATATGCCCGATCCGGATCTCGTTATCCGCACATCAGGCGAGAGCAGGATCTCCAACTTCCTGCTCTGGCAGCTCGCTTACAGCGAACTGGTGTTCACACCTGCTCTCTGGCCTGATTTCACCGTTGATCACCTGTTGGATGCGATCCGCGAATATCAGCGACGCGATCGAAAATTCGGGAGCATCGATGACGGCAATAGAAAATTGGATACGCAGCTACAATAGGCCCCCGGTAAACCCATCACAACCCTCAGATGATAATTTGGAGGTATTCATGAGCACGGATTGGGCAGCTAAGATACCGAACCTACCGTTCGAGGATTCCTATATCGAGAGTTCCCTCATCAACCCCTTTCGGGAGCAGGTCGACGAGAAATCACGGTCATTGCGTACACAATGGTTTGGGACGCCAACAGCTACCGAAGAAGAACGGTTGCGCGGAATAGACTGCGCGAAAATCGTATGTCAGATATTTCCGGACTCCGATCCCGATGACCTGGTTATACTTACGATACTTTGCGAATGCAGCTTCCTGCTCGACGATCGAGTCGGATTCGATGAATACGACTCACCGGAGGATCTCCAAAGCCATATTTCCCGCTTCGACCGCATACTCGAAACAGGGCGGGCGGAAACGCCCGAGCCCGGACTCGAAACCGCGCTCGCAGAATGCCTGCAGAGGATTTACCCCAGGCAATCGCACAGCTGGAGGAGACGAATGCGGCAAAATTTTCTCGACTGCAGTTTTGCCATGGCGATCGAACTCGACAACCGGCGAGAAGGGCATTTTCCGGGTCTCCAAGAGTACATTTCGATGCGGCGAAATACGGTCGCCTTATACATTTTTCTGGATTTAGTCGAGTTCATGCAGCGCACAGAATTGTCGGACGCGCTGTACGATAGCACGGAAATGTGTGATCTTCGTGAAAGTTGGGTCGACATTGCGGCCTGGGTGAACGACATGGCGTCGTATCACAAGGAAGACGCAGCCGGTGAAGTGAACTTGATACACGTCATCAGAGCAGAGAAAGGTCTGACACTCGTCGCGGCATTCGACGAAGTGGCTCGCATGATCGAATCTCGGGTCACGGATTATATTGAGGCCGAACACTCATTGAAAGCTAGTTCCGCATATCGACACAGTACCGACAGTGAGCGCGATGCGGTCGATATTGTGGTGCAAACAGTACGGAACGGATTGGGAATGTACGTGCGACTACACCGGGAATCGCCAAGGTATGCGAATCAGGACAGCAGGGTGTAACTCGCCGGGCAGGCCCAGGGCCTGCGCTCGGTGCTGCTGGCGGCGAAAGCCGCCGGCTACGAGCTCGTGATGCTCGACGGCACCTTGATCACACCGACCGGGTGTCCGAACCGGGGATCCCACGCCCCGGAAAGGCAACCCTCCGTCACAGCGATATGAAGACTCTCGAGGTCGCATCACCGTTCTGGGTAGCTTCCACTTTCGGTCGCAGAAACCGCAATCTCGCTCTACGTTCGAGGGCTCCGCGGCCGTGCAATCTGGGGACAATTTGAGGCCACACTCTATGAGCGGCCTTGCGCGGAGCAGGCGCAAAGCGAGCGAATCCGAATGGTGGGCATCATGATTGACGTGCACAACGTTGGACCGGGATAGCGGGGGTCAGGTGGTCGCAGGTTCAAATCCTGTCAGCCCGACCGCTTTCTCGTTCGTGAGGACCGGGCGGATTCGAACGGTTCTCACAGAAATCTCACGTTTTCGGGCCGATGGAGCCCCGGGCCCCTCGTTCGAGCACGTCTCGATTGTCCGGAACGGTCTCGGGCGCGTCGATGTAGTGCGTCTTGGCCACCGCGCGAGTGTTGCCGAGCTGGCGTGCGGCGCGTTCGGGGTCACCGTAGGCGTGGTCCACCGCGGTCGCCGCACCTTGGCGGAACGTACGCGGAGTCACCCACGCGAAGTTCTCCCCTCGGGCCGCACGCCAGATCCGGCCGAAGTTGTTCGGGTTGCGCACCGACCCGTTGCGAGCGGGAAGCAGCAGCCCCATCGGGTTGGGTCGAGCTGATGTCTCCAGGTCCTTGATCGCCTCGCGGATCGCCTCGACGGTGTGGTCGGGCAGCAGGATGCGCCGCCACCCGTTGTCGGACTTCGGGGCCGGTTTGCGCACCCACTTCCCTTTCACCTCGACCAGCGTCCCAGTGACATCGAGATAGGAATCCCGCACATCGAGATCGATATCCTCGAGCAACAGCGCGAACACCTCGTGCGGGCACATAGCACTACCGGTGATCACGTCGACCACCCACACCACCGCCCAGTCCCGCGACGGTCCGCAGGTGTAGGCCGCAGTGCCGGGTATTGCTTCCCCGGCTGCCCAGGCCCGCACCTGGGCACGGAACGCCGGCAGCGCGTCTTGGTCCTGCACTTTGCCGCGGGCCGACGGTTTGCGCCGAGTGAACGCGGCGACCCGGTCCATCGTTTCTCGGCTACTTGCACAACACCGACGCGCCGATCAGCGCCGATTCCGAGTTGGCGTATCACCGGGCGGTCGAGATCTGCGGCAGCCTGGACTACGGCACGACCGTTGACCAGTTGCAGCAGGCCTGGACGAACGTGCTGACAAGCGATGGCGCACTGCTTACATCAACGATGCAACGACCATTGTGTGTACGGAGCACGCCGCGAAGTTGCGCGCTCGGTAAATAGCTGAGGGCATGAGATGTGCTCATGCCCTCACGCAACCCCCACTTGCCAGGGCGTTAAACCGCCTGACGGTACTGATCGATCACCGCCTGCGGCACCCTGCCGCGAGCGGGGACAGCGATCCCCTTTCCGATCGCCCACTGCCGCGCAGCAGCAGCCTCATTCTTGTCGTTCGGCCCAGCGGTGCGGCGCACACTCCTGCGCCCACCGACTCGCCTGGCAGCCGTAATGTAGGGGTCCAACAGCTTGTGGAACTTATCGCGGTTCTTCGCACCCAGGTCGATCTCGTACTCGACCCCGTCGACAGAGAAGATGGTCGTGGGTTTGTCGACGATGTTCAGATCAATTTCGTCGCCGCTGATGTCGTCATAGTGTTTAACCACCGTCTTTTGAGCCATCGCGTCAGATTAACACCGTACTGGCGCAATAGCTAAATGAGCTACGGGTGGCTGCTTTCCCATGCGAAATCGAACGGCCAGCCGCCGCCCACTTGGTCCATCCCAAATGGGAACGGCCAACAGATGTTCGGTGCCGAGTTGGTCAGGTGGCCGACCTGCGCCCCATGCCTGCCTCACTCGGTCGTCTTGCCACTTGCGCCTCCGCGCGATGACCATTGCGAGTGTTCAAGGTTGCGTCATGGCGGCTCACCGCTTGGATCGCAATGAGCTCTCATACTGTCTAGTACGACACCGAATAGACGGTTCGTGCCCGTCCAGGGGCGGTTGCTCGTGCGACCATGACTTCGGCAAGATCCGCGCGCGATATCCGCATTCCACCGGAAGGAAGCCCGGACGTCGATAACCGATATCGGCCAGTTGGCGGCTCGTCGGTAGCCAGTTTGGAACCCAGCTCGGATAAAGTCAGGATGACGCCAGGACGCTCGCGCCCCATGTGCGGTGCCACAGCCTTGCTCGTGATGAACAGCGTCCGCAGAAAGCCATCAATCGGCCGCATGAACTCCTCCAGCGAGAGGTCCGCCAGCAAAGTTCGCTGGTCGTGCAGGACACTCGCGGCGTTGAGGGCGATGTCGATGCTGCCGGCCGTCGCCGCGACCGCATCGGCGTGCTTGTCGACCGCCTGTTGATCGAGATTGTAAGGTCGCCGCAGGCTTACCCCAGCGACTGCGAGCCTCGGTCGACAGAGACGCCTTGCTATGGGCCGTAGCGATCAGATCATGCCCGGGTGCTCTACCACGCCGGCTCGAGCCCGCCATACTCGTAGGTCAGGCCGTTGATCGGAGTGCGCGCCCGCCATACCCGTATCGAGGCCCCCTCGGCGAGCGGTGGCACCGCGGCGGCGTTCCTGATGGTCGGAGCGCCGTTATCCACCAACAGCATCAACACTGTCGTGTCGGTCGTGATCTCGTGGTTGGGGTCCCGATTCCCTTCTCGCTGAGGTCGTGTACCAGTTTCAGTACCTCGCGCAGGTTTCGGCCGAGCAGGTCGAGGATGTAGGCCACGATGGTGTCGCCGGGCGGGCGAATTCGAGCAGTTCGGTCATGGCCGCTGCCCGCATCGAACGACGGACAGCCCCACCAACAGACTGCCGCGAGTCCCATTCTGGTCGCGGCAATATTATGTTGCCCGACTGCTAGGCAGGGGCCACGATCGTCAAATGGAATCCGGGCTTCCCCCAGCGCTGGCGCCGAAAGTTGCGCCGCCTCCGCGCATAGACCTCGGCGACATCCTGATCCGCCGCTGGCAGTCGCAGGACCTCGTAGCCCAATTCGAGGCGATCACCGCGTCGTTCGACCACCTCCACGCATGGATGCCGTGGTTGACCGAGCCTAGGACGCTGGACCAGCAGCGGGAGTTCAACGAAGTCGCGACCGCGAGCTGGCCCACAGCCGCCGGGGACTTCAACTATGGCATCTTCGACTCCAGGGGAACGCTGCTCGGCGCAATCGGCCTGCACGATCGGGTGGGGTCCGCAACGTTGGAAATCGGGTACTGGTGCCATGTCATGCACACCGGCCGCGGCGTGATCACCCGGTCCGCCGCGGCGCTGACCGAGACGGCGTTGAGTCTGCATGGGATCAGTCGCGTCGAAATCCATTGCGACGCAGCCAATACTCGCAGTTCTGCCGTTGCCCGCCGTATCGGGTACCGACTGGATCGGATCGTGCCGCGCGAACAGCATGCGCCGGCCGAGTCCGGCCGCGGGATGGTATGGGTGACACACCGATCTCGGCGTCGGGCCGGAAACCCTGCAACGACTGACCCGTGACAGCCGGATCTGACCACATCGCGACCCACCCATCTGTTGCGAATACAGCACGAAGCATATCGACCACGATGCTGTCTTCCTTGGCTGTTCCCAGCAGACCCTCCTTCGCGCAGATATTCGACGCGATGGCGACGACTTGCTGCCGCACTGGAAGGTGATCCCCGCGTCGAGCGGCATCGGCTGCGGTGAGGGCATCGCACCCAGGTGTTCGGCAACGGGAATCACGGCGCGCAGCCCGGTATTGTTTGTCCGTCAGAGATCGTGGGAGCGACGGAGTCAAAAGCCGTCACCGCCACCGCATAACGCGGGTAGGCTTGCCGCAGCTCGGCCAATTCGGCTTTGTCACCGGACATCTCCGTGAGAATTTGCCAGAGTCTTTCGATGAACCGCGTCGGACAGATGCCGAATTTGATAAAGGTCTCCTCCTCCGGGGCACCGCCGAAGGGTGCCCAGATGCGGGCGAAAGCAAGGATGTCTTCTACTTCTTTTTCCTGTTTGCTGAGCTGCTTCGGGCGGTGGCGTTCGGCTTCTCGTTGTCGTTCGCGCCGTCGCCGGTAACGCCGAATATCTGACTCCACCGGATCGAATCCGCCCGGTACCGTGTGGGCCGGTCGATCCGGGCTCCTCCTCGGGTATGCCCCATTGTCGGGTATAGACATTGGTTCTCTGTTCAACAGTGCGGTTCTAGGGTCGAGGCTGGCCGGACGGGGTGATCGGCTCGAGCGTCATATCTGCGGGTTTGCGTGACTTGGAGTGTCCACGGACGTCTCGACCTGCGAGTTGTTGCGCAAGTCTTGCTAGTTGCGCCGGCTGTGCAACCGTCCTGGATGTGGGGCGGAAGGCCGACTGGCGGAGAGTGGGAAACCGTCCGCCGGCACGGTGTTGGTTCAGGAACAGCGCCGGTCGTGTGCGGTGTTCGGTGGGCATGATCGTGAGTCCGGTGTCGGGAATCATGACGCGGAGTCCACTAGCGCTTGGCCGTCAGCGATCATGCGGTGTTCCGACAGAGTCAGGACCCGGCACCGCGACCGCAGTAGGCATCCCTTCCGTGGTGCGGGCTTGTGGATTGGCCAGGTGCTCGGGGCGCAGAATTTCGTCGAGCTCAGTGGCGGTGAGCAGTCCACTTTCGAGCACCAGGGAGGTGACGCTGCGACCGCCGGTCAGGGCCTGGCGGGCAATAGAGGTTGCTGCGTCGTAGCCGATCAGCGGGTTGAGGACGGTGACGACTCCGATGCTCGCTTCGACCTGGGAGCGCAGGAATTCCTTGTTGGCGGTGATTCCGTCGATGCAGTGGTCGGCCAAGCTGGTGCATGCCGCGGTCAGAGAGGCAAGGCTGGCGAACAGTGAGCGCGCGATGATCGGTTCGAAGGCATTCAGCTGCAACTGTCCGGCCTCGGCCGCCATGGTGACGGTGAGGTCATAGCCGATGACCTCGAAGGCCACCTGGTTGACCACTTCCGGGATGACCGGGTTGACCTTTCCGGGCATGATGCTCGATCCCGCCTGTCGTGGGGGAAGGTTGATCTCGGCGAAGCCGGCCCTGGGTCCGGAGGACAGCAGCCGCAGGTCGTTGCAGATCTTCGACAGTTTCACCGCGACGCGTTTGAGCATCCCGGAGAACAGTACGAAGGCCCCGCAGTCCTGGGTGGCTTCCACGAGGTTGCCGGCCGTCACCAGCGGCAGCCCGGTGATGCGTTGCAGGTGAGCGCAGGCTCGGGCGGCATACTGTGGATGAGTATTGAGGCCGGTGCCGATGGCAGTTGCCCCCAGATTGATCTCGTGTAGGTGAACCAGGGCTTCGTGGATTCGGCGTTCGTCCTCGCCAACCATCACCGCATAGGTGCTGAACTCTTGGCCGAGGGTCATGGGCACGGCATCCTGCAGCTGGGTTCTACCGACTTTGACCACATCATCGAACTCGCGGGCTTTGCGCGCCAAGGCCAGGCGGAGATGACCCATGGCGGCCAACAACCGTTGGGTGGCTTGGATGGTCGCGATCCTTATCGCGGTGGGATACACGTCGTTGGTGGACTGCCCCATATTCACGTCCCCGTTGGGGTGAATCCTGGAGTACTCGCCCTTGTCGGACCCGAGGATCTCCAGTGCACGGTTGGCGATGACCTCGTTGGCGTTCATGTTCGTCGAGGTGCCTGCGCCACCCTGGATGACATCGACCACGAATTGGTCCAGCAGTCGGCCTTGTTCGATGTCCTGGCAGGCCTGGCTGATGGCGTCCTTTTTTACCGCGTCGATCAAGCCCAGATCGAAGTTTGCCAGTACTGCCGCATGCTTGATCTGGGCGAGTGCCTTGACGAGCAGTGGATACGAGGATATTTCGATACCGGTGATCGCGAAGTTCTCTATTGCGCGCAGTGTCTGGATGCCCCAGTAGGCGGCGGACGGAACTTCGCGGGCACCCATGAAGTCTGTCTCGATCCTGCCTCCCTTGGCTTCCACCAGGGACGGTTCGGTCATCTGTGCCATTGCTCTCGGTTCTCGCGATGGTGGTCTGGGGTGAGTGAACGGATGTTGTCGGTGGGATGATCTCCCGGCCTGCCCGGCAGTCCGCGACCGTTGTGGCGCTGCTCCCGGGCCGCGGAATGCGGCGGATTCAGGTAGTGGGAACGAATCCGAGCGCTTTGTCTACGACATTGTGTAGTGGTTCGCGATCGCGGAATCGTTTCAGATTGTCGACGAACAATTTGCTGAGGTCATCGAGATAATTATCGGTGTCCCCGCTCATGTGGGGGGTGATGATGACATTGTCCATGCTCCATAACGGGTGTTCGTCGGGCAAAGGCTCGGGGTCCACGACATCAAGGGCAGCGCCGGCGATCGAACCCGATTCCAACGCCTCGGTCAGGGCGCCGGTATGAACAAGTTCCCCGCGTCCGACGTTGATGAGGCAGGCGGACGCCTTCATCGCGGATAGCACTTCGCCGCTGACCAATCCCCTCGTCTGATTGGTCAGCGGCGCTGCGAGCACGACGTAGTCGTAGTCATGGACCATCCTCGCCAGGTCCCGGGAGGAATGGATCTGGGCGAAATCGTCATCACCGGGCCGGCTGGAGCGGGCGGCGCCGCTGACCTTTATGCCCACAGCATGGAAGAGACGGGCGATTTCGCGGCCGATGGAGCCGGTGCCTACCACCAGCGCAGTTTGCCCCCGGAGCTTGCGAGTGACTCGGTGTTGCCAGCGGTGTTGTCGCTGCAGCCGGAATGAGTTCTGCGCGTCTTTGGCCATGTTCAAAACGAATCCGAGCGCGAATTCGGCGATGGCCCGGCTCAGGACGCCCCGGGAGTTGGTGTAGATGATGTCGCTGCCGATCAGGTCGTCGAACAGGAGTTGGCTTACCCCCGCCGCGGAGACATGGACCCACTGCAGGGAGGCGGCGGCATCCCAGTTCTGCCGCAAGGCCGGCGAGAACGAGTGCCATTGGTATAACACGTTCGCGCCGTCGAGCGCGGTGGCCAGACCGTCGGCTTTGGTCAGTCGAACCTCGGAGATCTCCTCGATCTCCGCCAACCGGGGCGGCAAGGCCTCTCGGTAGAGGACCGCGACGACGGGCCGGGTACGTTCGGCGACCGTCGTCATGACACCGGTGATGGCTTGGCGGCCGACTCTGGCAGGCCGCCCAGCAGTTGCCAGAGCGCCCCCGATTGTCCGAGGTTGACAATGGTGTTCTTGGGTTCGGTCATCGCGTGCACGGCGTACCGCACCCCTTCGCGGCCGACACCGGATTTCTTGAAGCCGCCGAACGGCATCGAATCGATGCGGACGTCGCTGGTCTCGTTGATGACCACGGCGCCGACGTGCAGTTTGTCGGCGATGGTCAGGGCGAGCTCTATCGATTGGGTGAAAATACCTGCTTGGAGTCCGAACTCGGAGTTGTTGGCGGCGTGGACGGCGTCGGAGACCTCCACGAACGGCAGGATGGTCACGACCGGACCGAACACTTCGTCGCGGATAACCCGGCACTCCGTCGGCACGTCGGTCAGGACGGTGGGTTCGTAGAAGGCGTTCCGTCGCTGGCCTCCCACGTGGACCGACGCCCCCGCGGCGGTGGCCTCATCCACCCATTCCTCGACGCGCCGGGCCTCGGCCTCGGAAATGAGCGGGCCGACGTCGGTGCGGCGGTCGAACTTCGGCCCCGTGCGGAGTGCCTGGGTGCCGCGGGTGACCTCCGCGAGGACCCGCTCGAAGAGCGATGTGTGCACGTACACGCGTTGCACCGAAAGGCAGTTCTGGCCGGCGACCCCGAACGCTCCGGCGACGATCGCGTCGGCGGCATAGACCGGGTCGGCGTCGGCGCAGACGATCGTGGCGTTGTTGCCGCCGAGTTCGGAGAGGATCTTCTTGGCGCCGGCGGCGGCAGCGATCCGTTCGGCGGTCCGGGGACCGCCGGTGAAGGAGATCAGGTCGATCTGGTCGTCGGTCACGAGCGCCTCGGCCACACCGGGACCGCCGACGATCGCGGCGATCCGTCCCGACGGGACTCCCGCCTCGAGCAGCAGCTGGACAAGGGCCAGCCCGCTCAGCGGGGTCCGCTCGGAGGGCTTGAGTACGACACCGTTGCCGGCGATCAGGGCCGGGCCCAGCTTGTGCGCGACCAGGTTGAGGGGATCGTTGAACGGTGTGATCGCCGCGACGATACCCACCGGTTTGCGGCTGTACCAGCCGATCTTTTTCCCGGCCGCGGTGCTGTCATCGAAGTCCAGGGTCGATCCGGACAGCTCACTGGACGCGGCTGCCGAGAGCCGCAGCGTCTCGATGCAGCGGACGACCTCACGCTCCGCCTCGGTGATGGTCTTGCTGCTTTCGGCGGCGATGATGGTGGCGAACCGCGCGGACTGCTCGTCGAGCAGCCGAGTTGCCTTTTCCAGCGCCTGCCGGCGCGAGCGCAGCGGCCATGGGTCGACCTGTAGGTGACGGTGGATGTGCGCGATAGCGCGCCGCACGTCCTGCGCCGTCGAAGTGCACACCCGGCTGAGCAGGAACCCATCCTCGGGATCGCGCACGTCCAGGGTCATCTCGGTGGACTGCCATCGGCCTTCGAGAAAGGCCCCTCCGGGCAGAGTGGCAATCCCTGACCGACTGTCGCTTGTTTTCGGACGCGAGTCGACGACGCTTGAAGACGGAACCATGAGATTGCCTACCTGCCTATTTGATGCGGTCGATGATCTTCGCGGCGCCGCCGATGATCGGCAGGAACCACGGGGGCCCGAAGTGTCCCGGGACGGGGGGATTCTTCAGGTCTTCCCAAACGTTCGCGGTTTTGTCGCCGCCCATGTAGCGGACCATCTTCTTTCCCATGTGGGCCGCCATCTGGACGCCGTGGCCGCTGTAACAGAGGGAATAGAACACTCCGTCGTGAACGCCGGCATGGACCATCTGGTCCATCGACAGATCGACCAGTCCACCCCAGGTGTAATCCACCTTGGCGTTCGACAGGTACGGGAACAGCTCGATCATCGCCTTGCGAAGAATCTTGCCGCTCTTGACATCCGAATCCGGGCTGGAGAGCGCGAAGCGGGCGCGACCACCGAACAGCAGTCGGTTGTCCGGGGTGATGCGGAAATAGTAGGTCAGCATCTTGCTGTCCGAGGACTGTCGCCGGTTCGGCAGAATGCGGTCGACCACCTCGTCCGGCAGCGGTTCGGTGACGATGATGAAACTGCCCACCGGAATCACGCGCCGCTGCAACCACGGCGTCACGGCGCCTGTGTAGCCACTGGTAGCCACCAGCACCTGCTTCGCTCGGACTACCCCGCGGGTGGTGTGCACATCGTGAACGGTTCCCGAGACCTTGTGCAGTTCGGTGACCGCTGCGTTTTCGCAGAGAACAGCGCCCGCGGCATCGGCGGCCCCGGCCAGGCCGTGCGCGAACTTCCCGACGTGCAGTCCGGCTCCCAGCGGATCGAGCATCGCTCCGTGATAGAAATCGGTACCGACCTCGCTGTGGATCTCGGACTTCGGGATGGTGATGACATCGTGGTCGGCCAGGGCGGCCAATTGCTCCTGCGACTTCAGCATTCCCTCGTAGTGGGAGGGATGAAAGGCCAACGAAAGCTTTCCGAACCGCTGGAAGTCGCAGTCGATGCCATAGTTCTGCACCAATTTCTCGATGGTGTCGATGGCATCGTTGTATTCCCGGAACATTTCCACGGCGCGGGTGCCCCCGTACCGCTTCACCGCTGTGTGGAAGCTGATCGCCAATCCCGTGGTCGCCATCCCACCGTTGCGGCCGGACGCACCCCAACCCACAGTATGCCGTTCGAGAACAGCAACGCTCGCACCTTGCGCGGCGAACTCGACCGCCGCCGAGAGCCCGGTGAATCCGGCGCCGATGATGGCGACGTCGACCTGTGCGGGAACTGGTGTCCGGCGGTAGTCGCCGGACGGCTCAGCAGTATCCAACCAATAGGGGATGAGTTTCACGATTGACCTTTCGCCTTGACCGCGGATCAGAGACCGAGCAGTTTGTTGAGTTCGTCGAGCGAATCGACGGTGGTGTAGTCGTAGCCCGCGGTGATGGGGTCATAGCCACGGTCCAGCAGCACCAGGTTCCGGAAGCCCATGTCGTGCATCGGCATCAGGTCGTACCGGGTGTGCGAGGAGACGTGGAGGAAGTCCTCCGGCTCGGCGTTCAGGGTGTCGAGCATGTACTCGAACGCCTGGTAGCGCGGCTTGTAGGCCTGGGCCTGCTCGGCGGTGAGGACGGCGTGGAAGTCTGCACCGAGCCTCGGAACGCTGATGTCCAGGAAGCTGTCGTCTGCGTTGGACAGAATCACCAGCTTGTAGTTGTCGCCCATGAGCTTCAGCGGAGCCGGCACGTCCTCGTGGGCAACCCAGCCGCGTACAGCCTCAGCGAACTGTGCGCCGGCGCCTTCGGCCGGCCCGATGCCCCACCGCTGGCACACCCGGTCGAAGGAATCCTGAAGAATCTGCTCGTAGGGCTTGTAGTCGCCGCAGACCTCGTCGTACCGGTACCCGCGGAACACCTTCTTGAACGCGGGCCACTGCTCTTCAGGAAGACGGCCCGCGAGCAGTCGGCGGGTGGTGGGATCGATGTCGAAATTGATCAGCGTGCCGTAGCAATCGAAGGAAACGTACTTCGGCCGGAAAGTCTTGTCTGCCATGGTCATCCGTTTCATTGAAGGTGGGGGTGGCAACAGTTCGGGGACCACTGCCGTTCCCGGGGGGATGCGGAGTTGCCGGGCCGTCGTGGCCACCCTCACTCAGGACTCTGTTGCCTGCTGATCTGACCCTAAGCGGCACAATTGTCAATTGTCAACAGTTCGCAAGAGGGGTAGTGTGATCCACTGCACTGCCAAACCGACTGGTTGGATATGGTCTATCCGGCAGTGCAGATGCCTCGCACACATGCCCCGCCACCTGCGGCGACGGAAGACCTACCGGCCGGGAATCCGAAAACCCGCGACCGTTCAGCAAACCCTCTTTCGCTGAATCATTCGAAGGAAACCCATGAAGACAAGAACAAGACTCCAGGCCGCAGTGGCCGGCTTCGCCCTCCTGGTTGCCCTGAGTGCGTGTAGCACGGTCGACAGCGAGGGGGCAGCGGGCTCGACGTCGAATACGGCCGATATCTCCGAGGGCGTGCAGCCGGACGCCGCCGCGGTCGCACTGCTGCCCGCCTCATACAAAGACAAGGGCGAACTGACGGTGGCGATGGACCTCCACTACCCGCCGACCACCTTCTTAGCCGATGACAACACCACTGCGATCGGCCTCAACCCAGACGTCGCCCGCCTGGTCGCCAAGAAGCTCGGACTGAAGATCAAGTTCGCGAACACCAGTTTCGACACCATCATTCCCGGCATCGAGGGCGACCGATACGACTTCACCGCCACGTCCATGTCACCCACACCCGAGCGGCTCGAGGTCCTGGACATGATCGACTACTTCGATGCGGGGGTGTCCGTGGCCGCTGCCGCCGGAAACCCGCTGGGCCTGAGCAATGACAATCTGTGCGGCAAGAACATCGCCGTGACAAAGGGCTCCAACGCGCAGCTCAAGCACCTACCCAACATCTCCGAATGGACGTGCGTGTCCCAAGGAAAGCCGGCGATCAATGGCATCACCCTGCCCAACGTCCAGGAAGCGCTGACCCAGCTGGCCTCCAAGCGGGTCGACGGTGTCTTCTACGACACCGCGGCCCTGGTGTGGGCAGAAAAGCGCCAACCCAACGCCATTACCGTCCTCACCCCCCAGGTCGACACGCACACGGAGCACATCGTCACCGTCGCCCTCAAGAAGGGATCGCCGCTGACTCCCGCCTTGCAGGCAGCCGTCCAATCCGTCCTCGACAGCCCCCAATACCAGACCTCCCTGTCCAACTGGGGTCTCACCGCGGGCCGCGTTACCGAAGCCAAGCTCAACTAGGGAAACACCATGGTGCAACCGACTACCCACGGAAGTAACGCGATAATGAACGGGATGGATCCTGCCCTCAAACCGAGGCTTCGGCGGCGAAGTGCGTTCGAGTACACGACTTGGGTGGTGTGCATCCTGCTCGCCATGGGGATACTCGTCTCGGTCTCGATCAATCCCAACTTTCAGTGGGAAGTGGTCGCAAAATACTTCACCCATGAATCAATCCTGCGCGGGCTGGTCCTGACGATCTACCTGACGGTGGTCAGCATGGTCCTCGGCACTCTGCTGGGGCTGATCCTGGCGATCATGCGGTCCTCGAGCATCAAACCGATCGCCGCAACGGCAGGGATATACATCACCTTCTTTCGTGGCACACCGGTGCTGGTACAGCTCATCTTCTGGTTCAACATCGCCGCGCTGTACCCGAACCTGTCGATCGGCGGCATGGGCATCGACGTCAATGCCCTCATCACCCCCATCACGGCCGCGGTTATCGGCCTGACGCTCAATGAAGCGGCGTACATGGCGGAGATCATCCGCGGCGGGTTCTCCTCGGTAGGCAAGGGCCAGATCGAGGCCGCTGACTCATTGGGAATGAGTGGCGCGATGAAAATGCGCAAGGTCATCATTCCCCAAGCGATGCCCTCGATCATTCCGGCAACCGGAAACCAGGTCATCGGAATGTTCAAGGAGACATCACTCGTCAGCGTTCTCGGCGTCGCGGAGCTGCTCCAAAGCGCCCAACTCATCTACGCACGCACCTACGAGACCATTCCCCTGCTGATCGTCGCCAGCCTGTGGTACCTCGTGATGACCCTGATTCTGAGCTACCCACAATCCCAGCTCGAGAAGAAGTACTCCCATTCAGCTTCCAGGCTTCCCCGGAAAGCCAAGAACGTTCTGCTGACAGACCCGGAAGGTATTGCCCGATGACTTGCGACGGTACGATCCACGGCCGAGGGATCCGTAAATCCTTCGGCTCCAAAACGGTTCTGCAGAACATCGATCTCGATATCGCCAGCGGGGAGATCTGTTGCATCATCGGCCCCAGCGGCTCCGGAAAATCGACCTTGCTGCGCTGCGTCAACGGCCTCGAGACCATCGATCTCGGAGTATTGAAGGTCAACGGAGAACACTTCGGCTACTACGAGACCGACACCGCATTCCATGCCCTGAGCCGCAAACGCCTGGCCGAACAGCGCACCAAGGTCGGCATCGTTTTCCAACAGTTCAACCTGTTTCCCAACATGACCGCCGCCGAAAACATCATGGCCGGCCCCGTACTGGTCAAGCGCGGCGACAAACAACAGGCCGCCGAACAAGCGAAGCAGCTGTTGGCGAGCGTGGGACTGAGCGGGTTCGGCGGCCACTATCCCGCGCAGCTGTCCGGAGGACAGCAGCAGCGCGTAGCGATCGCGCGAGCGTTGGCCATGAATCCACAGATCATGCTGTTCGACGAGCCGACCAGCGCCCTGGACCCCGAAAAAGTCGGTGAAGTCCTCGCCGTCATGCAGGACCTGGCTCAAAAGGGCATGACCATGGTCGTGGTCACCCACGAGATGGGCTTCGCGCGCGAAGTCGCCGACACCCTGCTGTTCATGGACGAGGGCTGCATCATCGAACGCGGAGACGCCCGCGAAGTCCTTGCCCACCCGAAGGAACGCCGGACCCAGGCTTTCCTCGAAAAGGTACTGTGACGATGAACGGACAACTCGCCGTCATCGGCCTGGGCAGCATTGGCAGCATGGCATTGTGGCAAGCGTCCCGCTCGTCCGACTCGGTGGTCGGATTCGAGGCGCAATCGCCGGGCCATGCCCGCAGCGCCGTCGGTGGTGACACACGCCTGTTCCGCATGCTGTATCGCGGAACGCCGAACTACTACCCCATCCTGAAACGCTCCCGCCGTCTCTGGGCCGAACTCGAGGCCGACTCGGGTCAGCACATCCTGACCCGTTGCGGCGGACTGTCGATCGGAACGGTGGACGGTCCGTATCTTCCGAGCCTGCTCGAAACCACCCGGTTGAACGGAGCGGACCACGAAATACTGAGCCGGGAGGCGATGGCCGAGCGGTACCCGCAACACAACCTGCGGCCGGATGACCGAGCGGTGTTCGATCCCCATGCAGGCGCCCTGCGAACCGACCGCGCAGTCACTGCCGCGGTGGCCGCCGCACAGGCGAACGGGGCAACGGTACTCACCAACACTGCGATCGACGACGTACGCGAAGCAGGCGACGGCGTCGTCGTCACGGCCGGCGACGATTCCTGGAAGTTCGAAAAAGTCATCATTTCCTCCGGCGGCTGGTCACAGCACCTCATGCCCGATTACCTGAAGGCAGCAACCGAAACACGCCGGATCTTCCTGTCGTGGTTCGTGGCGCGGGACGCCTCCGAATTCACGCCGGAGAAATTCCCCATCTTCATCCGCATCTCCGGAGATCGCTCCATGTACGGGGCCCCCAGCGTCGATGGGGTGACCGTCAAGGCAACCCTGGACGGTCGCGGGGCACCCACCCCGCGGGCCGAGACAGTGCCCAGGGAGCTCACGGCAGACGAGATTGCGGAGACCACCGAGACGGTCACCGAGTTCTTGCCCGGCCTTTTTCCCAATATTGTCCGCTCCGACGCTTTCCCGGACCTCTTTACCGCGGACCAGCACTCCCTTCTCGGCCCCCTGCGGGAGGACAGCGGAATCTATTGCGCCACCGGATTTTCCGGCGCCGGCTTCAAGATGGCCTCCGGCTTCGGTGAGATCGCCGCCAACGAGGCCTTGGGCACGCGGTCCTTCCGAGGGCTCGACTTCCTGCGGCCCCAACGGTTTCAGCCACCCCACCCGCGCGAGGGCTAGGTCCCTGCCGACGAGGTGCGTGGCAACCGTCAGCGCGCAAGGTCCCTACGGCTCGAGGTAGGTCACGTGCCGCGTGGCGAGCCAGGGGTTCAACCTCGCCACGCGGCACGTGACAAACCCATCAACCGAATTGTCGATTGTTGACAATTGACAATTCTCAAGAAAGAATGACTGCCATGGCAACTCTCAGCCCGGTTCTCAAGCAGGCCACCCCCGTCGTCGTCGAGTACGCGGCCGGCAGTTGGGTGTACGCGACCGACGGCAAGAAGTACCTCGACTTCACCACCGGCATCGGCGTCACCAGCACAGGGCACTGCCACCCGGATGTCGTGGCCGCGGCTCGCGAACAGGTCGGCAAGATCGTTCATGCCCAGTACACGACGGTGATGCACAAGCCACTGCTCGAGCTCACCGAGAAACTGGGCGACTTCCTGCCGGCGGGACTCGACAGTGTCTTTTACGCCACCTCCGGCTCCGAAGCGGTCGAGGCCTCGGTCCGTCTGGCACGCATGGCGACCGGACGACCCAACATCATCTCGTTCCACGGCGGATTCCACGGCAGGACGGTGGGTGCCGCCTCGCTGACCACCGCCGGCACCAAGTTCCGTTCCGGGTTCTCCCCTTTGATGGGCGGGGTGCATATCGCTCCCTTCCCCCATGCCTTCCGATACGGCTGGGACGAAGACTCAGCTGTTGCCTTCGCCCTGAAGGAACTCGATCACCTCCTGCAGACCATCAGCACCCCCGCCGACACAGCGGGCTTCATCATCGAACCCGTCCTCGGCGACGGCGGCTACATTCCCACCCCCGCCACCTTCCTGCAGGGGCTGCGTGAACGCGCCGATCTGCACGGCATCGTGCTCATCGTGGACGAAGTCCAGGCAGGCGTGGGGCGCACCGGGAAGTTCTGGGGACACGACTGGGCCGGGATCAGGCCGGATGTCGTCATCACCGCGAAGGGCCTGGCCAGCGGATTCCCCATCTCCGCGATCGCCGCCCCCACCGAGCTGATGGCCAAGGCATGGCCGGGCTCCCAGGGCGGCACGTATGGAGGAAACGCGGTCGCCGCCGCCGCGGGCGTCGCAACGCTGGGCGTCATCGAGCGCGAGAACCTGGTGTCCAACGCCCAGATTCGGGGCGAGGAGTTGCGCGCGGGCCTGGAAAGCCTCCGGACCGACTTCGCCGGGATCGGGAACATCCGCGGCCGCGGCCTGATGCAGGGAGTCGAGTTCACCACCGCTGACGATGCTCCCGATGCTGCGATGGCACTGGCCGTGCAACAGGCCGCTGTCACCGAAGAACTGCTGCTTCTCACCTGCGGTCCGTACGGCAATGTCATCCGCATCATTCCGGCGCTCAATGTCACCAGCGACGAAATCCGAAGCGGCCTGACCAAATTCACCCAGGCCCTCAAGACGGCCACCACATAGGCACATCCCCCATGGTTCCGCCGGCGACGGACTCACCCTCCGGACCGGCGGAACCCGTCTCCCTCGATCACTGAAAGTGTCACATGAACTCTTCCTTGGACCCCTCCACCTTCCACACGGACCTGTTCATCGACGGTGTCTGGCGGAAAGCCACGGGCGCAGCCACCTTCACCGTGGAAAACCCGGCAACGCAGGAAGTCATCGCCGAGGTGGCCGACGGCGGGCTCGACGACGCCCTCGATGCCATCGCGGCGGCCGGGCGCGCGCAGGCGACGTGGCGCACATCCACCCCTCGGGAGCGGGCGGACATCCTGCGCCGCGCCTTCGACCTGGTCATTGCCAACACCGACCGGCTGGCCGCCATCATGACCGCCGAGATGGGCAAGCCTCTTGCCGAAGCCAAGGGCGAAGTGGCCTACGGCGCCGAGTTCCTGCGGTGGTTCTCCGAGGAGGCCATTCGTATCGGTGGAGACCACACCACCTCCGTTGACGGCAACACCCGAATCCTGATCAGCAAGGAACCGGTCGGGCCGTGCGTGTTGGTGACGCCGTGGAACTTCCCGCTGGCAATGGGTGCCCGTAAGATCGCCCCGGCCATTGCCGCCGGGTGCACGATGGTATTCAAACCGGCGGAACTGACACCCCTGACCTCTCTGGCCTTGGTGGAGATCTTCCAGCAGGCCGGCCTTCCCGACGGCGTTCTCAACGTCGTCACGACGTCCGATGCCGCCAGCGTGGTGCAGCCATGGATGAGCAGCGGGATCGCACGCAAGGTCAGCTTCACCGGGTCCACCGAGGTCGGCAAGATCCTGTTGCGTCAAGCAGCGGAGAACGTTATGCGCTCTTCCATGGAACTGGGAGGCAACGCTCCCTTCATCGTTCTGGCAGACGCCGACGTGGACCGGGCCGTCGACGGCGCCATGAAGGCCAAGATGCGGAACATGGGCGAAGCATGCACAGCCGCGAACCGCTTCTTCGTACACCGCACCCTCGCAGAGGAATTCGGGGAGAAGCTGGCCAAGAGAATGGGCGAACTACAGGTAGGCAACGGCGCGGTGGAAGGAACCGAGGTCGGTCCCCTCATCGAACAGGCAGGACTGGACAAAGTCGAGGGTCTGGTCGCCGACGCCGTCGCCAAGGGTGCCCGCATCCTGACCGGCGGAAACCGACCGCAGGGTCCCGGGTACTTCTACACACCAACGGTCCTGACGGACGTCCCCCTGGATGCGGAACTGATGAGAACCGAGATCTTCGGGCCGGTCGCGGCAATCACACCCTTCGACAGGGAGGACGAAGCGGTGCACCTGGCAAACGACACCGAATGGGGGCTCGTCGGATATGTGTTCACCGAAAGTGTCGACAAAGCCATGCGGTTCTCCTCCGCGCTGGAAGTAGGAATGGTCGGCCTTAATACAGGCCTCGTGTCGAATCCAGCAGCGCCGTTCGGCGGCGTCAAGCAGTCCGGACTGGGACGCGAAGGCGGAA
This sequence comes from Nocardia sp. NPDC023852, assembly GCF_040639505.1. Classification (NCBI taxonomy): domain Bacteria; kingdom Bacillati; phylum Actinomycetota; class Actinomycetes; order Mycobacteriales; family Nocardiaceae; genus Nocardia; species Nocardia sp. NPDC023852. The sequence continues at coordinate 21,037 of NZ_JBFAAB010000007.1, forward strand.
AGATCGGAATCGACGAGTTTCTCGAGTACAAGTACACCGCAATAGCGCATTAGATCTCTTTGCGCCGATGACTGAATCAAGGGAGTTCGCATGGCGACACCCGAGGGACCGCTTGTATTAGATGGACGACCCACTGCACAATTGATTGCCGATCACCTGCGGGAACGAATCATCCAAGGGGACTTCCGTCCCGGTCAGCAGATCAACGAATCTGTTCTGGCAGGTCAGCTGCGGACATCCAGGGGACCAGTCCGCGAAGCACTGCAGCGGCTGGCCCAGGAGGGAATCCTCGTCAGCTTCCGGAACCGCGGTGTTTTCGTGCCGGAGCTGTCGATCGACGATATCAAGGAGATCTATGCCGTCCGCGAGGCAGTGGAATCAGCATCCGCAAACATCCTCCTTGTCGCCGGACAGGAACAAATCAGCCGCACTTGCCAGTCCCTGAAAGAAATTTTGACAGAAATGGCAGCGCGGGTTGCTTTGTCGGACTGGCAAGCGCTCACCCGACTGGATATGAAATTCCACACCTCGTTTGTTGAAAGGACAGGAAACTCGCGTTTGATCCGGATTTACGACACGCTCGTAGCCGAATCGAGAATGTGCATTCTCAACCTCCGGGTTTCCTATCCGCGAGTGGACGTTCTGGTCCAGGAACACCAGAATCTCCTGGACTTGCTGGAAGCCGGCGATAACGAAGGACTTCAGCAGGCGATCAGTCGTCACATGCGCAAGGCCGTTGACGATCTCACCACAACAACGCACCAGAATTGACTGGGCCCAGGATCGGGATCTCGGGGATGGCACTGCTCCGACCTATCGGCGGGTAGGCCACGGCGTACGGCGTTCCACTGAAGTGTAGGCTTGCCAACTGTCAACATGTCGACAAAGGCGGCAACAACCGTCCATCAGGAGGTGCGACGGACCTGACCAACTTCGAGATCGCCACTGTGGGCCTGCCCAGCCGACGGCCGCCCGTCGCGGAACGTCATCGACATGCGACTCGGATTCGGTCACATCCTTGATCCACCACAGGTGACGGTGCACCGGGAAAGCAGCAGCAGATGACAGGTATCGATAACATGGTTCCCATGCCTCTTCGGGTCACCTCTGCGGTGATCGCGGAACAGCTGCGGGAGCGGATCCTCGAGGGCAGCTTCGCACCGGGTGAGCAGATCAGCGAGGCACAGCTGGCCGCTCGGCTGAAGATGAGCCGTGGTCCCGTCCGAGAGGCCGTGCAGCGCCTCGCCCAGGAGGGACTCCTGGTCAGCCACCGCAACCGAGGCGTGTTCGTCGTCGAGCTCGACGACGGCGACATCGAGGACATTTACCGTAGTCGTCGCGCCGTTGAGAAGGAAGCGGCGAGCACCGTGTATGAACGCGGAATTCCAGCCGGACTCACGGCTCGCCTCGAAGAAATCCTGGGAAACATCGCGCAATACATGGACGCCGGCGACTGGCCGAAACTGGCCCGCGAGGACCTCTTGTTCCACGAAACGATGGTCGAAGCCGCGCAAAGCCCACGGCTGATCCGAATGTTCTCCACGCTGGCCGCCGAGACCATGCTGTGCATGTCGTCTTTCGACGAGCGGTACATCCGGCCGCCTACAGCGGTCGAGGAACACCAGAGGTTGCTCGACCGGCTGCTCGGGGGCGATCTCGCCGAGATGCTGGCGGAGATCGATCGGCACTTGACTCACGCGGTCGACTCGCTGACCAGTGCACGCCGGGAGGACGGCGACGGAGCACCGAACGTGTAGCCGCGTCGTTCACCCAGTGCGCGGCAATCACGGAGTCGCTCTCGCGAATCAGCCGAAGTTCCCGCAGGCCGATGGCGCGGTGCAGGAAAGCATGCGGGCGGCGTGGGAAACCAGTCGTTTCCCACGGCCTGCATTGCGACTTCGCTGTCGCGGCGCGCGATGTACGACGAACATAGGATGGCGAACGACGAGCGAGCGCTCGAGGAATGGTGCGATCGGCTGATCGCGTTCCTGGACCAAGCGCAACGAGACAATGAACACCGGCGGGGATACACCACTGGTCAGATCATGATGGGTGCGCAGATCGTCGGCGTTCGCACGCCGCGGACGATTACCGTTCGGAACAGCCCACGGTCGGCGCCAACAGAACCGACGAGGCCGGAATTGGCACGTTACGCGCCTGAGGGAGCTTGTCCGGTGAGGGTGCGGTACAGCCAGGCCGCTGCATCCGGCTCGGTGTCGAACCGTTCGCGCACATCGTATTTCCCGCGCTCGTAAGCGCCGACCTCCCAGTCGCCGCGTGCTCCCTTCCGGAGGAACCAGAAGTCGGTCGGGAGCGGATCGTGAGTATGGGTGCCCGGGATCTGGAACGATTCCGGGGGTAGTCCGGCCGCCAGCAACGCGACGTTGAGTTGCTTACGATCCATGTCAGGCAGGCCTTTCTTCGACGAGGTATCCGTTCTGCAGGAGCCACGTGACGCTCAGCGCCGACCCGGCTTCGGGGAGGTACGTGGCCTGTAGGAGGAATTGGGTTCCACCACCGGGTTGCTCGAACCACGCGGCGATCGGACCCGCCTCGACCTTGAACGGTTTGAGAACACAGTAGAGGTGGTAGTTGCTCGGTGGAGTTCCCGTGGGCGTGTTGAGGTTCTGCGGCGGCAGCGCCCGCGCTTCGAACTGATCATTTGCCGGTGCGAGGAAACGTCCACCTGGGTAACCGAACCGGTCGATCCGCTTGCCGGGCGGCAATTCCCGCGGGTGCCGCACGGCCTGCCCACCGATCACCTGGAATCCGTCCTCAGGAGGGTAGATCCAGTCGGAGTCGTGGCGGTACTTGGCCACGAAGTCATCCGCGGTGAGCCTGCCGAACCTCTGGTACCCGATCAGCAGCGGCTGTACCGGCAGATCCTGTGGGAGCGGATCGGGGCCGAGATACTGCCGATTCGGGTCGTAGAAGCTCGTCGTCGGTGGTGCGTTATCCGGAATGGCTGGGGCGCAGGTCGACTGCGCTGACCCTGGTTGGGCAGGTGCCGTCCACGGTTGTCCGACCAGAAGCATTAGTAAGGTGAAGATCACGGTGAGGAAAGATCGGTAGCGCACGATACCCCCAAGCGCTTGAAAGTAGTTACAGCTCAGAGGATAAGGCCGATCAGTACCTGCCACATGTGGTTCGAGAGCATCTGGGGTCTTGGACCGGCGGGCCGCCGAGGTGTCGACACGAGCCTTGCGAATCGGCCTTCCGACCCCGAGGACGCGCACACGTCTGTGCAGCGACGGCTGGTAGCGCAACATCCGACCAGGTGACCGCCGTCAAACGGAACCGTCCGCCAGCAACCGCACCCGTACCACAATTCGCCTGTGACCCACCGCCCCCGGGGCAACAGCAAACCTTGTGTTTGTGGTTGTCAGGTCAAATGTCCAGTGATTACACGACATCATCCCATGAATTACACACATCCGAAACATATCAGCAACAGGATCCTTCTAGGTTCGTGGTGTCCATCCGCCGATCGAGATCACGAGGTAGCAGCATGAACAACGATGGCGGGCTCGACGCCGCTCAAACGCTGGAGCAAGGTCTCGGACGCCGTGGTTTTCTGCGAGCCGTCGCTGCGATCAGTGGTGGTGTAGGGGTCGCAGGTGCCGCCGCTGCGTGCTCACACGGTTCCGGGGCAGGGGTTTCGACGGCATCGACTTCTCCTGTCGGCGTGCTGCAACCAGGCAGGGGCGACGTCCCTGGCGCTCACTACCTGCACTCGAATCCCGATGAGGTGTTGTGGGGATATGTGCCGACGGTACACAGCACTCCAGTCATGCGGATAAAGTCCGGCGAAACGGTGACCATCGACAGCATTTCCCACGAGGGCATCCTGGAGGACCAGGGCCGTAATCCTGTGGAGTACTTCGGTAGTAAAGGGGTGGCCGCGTCGGACGTACTGGAGGACGCCATCGCCGTTGCCGCCGAGTACAACCGTACCCCGCGCTCCTTCGACAAGGACGGCCCGCACGTGGTGACCGGTCCGATCTTCGTCGAGGACGCCCGCCCCGGGGACGTTCTCAAGATCGAAACGCTCGGGGCCACCCCCCGCGTTCCATACGGAGTGGTATCCAGTCGGCACGGGAAAGGCGCGCTCGGGGTCACCGCAGATCGTGCCGCGCCAGCAGGCATTTCGCTGGACGAGGTGATGCCGCCGATCGCAAGCGACGGCCGCGCGAACGGCACCCCGACCGAATACGGCAATGTCTCGACCTTCACCGCGATCGAGGACGGACATGGGGTGCTGCCCGTCGGTGACAAATCCAAGGTGCGATTTCCCTTGCGGCCCTTCATGGGAATGATGGGCGTGGCGTTCGCGAGTGACACAGATCCAACGTCACCGAACGCGAATTCGATCCCACCGACCCTCGGCGGCGGCAACATCGACATCCGCCAGCTCGGCATCGGATCAGCGTTCTATCTTCCCGTTTTCGCGGACGGCGCACTGTTCTATGTCGGCGATCCGCACATGTCGATGGGCGACGGCGAGGTCTCGCTCACGGCGATGGAAGGGTCGCTGCGGGGAACGTTTCGACTGACGGTGTGCAAGCCTGGCTCCGGCGAAGCGCCGTCGGTCGCCTTCCACTATCCGTTCGCTGAAACCGACGAGTCGTGGATCCCCATCGGCCTGTCCGATCCCAACGGCGCCGTCGACGGCCAGATCAGCGACCTCAACGTCGCAATGCGCCGTGCGGTCGTCAACGCGCTCGACTTCCTCGAACACGATCGCGGCATGGACCGCGCCACCGCCTACGCGTACCTCTCCGCCGCCGCGGACTTCACCGTTTCACAGGTCGTGGACCGTACAGTCGGCGTTCACGGGCTGATCTCCAAATCCCACTTCGTCTGAGACCGACCAGGGTGAGTGCCTTCGGTGCCAACGTCGTTGACGGCCCGGGGGACGGCGGTACTGAACGATCGCTGGTCTTCATCGTAAGACCAGCCGAATCGATGGCGTCACCGCCAGGGCCCGTGCGTCCCGCCAGCGGGTAGGTTCGTATGAATGAAGGTCGGTGAACCCAGCCGAACAGCGCTGGCTACTGCATTTTCCCGCGCATACCATCAGATCGCCCCGGAACCGCGAATTCTCGTCGATCCTGTGGCCGTGCGGATCACAGGCGCCAGTCCGAAGGAACTGATCGACCGCGCCACCGCGATCCTCAACGAGGTCGGGATGGACCCGATGCTGCAACGTCGACGTCGGATGTTCCTCGCCGCGCGCAGCCGCTTCGCCGAGGAAACCATCGCCACAGCTGTCGCAGAAGGTATCCAGCAGGTTGTGATTCTGGGCGCGGGGCTGGACACCTTCGCCTATCGCAATCCCTACGACGGCGTCCGGGTCTTCGAGGTCGACCACCCCGATACCCAGGCGTGGAAGCGCGAACGCCTAGCAGCCGCTGGGATCGACATTCCGGACTCGCTGACCTTCGCGCCGGTCGATTTCGAAAGCCGAACCCTCGACGAAGGGCTGTCCACAGCAGGATTCGATCGCGGGCAGCCGGCCGTGTTCGTCTGGCTCGGCGTGGTGATGTACCTGACGAAGGACGCGATCGTCACCATCCTGGAGTTCATCGCCGGGCAGTCGGCGTCGACGCGAGTGGTTATCGACTACCTGTACCCGCCCACCAGCGATACCTCTCAGCAGGCCAGAGTCGACCGGGTCGCCGCAATCGGCGAGCCATGGCTCAGCTTCTTCACCGCCGAAGAATTCGCCGACCAGCTGCGGGCGCTCGGCTTCGACCAGATCGAGGACCACACAGGTGCAGTTCTGGTGGACCGCTACCTCGAGCGGCCCGCGCCGAGCACGGGCGGCGAGGCCGGGCCGCATGTGGTGCGGGCCGTTTCACTCGGTAGCAAACGCGAAGGACATTACGGCCCGGCCTCATAGCGCTCGACTCAGTCGTCCCCGAAACAGCCCGGTCGAAACGGAGATTTCCAGTTCTACGGCTAAATCACCTTGCCTGAGAACACCAGCGCATTCACCAGAACGACTACCAGGTCGCGGCCCGATCAACCGACAACTGCCCGGGACTGACCGAAACATCCCGCGCACAGCAGTTTTTACTACGCACGTCAATAACCCCGGCTCGACAGGTACGTGTTGGTGACAGCCGGGAGGTTTCCATGGACCAGAACACTCGATACGTGCGCAAGAGAATCGGCGAGAAATTTCCACTGCCGTGATCGGATAGTTCCGAATTGTGTCACAAATGATCTCCTCTTTCACCGGGATGACGGCGAGCCACCACTCCACTGATCTCAAATCACAACTACCCCGGCGAGGGCCGGAACTCGGAGTCGGCGTTCGACTTGCTCGGAAGGCCAGGATGCACTCGCACCAGGAAAATTCGGGAATCAAGCGGAGGTAAATTCTGCGCCTCGCACGCTCGGATGCCGTCTCGCGCAAATATTCTCGGCACATACGAGAATGGGCCGACGGCGAGTGCGCCGACGGCTCGCGGACTCCCCCTTTCACGCGTAGCGAGAGAAGCCGACGATGACACGGTCCACTGTTCCCGACCCGACCACGCACACACCGCCCTCCGCCGGTATCCGGCCCGGCCTGATCCGCGATCCCTTCCGCTTCGTCATGGACGCTGCCGCGCGCCATGACGGCTTGGTGCGGATCGGGGCAGGACCGCTGGAAACCTACATCGTGAGCCACCCCGAGTATGTGCGCCGGATCCTGGTGACCAACGCCGCGAACTATGTCAAGGGTTCGCTGATGAAACCGTTCCGCACCGCGCTCGGCAACGGGCTCGTCACCAGCGAGGGCGAGCACTGGAAGCGACAGCGGCGCCTGATGCAACCGGCCTTTCACGCCGCGCAGCTGCGGACGATGGAAGGACATATCACTGCGTGTGTCGAGCGTGCCGTGCAGCGCTGGGAATCCGCGGCCGACGCGGGCCAGGCGGTGAACTTTCTCGACGACTGCATCGAGCTCAACGTCGAGATCGTGCTGGGGGTACTGTTCAGCACGTCGATCGATACGGCGCGAGCGGAGCGGCTGCGCGAACTCACTTCCCAAGTGTTCGTGGGACTCTCATCGAAGGTATGGACGTTCTTTTTGCCCGGCTGGTTCCCGATGCCTGGCGCGGTCCGGTACCGCCGCGCGGTGGCGGCACTGGACGCCGAGGTGTACGCGCTCATCGAGGAGCGGCGCGCTGCGGATGCCGAAACCGAGGATCTCCTCGGATTGTTGCTGGACGCCGTGGATGCCGAGACCGGGGCGGGAATGAGCGATCTGCAGCTGCGCGACGAGATATTCACCCTCTTCATGTCCGGATACGAGACGACGGCCACCGGATTGACCTGGGCTGCTTACGAGCTCGCTCGAAACCCGGAGGTAGTGGCGGCGATGGCGGCCGAGCTCGATCGGGAGACAACCGGTGTGATCCCCACGTTCGCCGAGCTGCCGCGTCTCGAGTACGGAAAGCGCGTCATAGATGAGGCGTTCCGGCTGCACCCGGCGTTCCCGATCTGGTTCCGCAGTACCGTGGAACCAGATTTGCTCGGCCCCTATCAGCTGCCCGCGAACGCCAAGATCGTGATCAATCCCCATATCACGCACCGTGATCCGCGATTCTGGGACGATCCCGAGACATTCGATCCGCAGCGCTTCACCACCGAGCGGTTCGACGCTCGCACCCGGCACGCGTACTACCCGTTCGGCAAGGGTAGCCGCGTCTGCATCGGAGAACGGCTGGCGGTGACCATCACCCAGATGGTGCTGAGCGCGTTCACGCGCCGGTTTCAGTTCGCCGTGCAGCCGGATTTCGAGGTCGTACCCCACTATGTGGTCACCTGTCAGCCCAAAGGAGGGCTGCCACTGATCCTGCGCAGCCGCTGAGCCGATTCCAGTCGCACACGGACCTCGGCCTGAGATTGCAGTCTCGTCTGTCCAGTCCGTCCAGCGGATTCGTCCATGGCTCCGCCTGCGCGGCCGCTTGTTCGCGGAGCGGTGAATCGCTTTTCATCAGGAACTTTCTAGTCAGGCGAAGGTTTCGGTCGCTGCGGATTCGGTGTGGCGGTGTCCGCGCCGCAGGATGTTGTCGATAACCAGAACGCTGAGAATCAGCGCGATCTGCAGCGTCCCGTACGCGGCCGCGGTGCCGAACTCGGAGGAGTAGATGCGGTTGTAGATCTCGACCGACAGGGGCGGATAGCTGGCTGGATAGATCACGACCGAGGCGACGTACTCGCCGACACCGTCGACGAATGCCAACAGCGCACCGCCGATGATTCCCTTCGAGATCAGTGGGATGGTGATGGTGCGCAACACCATCCACCAGCTGGCACCGAGGTTGCGGGCGGCTTCTTCCAGCGACGGGTCGACGGTCTCCAACGCCGCGCTGGTCGAGCGGAAGACCAGCGGCACGAACCGGACGAGATAGGCGATCGGCAGGATCCAGAGCGTGCCGACAAGGGATACGCCGAGGTTGGACGGTTTCGGCTCGTTGAACGCGGTGACGAGGTTGAGGCCGATGATGGTGCCGGGCAGCGCCCACGGCAGCATGATCATGAAGTCGACCGAATTGCGCCCCGGCCCCCGCCAACGGGCGACGATGTAGGCACCGGCGACACCGAGCACGATGGCGCCCAGAGTCGCGAGAAAACTCATCTGGACACTGACCGAAATCGGCATCAGACTCTCCGGATCGGTGAACAATGCCGTGTAGTTGGCGAACGTGTAGTCCGGCGGCAGGATCTGTGTGGTCCACGAACCATCGACGGAGAACGACACCAGCACGACGGTGAGCACCGGAGCCATGAGCAGGATCGCGAGCGCCGCCGAGCCGGCTCCGGCGAGCCAACGGATCGGACCGTGGCTGACGACGCGATCCCGCTGCACACCCTTGGAGAGGCTGCGGTGCACGCGGCGGGCCTGGTACCACTTCATCGAGACCAGGAAGAGAATCGACACCATCGCGAGCACGGTCGCTTGGGTCGCGGCCAGTTCTTGATTGCCAGCGGTTTTCGTGGCGACGATCTGCATGGTGAGGGTCTGCACGTTGTAGAGCTGCGGCGCGGTGAACGATGCCATCGAGATCATGAACGTCAAGAGCGTTCCCGATACCAGCGCGGGGGTGAGCATGGGCAGAATGACAGTGCACCACACGCGGACCCGGTGCGCGCCCAGATTGTAGGCGGCCGACTCGAGTGAGGAATCCAACCCGGCCAGGCCAGCGGCGACCGGTAGGTAGAAGAACGGGTACATCGTGAAGATGTGCACCATGAGCACGCCGGCGACGCCGTTCACCGAAACCACCGCGGGATCGGCGCCGACCACAAGCGACAAGCCGCGGGCAACGATCCCGGTCTCGCTGTAGAGCAACACGAACGACACGGCACCGATCAGTGGGGGCAGCGCCATCGGTAGCAGGGCGGTGATCTCGAGGGTCCGGCGGCCGGGAAAGTCGAAGCGCGTGAGCAGGATTGCCAACAGAGTTCCGACGACGCCGCAACCCAGCACCGACCCCAGCGAGATACCGACCGACAGCAGCAGAGCGGTGCCTGAGGCTCCGCTGAGAAACGTGCCGTAATTCGTGGCGGCGCCGTCGCCATCGACGCTGACGACCGCAGTGCGGGCCATCGGGATCACGACGAGGAACGCGAGGATCACGAGCACCGGCGCCGCGAGCACATAGACGAACCGGTCGCCGGAACTGCCGGGCAACCGCGGCCGGCCGATCGGCCTCCGCCGGGGGCGCCGCACGTGCGCGGTGGTCGTGGTCACGGCCGCATCAGCTGTGGACGTCCGGAGGTGACGCCGACCGACGTACCGTCCCCGGTTCCCTGGCCCACGGCACTGTCGGGCACCGTGACCTGCAGGATCACATTCTCGCCGGCACCGATGGTGGTGTCCGTTCCGATATCGGCTGTGGCGCTGTATCTTTTGTGCTGTCGGTCGAAAGTTATCGATGTCACGCGTACTCCAGTCGATCCGTATTCGAGCGGGCTGGTCAGCCGCGGTTTTTGATGTTCTGCACCCAATAATTGACCCATCCGGACTCCTCCCGACTCACGGTGGTCCAGTCGACCGGCATCTCGCGCAACCCCACCTCGGCCAGCCACCCCGGCTCCCTTGGCAACGCGACCGTGGAAATCTGAAAGAATTTGTCCGAGAGCATCTGTTGTGTGGATGGACGGAGCAGAAACTCCATGAACAGATCCGCGGCGTCCCTGTGCGGGCCGTTCTTGATCTTGCCGACACCGTCGGGCAGCATCGGAGCACCCGACGCCGGCATCACCACCGTCAACGGCGCTCCCGCACCGCGCTGGACCAGCACGTCCTGCAAATTCCAGACGCTGACCGGCGCTTCCTGACGCCGGATCCGCAGATACAGATCGCTGGGATTGGCGACATAGTCTTTCGTATTGCGGTCCAGTGCACGCAGATACGCGTACCCGACCTGCGGATCGCCGGATCGCGCGATCAAGGCGGAGATAATACTGCGCATCGTCCCCGATGCCGCGACGTCGCGAATCAGTAGCTTTTCCCGCATATTCGGGGTGACCAGATCGTCCCAGTCCTTCGGCGCCCCGTCCGCTGTGAGCATCGTATGGTTGTAGAAGATGATTTCGGCCGTGCGCATCTCCGCCAGCCATAGCTCGTCCGGCCCTCGGTACCGTTCTGGCACCCGCGCGACGATATCCCGGCGAGCTTCGGTCAGCACACCGGCCTGTATCCCCTGCGTGAACTGTTGCGACGTGCCTCCCCACCACACATCGGCCTGCGGACGGTGCGTCTCCGCACGGACGCGATGCACCAACTCGCTCGCCCCCAGGGTGAGTATCCGAACCCGGCCCCGAAATTCGGGATTCGCGGCCTCGAAGGCATCCACGACACTCCGCGCGATCGCTTTCGGGCGCGCGGTGTAGATAGTAAGCGCAGTGGAGTTCGGCCCCGATGCCAAGCCGCAGGCCACCAATGTCGATACCAACACGATCAGCAGAGCGAGCACGGCCGGTCTGGTCTTCATCAGTTCGTGACGTCCTCTCACCGGCCCGCGGAGCAGCGAGCCCAGGCACGCGAACCGCAGGAAGACATGTGAGTAACCATGTTCCAAGGAATCGGGGCCGGCCGGTCCCACCCCGGCGATGTAGGTGACAGTTTTTACAGCCGTCTGATATTCGACGTTTCGGCCGCACATTGTCCATCCACTATCCGCACCGCGGTCGACACGAGCCGAAGCGTCCGAGTTCCCGTGGTCTCCGGCTGATCAGGCGGCGGTGAACGCCGCGCTACACGCACCGGCCCCACCGCGCCGCGTCACCGACTCGATGTGCTCGTACCAGCTCTACGTCGGCGTCGTATTCGACGCCAACGTAGAGCTGCTGGAACGGCGCCCGCCACCGACCGCCTCGACTCCGACCGCCTGCGCTCACAGCCGACACCCCAACCGTGGGCATATAGATTTGCACAACACCGGCTTGATGCAATCAGATTTGCATTACGCTACAGGGTTGCTTCCACCACCACGAACAGGCATGTACATGAACACCCTTCAACTAACCGCGCTAACGGTCATCACCGTGGAGATGCTCGCCATACTGGCGGCCCTATGCTGGCCCCAGCGGGGCGGCTCGGCTCGCCGGCGGCCTACGACTCCGGATCGCCTTCGCAGACGAGAACACGATGTCCATCGCTGACCGGCTTCCGGTGCAAACGTTCGCGGTGTCTCCACCTCAAATTGCTGTAAGTCCTCGGATTTCACTGGACATCATGGCCTTTGGCGACCGTATTCTCATGATGGGGAGTCGGCAGTCCCCTCATCCTGCCGACTCCCCTCCGCGCGGTGGCTGGGCTTTCGAGACGGCGAAGGCAGCCGCCTCAGCCGATCCCACCTTCGGGTCGCCTGCCGCGTACGCGTCGCACAACGCAACCGCGGCCCGCCGCGGATCCGCCGAGATATTCCCCGAAAATTGTTGCATGCCAGTACCTCCGGTATGCGATCACGATGTGCGTCGACACGATCTCCGCCGCCCGCCCGGAACCCGCTCACCGGACAACGGAGAACTCGTCGCGGCGGCGCACAGTCCGCAGACCGCACGCCTGCCCGACGCCGCCACCTTCTTCCGCCATCGCCATCACGGCAAGCAAGACGAAGCCAGTGAGCCACCGGGCGACCGACCGCCAGAAACCCGGTCGGCAACCGTCTTTCGCGCGCACCACTCGCAGACCGAACAGCAGTTTGGCGATACTGCCGCGGAACAGCAGGTTTCCGAACACGTGGTTGACGAACGAGCACACCAGTGCGCAACCGAGAAAGACCGGAACGAATGCAAGATCGCCGAAGTCGTAATGGAAGACGCCCACCGTGATGGCGGAGGAGGCACCCAGCGCAAAGAGGCCATCCGTCATCGCCGCGAAGACCAACCGCCCCTCACTCGCCTCCTCCGGCACGTGCACCGGCCGCGGAAACGAGTATGGTTGCCGACTTCCTCCAAGACCTGGGCGTGACACACTCACCTGCGCATTGTGCCACGAACACCGTCATGGAACACCGCTTGAATGAAGGGTTCCCGACACCCAGCCAGTGTTTTTACACATAGCTGAGATTCGCCCGCATGATGCCGGAACTTCAGCGAGACAGTGCATACCGAGCCGAAATCGGCGGCCCGACCGAGTCGGGGACGGAGGCGCAGAAAGCGGGACGATGCCGCACGACAGGACAGCGTCCCATATCCGTGCCCACCGGGATGCAGGAAGCACCGATGCTAAAGAGAATGTAAATAGTAATCCCGTTGATTGCCCAGCGGAGCCGCTCCCACCAGAATCTCCGCTCGGGGACCTTCCGATCCGAAATGACGACTCGGCAGCGACGCCGAAGGTGTCGGGGCGAAGATCGCCGACGATCGCACACCCGGAGATGAAAGGACCGCAGCCACCTCGCCGCTCGCCATCCTCCCGGTCGTGGCCCTCGCCGCGGCAGGCCTGATGAAGATCTCACGCACCTACTCGTCGAAGATCTGGCCGTAAATGCCACCGGCGCCCGGTCTTCGGTGTTCTGTTGGCGATCGCGGCCCTCCACAGTTCTATACATTTTCGGCCCCCGAAGGTGACTCTTGAATTCATCTCCCGATGGAATGCACCACAAGTCCATCTTTTCCACACCGTTGATCACCGCATACGGCCGAAGGCGAACTCGGTATCGCGGCGAAGTCCACGACCTGAACACGCTGCCGCTGCAAGAGGTGGCCATTGCGGCGACACTGAACGATATCCGGACCGGCCCCCAGGGTTCCAGCGTCGGGGCGTTCTTCGACTTCGACGGCACCCTACTGCAGGGGTTTCGTCGAAGCCTTTCCGGTCGTTTGATGCCGTTGCGAGCCAGGAGATCTCGAACTCTGATCTGGTCACTGCTCGCCGGACTTTCCGGCCGGAAGACCACCGCCCACCTCGACCGCATCCACCGACTGATATCTCAGGTATGGCGTGGCCGCACGGAGGAAGATTTCACGGACATCGAGGATCGGCTATTCTCCCGTTTCATTGCCGGACACCTGTATCCGGAAGTCTGCCAGTTGGTTCGGGCACACGTTGCTGCCGGCCACACACTCGTGATCGCGACGGCGGCGGTGCCCTTTCAGGTTCGTTCCACGGCTAGGGAGCTCGGCATCGATCGTATTCTGTGCACCGAAACGGCTGTTTCCGAGGGGATACTGACCGGCGGTGTCGACGGAGAAATCTTGTGGGGCCAGCGCAAGGCGGACGCTGTGTCGGGGTTCGCGACCGCCAATGGCATAGAACTCGCACGCAGCTACAGCTACTCCAACGGAGCGTCGGATATCCCGCTGCTGTCGCTCTTCGGCAATTCGATCGCAGTGAATCCCGGCCGCCGACTGTCCGCCGTCGCGGACCGTCGAGGCTGGCGAGTACTGCGATTGCGTCCACGCTGTTCCGCAGGCCCCCACCGCATAGTGCGAACCATCCTCGGGCTTCTTGCCGTCCTTGCCGCGGCGGCTGCGGCGGCGGTCTGCTCACTCGGTCGTGACCGACAGTCGGCGATCGACAGAATGTATGTATGGGTTTCCACCGCTGCGCTTCGCTGTGCTGGAGTGCGGGTGCGGATAACCGGGTCCGAGCACATCCGTGCCCACCGGCCAGCGGTCTTCATCTTCAACCATCAAAGCCAGATCGACGCTTTGATCGTCCCCTATGTGCTCCGAACCGCGTTCACCGGAGTCGTCGCCATGAAGGCGCGCCGCTACCCGATATTCGGTTCCCTGCTGCGATTCGTCGGAGTCATCTTTGTCGACCGGTCCGCACCCGACCGCGCCAAGCGGACACTGGAACCTCTTGTCACTGACCTGCAGTCCGGACGTTCGGTCGCGATAGCGCCCGAAGGCCGCGTATCACCCACCCCGCACCTGCTGCCCTTCAAGAAAGGAGCGTTTCACCTCGCAGCTCGAACAGGTGCTCCGATCATCCCGATCGTCATCCGGAACGCCGGTGAAATCCTTTGGCGGAGTTCGGTGTTGGTCCATCCAGGAACTATCGATGTAGCGGTACTCGAACCAATCGACATCAGCTCATGGAACCCGGACACTTACAACCAGAACATCGAAGAGATCCGCAACCTGTACCACGAGACACTCACCCACTGGCGAACGAGCAAAGATGACGAGTACTCGCACGGGCACGGAAAAACGTCAGGCACGAAAAAATACGGTAGAACGTCGATGTCCCAGACGGAAGCAGCGGGTGAATCCCGGACTCGTGCGCAGCAGTGAACGCCGAAGCGTCGAACCGGCCGGTTGGGTCCGACCGAATCGCTTCTACAGGACTGTCAGTTGTGGGAAGGCGAGCATGTCGTCGAAAATGTTGAACGCCAGCGGGTCCACAGTCACGGTGCCGGCATCTCCCGCGAAGTATTCGGTGATCTCGTTCTGCAGTGCGTGTAATTCCTCGTGTTCGGACGGCAAGGGCTCAACCAGCCGGTAGCCCATCGTCGAATGGAAGCGGTAAGTGCCGAACCCTGTGCGGCTGAGCCCGAGTAGCTCAGTGACCTGGTCGCGGAACCGGTTGAGTGCCTCGGCGGTGGCGATGTCGATCGGTGCCAGGGCTACGATGAATCCCGTGGCCATGTCGCGCAGCCCGTCGGCTCGCATCGTCACGGTGCGCGGCACGTCCAGCCGCGCGGACTCGAGGCGTCGCAGAAATGGGATGTTCGTGTCCACGGTCGACGTCGCGTGTGCCATCCAAGTCGGCCAGTCGGCCGTGCCCAGCTGGTCCTGGTTGACGCCATCGAGCACTGTCATGTGGAAGCTGTTGTACGGGGTGAGGACGTAATGCCGAGAAAATGCGCTGGCCCGCAACCGATCCTGGGCCTTGATCTGAGCGTGGAAGAACGCCGAGTTTCGCGGAATCGGAGATACGAAGGTGTTGCCGGTAAACCGTTGAGCATTGCCGTGGATGTCCCATTTCCGGCCGGGACCGGCGGCCAATGGTTCGTGTCCGTCGATCGGTAACGGCATAGCAAGCAACGTAGGGACGACCTCTGAGCCGGCTCCATGAGCGCGGCAGCCCGCGACCACGGAAGCCATCGTGAACACACCAGCCATGCTCAAGGCCGCCCGACGTTTCATGTACTCGCTCCTGATTATCTGCTCGAGCAGAACTCGACCTACCGCTGGCCGGTCGGCCCTGATGGGCTGGATTCAACCAGCCGCGACAGTTTCATCCGACAGACCGAGAACATGCGGGCCGACTATGTTGCGAAGTTGCTCATCGGTCCGGGAATCGATCCACGACGTCGCGATATCGTAGCCACAGTCGAAGAGTTGTCCAGGCTCCCGTGCTGTGGCCTGGAGTGCGGACCCGTACGGCTGGTGGGCGAAAATGGTCGACTCGCGCAGGGACCTGTCATGAAACGGGCGCGGGCGATTGGGAATCGGACGCAGGGACGGGTGGAGCAGCGGAAAGATCAATCCACCCCGGCTGTTGTATGGTCGCGGTCCGTAGAGATCCAGAACCAAGGCTGGATGCGGGGAGAAGACCTCGTGCGGGACGCGGTACTGGCAACCGCCGTCGAAGACGTCCTCGAGCCCCGCGGCAGCAGGCAGAGCTCCCGGGATGCGGGTCGCCGCGACCAGCGCGTCGGCGACCGGCAGGTCGGTCAAGCCCAGCTTAGGTAGGTCGCGCGGCAGCAGCAGTGTGCCGTGTTTTGCCGAGTAGACGGGAATGATCAACGACGATGCCGTCTCATGCGGTCGCGGTCCGGGCGGCTGCGACGTGAGAGCGAAGTCGGCGAATGTGCGGTCGCCGACGACGGCATAGGCGAGTTCGCGAACTCGCGCCTCGGGGTACAGCGCACGCCGTGTCAGCAGTGCACGAAAGCTCTTCCTTCCCAGCACGTTCTCTTCCGGGTGATCGACCGCGATCTGCCGTGCATGGTCGCGAGTCATACCCAGAGCCACTGCCGCACCGCCGATCGCACCTCCGCTCACGCCTACGACAACCGGCTGCAACGGGGCGGTCGCCAGCTGTTGCCGGCTGCTCCGCGCGCGCCGGGCAGAGAGCGCGTCCACCGCACCGATGTTCATCCCTGCCATCAAGCTGAGGCTGCGACCAGCCACCCCGGCGACAATACGCACCACCGGACCTTGTCGAGTCAATGATTTTCCTTCCGCTGTTCGGTCAATGCGTGCCCACAACCGACTTGATCCATCGCCACCCGGACCGGTCCTGTGCCGCCTTCCGCTGTGATGAACGGGCCGCTGCCAGAGCGGTTCGAAGACCACGCCGTTCGCCGGTGATCAGGTCGGACCCGTGCCAGTCGGACGCATCCCGGGTCGAAGCGAGCGAGACCGTGAGGAATTTTCGTTCCGAGCTGGTCTCCGGTGCGTCATCGGAGGTGCGACGCAGGAACCGGTCCGGCAGTGCGAGCTTGCAGATGGTGCGGGAGGTCAACCAGAACTGTTTGGGCAGCGAGCCGGTCGTATAGGGAATGTCGTACTTGTCACACAGCGCGCGAACACGCTCGGCGATCTCGGCGTAGCGGTTGCTGGGCAGGTCGGGGAACAAGTGATGCTCGATTTGGTAGCAGAGGTTTCCGCTCATGAACGCCAGCACTGGCCCGGCCTTGAAATTCGCGGTCCCGAGCAGCTGTCGTAGATACCACTGACCGCGAGTCTCGCCCGCGAGCTCTCCTGGCGTGAATTTCTCGGCTCCGTCGGGGAAGTGACCGCACATGATCACCACAAAGGACCACAGATTTCGGACCAGAAGCGCCGCAGCGTTGGCCGAGAGCGTGTGCCGGAAATGCCTACCCGTCAGGGCGGGAAAGATCAGTAGATCTTTACCGATCTGGCGTCCGAACTTTCGCGCCAGCTCCCTGGTCGGTGTCGACAGCAGATGTCGGTCCGGTGTGCCGGAGACCCTTCGCGTGACCGCCCAGTCGTGCACGGCGATCGCCCATTCGAAGAATGCTGCGATACCCACAGCCATCGCAGGTTGGGCAAGATGAACCGGGCGCCATGGTTCGTCGCGAGTCATTCGCAGGACAGCGAAACCCAGATCGTCATCCATGCCGTACACATTGGTGTACGTGTGATGGATGTGGTTGTGTGTCTTCTTCCATTGCGACGAAGGGCTGGCGAAATCCCACTCCCATGAGCTGGAGTGGATCTCGGGATCGTTCATCCAGTCCCACTGACCGTGGCTGATATTGTGCCCGAGCTCCATCATCTCGATAATCTTGGCAACGGCCAGTATTGCCGTGCCCGCCAACCACGCAGGTCTGCGCCCGCTCGCGAAAAGCATTGAACGTGCGGCCACTTCGAGGATCCGCTGCGCCCTGATGACACGCGTTACGTAGGCGGCGTCCCGCACCCCGAGTGATCGTTCGACGTCTCGACGAACCGTATCGAGCTCGGCGGCAAAAGTTTCGATATCCGACTCGGCAAGATGAGCGAATGTCTTGATATCGTTTATCGCCACGAGTGTCCTTATTCGATCCTCTTACAAAGCATTTGAATACACACAACTTGATCCAGGATCGACCACTCATAGACACCGAGCAAGTAGGCCGACGATCTTTTACACTCACTTGAGAAGCATCTCCGCGGAAATCCGCGAGGACGCTTGTCGACCAGAGTCCAGAGTGGCGCATCGAATCCGGCGAATCGAGTTACGGTCGGACGCCGTGGGCTTCGACCGAGCAGCCGGGCCGGAGCCGACGGGTCCTTCTCCGACCTCGGCGGCCACTTACTGTTCGCCGTGAAACGACGAGGTAGCCGATCACGCACGCCCGCACGCCATCATGAAGTCCGTCGACGTCCCGGTCAGCCTGCTCGGCCGCCGCTGCATAGCGTGCGGCTATACCTTTCCGGCGCGTTCGGCCCGGAGACTGCTTGCGTTCCCAACCCGACAGCAGCCCCGCATGAACTCACGCACCCGAGCCCGTCGCTCGGAGCGCGTGAAGTTTCAGTCCTACTTGCCGCAGGTCTTCGTGATGTGGTCCCCGATATTCTTCGAGGATTTGGCCAACTTGTCCGTGTTGTCCTGAGCGGAGGTCTGCTTCTTCTGCATCTGCTCCAGGGAGGATGTCGGATCGGAGGGGTCGATATCGAAGTTCAGCGCATCGAGGACGGCCTCGTGAGCATCGGCGAAAGTCTCCCAATCCGCTGTGATGTCAGCGGGGGCGATTCCGGCGATCTCCCGCGCTTTGATGACAAGCTCATCCGAGCCCTGCTGCGCGGTGAGGTCGCCCAGATCCTTGACCGCGGCGCAATATGCGGAGGTATCCGAACCCGCGCTCTCGGACGCGGCCGCATTATCACTTCCGGACGACGGCGAGTCCTGGCCGCATCCGGACAGCGCTCCGATACAGATGACAAGGGCGGCGAGGATGGTGACAGTATGACGCATGAATGCGAACCCTTCCGATTACCTGTCGTATTTCTTCATCACGGCGTCGTACGCCTGCGCGACTGTCGCGCCGGCGCCGAGTTTGTTGCATTCACCGTCCACCAGCGCAGCTGCGGTGTTGAACCGACCGTCGAATTTGCTACCGGGCCGCACCAGGTGCTGTTGCAACAGCGCCGCCTGCTCCGGGCGCTTCATCTTCAACCACACCGAGCACCTGGTGTTCGCGTCACCGGATGCCGACGTGTCACTCGGCGAGGAGGGGTCAGTGGACGACGACCTGTCGGAGGACGAGTTGCCCCGGTTCAATTCATCCACGAGCTTGGCGACCCGCACCGTATCGCCCGCGTTCCTCTTCCTGGCCACCTTGCAGCCGGCGTCGACTTTGCGCACAACCGTGGTGGGCTTCGACCCGTATTTGTGCCCTGGCCGTGCCTCCAGCAGATCCTTGATGGTCGACACCCGGCCACTCAGCTTTTGGCTCGAATACTCCGCGCAGCTGATGCTCTCCACATCAGACGGCGCCGCCGTAGCCGGCGCCGCGCATACGAGCATCGACAGCACGCCCCCCGCGAGCATGGCGGCCGAGATCGTACGTTTCATTGAGAATTCCTTTCGTCGAGAATTTGCAAGAGCCCATGAATCACGGCCCTTTTCCGTCTTCCTCCCTGCGACAGCCCTGGCAGGTTAACCAGAAAAAGACCGAGTGGCACCCTGGGATCACGTAATTTACAGTCGCTTGAGATATCGCCGCGAGCCCGAGAGAGCCAACGCCTTTCCCACCGGGGCTGCATCGGCCCAGTCGCGATTCGGCAAATATCAAGGGAGTGTCAATTCAGCACCGACCGCTGGGCGCCATAGCGATCGTGTGCGGATTGCTATGGTGGGTGGCCACAAGCCATTGTTGCCACTCTCGTGCAGCTCAAAATGTTGCAAATACATTCTCCCGACCTTGCTGCGGCAGATGCGGACACACCATAATCCATCTGCCCGGCGGAGAAACCGCTGATCGACGGCAAAATTCAATCCCGAATCGAGGCCGGCATCCTGATGCGTAGACGACTCATTGCTGCGGTCTTGGCATTGCTCAGCACCGCCGGCCTCGCGAGCGGGTGCTCATCGGGCCCGACGTCATCACCTACTGGGACGCCGAACGTCCGCGCAGTCATCCAGACAGGCAAGCCAGAGGCCATGTACGCAGACGGCATTGCCGTGCCCAGCGGAGCGACTATCTACAGGACAGCCGGAACGGGTCCGAAAGACCTGTACACGATCGCATCAGAGGGCACCCCAGAGCGCTACATCGACATCGATCTCCTGATCGACGGTCGCCTTCCACAGGGCGTAACGATCACCGAAGCGCAGGCCATCAGCGCCTTGAAACAGATCCGAGCCAACCTGCAATCCCAGGGTCTGAGACTCACGGATGTGATCGCGATGCACGCATTCCTGGCGAATCCGCCGGGCTCGGACAAAGCCGACTTCGCGGGCTGGAACCGCGCCTACCGCCAATTCTTTGCCAATACCGACCTCGATACCGGCGCTACATCTATGGTGCCGTTGGGTAGCGGCCGGCCCGCACCGCCGATCGAACGCAATCCCGCGAGACCGACACGTACAACACTGCAAGTCGACCTGGTCGTTCCTGGCTGGCTGGTTGAAATCGAAGTCGAAGCAGTGGTACCTGCATACAGATAGTGGCCACGGCTGGGCAAAGCCCCTGCTGACACCGCCAGGATCCAGGCCATACACCAGCCGAGTCGGCCTCTTCCCTTCCTCGCTCATTCTTCGTTGCCCACTCATCAGTTCGCGAAGCCCTCTCGCCGACCCGAAAAACTGCAGCAAGACCGTCGTCCATGCGAAGGCGGGAACGCGTGTCATCCTCGATGTCGTGACCGCGCGGCGATCGCTTCGGATCGCGACGAAGAACACGGTCGGGCTGATCCGGTGCGGCAGTTTCCCGTCGGTGACAGCGTCGCGAACAGTGGCAAAAGTGTCGGATCCGACACTTTTGCTCCCTTCGCGAGGCTCGTAGCGTCGACGCATGACAGCACCTCAGCCCCTCCGGCGACGGAAACCTCGGGTCGAGCCACCAACTCGAAGTCGCCGGGCGAACCGTCGAGGACCCCAATCCCAGCGAGCCTCCATCACGCCCGGACCTTCTATCCTGCGCGATGGTGCGGCGGCTGGTCCGGTCCCGGTCACGCCGCATCCAATCCGCCCCTTCGGGATTCACATGCCCTCTGTCAATACGACAGGGCCCGCACCACATCCGGCTGATGCGGCCGACATCGTGCGGTCCCGCGCCTTCTACCAGGACGTGCTTGGCTTCCAGGTTACGGCGGAGTCGCCCGGCAGCCCGGACAATCCACCGGTGCGCAGCGATCCACACCATCACGTGCGCGCAATATTTGCATCATTCGCATAGTATGCAATTAAACTTGCATCAATCCCGCTCCCCAACACCACGAACGAGCATGCACATCACGATCCTTCAAGTAGCCGCACTGACGGTCATCGCCGTGGAGGTGCTCTTCATCCTGGCAGCCCTGTGCTGGCCGCAGCGGGGCGGCTCGGCTCGCCGACGGCCTACGATTTCAGCTCGCCTTCGTCGGCGAGAACACGATGTCCAGCGCAGACAGGGCGTCCGGCACAGCCGTCGCGGCGCCCTCGAGCCGCACGACATCCGCTCACGCAAGCAACAGGACCACGTGGACGGGACCGATCTCTGCCTCCCAGCACCGTCCCACGTAACCCGCTGAGTCGATGGACACGCGCGATTGGTGTGGCAGCTGATGCGCACCAGGACCTCGGCGGTGTAATCGGCCATCGCCTGGATCGATGAGAACCCGTCGACACTCGGCGATCTGGGCTACGCGGGCCGTGGTGTGCTCGCCGATGAGCAGAAGGCGCCGAACACCGTCCTATCAACGGGCCATCGGCAACCGAATGGCCACATGTAGTCCATGCGGACTCGCCGCCGTAACCGTGAGCCGCCCCCGGTACCGTTGCGCCAGTGCCGCCGCGATAGGCAGACCGAGTCCGGACCCGCCCGGAAGCGCCGACCTACCACGGAAAAACCGGGTGGTGAGTTTGTCGATTTCCTCTTCCGCGACACCGACCCCGTTGTCGAACACCGAGATGGTCGCCCACTCGGGCTCCGCCCATCCCGACACCCACGTCCGGGCGCCCTCGCCCGCATAACGGCACGAATTACTCAGCACCACATCGAGAATTTGCACCAACGCGTCCTCGGGCGCCGCCACCACAACAGACGTCGGCAGCGTGTTCGCGGACAGGCTCATGCCGGCCCGCTCATAGGCCGCCTCCCATGCCTCCACCTGCTCCGCGAGGATCTTCCCCAGATCGCAGCGACTCGGCCAATCCATCTCGGCATGGACCGGATTGAAACCATCGGGCGTCTCCGCCACTGCGAGCCGCAGCAGGCCGTCGAGTATCGCGGCGAGCCGGTCGACCTGGGAACTGGCCCGCCGGAACGACTTCTCGGCTTTCGCCGGAATCACCGCATGCAGCGCCTCCAATCGAATGGAAAGCGCCGCCAGTGGATTCCGGATCGCATGCGCGGTATCGGCGACCAGCTGACGCTGCGACTCCACGGAATCGGACACCGTCTGCGCCATCGTGTCGAACGACTCCGCCAGATCGCGTATTTCCGGCGGCCCGCCATGCGGCTGCGTCATCGATGTGGGCGGAGTGGGCACATCCGACCTCGGCAGCGTTTCGGTCAGCGCCCCGACCGCCCGCGACAACCTCCCCAGTGGGCGCAGAATCCAACGGCTCAGCACCAGCGCCAGACCAGTGCACAGCGCCAGCGACGTCCAGGCCGCGACCGCGATCAACGACCACCGGTCGGCGATATCCTGTTGCGCCCGCCGCGCCGACGCCTCGACCAGCACCGCACCCCTTAGGTCCATGCCGACCCCGATCGGGCGGGCGATCAGCATCGTCTCCGGATCCCAGGTCAGCAGGCGCTGCGGCGGCCGTGTCGAATACCGGTTGCTGCGAGCCTCGGCCAGTATGCCGACCATCGCCGGATCATCGGCGTCCACTCCGGTGTTGGCGTACACGACACCACCGGCGTCGACCACAAGCACGCGCTCGCCGTACAGGCGGAGGTAGCGCTGCAGCTCGGCATCCAGATACTGCCGGTCACCGGTCGACATGGCATGGCTGGCGAGCTTAGCGAACCATTCGGCGTCCACGTAGCGGCTGAACCACAGTTGCTGAGTACGTGATGTGGATACGGCGGCTCCCAGCGGCACCGCGAATCCGAAGACCGCCAGACCCGCGAATATCAGGAGGATCACCAGCAACCGTCGTCGCAAAATTCACCCCGCACTCATTGTGCCCACCGGTACCCCAAACCCCGGAGCGTCTTGATCAGCTCCGGTTGGCCGAGTTTGGCACGCAAAGTCGAAAGATGCACATCCAGCGTGCGAGACACCGCCATGAGCGCATCACCCCAGATCCGGTCCATCAACAGTTCCCGACTCACAGCGGAACCCGGCCGTTCCACGAGCGCACGCACGATATCGGACTCCTTCTGAGCCGGCTCGACCGGTACGCCGGCGACCTCGACCTGCCGCGCCGCGAGATCCACCCGCACATCCCCGGTGACGATCACAGTGGGCTCAGGGCCGGACGACGTGATCGCCGAGTCACCTTTTCCAGTCGGGCCACCAGCTCGGCCATCCGCACCTCGAATCCACCGCCGAGTCGGTGCGAAGTCGGAGCGCCTAACCTCTGACCGTCCTCTAGAGGCACGTTTTCGACCATGGCTCTTGAATATTTCCCGGCGGCTGATGTCGCAACGAGATCGCCAATACTTTACAGCCGCTTGATATCTCCAACTCATCGCGATTCGACCGATCGAACTATTCCACCGGCAGAATCCGAAATCAGGACCGGGTTTGCCATTGCCGGCAACCGTCGGGTAGGGGGTTGCGCAGCGCGGCGATGGGCATATCTCCGCGCCACCGGACCAACCCCGCAGTGGCTACGCGTCGAGGACGGTCAGTCGAGCGACGGCACCGACGTGACGGCGTGTCAGCCGGCGAGGCATAGTCGCGACCCCTTCGAATGTCGGAGCCAGTGACGTGCTGTTCTCGCAGCCAACCTCTTTGGGCATCCGTAGCCCGCCCTCCAACACCCTCAGGCCGTACCGGCAGCCACGGCCGGATCAGCGGCACCAGCCTCCTCGAACAGGCTCGGCACACACCGCGGCGTGTGGAGCCTGTTCGACGTCTGTGATTCAGACCCGGCGCGCACGGTCGCGGCGGTAGCCACTGCGACTCCGAAACCTGGTGCGCTCCCGGGATTTTCCTTCAGCAATACTGGACTGCACAGCGAAAATCAACGAGTAGCCGCACTCGCCATCTCAAAGGAACGTAAAACCTGCAGCCGCGGGGTAACCGTTCCGCGATCGACATGATTGAATCGCGAAGGCGGAAACCGCGATCTGTCGTCGGCGAAGATAAGGAACTGCAGGACTTCGAATATGACTGGCCCACAACACCACAACCCCCACAGCCAACCCGGCGGATTGCCGCCGCAGCAACCCTACGGCGCGCAACCCCCGCCGCAGCCATACGGTGCTCCACAGCAGTACCCACCGCAGTACGGCGCGCCGCAGGCCTACGGGCAGCCACCGTACCCACCGGCGCCCGGCGGGCACTACCCACCGCAGCCCGGCAAGAGCGGGGGTGCCGCAGTGCCCCTGATTCTCGGTGGCGGCTTCGTGCTCATGGTCGTCATCGGCATCGTTGGCTACTTCCTGTTCTCCGGTGGCGGCATCCCTGGCACATCCAGCAGCCCACGTGAGGTGGCCGAGGCGTTCGTCAATGGCGGTGACAACAAGAAGGACCTGATCTGCAAGGCCGATCTGGCGAAGGCCGACGGCGCGCCGAAGCCGAGCTCCGCGCCGACCGGGGTGCCGAAGATCGACGCGAAATCCACATTGAAGAGCGTCGATGTGCCCGAAGGAAGCGACAAGGGCACCTTCACCGTCAGTGTCGCAGTGAAGGTCGGCGGGCGCACCAACACCCAGAACGTGACCTATGACCTCGTCAAGGAAGATGGCGAATGGAAGGTATGCGGCCTGCTCAAGGCACTGAACGCCGGTATCAGGTGATGGTCGGCCACCCTCTCACTTGTCCGCCGGTCGGTTTCGAATTCGCGCGGTTCGGCAAACCGCGCCCACACCATCGCCAGATACTCGGCACCTTCGATTAATTCCGCAGTGACCTGGGTTCGCCAATTCTGACGGTTCAGTATGTCGATACGCTGACTATCCTCGCTACGACGATGATCGCCTCGAATTCATCGAGACCGTCGATTCCACGCGCCAGCCGAAGCCGACAGGCATGCCAAAGATGGTGGTGGAGAGGCTGTTTCCTCTCCACCACCATGCACTCGTCTGTAGTCGGTCCGCGTACAGCACCCAAAGCGGGGAAATTCAGCTTCCTAGAAAATCCACCGCCTCGGACAGCCGCTGTGCGAATACGTCGGGCTCATTTCGGCCAGTTCGGTGTACAGCGACACGGAACGCTCCGCCAAGGCGAGAGCTTCCCGCGGGTCGCGCTCGCGGGAAATCGCCGCCTACATCCCGGGAACGTATAGCACCGAGCCCTCCGACATTTTCAGTGGCGACAAGGACTACGAAAAGTCCGCGCAGTGCACCTACTCGAACCAGAAGACATTCCGGACCCAAGGGGGACAGCTCGCGTTCCTCACCGTGACCACGCGTATGCACAAGGCAAACACGCGACAGTCCGGGGTCGACGGGGCGAAGGCCGAGCTGCGGCGCAAGCCCGGCAGTGCCGTCGGCGTCCCCGATGCCGACGATGACCGGCTCCGCGAGGTCAAGAGCAGCAGGGGTAACGTGAACCAAGCTGAAATATCGATCCGCCGCCACAACGTGGTCATCAGTATCGTCTACCACCACGACGGCCTCGGCGAGGGCAAGTTCACCATTGATGGCGCTGTCCACCCTGGCGCTGTCGAAGTTATGAATGGATCATCGCACCGATCGTTCGGTTGGCTTTCCCATCCGCTGGAGGCTATCGAGGCAATGCGGTACCCGGCGGTGCTGCCGCCCTGGATCACGATCGAAGCCGCTGCCACACAATACCTTCCCTGTCGTGACCCTAAGTGATCGTCAAATCGTGAGTGTGGCTGATGACATTTCAGGAGGTCCGGTGTTGAGTCGAATGCCAGGCTGTTGCGTGAGCAGGAGGGGCGGAGATCAGGCGCACAGCGAAGGAACCGCACTAGCCGGAACAGGCTGACCAGACCCCGGAATCCGAGTGGCGGCAGTCCTTCCCGACGTCGGGACGCCGCAACCAGCACCGGACGCAACCACCGTACTTCGCGACCGGGAAATGATCGTTCGCACCACCAGGAGATAATCTGTGTACCTCATGTCCGACTTCTCGCGTGTATCAGAGGCCGCCACCCGCGAACAAGTGATCGACCTCGTTCGATCCCTCGGCGAGGGAGAGAATTCGATAGCGATCCTAGGCCGCGAGGATCAGACCTACATTCAAACGGTGTACCTATCCGACCGCGACGTATTCGGGCTCGACTTCCGCAATGGTGAACCCCGCCGGCACTACACCGTGAACGTTCCGTCCAAGGCCACCGTTATGGATGCTTTCCTCAGCTACTTCGACGGGGACAATCGGTGGCGGACGATGGTCGAGTGGGAGCGCGATTCGCACTACGAGCAGATTCAAAGGCGGCCCGAGCAATTCGCGCACGACTCGAACGACGAGTTGCCGGCGGGACCCGGGTTGCGGCTGGTCGTGTTCAGCACCGACGCGAGTCCTGGAAGCCAAGTGCTCCAGCGGCAGCTCGCGGACCTCGAACGCGAGACGGGCGACCGCGTCGACATCGAAGTCGTCGATATCGAGTTGGCCCCACGGATCGCCGCGGCCTGGGGCGTCTCAGCGTCCGACCTGCCGGTCCAGGTCATCTTCGACGACGGAATCCTCCAGCACGTGGTACTCGGCACGCGATCGGCCCGCGATCTGATATCCGAACTCTCCCCACCTGAACGACCTCTGACAGCATGAACAACGGCTCTGCGCCCCGCGCGCTATCGGCGGAAGCGGCCCCCGGTGTCCAGGTCGACGATCAGGGCAGCTGAATCAAAAGTAGCCCGATTTGCTCAGAGCGGTCTCGATCGAGTCCGCCAGTCCCCCAGTCCTTCCGAAGACCGCGGTATACGCCGCACAGCGCAGCGGGCACGGACACAATGAGACTCTCCTTTCACTGTGCCGGGGTGACGAGCGGTCCGCGACCGATATCGGTGACGTACAAGGGCAGATAGGGCGCGAGATAGTCCAGCAGAGCCTTCGCCTTTCCACCCTGGGCAGCGGCGTATTCTTCCGGTGTCAGTCCAACGACCTGCAGGAACTGAAGACTGCCGTGCGGTGTTTCGACTACGCCGAGTTCCGGATCGATGGCGAAGGTCAGCGCACGGATGGTGCAGTGCGGGCGATCCGCGGCGATCGGTCCGTTGGCGTTGATGGTGTGACCGGGCTCGAACCACTTTTCGGTCTCGAATACGTACCGAGCCAGATTCTGCAAAAAGCCGGCCGGCCAGACCGGCGGATCGGTGTCCTCGGTGCGGCGAACCAGGCGAAAGGTGAATTCGAAGCCCCATCCGGAGACCTCCGTATTCGATGATTCCTTTTCATACAGCTCGGACATGCCATAGCTGACGTAATGCCAATGCGGTGCAGGGTCCGTACGCGCGAAAATGCTGATGCCGTCCAGCGGGTCCGGACCGCCGAGCGCAAAAGGATGTTTTGTCCCTAAATGAAAAGGGTCGATATCTCCGTAGATCCGTCGGAGGGTGTCGTCGATGGCCGCCGATCCCAATGCGTCACTCACCAGACGAATTGTAATGGCGATCCACCTCTGCAATCGACCGGCGCACGCTCAAATCGAGGTAAAATCATCGGCGAATATCCGTCACCACTCTGTCAGCGCGCCCAGTTCCGACAGCGGAACGGGTCGTCGGCTGGTAGCGGCTGGATTCTCCTGCGCCTCCCGGGTATTCAACGGTGGGTAGATCGAGATACCTTGATCGAGCCGAAGGTGCCGAGTCTCGTCCTCCCAGCCCTGCCAACGCAGCCCTTCATAGAAGGATGTCGATCCACCGGCGGCGATCCAGCTGAGCCAGGCACCGTAACCTTCCACATGAGGTTCCCACTCCAGGCTGTCGGGGGCGAAGTAGCAGATATCGCCAGGTTCACCGGGCCGCCCCAACGCATCTGGGTCGGCCCCGTTGACCTCGAAACGCCCACCAATGGCATCGACACCTACCAACAGCGCGGGCGGATGACCGGCCGACAGATCGTTCAGATCGGCCAAGCTCACCATCCATCGCGCGGCGTTGCCGCCACCGAGGACGCGCAACCACCCGTGATCGACCAATATGCCACCGGTATTGAATGCCAACGCCCCCAACGCGGACCGCGTCGTCACTTGCAACGCTTGCAGGCATCGCGCACCGTCCAACGAATGGACCGGCAGTATTTCGATCGCCACCGGGGCGTCCGCGAACTCCTCACGAATATACGGCCACGCCGGATCATCGACATCGGTCAGCTCCGCGAACGTTCGCACCAGCCAATCATGCCAAGCATCTGCCCGCTCGTGAACTGAACTAATTGTAAAATCTGTGCCGGAGAGCGCCCTGCGCCACCGCCTACACCACTCTGATCACGGTGCGTCACGTCGGATCGCCCACGAAATCGGGCAGGAGAATACCCGAGGTCTCGATCTCATGCGCGGCCTCGGTGTCCAAATCCCACCTGATCGTCGCCGCGTGATCACTCCAAGCCGAACTCCACAAGCAAGACTTGAATAAAGTCGATCCAAATCTAGATGAAACTCCGGATCGCCGACATCCTCGGTCGCCGTGTCGCGCACACCGTATGGCGCGGTGAAGACGCTGCGAGCAGAGTGTCGCTGGTCGCGGAACGTATGAATCAGCACCGTAACTGTCACCCCGACGAACGGCATCACAGGATCGGCGATCGAGGTTCGGCACCGGACGACCTCGTATGCGATGGACGCTCGGCTCACGTCGCGCGGGGCCAGATGTGTTCGGTCACCTCGGTGGAGATCGGCACGACACGGGGCAGGCGGGGTCCCGCGTACCAGCGGGCCTTTGCCTTTCGAAGGACGTTGTCTCCGTCGTGTTCCCAGGAGAAGTCCGGTTTGCGCAGCAGCTTGGCGAACAGTCGGCTGGCGTTGTGGGGGTAGGCGGCGGCGAGCCGGGCGAGAGGGACAGGTGGGAAGGCGTCGTTGTGCAGATACGTGACGACGGCATCGCGGTAGGGCGGTTCGTCGACCAGGTCGGGGTCGGCGAAGACCGCGCGCACTGTCGCGTAGTTGACGTAGAAGCTCAGCCCGTCGACCTCATCGAAGATCAATGTGACGTCGTCGGAACCAGTGATCGCCTCGGACAAAGGCGGAAAGGCCTCCTCGTTCCAGGCACGGCCGGCGTCCAGGCACGACTGACGGTAGGACACCGTCCAAGCGTCGTGCGCTTGTGAGCCGTGCACCATCACGGTGTCGCTACCGTGGTAGGCGATGAAATCGGCGCGTTGAGCGGCTTGCAGTTTCCAGCCCTCGGCGAGTTTGGCGGGGTTGCGGAACACCAAGTCGGGGTTCTCCCGCTGCAGTCGCGGCACCTTGGCGAGCTGCGCTTCTGCGGCTTCGGCGACGAAGGTCTGGGCACGTCCCATGACTATCCACTCGTCGGCCCAGGATGCGAGCCGTCCGATGATCAGCATCCCTGATGACAAGAGGGAAAGGGCGTCTTCACCGCGGGCAGTGCGTATCACATATGTCAGCTCATCGATGTGGTTGAACAGACGCAGGCCGTCGACGAGTACCTCCTTGATTTCGAAGAGGCCTTTGAAGTTGTTCCGCCAACCCAACAGCATCGTGCGGTCCGCATCCGACAAGTCGTCACGCTCGACGACGAACTGCTCGACGACGAGGTAGCCGGTGTCGAGCCGATGATTGAGCAGGACGTTGTAGAACTCGTGCGCCACAATGTCGTCGTTGCCGTGGTTTTCGGGTGAGATGCGCGCGAGCACCGCTGCCGAGACGGCGGCGCGATACGGCTCGGTTGTGCCGAAATCGTGTAGTTCTCGAAGGAGTTCCGCTGCCCGGCCGAACGATTGGCTGTTCACTGTGTCCTCTCGATTGCCCACGATGACCTTCGCGGATATGATTCCTCCGATCACACAGCCCGCCGGCGGGCAGACCCTCGATGCGGACAACCGCACCTACAACGTCCTCCTACGCGGTCTGCGCTGCCTGGGCGAACGCGGCTTCGCCGTGCTCACCGGCCGCTGGCGCACCCTGCACCACATCACCGCCGGTCCCACCAAGATTGGCGACATCGTCGAAGCCGCACTCGTACTCACCCATTTCGAACACCGCCGATTGAACTGAAAGTTGGTGACAGCACCTCTTTGCCAACTTCGCCGCTAGGTCCAGGAGTGTGAGCCGTGGCCCTGCGTCAACTCGGGCCCTCGAAGGTAGCGAGGGCCCACGCCATCTCCAGAGCAAGCAGCGTGAACGATGCCGCCGCGGCGATGCCGAACGGGCGCGTGTGTCTGCTGACGGACGCTGCGACGCAGATCGCGAATACCACCATGAAGGTGACGATCCAGATCATCCAAAATCCAGTCGCGCCGACACCGTGTCCGATGGGTCCATGGGGATCGGTGATGCCGAAAGCCCGTTGGAGTTTTAAGGCGGTCAGAAAGAGGTAGAGACCCGCCATCCCGCCGGTGGCAATCCCACCGACAACCTGCACGATGCCGATGAGCAGCGTCGCAAGACTGCGCTTGTCGTCCGTACGGGACATACATCTCCCCGATCGCTTATTACATTGCTCGCGTTGTGAAATCCGTAGGTAGACCACTGGTTTCGTGATCACTCTTGCCGATCGGCCTTAAGGAATCCTTAATGACAGGTAAGCACGGTCGACCGGTCGCGGATCCCGCACAAGCACTTTCTGACCGCAGCGCATCGAGACCGCCCGTACACGGCATACCGTCGTACCGCCGAAATCAACCGCCGAGCCTTGCTGAGATCACCTCAGTGCAGCCCGAATCTCCGGACTCGAACTCGCACATTCTCGTGATAGCGGCACGCGGTGCGTTGAGCAGATGTAAGGAAATATGCCACAGCATGAACCAGCGCTTGCCGCCCTCGAACGAATGCAATGGAATTGTGGGACGACTCGGCCTTCCCGGACCTCGGAGTGGAAATGACTGTGGCCACCACAACTCTTGCCCTTCTGCTCGCCGCCGCCTGCGCCGTAGCGGGTGCCATGAAGGTGCTCTCGCTGGCGTCGGCCGTGCTGACGCCGAGCGCTTCGGCTTCTCCCACACCATCTACCGGGGCATCGGCCTGCTCGAGATCCTGGGCGGCGCTGGACTTCTCATCGGCGCCACCCTGACCGCTTTCTGGTGGATCGGCGTCGCGGCGGCGGTTGGCCTGATCGCGCTCACTGTCGGCGCGCTGGCCACCCATCTGCGCGTCGGAGACCCGCTCGCCAAGGCCGCCGGTGCCCCCCTGTTCGGCATCGTCGCCGCGATCACCGCCAGCCTCATCTACCTCAACTCGTCATAGCGTCCGCCGGCCCATCGCTTCGCAGTCACCCGCCGGTCGCTGGACTATCCCACTCGACTCCCACCGCGGATTCGGTCGATGAGCAACGCCGGTTGTGTGGGTGTGGCGGCGCCGCGCCAGGCAATGCGCTGGTCGGGACGGACCAGCATCAGGAGTTTCTCGTATCGTTCGACGGCTTCCTCGGAGGGGAGGTCGAGGACGTCGACCGGAACCGCACGTTCGGCGGCCGCGCGCAGGATCGGGCCGGGATCAGGGGGATCAGGGCCGACGCGCAGGAGGGTGAAGTCGCGGCCGAGGCGATCGTAGACCGACGTACCGTCGGCGAGGGTGAGACGCGGCAGCCGGGCGCCGGGCGCCGTGGAGGGCTGGTAGGTGCCGATAGCGAATTCCGGGGGTGGCTGGTCGTCGGCGAGTAGAGGAGAGCCGTAGTAGTGGTAGCCGAAGCTGAGCCCGATCGGCTTGTGCTGGTCCGCGTCAGCGGCTGCCACGGCCCGTCCGAGCTGCTGACGTGAGCTGATCCCGAAGGGGCTGTCGTCCTCGACGACCTCGGTGTCGCCCAGGTCGAGCAGGGCTTCGCCGATACCGGTCGCGAAGCGTGAAATGGCCTCCGCGACAGGGCGTCGCTCGATTTCATAGGCGTCCAGCAACCGCGGACCCGCCCAGCCTGCGTGCACCGCGGCCAGCATCCAGGCGAGGTGCGCCGCCTCGCTGATTCCCGTGTTCATCCCCATGCCTGCCATCGGTATCCACAGGTGGGCAGCGTCTCCGGCGATGAAGACCCGATCACTGCCGTAGCGGTCGGCGACCAGGCGGCGCCCGGTCCACCGGTCGACGCCGAGTATCTCGTGCGGCACTTCGGATCCGACGGCCCGCGTGATCAGGGTTCCCGGATCGATGAGGTCGGTATCGGTGTCGGTGGGCAGGAAAGTGTGGGTGAGCCACAGTGCCTGTCCGTCGATCGCGATGGTGACGCCCAGCGCGTCACGATTCATCGACCAGGTCATCCAGGTGCGTGGGCGGATGTATTCGTTCAACGCCGGTGCCCGGAAATAGGTGGAAACGGCCTGGAAAACGGTATCGGTACCGGTCAGTTGCGCACCCAACTGCTGTCGTACCAGGCTGTTGCCGCCGTCGCAGCCGACGAGGAAGTCGGCGTGCACGATTCGGGTGGCGGCTGTGGTCGAGGAGGACCGGTTCGAGATAGAACTGGGCGATGCGATGCGTGGGTTCGACGGTCGGACTGTCGTGGCCACGACTTGTGCCGGCGAGGACTTGGGCGGTGGAGGGCAGCGTGACCCGGTGCAGCTCCGGGCCACGGATACGGGTGCGGTAGCTGACGTCGGTCGGGTAGTCCGCTGGCAGTCCGGCCGCGCGTATTGAGCGATTCCCAGCCTGCGGAAATGCTCCATCGATCGAGCACTGACCGTATTGGCCCGCGGGACAGTCAGAATCCTGTCGGTCTCCTCCACCATCAGGCATGGGACCCCTCGCCAACCGAGGTCCAGTGCGAGGGTCATGCCGACCGGGCCGCCTCCGACGATCAGAACCGGCACCTCGTTCACAGACTGGCCTCCCGGTCCGAGGTGATCACCTGGTCGGGGCGGGGTGCCACCTCCATGATCGCCATCGAGCTGTACGACGCGGTCGCGGTGACGCGGGTCAGCGTCAGGCCCGCGGCGGCGAACAGTTGCTCGAACTGCTCGCTGGTGCGTTCTCGCCCGGTGAGCAGCGCCATCATCATCATGTCGAGGATAGAGGGCAATCGATCGGGCCCGAATCATCGTGCCACCAGGTGATTCGAAGGACTCATGGGGATGTCCGGCACACCGGCATCCCACACCAAACTCTGACCCCGATCATGGGTGATTCAGGTGCGCCGCCCTCGATAGTCGCTTATTTCGAGTCGGCAAAGGACTCAGTCGTCTAAATCGAGTGCCTCGGCGATGGTGGGCCAAGATCGAGACAGTTCGTCGGCCCAGTACGGCCAGGAGTGGGTGCCGGTGGGCCGCAGATTCACCGTCGCCGGAATCTGTAGTTGTGCGAGCCGGTTCACGAAGGCGAGTGTGCATGTGAAGGCTCCGGCTTCGAGCGGGCCCCCGACGGTGATGGTGTCGGGGAGGTCGACCCGACCGGGTACGTCGTGTTCGCCGGGGACTCCCGTGCCGCTGGACAGGTAGAGTGCGGTACCGCGCAGCTTTTCCGCGTGTGCCATGACATCGTGGGCGAGCCAGTCTGGGTCGGTCGGCGGGCCGAACATATTGTCCGGATTTCCGCCATAGGTTGCCACGATCCCGCGGGCATGGGCTTGTCCGACACCGGAGGCGAGGGTGTAGCAGCTGCTGTGGGCCGCGACGGCCGAGTACAGGCCCGGGGTCCGGAACGCGAGCATCATCGCCGCCTCGGCACCCATCGAGACTCCTTCGATCCCGTTGCGTCCGTTGCCCTCGAAATGTGCGTCGATCAGCGGCGGTAGCTCACGGGTAAGGAACGTCTCCCATTTATTGGCGCCCAACACCGGATCGCGCCGCTGCCAGTCGGTGTAGAGATTGGCCGGACCGCCCGTGGTCAGCACGACGTTGACGTTCTTGGTGTTGAAGAACTCCACGGCACCACCGTGCGTTATCCAGTTGCTTCCGTTCTCCGGTGCACCGCGACCATCGAGCAGGTACAGAGTCGGTCGCGGCCGACTGCGGTCGGCCGGCACCAGCACCTGCACCTGCACGACGCGGTTCATCGCAGGCGATTTCACGAATACCCGCAGCCAACGATCGGTGATCGGCTCTATATGGCCGACCACCGGCCGCACCGGGAGACCGAGACCCTCCGAGGGGGCTTGGTAACCGCCCGATGACCCGGTATCCGGCGGCACCGCGATGGCAACCCCGGAAGCCATCGTCACAGCCCCCAGTATCACCACTACAGCCGCAGTCCACCGCCCACAAGCACCGACCATCGCAGCGAACGACCGCCATAGACAGACCTGAACCTGCCCGCACCGGTCACCGTTCTGCGGCAAGGCGGCTTCGATCGACATTTCTTCGCGGGCTGGCTCCGCCAGGGCGTGCATGAGGACCTCCGAAGGCACGAAACTTTCCCAAGTGAACCAGCAAAACTTCAGATTCTCATCATTGGGAAGATTGAACCATCCGAAGGAAAAGAAGTGTCCAAGCCGCCAACCTTCAGAGGTTGTAAAGGATGAGCCCCGAGGATGCGTGGAGTGATCCTGCACGCATAAGGGCGTATCGAGGTGTCGAACACGCCGCCACCAGCACACTCATGGCGAACATCCTTCTCTGCCCATCCAATGACAAATCAGCCTGTAATTCGGTACGCCTCGTGCGAATGCACTCGCCACTGAGCCAGCCGTCGGGCCCGGTCCCGACACCTTGGAACCGGCCCTCCTCCCAAACCCGCACGTACCGATCAGGCGGCCGATATGCACTGTCGTCGCGAGCGAACCCCGACACACTTATCAACACCGCTAATTGAATATTTCAATAGCGTCGCGATTTTTACATTCCCATAAGGTAATACGGTCCACTGCACCGAACGATCTCGTCCATCGTCGCCCGGGCGCCTCGCGTTGGATCAAATATATGTAAGGTCTCCATTTTACTGTCCGGCATTGTCGGCCGCGACAATATGCTCTTGCGCAGGTGGGGAAGCGCTTACAGAGTAAGGACTTCGATGAGCTGTCCTCCGGTCCTGAAACCGGTGAAATCCGGCGCCGATGCCGCCGCGCCGACGTCGGACGACAGATCTCGCCGATGAGTGCCGCGACAGCCCTCCGCCTCGGCGTCACGACCACACTCCGAGAAACTCCGCTTACGGTCCGGTATCTATTGGCCGGCGTCATGGTGAATCAGCTGGGCGCATTCACACAGGCCTACCTGATGCTGTACCTGACGCATCAGGGCTTCTCGGTCGGACAAGCCGGTTCGGCCCTCACCGTCTACAGCATCGGGGCCGTACTCGGCATCATGGCCGGCGGCGAATCGACGGCCCGGATGGGCGCACGCACCGCCATCATCACCGGCATGACCGGTTCGGCACTCGCTCTCGGTCTGATTCCGGCGGTGAGCACACCCAGCAGGTTCCCGGTGCTGATGGCGGTGGTCGCCCTTGCCGGGTTCGCCGCGCAGTCTTATCGCCCGGCCGCCGCGGTCCTGCTCGAGGATCTCATGCCGACTGAGCATCGGGTGATGGCGTTTTCGATGTTTCGTATCGCCCTGAACACCGGGGCGGCTCTCGGCCCCTTGATCGCCACCGCACTCATCCCGATCAACTGGAATACGCTGTTCTGGTTCAACGCGTGCACGGCGTCCTGCTGCGCACTGATCGCCTGGCGGCAATTACCGAAGGTCGCGGCCCCGGTGCCCGCCGATGCCCTAGTGACGCAACCGGAATCCGGGTACGGCGCGATAGTGCGCGACCGACGTTACCTACTTTTCCTGACCGCGACATTTATCACCGCGCTGATCTGGGTGCAGTTCCTGGCGACACTGCCGCTCAGCGTGGCGGCACATGGCCACTCGATCGCTCTCTACAGTGCGATGCTGACGACCGCGTCGGGAATACTGATCGCGTTCGAGCTGAAAGTCACCGCCTACGTGGAACACTGGCGGCCGAGCTCAGCGGTCGCGCTCGGCATCGCGATTCAGGGCATCGGTCTCATCACCTATGCGCTAGCGGGCTACGGCGCCGCGCCGATCGCCATCGGCACCATCGTGATGGTGGTCGGCATGATGATCCAGGGGCCGACCATGTTCGCCTACCCGGCCACCTTCCCAGCAGCGGTCAGAGCCCGTTGTGTCGCCGTGCATCAGGCGCTTTTCGGGGTCGGTCAGGCGCTCGGGCCCGCGCTCGGCGTGCTCGCGTGGCAGACAACCGGCCAAGGCGTGTGGCTGCTGTGCGGAATTCTCGGAATGGTCGGCGCGTGGTGCGCATACGCCGGAATGCGCACAGACACAACGGGATCGGCGCGACGAGCGCGCCAACTCGGCACGACAGGGGTTGATTCGCCACGACAGACTTCCGCGAAAAACGGAGGAGTACCAGCGATTCAGAACTCGGGCGCCGACTGTTGATCGGCCACAAGATATACATATGAGCCGGAAGAGGTCGGCATGTCATCGAGTCGGGGACAATTTCCACTAACGCGCGAGCAGGTTGATGTATGGCTTGCCCAGAAAACATTCGACGCCGGCAGCTGGCTCGTCAGTCAATTCCTGGTGATCGACGGAACGATCGACGAACCCCTCCTCGAATCCGCCATACGCCGCCTGGTGGACGAGGCGGAAGCGATCAGGGTTCACATTACCGAGACGAATGGCAGCCTCAGCCAGGCTCCGACCGATTACCCGGACTGGCGGCTGCCGTGCTATGAGCTCGAATCCGATGCGGACGCGTATGCGATCGCGACGCGTGAGTTGCATGCGAACATGTCGCTGACCGGGCCGTTGTTCAGATTCGCGCTCTTGCGGACCGCTGGTGAACGGTCCTTCCTCTTCCTGTGTGGACACCACATCGTGATGGATGGAACCACCCTGGCGCTCATCGGCAACAGGATTGCGGACATATACTCGGCGTCGAGGTCGGGGGCGGATCCCGAACCGCATTCCTTCGGCTCGTTGCGTGATCTGATTTCGATGGAGTCGGAATACCAAGAGTCCGCCGAATATATCGCAGACCAGAAATATTGGTCCGCGATCTCCCATCCGGAAAACCCAGTCGATTTCGACGCCCGCACCGATGTCGATCGGGATACGCCGGACACATTCTCAGCACCCATGAAGTTCTCTCCTTCCGTCCGGGCAGCCATCGAAGAAACATCCCGAACCAAAGGCATCGGCCGGGCGGCGATCATCACCGCCGCGTGTGGGCTCCTGACGTCCATAGCGACCGGGAACTCCGAGGTGTGCCTGGATTTTCCGGTTTCGCGACGAATCCGCGCGAGGTCCAAGAGCCTGCCCGGCATGATCGCCGGTGTGGTGCCCTTGCTGGTGACCATCCGGCCGGGCCAGACTTTCGCCGACCTGTGCGAGCAGGCCGACCAGCGGATACAAGAGGCATTGACACACAGCCGGTTCCCGGTGCGGAAGCCGCCTCACCGCGACTGCAGCTCCTATCGCGGGTCGAGTGTGGAGGTCAATCTTTTCCCGCCGTTCCCGACACGGGATTTCGGCGGCGCCTCGGCGACTCGGGTGTTGCTCTCCGCGGGCCCCGTACCGAGCCTGGGTTACTACGTCTTTGTCGACGACGGCGACCTGGTGCTCCGAACCATCGGCACCAGGGCGAGCCTCGATGCCGGACGCCTGCACCAGGCGTTATCGAGGGTGATGGCCGATCCGAAGGCACCGATCGTATCGGTCGGCCTGCTCGACGAGCAGGAACACCGAGAGCTCGACAGCTTCGGCAACCGATCGATCCTCACCGAACCGCGCAGCACCGGGATGTCCATCCCCGCACGGTTCGCCGCCCGCGTGGCCGACGCCCCGGACAAGATCGCGGTGGTATTCGAGAACAGTTCGCTGACCTACCGCGAACTCGACCTGAACTCCAACCGGCTCGCCCATCTGCTGTGCGACCGCGGCGTCGGTCCGGGAGACCGCGTGGCGCTGCTGCTACCTCGATCGCTCGACGCCATCGTGGCAATACTGGCGGTATTGAAAACCGGTGCGGCGTATGTGCCGATCGACTCGACCTATCCCGATCAACGCATTGGTTTCATCATCGGTGATGCCACCCCCGCCCTCGCGGTGACGACTTCGCAGCTGTCCGCACGCCTGGCCGCTCATGGCATGGCCTACGTCCGAACCGATGACTCGGCAATGTGCCGATATCCTGATTCGCCGCTACGGCATCCGATTTCGGAATCTCCGGCGTATCTGATCTACACCTCCGGAACCACTGGCACTCCAAAGGGCGTCACCATTACACATGCCGACGTATTGAATCTATTCCATGCTGCGGCACAGCATTTAGTGCTCGGGCAGCAAGTGTGGTCGCAATTCCATTCCTATGCCTTCGACGTCTCGGTATGGGAGATCTGGGGTGCGCTGCTACACGGCGGGAAGCTCGTCGTCGTCCCCGAATCGGTGGTGCGCTCGCCCGCAGACTTCCTACGGCTGCTCATCACCGAACAGGTCGACACCCTCAGCCAGACGCCGTCAGCCTTCTACGCGTTGCAAGACGCTGCGCTGCAGGGTGATTCACCGGACCGGCTGGCATTACGCGCGGTGGTGTTCGCCGGTGAGGCACTCGAGCCCCGCCGCCTGCGCCGATGGTTCGACAACGCGATCCGCGCGCCCCGGATGATCAACATGTACGGCACAACAGAGACAACGGTCCATGCTTCGTTCCATGAAGTCACCGCGAAGGACATGCTCGACACCGCAAGCAATGTCGGTGTCCCACTGGCCGATCTCGCCTTCTTCGTCCTCGACCCGAGCCTACGACGCACACCCGTCGGTGTGCGAGGCGAACTGTACGTCGCGGGCCACAGCGTCTCGCAGGGTTATCACAACCGACCCGCACTGACCGCGACACGCTTCGTCGCCAACCCATTCGATCCACACGGAGGTCGGCTTTATCGGACCGGCGATATCGTGTGTTGGGATACTGACGGCGAACTCGAATACGTCGGGCGCAGCGACGACCAAGTCAAGATTCGCGGCTACCGCGTCGAACTCGGCGAAGTACAAGCCGCGCTCTCGGAGGCCGCGGGCACCGACCAAACCGTCGTCATCGCCCGAGACGACAACCTCGGAGACAAACGCCTTGTCGGGTATGTGGCCGGCGATATCGATCTCCGGTCGGTGCGTGCCCGCATGGCCGACCGGCTCCCAGAATTCATGGTGCCCGCCGCCATCATCATGGTCGCCACGCTGCCTTTGACATCGAACGGGAAACTCGACAAATGGGCACTACCCGCACCCGACTACCGCCCAGCGGTGGCCTACCGAGCGCCATCGACTCCCACCGAAAGAACGCTCACCGAGATCTACGCTCGGATCCTAGGCGCAGACCGGGTTGGTGTCGACGACTCGTTCTTCGACCTCGGCGGCCACTCACTGCTGGCCATGCGCATAATCGCCGCCGTCAAAAAGGAACTCGATGCCGAAATCGAGATCCAGACCGTGTTCCAGAAGCCGGCCGTATCCGACCTTGCCGAGGTCATCATCGCACGGGCGGAACAAGATAACCGCACGCAAAACCCCGCGCTGCGAAGGTATTCGAGGGATCAGCTGGTGCACCGCTCAGGAGGTTCGCTGTGATTCCGTTGTCGTTCGCACAAAGTCGGCTGTGGTTCACCCATCGCATGGAGGGGCCGTCGGCAACCTATAACCTTCCGGTCGCGGTACGACTGCACGGTGCACTGCACGTGCCGGCCCTGACTGCCGCGTTACGCGATGTCGTTGATCGGCACGAAAGCCTGCGCACCGTGTTCTCCGAAACCGACGGAATCCCCGAGCAGGTGATCATCAGCTCCGGCGAGGCCGAATTCGCTTGGGCGATCACCGACGCGACGGATTGGCCGCCGCAGCAGCTGACCGACGCCATCGGCGAAGAAGCACGGAAAGCTTTCGACCTGACCCGACAGATCCCATTCCGGGCACGGTTGTTCACTGCATCCGCGCTGGAACACGTCCTGGTCGTCACAATGCACCACATCGCCACCGATGGATGGTCACTGCGCCCGCTGTGGCGGGATCTGAGTACCGCGTACTCGGCGCGCTGCACCGATCGCGAACCCGGCTGGGACGAGTTGCCGGTCCAGTACCTCGATTACACGCTCTGGCAGCGCGAATATCTCGGCGAACTCGACGACCCGGACAGTCGAATAACGAGAGGACTGACCTACTGGGAAGATACGCTGGCCGAACTACCGGAGCGGCTCGAGCTGCCCACCGATCGACCGTATCCGCCGATCGCCGACCACCACGGCGACAATGTCGCGATCGACTGGCCTGTCGAGTTGCACCGTGCGATCCAGCAGGTTGCCAAGGACAATAACGCAACCAGCTTCATGGTCGTCCAAGCGGCCTTGGCCGTCCTGTTGACCCGACTGACCAGCAGCACCGATATCGCGGTGGGAATACCGACGGCGGGCCGCACCGACGCCGCGCTCGACGATCTGATCGGCTTCTTCGTCAACACCCTGGTAATGCGGACCGATACCTCCGGTAATCCCAGCTTTCGAACGCTGCTCGACCGGGTGCGCCAGCGCAGCCTCGATTCCTACGCGCATCAAGATATTCCATTCGAAGTACTGGTAGACCGTCTACGTCCCACCCGATCGCTCTCCCACAGCCCCATTGTCCAGGTCTTGCTCGTCTGGCAGAACACCGCGGCGATCGAGTACGCATTCGACGACCTCGCCATTACCGGCATACCGGTTCATACTCGCACCGCCCGAGCCGATCTCACGATCAGCATCGAGGAACGCCGCACCAGCACCGGACTGCCGAGGGGACTCGGTGGCAGTGTCGAGTTCCGCACCGATGTCTTCGACACGGCCACGATTGCTCGACTCATACACCGTCTGCACCTGGTCCTGACGGCCGTGGTGACCGAACCCGACCGGTCGATCGGATCGATCGATATCCTCGATCACCACGAGCTGGCGCAGCTGGCGGTGCTGTCCAATCGCGGAGCCTTGGCTGAAGATGCTGCGGGCTACACCCTTCCCACATTATTCGCCGAACAAGTTCGGCGGAGACCGGATACGACGGCCGTGGTGTTCGAGGACAGGTCGTGGAGTTACCGTGAGTTGGACGAGGCGTCTTGGCAGCTCGCGCACCTGCTGATCGAGCGGGGTGCGCGACCGGGCGACACCGTTGCCCTGCTGCTGCCGCGATCAGCCGATGCGATCGTGGCGATTCTGGCGGTGCTCAAGACCGGCGCGGCGTATGTGCCGATCGATGTGAAACATCCTGACAATCGCATCGATTTCGTCCTTGCCGATGCGCGGCCGGTGGTGGCACTCACTGTCGCCGAGCATTCTCACCGGCTGGCCGGGCGCGGCGTAGTCGTGGTAGATGTCGATGATCCCGCGATCGCGTCGCAACCGGTGACCACCTTGCCCCCACCGCGCTCTGCTGATCTGGCCTACATAATCTACACCTCCGGTACCACCGGCACGCCGAAGGGCGTCGCCATCCCCCATGAAAGCGCGACACAGCTGTTCGAATCGGTACGCAAGAGTGGATTCGTGGCCGCGGCGGGCCAGGTATGGACCCAGTGCCACTCATACGCGTTCGATTTCTCGGTGTGGGAGATCTGGGGTGCGTTGTTGCACGGCGGGCGGCTCGTGGTCGTCTCGGACGAGGTCGTGCGGTCCGCGCCGAACTTTTACACGCTGCTGGCCGCCGAGCGGGTGACAGTGTTGAGTCAGACGCCCTCGGCGTTCTATGCGCTGCAAACGGTGGAAGACCGGTATCCGCAGCCGCATTCATTGTCCCTGGAGACCGTGGTGTTCGGCGGAGAAGCGCTGGAGCCGTATCGACTGCTTCCGTGGTGGCGCAGCCATCCCGCGGCACCGCAGCTGATCAATATGTACGGCACGACCGAAACCACGGTGCACGCTTCGTTC
Organism: Nocardia sp. NPDC023852; assembly: GCF_040639505.1. Lineage (NCBI taxonomy): Bacteria > Bacillati > Actinomycetota > Actinomycetes > Mycobacteriales > Nocardiaceae > Nocardia > Nocardia sp. NPDC023852. The sequence continues at coordinate 63,204 of NZ_JBFAAB010000007.1, forward strand.
CGGGAGGTTCGCGAAGCCGATGCGAACGCGATGACCAGCCCGGTCGGTGTTCCGCTAGCGCACCTCGCGCTCAGCGTGCTGGATGGTGCGCTGCGCGAGGTGCCGGTCGGTGTCGTGGGGGAACTCTATGTCGCGGGCCGCGGTGTGGCACGTGAGTATCTGCGCCGGCCGGGACTGTCGGCATCGCGGTTCGTGGCATGCCCGTTCGGGCCGCCAGGTTCGCGTATGTACCGCACCGGTGATCTGGCGAGGTGGAACTCCTCCGGTGAGCTCGAGTACATCGGGCGCCGCGACGATCAGGTGAAGATCCGCGGTTTTCGAATCGAACTGGGCGAGATCGAATCCGTGCTGGTTGCGGTCGAGGGGGTCGTGCAGGCGGTGGTCCTCGCACGCGAGGCGCCGCCCGGGATGAAGCAGCTGGTCGGATACGTCACCGGAGCGGTGGACGCCGCCGCCGTGCGGGCGGCGGTGGCATCGCGACTGCCGGATTACATGGTGCCGGCGGCGATCATGGTGTTGCCCGCATTCCCACTCACCGTCAACGGGAAGCTGGACAAGCGCGCTCTGCCCGCGCCCGAATTCGATTCCGGCATGCCGTATCGGGCACCGTCGACACCGGCCGAAAAAGCCCTGGTCGAGATCTACTCCCGGATCCTCGGCACCGAGCGGATCGGTATCGACGACTCCTTCTTCGATCTCGGCGGCCACTCACTACTGGCCATGCGGGTCATCGCCGCCGTCAAAACCGAGCTCGATGCCGAGATCGGCATCCACACCCTCTTCCAGAAACCGACGGTATCGGGCCTGGCCGCGATCGTTGCCGAACGAGCCGGGCACCGCATACACACCAGAAGGGCGGCATTGAACCGACATTCGAGAAACGAACTGGGGCTGGATGTCATTCCATTGTCCTTCGCGCAGAGCCGCCTGTGGTTCGTGCATCGGCTGGAGGGGCCGTCGGCCACCTACAACATTCCCGTCGCGGTGCGGTTGCGTGGTCGGTTGGATCCGCCCGCGTTGGGCATCGCGCTACGCGATGTCGTCGGACGTCACGAGAGCCTGCGCACGACGTTCGCCGAATCCGACGGCACGCCGGGACAGGTGATCATCGCCGCCGCGGACGCCGATCTCGGCTGGAGTGTCACCGACGCGACCGACTGGCCGGAGCACCGCGTCGTCGAGGCCATCCGCGCCCAGGCGCGGTACGAGTTCGATCTGTCCACGCAGATCCCTTTCCAAGCCAGGCTTTTCGCCGTTTCCGCGGAAGAACACATCCTCGCGATCACCATGCATCACATCGCCGCCGATGGCTGGTCGTTGCGTCCGCTGTGGCGGGACCTGAGTACCGCGTACTCGGCACGATGCCGTGGTCTCACCCCTGGCTGGGACGAATTGCCGGTGCAGTACATCGATTTCGCCGTGTGGCAGCGGGATTACTTGGGCGAACTCAGTGATTCCGAGAGTACGATCACCGAACAGCTCGCGTATTGGGAGGACATCCTCACCGGCATTCCGGATCGGCTGGAACTTCCGACCGATCGTCCGTATCCGCCGGTAGCCGATTACCGCGGTGACAGTGTTGTGGTGGCATGGCCGGCCGAGTTGCACGAGGAAATTGACCGTGTCGCCAAAGACGCCAATGTCACCAGTTTCATGCTGGTCCAGGCCGCTCTGGCGGTCGTGCTCTCGAAGCTGAGCGGCAGCAACGACATCGCCATCGGGATACCCGCCGCAGGCCGTACCGACGCCGCGCTCGACGACCTCATCGGATTCTTCGTCAACACCCTGGTCCTGCGCACCGACACGTCCGGCAACCCCACCTTCCGCGCATTGCTCGACCAGGTACTCACCCGCAGCCTCGACGCCTACGTCCATCAAGACATCCCGTTCGAGGTACTCGTCGACCGGCTGCAACCAACGAGATCACTCACCCATCACCCGCTCGTCCAGGTCATACTCGCCTGGCAGAACAATGCGGCGGTCGAATTCGGTTTCGACGGACTCGACATCACACCGGTGCCGGTCGACACCGGCACTGCCCGCACCGACCTGACCTTCAGCCTCGAAGAAACCTTCACCGATACCGGACAACCAGCGGGAGTCACCGGCCTTGTCGAATTCCGAACCGATGTCTTCGACACTGCCACGATCGAGCAGCTCATCGTCCGATTCCGGCGGGTGTTGACGGCGGTGGCGAGGGATCCGGATGTACCCATCGGATCCATCGATCTACTCGGCGCGGACGAATTCCGGGTCCTCGACGACTTCGGCAACCGCTCGGTCCTGGCCCGGCCGCGAGCGGCCGGATCCTCCGATTCCCGCCATGTTTGCCGCCAGGGCGGCCGACACGCCACACGCGATCGCCGTGCGCTTCGAGAACAGGTCGCTGACCTACCGCCAACTCGCCGAGCACGCCAATCAACTCGCGCACCTGCTGCGCGACCGCGGAGTCGGCGCGGGTGACCGCGTGGCGCTGCTGCTGCCCCGTTCGATTGATGCCATCGTGGCCATCCTGGCCGTCCTCGAATCCGGCGCGGCGTATGTGCCCATCGATCCGGCTTATCCGGAACAGCGGATCCGCTTTGTCCTCGACGATGCCGCACCCACAGTCGCGATAACCACCCCGGATCTCGAGAACCGGCTGTCCGGACTCACCGTCCCCGTCGTCCGAACCGATGATCCCACGAGAGCAACGTATCCGGCCCGGCCGCTTCGGTATCCGAACCCCGAAGGCGTGGCGTATCTGATCTACACCTCCGGCACGACCGGTATTCCGAAAGGTGTGGCGATCACCCACGCCGACGTGGCGCGAATGCTCGCCGCAGTCGGAGCGCGCCTTCGGCTCGAAGGACAAGTGTGGACGCAATTCCACTCCTACTCCTTCGATTTCTCCGTCTGGGAAATCTGGGGACCGCTGCTGCACGGTGGGCGGCTTGTCGTCGTTCCCGAAGCCACCGTCCGCTCCCCTGCGGATTTCCTGGACCTGCTCATCGACGAACAAGTCACCGTGGTGAGCCAAACGCCTTCGGCCTTCTACGCCCTGCAGGAGTCGGCCCTGCGCACGGATTCTGGCGAGTCACCGGATGGCCTGCGACTCGATGCGGTGGTGTTCGGCGGTGAGCAGCTCGATCCGAGCCGCCTGCAGCGGTGGTTCACCGATCATCCGCGACCGCCGCGGATGATCAATATGTACGGTACGACCGAAACCACTGTGCACGCTTCGTTCCGCGAGATCACCGCGCAAGACGCCCGAGACGCCTCGAGCGTCATCGGCCGCCCGCTCGAGAACCTCGGGTTCTTCGTCCTCGATGCCGGTCTGCGGCGGGTGCCGGCAGGAGTGATCGGCGAGCTCTATATCGCAGGCCACAGTCTTTCGCACGGCTACCACAACCGCGCCGAATTCACCGCGGCGCGGTTTGTGGCAAACCCTTTCGGCCCCAACGGCGCCCGGCTGTATCGCACCGGCGATCTGGTTCGATGGAAGGCCGGTGGCGAACTCGAATACCTCGGGCGCGGCGATGATCAGGTCAAGATCCGCGGCTACCGCATCGAACTCGGCGAGGTACAGGCCGCGCTCTCGCGGGCAGCGGACACCACTCGCACCGCCGTCATCGCCAGAGAAGACCAGCACGGCGACAAACGCCTTGTCGGGTATGCCGTCGGCCCGATAAACGAACGCGCGGTGCGGGCGAGAATGCGCGAATGGGTCCCCGAATTCATGGTGCCCGCCGCGATCGTCTCGGTCGACGAACTGCCGCTGACCAATAATGGAAAGCTCGATAAGCGTGCACTTCTCGCCCCCGAGTTCACCTCGGACAACCAGTTCCGTGCCCCCGAGACCCCCACGCAGCGGGCCCTGGCCGAGCTCTATACCCGGGTCCTCGGCGTCGAGCGGATCGGTATCGACGACTCCTTCTTCGACCTCGGCGGACACTCACTGCTCGCCGTGCGTTTGGTGAGTGCGATCCGGTCCGAACTCGGGATCGACATGCCGGTCCGAATGGTGTTCGAAATGCCCTCGATCGGCGAACTGGCGACGCGATTCGATCGTCAACAGTGAGAAAGTCCGACCACGCCGGCGGTAGGTGTCATCCGGTACCGGAATCCACCACACCCCTCCGCGCCGCCCTGGCAGCCGCAGCAGACGACCGGATCATCTTCGACCTCGACGGAATCGCGGCGCAGTACGCGGCGCTGCGGCGGGAACTACCCGGCATCTCCGTCCGCTTCGCTATGAAGGCGTGCCCGGTGGACGAGGTCCTTGCCTGCCTGGCGCGGCAGGGCTGCGGCGTCGACGCGGCCAGCCCTCCGGAGATCGCGCAGGCCCTCCGCACCGGTGTACCGGCCGAGCGGATCCATTACGGCAACACCATCAAGTCCGACTCGAACATTGCCGAGGCGTATCGGCTGGGTATTCGGGACTTCGCGACCGACAGCACGGAGGACGTGACGGCGATAGCCGTGCACGCGCCCGGCTCCCGAGTGTTCTGCCGACTCGCCACCAGCGGGGACGGGGCCCTTTGGGGCCTCAGCCGGAAGTTCGGCTACCGGCCCCACCCCGAGGTCACGCACCCGAAGAGCTACGGCACGCACGCGGTCTACATGTCCATGGACTTGCAGGCCGCTCCGGCTGAACCGTCGAAGCCAGCCCGGCGCCCCGGAATAGGCGCCCCTGCCTCGCCCTGCGCCAGACAATCGGCTGTGACCCGGTGGACTCAACTCAGCCACGCCAGGGTGGCAGTCGAGCGGGTGTCGATAGCCACCCTTCGTGCCGGCAACTAGACCAGACTAAACTAAGTCGAGTACCCTCATGAGATGACAGCAGTGAACATCCACGAGGCCAAGACACATCTGTCCAGGCTGCTCGAACGTGTCTCGAAGGGGGAGCGCATTGTGATCTCGAAGGCGGGGGTGCCGATTGCCGACCTGGTGCCGCATCGGGCGGCGCCGGTGACAATCGGCGGGTTGAAGGGACAACTGCGGTACGACGACAGTGCGTTCGAGATCGATCCGGACATTCAGCGAATGTTCTACGGAGATGACGCGGATGCTTCTGCTTGACAGCCAGACCGCCTTATGGCTTTTGGACGATAATCCTCGGCTGGGCGTAGCGGCACGCAAGATGATCACATCCGCGTCGGAAGTGTATGTCTCGTCGGCAACGATCTGGGAGCTGACCATCAAGTCCATGCTGGGCAAACTAACGGTGCCGACGAACCTCACCGAGGTGTTGGGCGATCAGGGCCTGGGGATTCTCGATGTAACCGGACAACACGCGGAAGGCCTGCGTGAGTTCCCCGAGCTGGTGCGCCACGACCCGTTCGATCGACTGATTGCTTCGCAGGCGTTTTGTGAGCGATTGCTGCTGCTGACCGCGGATACTGTCTTGCTGGGCCTGCGGCGAGATTTCATCACCGACTCGACGCAATAGGGGCGTCGATGCATCGTGCCGATTCTCATTGGTCTGTTCGCCGGATCGGTGGCGATCACCAGTAGGTCCGACAATTCGTCTTCGTGGTGATCGCCGATGCTCCACGCCATGGTCTCCGTGTCATGAATCTCGCCATGTGACAACACAATCGCGGCGGGTCGGCCGCCGTCGGCCAGCTGCCGACAATATTGCTCGATCATCCGTATCCGGTGGTGGCCACCGATGCGTCGGGACCACCTCGACGTCCCAGTCGCGATGTCTGCGTGGATCATTCCGATAGCAAGCGAATTCAACCGCTATCGGATGCAATGGTCCTGCGGCGACCTGCGAAAAGGGATATTCGGATCCACAGGCTCAAATATATGTAAATTTCCGTGCGCGTGAACGGCTTACACTCGGAAATCTTCGGACCCGGCGGCATAATGCCAGGATGAGCGTGTCTGATTCGCACCGGAGCGGTTCTACCCGGGAAGTCCACCGGGGCGAGTTTCGGACCAGGTGGGGCCGGTTGTCGGTGGAGCACTGCTGAGCAGGTGACTTCCGATACCACACAGCAGATTCCGGTACTGCCCCGAGGAGTTCGCCGAACAGTTGAATCTGCTGCTGGCGGACGTGGTTTGGGCCGTTCGGCGGGACAACGATCTGAAACCTTCCGCGAATGTGACCGGAGCACTGAATAAGTGGCAGGATCACCCGCTGGTCTCCCGTGCCGCTGCACTGGCCTGCGATGTGGCATCGTTCCCGTCGTGGGGATTCGAGTCGCTATGGCGGGCACTGGTACGCGCCGCGTATCACACCTGGCGGCGGGATCTGGATCGGGCAGCGCGGATCGACCTGTTGAGCCTCCGCGCGAGGGACGAGAACGACGACGGCTCCGGCCCGCTGGCTGCCGAACTGCTCGGCACGGCGATCGCCCTGCGCGAAGAGTGGGAAGTCGACGGCCCGACCGAGGGGCTACCGGCGATCGCCGATCTCCTCTGGCAATTGCTGCGAGCCCTGGAGGAATACGGTGCGGCCGGGCCGACCGACCACGCCCGGGTAATGACGCAGGGCGCGCACGCCGGCCGACGCTTGGTGGCCATATACAGCGAGATGGTCGAAACCGATCGCGCCGCACACCTCTCGTCGCTCGCCGAAGCGATCACGACATCCGCCGGATTCATCACCGGGGTCGACGGGCCCCTCGCGGGCGCCGACCAGTCCGAACGCGGTGTTCTCCTGTTCGAGGAACTCGCTGATTCGTTCACCTCGAGGGGATTCCGACGGCTCAGCCGTGCCTGGTCCGAGCACATCGCCTTACTGGACCGGGCCGGTTTCGCGAGCCGGGCCCGCGAGTGGGAGCAGCACCGTACCGAGAAGTTGCGCATCCTCGCCACAGCGCGATCCACGGTAGGCGCCGGTGCGATCGCACTGCACGGGCTGCGAAGTCTGGCTCGGCTGCTGAACAGCCACGACCTGCACGCCGAGACCGCATCCCTATCGGCGCATATCGTGACACTCGCCGAAGCCGCGGCCGTCGACCATGCCACGGTGACCAACCTGGCCGACATCCTCCGCCAGCACGGTGTCTACCTGCATCGCGCCGGGCAGCGCGCCGAGGCCGTGGCCACCTGGCATCGTTGCGTCGAGGTGCAACGGCGGCTGATCGGCACCTCGGCCGATATCGACGGCACCGTGGTGGCGGACACCTATCACACAATCGTCGAGCAGGCCGAGAAGATCGGTGACCGTTCGGCGGCCATCGAATTCGGTGGCCGCGCGATCGATGAATTGTCACGATCTGCCGAACTGGATCGGGTAACACACCTGCCCCGTCTGGTGGACAAGTTACGTGCACAGGCGCGTCGGCTGGATAACGCCGGCCGGCGCGACGAGGCCGTCGAAGTGGCCGAGGAGGCCGTGGCTCGGGCCCAGGATCTGCTGACCCTCGATCCAGAGCAATACCGGCCGAACCTGAGCTGGGCACTGACCTGCGCCGCCAGCATCCACTTCGGTTCCCGGCGGGCCGAGGCGGCGGATCTGCGATCACGGCAGGCATTGGACCTGATCGAGGATCTCGCGCGAACCGGCGGATACACCGCGGCACTGGCCAATGCCCTGCACAATCGGGCCCTGGCCCTCAATCTCCGCGACGACTACGCGCTGTCCATGGAGTCATCCGCCCGGGCGGCAACACTATACGAGGAACTGGCCGCCGGTAAGGACGACCGTCGGGCCTCCTGGGCCAATGTGCTGTGCACGCGCGCCATCAGTGCCGAAAAACTGCGCGATTTCGATACCGCGCTCGATTGTGTCACCAGGGCCGAGCAGATCTACTCACGACTGGCCGAACGGAATCCGGCGAGGTATTCGGCCGATCTCGCCTACGCGCTCAATCGGCTGGCCTCGATTCACCAGAGTATGGGTACCGGACAGATAGCGGCGCTGGCCGCCCGGGCCCTGGAGATCTGCGCCTCGCTGCCTGAGGGTCAGGAACGTGACGATCTGCAGGCCTCGGCGCTGAATGCCCTGATCCGGAACCTGACCGGCACCGGCCAACCACGGGAGGCCCTCACCCATTCGACGGTCCTGCTCGAAGTCCAGGAGCGGATGGTGGCGCGCGATCCGGCCGAAACCATCGAACTCGTCATCGCGCTGGGCAATCACACTTTGTGCCTGTCGCAGCTGGGCCGCGAACACGAGGCGCTCGAATATGCCAGCCGCGCCGTCGATCTCGTCCGGCCGCTGGCCGAATCCGAGCCGGGCCCAAACCTGGCCACGATGGCCTCGGCACTGGGCCGGTACGCGACGCAACTCGCCGAGACCGGCCGGGCCGACCGGGCGGTCGAGGTGTCGGCCGAGGCCGTCGCCTGCTACGAACAACTACTGACCGACCACCGCGACCTGCACCTGCGCTCCGCCGCCACGTGCTTGGACAATTACGCGCTGTGGCTGGACAGGGCCGACCGCACCGAGGAGGGGTTCGCGGCGTCCGCGCGTAGTCTGGCAATGTTCGAGGAACTACTCGAGCGCGGTGGCGATCGCGCCCATCTCGGCTCCTGCTTGCTGAACCATGCCAACCGGCTCCAACGTCATGAGCGCTATACCGAAGCCCTCGGTTACGCCACGCGCGCGCTCGAGCTGTACGAAGAGTTGGCGCCCGAGAACCCGGGCGCCCATGTCCCCAGCCTCGCCCGGGCACTGCACCTGCAGTCCACCGCACTCGACGGCCTCGGTCGCCACGACGAAGCGCTACCACCGCAGCAACGGGCCGTACGAATCTGCGCGGCACGAGCCGCGCACGATCGACAGCTCAACCTGACCTTCCTGGCCAAGACCACCTGCGGACTCGGACGACGACTCGCCCATGCCGGGCAGTGGCCGCGAGCGCGCGACCAGCTGCGCACCGGGGTGTGGCTGTGGGAGCACCTGACCGAATTCGACACCCGGCTACACTTGGACGGACTTGCCGCGGCGCTGGGCAATAGCGCCCGATTCTTCCGCGATCACGACGAATGGGCCGACGCAGCCGCATATTTCGAGCGCGCAGCGACCGCATACGAGGAGCTGATCACCCGCGATCCGCGCGCGCATCTGGCGGATCTGGGCTAGGCCTTGGAGAACCACGCGTATGCCCTCCAGAAGCTGGGACGGCGGCGCCACGCCTCGGCGCAAGCCGATCGCGCGCTGTCCATCTGGCGGCGGGCCGCAGCGGAATTCCCCGCGGAGTTCCTGCCGAAACTAGCCGCCGGTGAAACATGGACGGCTCGGTTCCGGCTCGACAATGACGAATCCGAGCGTGCGGCCGGACATATGGAACGCGGTGTCCACCACTACTGTTCGCTCATCGACGCCGGGAGTGACGGCCTGGTGAACTTGAAGATCGCGCTGCACCGGTACGCACGGGCCCTGCACCGGGTGCGGCTGTGCGCGCGGGCCGCTGTAGCAATGGAGGACGCGGTGTACTTGGCGCGTCAGCTGTTCGAAACCGACGCTGCGCAACACCATTTCCGCTTGGCCGATACCCTGCGTGATCAAGCGTGGCTGTATTCGGATGCCGGCCGGCGCCGCGACGCGGTCGACGCGGGACGCGAGGCGCTCGACGTATTGACCGATCTCATCGCCTCCGACGACGAGGATCGCCGCTCGACCCTGGCCGATTATCTCGACTCCCAGGCCGACAGCCTCGCCGAGGTGGGACAGCTGACCGAGTGCCTGGAACTCAACGCTCGCGCAGTGGCGCTCTGGGAGCAGCTTGCGATCGAAAGGGAAACGACAGCGGTTGATTTGGCGTGGTCACTGTGGCACCGAGCCCGCTGGCTGGCCGAACGCGACGGGGACGTCGCGACACTACCCATCTCGCAGCGCGCCATCGAAATACTTCAGCGGACGTCCGAGAATCGACCGGACGCCGCCAAATACCTGGCGGACGCACTGATGGATCACGGCCTGCACCTCGCTCGACCCGGATGGCACACGCAGGCACTCGACCACAACAACCGTGCGTTGGAGTTGTGGGAGGCTTTGGCCGCGGACAAACCCCGGGAACACGTTCCGGGGCTCGCCGTTTGCCTGCGGCGGCGCGCCACCCATCTGGCCGAATCGCTCGATATCGAAGCCGCCCTCGACACTTCCTCGCGCGCAATAGAATTGACCGAGAAGGCGGTCGAATGGACCCGACGGCGCCACCTACCGGACCTGGCGGCATGCTGCCACGAGGCCGCACTGCTGTGGCGCGGCCGCGACTCCGATCAGGCACGCACCCTGGCAGGGCGCGCCGTCAGGCTGTACGCGGAATCCGTCCGGCACGAGCCCGATATCTTCGACGATCGACTGGCACAGGCGCGGATCACGGCGGCGCTGATCGAGAACGACGATCGATAAATCGCGGCCGCCTCCACCGAGGCCCAACGCGCCGTCGACGAAGGACGCCGATGTGCCGTCGTGCGGCGGCAGCGCCCCCGCGCCATGTGCTCGGAATCCTCCTGCGGATCGACGGTGCCGGTTTCGGACAACGCCCCAACCAAGTCCCGCTGCTGCTCGGCCAGCAGCGGCAGTGCGGTGGCCCGATCTCGCGCCACTCGCTCCGCCGGCTATTCTCTTGCGCCGGAATCGGTTCGTGCACTGAAGATATCGGTGCTATCGAGAAGATCGTACAAGAAGTCGCCCGACCGCATCGTTCCTGCTCGTTCCCGCTCGGCCTCGGTAATCGGCACGACATTCACGATCCGTACAACATCGTCGCCGATACGCACACAGTCCTGGCCGTCGGGGAGGAAAGGACCCGAAAGGAAGACCGCCCGGCAACCGGGAAACGTAGGAAAATCGTCGTCGAGTCTTATCATATGGCCCCAATCCAGCCCACCACCGGTGAGCCACGGATAGATCGCGACATTGGCCAGTTGGCGTGCGATAGCGTGCTCCTGTTCTTTGTCGACCGCTCCGCGCCGCGCGAACCGGAGTTCGGCGCGCAAGCCGCGGGTCTTCCCCGAGGGCGCGGGCATTTCCTCGATCGCCATGCCAACGGTGGCGAACGAAGTCATCTCGATGGCATCGGTTGGCCGATAGACGACCACATCGAGCCGATCGACGGGTGACGGCCCCTTGTCGAACAGGTAGCCGTCGTCTTCCGGGCCCCAGTTGGTCTGGAGGTCTTGGAACACGCCGCGCAGGATGGGTGGTGCGGGCACTGGGAAATCCTCTCGGGAGACTGCAATGACCACGATCGTGGGTCACCTATCTCGGTCAGCCGGTCACCTTGGCCAGTGCCAATGAGGATATCTCCATCAGCGGCCGGGTGACTTCGTCGTACCGAGACCCTCGTAGTGGTACAGAATATCGATGGTCACGTTGTGATAGAGAATAGTGATCTCCGCCTGGCTGGCCCTTCCCTTCGATCGGCGAAACCGTCGTCACGACCCGCGGTTTCAGATTCGTGGTCGGCAGATTCGATGAACGGTGTCCTCCGCGTCGGCCAGACGGTCGGCAAACGCACCCGGTTCCGCGGCAGCCAATTCCGCGTACAGCGTGACGGCACGCTTCGCAAGGGCACAGGATTCCACGGGATCGCGGTCACGCAGCAACAGCGCCGCCTCGCGAGATATGGCGGCCAACTGCGGCAAGTAACGCAGGCGCATCCACGCGACGGCTTCCTCCGCCAATCCCAGTGCCCGCCGGGAACAGTCGATGGCGGCATCATCCGCACCGGCCGCCGCCAGGTGAGTAGCGTGCCAGCGCAGGCAATCGCCGAGGCCGGGCCCGTGCTGGCGGGGTTCGTCCTCGACGAGGCTCTCCCACAACCGCAGCGCACGGGAACTGTGGTCCAGCGCATCGGCGTTGCGCCCGGCACGCGCGAGATGGCGGGCGTGATCTACCAGTGATCCGGCGAAGTCGGCACCGTTGTACGGCTGTTGCTCCCACGCCTGTTCGTATAGGTCGACAGCCTGCCGCGACAGTGTCAGCACAGTGCGATCGTCGACTCCGAGCTCCGCCTCCCAGCGTGCCCGATGCCACAGTGCCCATGCCAGCTCGCGGGATGCGTCGTCGTACTCCTCGACCAACTCCTCCCACAGCGGTACGGCCTCGTCGAGGTTGTGCAGAGCATCGGCCAGCAGACCCATATCCGCGAGGGCATCGGCGAGGGCAACGCGGAATTCGGCGAGCTGCCAATACGGGTCCTCGGCACTGGACTCGGGATTGTCCGCCACCTCTTCCTCCAGCAGCGCCAGCGCCTCCCGCGCTGCGGCGACGGTCTCCGGGCGCCGACCAGCTTCCGAGCAGCACGATGCCAGATCACGCAGTAGATCGGCCATGCGGAATCGGTGTGCGGCACGATCGCTTTCGAATAGTGCGCGCATCAGTCGAACCGGTTCCGCCAACCGCGTCACCGCCTGCTCCGAATATCCCGTTTCGCACAGAGTCGTTGCGTACCGGTGGTGCGCATCGATCAAGTCCGGCACCAGGTCATCAGCTCCGTCCGAGATGAGCGAATGGTACTGGCCGACACTGCATTCAAGCTGTTCATGCGCGGCCTCTGGTTCACCGTTGTGCAGCCACATCCGCGCCGCCCACGCCGCGCAGGCGGCCAGCGACGGCGACGACCGCTGCGGGTCTTCCGCGAACGCGGTACGCCAAATCGACAGGGCACGTTTGATTTCCGCCGCCGTCCGGTCGCGCTGACCGAGTTGACACCGCGCCCACGCATGCTGCTGTACCGCCTCCACCCATCGGGAGCGGTACTGCTCGGGATCGCGGGCGATCAGCTCCTTGCAGGCCGATACGGCGCGTTCGAGGTAAGCGGCGGCCTCCTCCCATTCGTGCTCCGCACCGCAGAAACGGGCATGTTCGCCGAGGACGTGCACCAGATCCGGTAGATGCAATTCGGCATCACCGTCGACAAGTTCCTGCCACAGTCGCACGCCGGCCCGCGAATGCTCGCGCGCCCGCGGCCAGTCGCCAGCGTTAATCAGCCGGCAGGCGAGATTGTATGTGGTCGTGGCCAACTGCTCCAGTACCGACCGCCGATCGTATGCCGCCTCGGTGGCAAAGATGCGGACGGCTCGCTCCTGAGCCACGACCGCATCGTCGTGACGGCCGAGACGATCCAGGGCGTACGACCGATTGTGCAGTGCCCGGGCCAGATCCAGCGCTCGGGAATCCGGTGGCTCACAAGCCAATTGCTCGAATATCGCGACCGCGCGATCGGCCTGTTCGAGTGCCTCCGCACTGCGTCCGAAATCGGTGAGCAGTCCAGCGCTGTTGAGCAGGCTCGTACCCAGAGACGGCCGATGGGTGCGCCCGTCGATCGCTGCCAGTTCTTCGAACATGGCTATGCCGCGCCCCGCGATGTCGATACCATCCGCGCCGCGTCCCACCGCATCCAGCCGCTGAGCGTGATGGTCCAGGCACCGGGCGGCAGCCTCGAGATACCGGGCTCGATCGTCCTCCAGTAGCCGATCGAACCGGTCGACGGCGTCAGCAGACACCTCGACCGCGTGCTCATGCCGACGTGTGTCGGCCAGACATTGCGCGTACCGGTCCAAGGCGGACGCGAGATGCTCCCGATAGGGGACGGGATTCGACTCCGACAGCTGTCGAAACAGCTCGAGCGACCGCCGCGCGTACTCGACGGCCTCGAGTGGTCGAGCGCTATCGGCGAGGTACACAGCGTGATTGCCCAGCGCGACCGCGAGTTCCGCGGATTCGCCCGCTGGGTCGCGGGCGGCCATCCGCTCCCGCAACTCCAGCAGCAATGTCGACTGGTCGAGGGCCTCCGACGGCCGGCCATCCTGCATCAGCGACCGCGCCAAGGCGTGCAATGCCGCCGCCCGATGCTCATCCTGGTCGGGTCCGGATGCCAATCGGTCGCAGATCTCCATCGCCGCCATGGCCGCGGCCCGCGCATGATCGCGATTGCCGATATCGATCTGGATCGCCGCCACCTTGCCGAGCGCATACGCGAGCTCCGCGGTGTGCCCTTCCGGATCGCGCTCGGAAAGCTCCGCGTAGATCGTCTCCGCGCGAGTGGCGTATCCCAGCGCTGCATCGAGATCGCCGAGACGCGCCAGTGTGGTGGCACACGTACACAGTATGTTGGCCAATGATGCGCGATCGTCGTCGTCACCGGATTCGACCAGCTCCTCGCATAGTGCGACGGCCCGAGCCAAAAGCGCTGTCGATTGCCGATAGTCGTCGAGCTGGTTGAGTACCAGGGCGCGGTTGTGCAGTGCGTCGGCCAGCGCCGCGGTCGCGTTGTCCGGTACCGCCGCGGCGACCTGCTCGATCACCTCGATCGCCGCGCGGGAACTGGAATCCGCGCGCTCGTCGCACACGTGCAGATGTGCCAGAGTGGCGCAGGTCAGCGCCCAGCCCAGCCACGGCCGGTACTGCTCCGGGTCGATCGCGTCCAGTTTCCCGGCCTGCTCGACCACTCGTTCCCAGAGATCAGACGCCTCGACGCCTCGACCGGCCGCACTCAGCCGATCCGCTTGGGCGCGAAGCGCATGCACCGACTCCGGCAGATGCCGCTGGTGTTGCCGGGCCAGCCGGGACCATTCGCGAACCGCTCCTGCACCGAACTCGATGGCTGCGTCCGGATCGTCGAACTCATCCGCCGCCGCGGCAATCCCGTCGAAGCCGTTCGCCACCGCGGTCGCACACTTCGTGCCCGGGCGATCGCGGATGCGCTGCCGAAGCTCGACGAAACGCCACCACGCCACCACCGCCTCGGGACGGCGACCGACGCAGTGCAAATCGTAGCCGTAGCCGCGCATCGCCTCGGCCAGGTGGGCAATCACGGACTCATCCGTCGCGGCGGCTGCCTCGGCCATCGACACGGCCCGCTCGGATACGGTCACCGCCTCGGTGTACAGGGTGTGCCGCCGTAGCAGCCGGGTGAGATCCGACAGCGCATACAAGGTGGCGGCAGGAGCGATCGCGGTGGCGTACCGGCGCAGCCGCTCGCCGCGATGCTGTTCCCATTTCCGCACCACGGACTCGAATCCACCGCGGTCCGCCAAGGCGATATGCTCCGACCACGATCGGTCCAGAGCGCCGAGCTTCGAGAGACCGCTGACCTCCGCCAACTCTTCGTAGAGACGAACGCCGCGCTCGGACAGCTCGGCAGCGGCCGCGTACCCGTCCACCGACTCCACGAAGCCGGCGGCCGTCATATGAGCCTCGGCGAGCGCAGCCAGGTGGGCGACCCGGTCGACCGTGACCAGTTCGGTGTAGATCTCGATCAGCCGCCGGCCCGCCACAGCACCCCGGGTGGTCACCTCGGCCTCGTCGTCCGGATCATGGCGGGCGGCCTCGGCAAGGACAGCCACCAGCTCCCCCAGCAGCTCCGCCACCCGCAACAGGCCCGGAACCCGATCGATGGCCTGGTCGTCGCAGAGCGCTATGGCCGCGGTGAGCAGATCCGCGGCGACCAGGGAGCATTCCTCCTCGTGTTCGCGCGCCGCTCGCCGTCGCAGCCTCTGGACACGTTGCGAAGGCCGTGGATCTTTGGCCCATTCGCCCTGCGCGGCCCGTACGAGTGCCCGATGCAGCGGTTGCAGCTCCGGCTCGAATGCGGCGGTATCTATGACTATTGCCGCCGCTCGCGCCACCAGCAGATGGTCCGCCCAGAGATCCAGCGCGGCAACCAGATCCGAGACCACAGTGGTGTCCGCATCCCGCGACACCTCCCACACCGCATCAGCCACCAGCAGGCGCAGCTCGTCGGCGAATTCTTCGGGCGACCGGGGAAAGCCCGCCGCCGGGACAGCAACCACAGGTTGCCTCAACGTCCGGTCGAAGGCACGACAGCGCCTCGATCCGCTCGGCGGCGCTCGTCGCAGCGGTGCTCAGTGCGCGGAGCCCGCCGACGCAACCCAGCCAAACCTGACCTCTTCACCCGATGCATTGTGCCAAGAGACGCACTCGACGGGTCGATCGTGGACGGTGAAATATCGACTGCCACAGGTATTTACCTGCAGCTGACATTCGTCACCCTGATATTCGAGCGGAGAAGGCGGAAAACAAGCCTGTGGGTCACCTGGTCTCGCCGATCAACGACGGCTGGTTCGAGACGACCGCCGCGTGCGGTGGCAGCATCAAAGTAAATTCTTTGTCGAAGAGCGCCGCGAATGCCAAGGTTCAGGTGTGTTATCGGGATGACAACTCCGGTGACAAGAAACTGCGCCCCGGCAGCAAGTGCGGGGAATTCACGACGCTCGAGAAGGACAAATGTCTCACGGTGGCGGAAGGCGTCGAACCGGGCACTAAGTACCGCTTCGAAGTCAGAAGTGTCAACAACAATGACGATTCCGTGCGTAACGCCGATGCCCCGTACTTGCGTAAGGGCTAACGACCAAAGGCCGCGGCTGACCGACGTAGCACGCAACTACGCTTCCATGGCCGGGTGGCAGTACCCGGCCATCGAAGCATGATCCGCTCGAGGGTTTTCAGGTCGAAGGCGGCGCGGGGCCATTACCCCCAGCAGGTCCTTTTCCGCGACGTGGAGGCCAATAAGGCCCGGCATGCCTTCATTGCGTCCGGAATGAGTACGTGCTCAGGCAACGTGTGGCTCAATGGGACCAGCGAGGACGGCCTCAACGAGCCCCGCGGCCATAACCGATGGAGCCAGAGGCTGCTGTACGACAACGCGAAGGAACTGCGCAGCCGGAGCGAGTGGGATTGGGTTTTCTCTCTGCATAATCGAGGCGAACCTGTTCCGGCCACCACGTCCGGTATGTGGTGATTTGTCAGGCCGCGGCGGGAATGGTGCGCAGTGCACGAATCGGTGACAGCAGGACGGGCACCACGGCCAGGGTGCCTCCCGCCGCCGCCAGCCACAGCACACCGCGCAGTCCGATCGGCCCGGCCAGTACCCCACCGAGAGCGGCGCCGAGCGCGATGGCACCATAATTCACGACACGAAAGGTCGCCGTCATCCGGCCGAGCACCTGGGGTTCGGTCACCGACTGACGGAGGCTGACCTGATTGATATTGGCCACGGCTACACCCGCTCCCACCAGCGCGAGACCGGAGGCGAGCACCGGTGGAGCCATCGGCCCGGCAGGTGCCACCGCCAGAATCGACAGAGCGGCACCGGCCAGGAGTACTCCACCCACTATGACCCGCCCGATCCCGGCGCGGTTCGTCACCCGGCGGTTGAGCAGCGAGCCGGCGAGCATCCCCGCGTTGCCGGCACCGAGCACGATACCCAGAGCCACCGGCGACACATGCAGCTCACGAATGCAGTGCAGCACCAGCACCGCCTGGCACATGCCGAAGAACCCGAACGAATTCCCTACACCGGTCGCCAACAGCAGCGGCCGCAACAGCGGATCGGTGAAGACAGCCCGCAATCCGGCCACGATCTCGGCGATCATCCCGGAATCGGTGTTCCGCGGCGGTAGCGGATCCGGGTGGCGGATCAGTAGCAGCGCCAGTGCCGAGAATACGTAGCTCACCGCATCGGCCACTATCGCGAACGGTGCGGTGATCCACTGTACGAGTATGCCGCCGATACCGGGTCCAGTCAGATCACCCGCCGTGCGCGACAACTGCAGTTTCGTATTTCCCTCGATCAGGCGCCGGGCGCCGACCAGCGTCGGAAGATATGCCTGCGAGGCCAGGTCGAAGAATACGCTCATCATCCCGACGACAATGGCGGCGGGAAACAGCAACCACACGTGCAGCACACCGGTCGCCGCGGCGATCGGCACTGTCAGGAGGACACCGAAGCGCACCAGATCGGCAACGATCATCACCCGCCTACGCCGGAGCCGGTCCACCCATACACCCGCCGGCAGGCCGATGATCAGATACGGAGCATAGTGCGCGGCAGCGAGCAGACCCACCTGGAACGCCGATGTGCCGAGCAGCCCGATGGCGGTCAAAGGAAGCGCCAGTTCGGTGATTCGGGTGCCGACGACGCTGATCGTCTGGGCACCCCACAGTTTCAGGAAATCGGGATGCCGGCGCAGCACACCGGACGGCGAGGGGGCGGTAGCGGTACTCATCTGCTGGATCACAGGCCTGCCGCCGCCGGCACGGCCGGTGCCGGCACGACTGCCTGCGGTAGGTCGCGCTGTCCGACGAAGGCGCCGGTCAACAGGATGCTCCCGGCGGACGCGACCAGGCCGAGCATGATCCACAGCGCGGCTCTCGTACCCAGCCAGGTACCGAGCATCGCACCGGCCAGCGCGCCGGCCGGGGCTGTCCCGGTCAGCAGGACCCGGGTCGTCGCGGTTACCCTGCCGAGCATTCCAGCCGGGGCATACGACTGCCGGAAGCTAGCGACGACGACGTTGCTCATCGCGACGCCGGTAACGCACACCAGCATGCCGATGACATAGAACACCACTCCGACCCCGGGTGACGTGAGCGGCACCAGCAGAACAGGAGGGCTCAGGACCAAGCCGCAAAGGAGAAGGCTACGGGCCGTTCCGAAACCGGCGGCAATACGCCTGGCCAGCAGTGCACCGAGAATGGCGCCGACTCCCCCGGTGGTGAGCAGGAGTCCGGCCAGACCGGGCCCCACACCCACCTCCCGGACGAGGAACAGCATGATCAGCGCGTCATATCCGGCCAGCCCGAAATTCGACACTGTGGTCCAACTGGTGATGGGTCGGAGATACGGATCCTTGACGACGAACCCGATACCCTCGGCAATGCTCCGCCGCAGCGGCTGCCGGGGATCACTCGGCAAAGGACGTACCCGGCTGTCCGATCGCCGACCACATACATCGCGAACGCGCACCAGGCAGGCGACCGATACCAGAAAGCTCGCCGCATTGACCAGCAATGCGGTTGCCGCGCCGATGGCCTGGGCGAGTAGGCCGCCCAGGCCGATGCCGGCCAGGTGAGCAACACTCGCGCTGCCACGGAGCTTCGCATTTCCTTCCATCAGGTCGGCGGCGTCCACCACCGCCGGGACCATGACCTGATAGGCGGTATCGAAGAACACGGCGGCCGTTCCCGAGAGGAATGCGACCGCGAGAACATGCTCGATGGTCAGCAGGTCCAGCCAGGCCGCCACGGGGACGCTGGCAAAACATGCCGAAGCGACCAGGTCCGTGACAACCATGACCTTTCCGGAAGGCAGCCGGTCGATCCAGACTCCCACCGGAAGCCCGATGAGCAGCCACGGCAGGTATCTGAGTACCGCAAGCAGGCCGACCTGGAAGGGCGTCGCGTCCAACACCGTCACCGCCAGCAGTGACATGACCACAACAGCCAGTGAGTTTCCGATCTGGTTGACCGATTCGCCGAACCAGAACAGCCGGAAGTCGTGCTGACGCCATAGTGCTCCGAGGCGCCTCCCGGACCCGTGCGACCACATATGCCACCGACCTTTCCACACCCATCAGCCGTCCTGCGCCGGATCCGCGCCGTTCGGCGTGAAGAATCGGCAGCGAGCTACCGGCCGTCGCCGGCGAGTGCGGGCAATGTGTGGATTCCCCTGCCGGTCGGCAACACCGGAACACCGGTACGGCTGAGAAAGAAGGTCTCCAAGCCCGGAACGAGTACGGTGACGACCGGGACTGCCGATTCCACGGAGTTCCACCGCAGGTAATAGCCTGACAGGCCAGCCTTTCCCAGAGCGTTAGTGACGGTCTCGAGCTGGGACTCCACCGAAACTGGTGGCGGATCCCACCATCCCGACGGCCGATGCGGTACCGGTTGGCTCTTCCCCGAAAGATGGGTGCCATCGAGCGTCATGCAGCGCTCGAGCACAGGCCAGGATTCGAGACGGGCAAGTTTGCGGTGCAGCTGAGCCAGGCGTTCGGGCTGCTCGGAATGAGTCACATGAGTCTGGAGAAGTTCGCCCAGGGCACGTTCGACCGCGTAACCGGGTGTCGTGGATGCGCCCGCACCGCCGGACACCACGTAGGTGGAACGCGACGGCAGTGCGCAGTAGGACGGCACCCCGATATCCGTCGTAATCTCACAGATCAGTGGGGAGGATCCCATGGCGTGCTCGATCTGTTCGCACATCTGCCGAAGGTCGTGCGGAAGGTCGACCGGGTCGACCGTCCGGGCAACCGAATTCGCGGAGGTACACCAGTCCAGGAGGGACAGGGAAAAGGCGTCGCCTTCGATGACCTCCAGCAGCGCGTGCAGCAGCGCCTCCGGCTCCGACACACCCGCAGCCGTACCGAAATTCGTCGCATAGCGCAAATACGAGTGATAACCGACGTCTTCGCCGGGTACGGGATACTGCAAAAACCAGGGGAATCGTGCGAATGCCGGATACCACAGTGCATCGGTGCCCGTATGAATCGGATCGAACCGCAAACAAGCGATCCGCGCATCCGGGAATTCGGCGGCAAGCCGAGGAATGAGGGCGTCTCCACGCAGTGCGGGCTGATCCGCTATTTGCTTCGCCGGAATCAACCGCATCCTATCGGCATTACCCCGTAACGCGTCGAATCCGGAATTGTGGCAGAAGTTCTCCCAGGCCTCGAATAGTGCACTGGCGTGGGCCTGCGGTCCGGCTCCGCGCCCCGAAGCATCGGCCACCACGCTGCCGTCCCGGGTGCGGAGCAGGCATCGAACGACACTTGTCCGCGTTTCGGACCGGGTGATCAGCTGTACCGAAAGAGCTTCGCGATCCAACTCCTCGTGCAGTACACCGACCGCGCTTTCCGGCGCCATATGGCGAGTGTTCAATACCCGCAACGACCCACTCCCTCCGTCGATCCCGACGAGAATCGGCCACCGGATGGCGCTCGGGCGGGTTGCACCGCCCGAGCACCATGCGATGGGTATCAGCGATCGGCTGTCACGAAACCGAAAGCGCGGTCAAGGCTTGTCGCCTCGTCTGCCGAAATTTGAAACTCTTCCAGCGGCAGACCTTCTTGGTCCTTGGGGCCGTGATTCTCGGGACCGGATGCCATGTTCCACTCCTTATGCTTGTACCGACCAGAATTACCTGCTACTGATCACGATAGTGACCGTAAATAGATTGTGATTTTATTCCTCAACCGTCAAGGGCCGAGCGGCACGGAACAGCCGATTTTACGAAGATTTGAGAGGGTGGATTCACGGTGCGTCCCAATCGTCCCGAGTCAGAAAATACGCCGCAACCCCATCCGCATCCACGAAACGGCCTGTCGCGCGTGGGAGGAACTGTACAGGCTAACCACAGCTACCGGCTCAGCGTAGGCCGGGCAGTTGCCACGGGCGAGAGGCTCAGGATTCGTCGATCCCACCGCGTTCCGCTCCGTTCCCGGTCGCCCCAGACTGCTCGGCCTCGTGGCCCGGAGTTCGCAGCGGTCCCACCGCCGTCGGGCAGCGATGTAGTACCGGACCGGGTGTCATCGCGGCCGGGCTCCAGGAATGTAGCTCACGCCGGCGGGAATGGGCGCTTCGGCAAAGTCGGTTCGACAATCTCGACCAGGCCGAGATTGCTCGGATCCGCCCCGAGAAGAACATCCAGCATGGTGATCGTATCGCCGGACCGGTCGTCGGCGAGCCCGGACAGACCGGTCCCGACATCTACCCCGATCCTCCTGTTGGCCTTCGGAAACCGAATACCGACTCCCTCGCCGCGAATATCGACCTGTCGCTGCATTTCGACAAGGTCGGTGACCGGGATGCCACCCAGCCGCTCGACGTCATCGGGCGTGAGCGGAACGTCGACCGCTTCGTGCGCGGATAGGGGCGAATTCGTCAACACGTCGATCACCAGTTGGTCCGACAATTCGTCTTCGCGATGATCGCCGACGCTCCACTCCATGGTGTCCGTATCACGAACCTCACCATCGGCGAAATGGTGAACGAGCACCCGGACAGCCTCGCTCTCGAGCCGTTCGACGATTCTGGTCGGTATCCCCAGCCAGCTCGCTGTGCTGTCGATCGCGAATCCGTATCGGAAGCGCATGGACGGGATTTCGCCCAGTATCGGTTTCCCTGGGAAGTCGTCCAGTGCGGCTCGTATCTCACTCTCCCTCGCCTGGAACACCGGACGAATCATCAGGTGATCGGTTCGCACATGCGCGTCGTTCACGAAGCGGACGGCGATCTTCCGTCGGCAGGCCCGCAGTCCCGCATGATCCCTGATCCGCCGCACGGTGATGCCACCCAACCACGCACCGAACGTCATCTGATCCGGGATATTGCGAGCATCGCGGCGGGCGATGTCACGGATCTCGGCGACGAGGTCCCCCGCGACCCGGGCACCATCATCGCGGGTGCCGTCGGCGTCGCCGCTCTCGCGGCCGTGCACTTAGCGGTGAACATCGGATTCGACACTGCCCCACAATTGTTCGAAGGCATGCTCGTCGCCCTGATTCACCGACCGCATCAGGTCCGTTTCCCGCGCATCCTCGCTACCGAATGCCGTATCCCACGGATAATCCGGCACGGTGCCTCACACTGGAGCATCTCGGGACACCGGATCCGATACGGCTACCTCCTCATCTGCCGCAGCTACCACCGCCTGATCGGCCGGCGCCAGCACGGCCCGGAATACCAGATCGGCGACTCGGCCGCCAGTATCCCCAGCAGGTCCGCCGTATTCGTGGATCTCCGCTCGGACATGAGCAACTCCACGCACCCGGGTGCAGCGCGTCCAGCGCCAAGGCCCGGGTGGGACAGGTTTCCACCACGGTCTTCCACTGACGCAGCGTCAACCGCCACACCCACTGCACTCGACGATCGGCCGCTTCGAGATCCACTACGAGCGTGTGGAATTCGGCCAGTGCCGACCGGCGCTGCCAAAAGTCGTAATACTCCGACAGCATGCTCAGTGTCCCGGAGCGCTCGATCGGTCGCGCCGAGCTGTCCGGCCCCGAGGTCGACTGCGAGGATACGAGCTGGAGAGCAAACTCGGACCGTACCTCGCGCCGGCAGGTGCGGGATATGGCTCGACTGCCGCACTGACGGCGACGACTTGACGGTGTGCGTCGCGCTGTACTCCGGCGAACTGATAGCACTGGATGCTGCGACGGGCGAAGTGCATTGGCGTCAACACCTGATTATCCGCGAAATACCCATAGTGGCAATGTCATTGGTAGCAGACGCGGGGCCGCCTACTGATCGGAACTCTCGATCGCCGAATCCTGGACTGCGCTGCCCGACGACAGTGCGCCCCCTCTTGATCGGTCGATGGCGATAAGGGCCAGCGGCGCCACCGTGCAGGATCAGCCGGTCACCTTCTCCAGCGCCTTCGTCGACATCTGCATCAGTGGTTGGGTGAATTTGTTCTGCCCCAAACGCTCATAGTGGTACGTGATACCGATGAGCACGTTGTGATAGATGAACCATATTTCACCCTGGCTGATGTTGTTATTGCTACTCTTGAATTCTCGGAATCGATCGTCATCGGTGCCGGGAACCCCGACCGCGTTACCCGGCTTGCGTTTCAGCTCGCTCTTGGCCTTCTGCACACCGGATTGGTTCTGATTCGCCTTGAGCAGCTTGGTGGTCACAATGACCCAAACAGCCGGCTGCCCCTGGGCACGGTGGGTTTTCTGGTTGGAGAAGCTGCACTGCGCCGATTTCTCGTAATCCCGGTCACCGCCGATGATGTTGGTCGGCTCGGTGGTGAACGTGCCCGGAATGAACGGAGCCAGTTCGGCCTCGGTGAATATGCCGCACCCCATCGGCGCGTCGGCGAGATCCAGCGATGTGTCTACCGCGGGCTTCTTGTTCGAATCCTCCTGGAAGAATAGGAAATAGGCACCGGCACCACCACCGGCCAGCACCACCAGCACGAACACCAGCACGAGCGCGATCAGGCCGCCACGCGCCTTGCGCGGTTGCTGTTGCGGCGGCCATGGCTGACCGTACTGCGGATGCGACTGACCGCCCTGCGGCGGGAACTGCGCCGGAGCTCCGGGGAATGATTGACTACCCTGCGGGAACGGCTGCCCCTGCGCCGGGAACTGTGCCGGGTCTACTGGGTACGGCTGTCCACCCGCCGGGACCTGGCCCTCCGGGAACAGTTGGCCGCCCACTGGGATCCGCTGTCCCGGCGGGAACTGCTGACCACCTTCCGGGAATGGTTGCCCCTGAGGGGGATACGACTGACCACCGTCGGGAGGCAGCCTGGGCTGCCCTTCGGGAGGCGCGGACGTCTGTTGCCCATGCGGCGGTGCCCCGCCTCCCTTCCGCAACGAGGGCGGCATCCCTTCCTGCGTGGCGGCGGGTTGCTCCCCCGGCGCCGGGGTGTGTTCCGGCACTCCGGGCTGAGACATGAAACCTCCTGACGGGGCCACGAGCTGGGCGGACCCGGCCCCGGCTCGGGAATGCATCGGTCGCCAGATTCTGGTCCCTGGCCTGTGCCCGAGACAAGCCGGCCGAGTATTTCTTACAGTCCATTGACCTTGCGCGCGGGGGATCGGATTCCCGCCGTTGGACACTGCGCCACCCACCGACGGCGGGCCGACACTGGAAACCTGCGCGAGGTGTTGAACCGGCTGTCGAAGCTGGCATTCCCGGGCCCCGGTGTCGGCACGAACCTCGGCGACCACGGGTAATGCCCGGGATGGACGAGCGTCGCACGGAGGTCGACGGTTGGCAGGCGACGTGGCGGATCGACCACCACCACCGCATTCGAATGATGCTGGTACGCAATATCTCCGAACTGCAGCCACTCCTGGCCGCCGCACCGGACCTGGCGCAGATGCGCGGCAGTACCGCCGCTTGCGCTCCCGTACCTCTTGGTGAGCGTCTTCACCAGACCGTCCATGTCCACGCCGCCGGAGACCGGCAGGCATGCGTGCCCGCCAGTATGCCCGGGCTCGTCGCATGTCAGGTCACCGGCATCTATTCGCATGGAGTGGTCCACGGTCGCCGCCAGCTGATCACTATCCATAGCGAGAATTCAAGCACCCACCATTGATGGAATCAATGTGGCCAGCGTGGCCCAGATAATCCGCTACATCAATGGATTGTAAAAAGTCGGCCGTTCCGTGCCCGATGAGTTTTATTCGGATCGGCGATGCCGATACTGCGATAAGAAACCAACGTCACGACGATTGGGCCCATGTCCTCGATAGTGAATAGGGCGGACAACGATATAAAGAAATGCGAGCGGTGCACAACCGAGCCACCTACCCTCGACCATCTGACCGCCGCCTTCCACGATGCCCATTGCACTGTCGCGAAAAATGGGCGACTGTCCGCCGCCGGCCACAAGATCCTGGACTCCTGCGAAAAGCTGGTCGCCGCGGCGGCGGTAGTGCGATAGCTCGTCGGCTACCTCGGTGGCATCGCGGCGATTCAGTACTTCACCGCGGTCAATTCCGTTCCCTGGGAAATGATCCCGATCGCCCTCCCCTGCGACGGGTCGGCGGATGGCGGCGCGCCGACGGCGCTGGAATCTCAAACGGATGTAAAAAGTGGTCGGCGAACTCGATTCGGCGATAACGCTGCTCTACGTTGAAACGGTAGCCAGGACGTAACACAATGCTGCTCGAGCTATCAACTACATCAATTATCCGAATGCGCAATGAGATTGGGAAACAATGGAAACATGGGCACCAAGGCGGTCGGTTCCATCGCCGCCGTTCTGCTGATCGGCACCGGGCTGAGCGTCGTGACTGCCGCACCCGCGAACGCGGCCGGGACTTGCGACTATTTCTACCGGTCCGAGGACAGCAGAAACCGGGTCGGGACGTTTCCGGGACCCAGCAACTGCTCGCTGTGCCAGGGCAACTCGAATGATGCCGTCAAAGCCCTCCAGATCACGTTGTGGAAGTGCTATGGCCAGAATATTTCTCGTGACGGCGTTTTCGGTCCCAACACAAAATCCGCTTTGATCCATGCCCAGGGGGAGGCGGGTGCCAGCACTGACGGCGTCTTCGGGCCCGAAACCTTCAGTAAGCTGAAATGGGCGTTCTTTGAAGGAACCGAGGCCAGCTGCCACCGGTACGGCCACGGCTAATACTGCAATCGCATACCGTGCGCTCCCGCGCCTCGAGTTTTAAGTACCCCGCAATGTTCTTTAGGGCGGCATCCGTCCGTGGCATCGTGGGAACTGAGCATGAAGGAGTCCAGGATGGCTGCCGACCCGACTATGGCCGACGAGCCGTCGAACCTCGACGAATGGTTCGACCACATCAGCGTGGTCGCCGGTCTGCTGGAGGACCTGCTGCCCGACGACATCGTGCTGGATTACTCGATGGAGTCGTTGTTTCCGCTGGAGGGGGCCATTCAGGCCTCAGGCCTCGACGAGATGGGGTCGTCGTTCACCGGCGCCGTGGCCGCCTATCTCGGCGAAACCCTTATCGGGGTCGCGAATGGTCGCTGGGACTGGGACGACACGCCGGGTAGCCCCACGGCCGGGCAGCCGCTGGTGTTTGCCGACGACGCGCTCGGCCTGCCGCCGGTAGCGCCGGTCGATCTCGTCGAGAAGTCCGGCGTCGACATTTTCGAGGAGACATACACGCTCTGGGCGAAAGCCGCACAGACCCACGCGGCAGCACATCCCGAATTGCAGCCGGTCCGGCAGCCCCCTCCCCGCCGGGACCCGGTTGCGCCGGAAGAACTGGAGTGGTTCGAAGGCAAATACCTCCAGGTCTGGTTGGTCGAATGCGACCGCGAGTTCGGGAACTGGGTCGCGCGCTTCGGTGCGGGTCACACCTGGGACTTCTCGCTCGACAGCGTCGATGCGCTTGTGCAGCAGTTGTATCGGATCACTCCCACACCGGAGCAGTTCCGGGATCCCGCGAATGCGGTGTTCGCCGACGGTGCCTCGTGGTACTTGGGGGAGATCCTGCGGCACGCGGCACCGTCGTATTGGGGCATTCGGCACCGTGGCGAGACGCGAGACGACTTCGACGTGACCCAGGAATCCAGACGCGGCCACAGCTGGTCGCCGGCCGCCGCGCTGCATGCCGCTGTGCAAGACGGTCATCCCCTGAACCTGCTGCGCCGGATCGAGTCCTGGGCTCCTCGAAAAGTACCAGCGGTGATCCCTCCGCTGACCGAATGTCTGTGGACCGGAACGGCCTGGCTCGCACCGTCGCACATGTGGGGGTACTTCTTCGCGTCACGCCTCGAGTCGCTCCGCGAGGTGGGCATCCCGCTGGACCACTCCGCGGATTCGCTCCGCCGGTTCGAGGAGTTGCTGCTCGACGCCGGCCCAGACCCTGAGCTGGATGCCGCTGTCGCCGCCTATCTCGGCGAGACGCTGCTCCTTGTCGGTGGTGGAAAGTGGTCAGGCACAACAGTTGAGATGGGCGGTGGTCCGGATCCGGTCAGCGTCGCACCGATCGACCTCGTGCGGCTGGCTCGCCGGCGGCGGGACGGGGTGACATTCACCCGTGTGCATTCGGCGTGGGAGCGTCGCGCACACGAGCTGCGGGCGAGAAGCCGGGACTGGCGTCCGATGAGGTCACCGGCCCCCTGCCCGGTCCCCGCACCGCCGGTCGTGCAGACCTGGGTCGCCGAGCGCGAGCGCGAGTTCCCGGACTGGGTCGCGCGTTACGGCGCGGACCACACCTGGGACTTCTCCCGGGAATCGCTGGAGGCGCTGACGTCGGTCATCCTCGCCGTCACACCGACACGCGGGGAACTGTTCAGCCCGGACAATGCCACATTTCTCGCGGGCGCCTTCTGGTACTTCGGTGAAGTCCTGCGCCGCGTCAGACCGTCACATTGGCGCTACATCCAATACCTCAGGCAACCTCAACCGGACGACCCGCTCCAGTGTCTCGAGATCGCCATACTCGACTCGTACGACAGTACGCAGAGCATCGTCTACCTGTGTCCCCGCGTGAATCCAGCCGTCTTTTTCGGTCTGATGCTCAGTCAGAACGACCGCGACCGACTGAACAGCATTTACCGCAGCTGGGTGAACGGCACCCGAGCGGACCGGGCGAAGAAGGCCATGGACCGGCGGGAACGCAAGAAGTCCCGGCGCAAGCAGTCCGATGCCGACTACCTTGCCTCCTGGCTGTCCGATCGCGAACGCGGCTTTCCCGATTGGGTCGCCCAGTTCGGCGCGGATCACACCTGGGACTTCTCGCCCGAATCACTCGACACGCTGGAGGATCTCATCCTCGAGGTGGCCCCGTTGCCAGAGCAGCTGCTCGAGGACAAGACCCACTTGGCGTTCCTCGACGGCGCAGCCTGGTACTGCGGTGAGGTCTTCCGGCAGGCCAGGCCGTTGCGGTGGCACTACAACCGGAAGGCAGGCATCGACTGCTACCTCGTACCGGAGTCCGGCGGTCCCGGCTCCCGAGAACTGGTCGATACCCTCGCCGGGATCTATCTGCACTACGACCGCGGAGTGCTTCGCCGCATCTTCGGCCGATGAAGGGTTGAACGCGAGTCGTACGGGTTTCGACCACATCTGGCCGACCTCGGCTGGGCGGAGCTCGCCGACGATGCTCGCGGCCGAACCACGGTGTGTCAGGGTCGATTTCAGGGTCATTCCTGATCCGGCGCGATCATCGGCGGCGAATACTCGACATACGGCCTCATGTCGGTGTCGAGCGCCGACCGTCCCTTCGAGACTCCTGTCGAGGCCGCCCTGATGACTGTCACACTCCCCGCCTTCGCGCTCGGCGGGACCGAGCAAAGCGCGTGGTCATTCGGCCCATTCTTCGTGGGCGCACTCGCGGTGTCGGTCCTCATGACGCCGATGGGCAACATCTCCGGCGGTAGCATCCTGATCCCGGCACTGTTCCATTTCCAGCTCAATGGGCCCGCCTGGCCCGAGGGCCAGCCGTGGGAGAACTACGTGTTCGCCGTCGCCGCGGTGGTTGTCGTCGTGCTGAACCGAAAGACGATGCTGAGCCGCGACGAGGCAGTCACCCAGGTGCTGATGCCGGGGAAACAAGCAGCTCCACGAAGTATTGTCGTACCATAACTTGTACGACTTGATAGGATGCGCTCATGGCTAGAGCCCTACCTATATCGACCGTGCGCCAGAACCTGTTCGGTCTGGTGCAGCAGGTCAATGATGACCACGAAACCGTGACGGTCGTGTCCAAGACCGGTGAGAACGCGGTCCTGGTAGCGGAGAGCGACTGGAATTCCTTGATGGAGACTCTCTACGTGCTGCGTACCCACGGCGGCGTGCAGTTGCTGCAATCCGCCGAGGACGCCAGATCTGGACGTACCGAAGCCCACGAGTTGATCGACCCGGACGCCGACTGATGGCGGACCGAAAACTCACCTTCACCGCGCAAGGCTGGAAGTCTTACAAGGCATGGCTCGCCACGAATCGCGACGTGCTCAAAGGCGCGAACAAGATGATCGACGCAGCACTTCATGACCCGTTCACGGGCATCGGCAAGCCCGAGCCGCTGAAGCACCAGCTGGCCGGACACTGGTCACGCCGCATCAGCCAAGAGCATCGGTTGATCTATCTGGTCACCGACGCCGAAATGGTTGTGGTGCAGGTGGGGTCACATTACGAGGATTGAGCCCGCACGTCGATCCAGATCGGCGCCGTGGACTGCCGAACTGGCGGCTATCCACGACCGGCATGATTGCCGCCACGGCGAATGCCAGGAATCGCTCCCGATCGTCCGCCGGCATCAACTCGGCGACCAGGAGGACTGCGTCGGGTCCCGGGTATACGCATCTCGCAATGCCGCAGGGTCGGCACCATCGTTCGGCCCATAGCCGCCGATGATTACCTTCCGCATCGCCTCCAATGCGTTACGCAGCAGAACCGCGATCCGAGCCACTGCAGTCCCGAGTGCTGCGAGTGCCCGATCTCGTTCGGAGATATTGTCGTTCCGTTGCTCACCACCTGAACGAGTGCCTGTATCTGAATGCCCTCGAGACGAAGGGTGTCCTGAGAACAGGCGCGCGGGCTGGCCGAATGCCCGCGGCGGCGCGATTCCCAGTTACGCGTCTGGATTCCTGCCGGTCGGCTTGTTCGACGTATCCGTGGGGCGGGTTCGTGCGATCCAGAGATAGGCGCGGCTCGTCAGGCCGGTATCGGTCAGTGTGGGAAGGTCACCGAGGGAGCGTGCTTCCTCGGGCCGGGGGCTGCGTTCTCGACGCGGCGGCTCGCCCGGACGGAAAACCGTCATCCGAGTCTGCTTGCTGAGCACTTGACGTTTGATCGCTGCCTCCGGTGGGGTCCAAGCCAGCCACCCGGCGGTCGCACCGTGCTGGAATAGACCCATTTCGTTCAGGATCAGCATCGCCACGTCGTAGCTGACAGGGTTGAGTTCGTGATCGAGCCCGTCGAGGACCTTCCATTCGGCACCGTCGATGTCCGAGCCGACCGGCAACCATTCTCCGTCGTCGTGACACATGTAAAGTACGTTGTCCGGGCCGATCACTACGTCGGCCGGTACCGGCGGCGGAGAATTGAGCCACATGACGTATTCGCCGCGACGGAGCTCGGCGCGTTTTTCCAACGCCGACCACTGCTCTGGTGTCACCAACGACCGCAACCACATCGGTAGCTGGGGCAGGTATATGCCCAGCTTTCCGAGATGCTGTCTCTCAGCACCCGGTATCCAGTCCAGCCGATCCAATGTTTTCATGAACATCCCGGCCGGTTTCGGAATGCACTTCCCCTCGGCACGCAATCGCGCGGCATCCGGATTGGAATCCCAAACGGCCAGCTGATAACAACCCCCGAGGCGGTCGAGCAAGTTCTGGATCTTTTCCTGTTCCTCGACCGCGATACCGTATTTGGTTTCGAGATCGGCGGGCGTCACCGGCCCCACGTAGTCGTGGTCGCGCGGGTCGAAGAATGCGTCCAGTACACGGCGAATCTCTTCGAATTCGCTGGGCGACCGCTCGGCGTTTTCGGTGGATTCGTCTCCGCCCGAGTCCGTTTCCGGATCGGGGCGGACCACCAGCACAGAACCCCGCACCGGGAACGGCCAGCGACGGGCGGTGACGTCGGGATCGATCAGAACCTCTGAACGCGGCATAGGTGCACATTCGGACCCGAGTTGCACAACCGAATCGGGCGTTGGGTGATCGGCGGGTAATCGTTGCTGGTTACGGGGTTGCTGGTGGGCGGTATGGGTCACTAATCGGTCGGTAGGATCGCTGGTCGTGGCGTTCATTCGCAAGGTGAGGACCGCGTCCGGGGCGACGGCGGTGCAGATCGCGGAGAAGGACGGACGCCGCAACAAGATCATCGAACACGTGGGGTCTGCTCATACCGATGCCGAGCTGGCTGCGTTACTCGAGACTGCTCGCGGCAGACTGCTGGCCGGGCAGCAGATGCTGGACCTGGGTATCAACGGCGCCGAGCCGGGGCCGGCGCGGATCACCGGCAAACGTGCCCGCTGGCTGATCGAGACCATCGCCACGGGCTGGCGGAGTCTTGGCTTCGGCGTCATCGCCGACGAGGCGTTCTTCCAGCTGATACTGGCGCGGCTGGTAGAGCCGACATCGATGAGTGACACCGCCCGCGTCGTCGGCGAGCTCGCCGATGACACCGGCGCACCGCAACACCTACGCCAACGCGCTGGTCCGCTGCACCACACGCGATTACCGCGACCGGATAGCAGCGGCATGTTTCGCTCACGCCGCGAGCACCGGCGGGCTCGCGTTGGTGATCTACGACGTCACCACTTTGTATTTCGAGGCCGAGACTGAAGACGGGCTGCGGAAGGTCGGCTACTCCAAAGAACGCCGCGTCGACCCGCAGATCGTGGTCGGCCTGCTCGTCGACCGCAACGGATTCCCGCTGGAAATAGGGTGTTTCGAAGGGAACACCGCCGAAACCACCACGATCATCCCGATCGTCACCGCGTTCCGGGAACGACACGATCTGATCGGCACCGACATGGTCGTCGCCGCCGATGCCGGGATGCTGTCGGTGACGAACCTGACCGCACTCGACCAAGCCGGCTGCAAGTTCATCGTGGGGTCTCGGCAAGTCAAAGCGCCGGGCGATCTCGCCTCCCACTTCCATTGGCACGGTGACCATTTCACCGATGGCCAGATAATCGACACCGTCACACCCCGGCGAGCCGGAACCACGGTCAACAACATCAACAAGCGCGCCGGACCGGTCTGGACGCCCACCGACGAGAAAGCATGGCGAGCGGTCTGGCACTACAGTTCGGCCCGCGCCCGCCGCGACACCGTCACACTCAACGCCCAGGAAGCGCGGGCGCGGGCAGCGGTCGACGGCAGCAAACCCGCGAAATCGACACGGTTCGTGAAAGTCGCCGGCACCGACCGATCGGTGGACGAGGCATCCCTGGCCAGGGCGCGATCCCTGGTCGGGCTCAAAGGTTATGTCACCAACATCCCCGTCGCCATGATGGCCGGCAGCGAGGTGATCGGGAAATACCACGACCTGTGGCACGTCGAGCAGTCGTTCCGGATGTCGAAGACCGATCTGAAAGCCCGGCCGATGTTCCATCACACCCGCGACGCGATCGAGGCACACCTGACGATCGTGTTCACCGCCCTTGCCGTTGCCCGCTACCTGCAACAAACCGCCGGTGTCAGCATTCAACGGCTCGTTCGCACCCTGCGGCCACTACAGGAGATCACCGTCGTCATCGCCGGGCACCCACACCTCGCCGCCGACCCGATCCACCGAGAAGCCACCGAAATCCTCACCGCCCTGCACATCCCACACCCCTGACATCAGACGGCACGAAGTGGGTCACCAAACCTGTGCAACTCAGGTCGAAGTGCGGCAGTTCTCGCAAGGGCGAGAACCACGGCGAGCCCGACGGATTCGTCGACGCAGCGTTCCAGAGGATGTCTCCACTCATCAACGAACGATCAGGCAGCAGAAGAATGCACACTGACCTGCGCGGGGCCCACAGTTCAAGAGCAGCCGCAGCGGCTGCAGCAAGGAATGCGTGGTGGTCACGTCCCTCGATGAAGGCATGGTCGGCGTGTGGTACAGGTCTTCCCACCGCACGGGCGCCGACCCGAATGCATGCCGCTACATAGGACTGACCGAGGGAATATCGTCGACGGCCGGATTCAATCCCCAGATCAGGCGTGGCGGCTGGTTCGGCATCAGCAGCAAGACCGGGGTACCGCCTTCCTTGTGTTCGTCCAAGAGAACACGTTTCGTCTCGAAGTGGTCGACATGCCAGACCAGCAATTGGACGACGGATCCGTGCATGAACCGGCTGCCCGGCTGGACGCAGAAGTACTCGATATCGTCTTCGTAGTCCTCGCGGTCGGTGACCAGCGTCCCGTCCGCGTTGTACACCGCGTAGATGTCATAGTCCGAGCTGACCGGCCGGCGGCGGCCGTCCTCGCCCAGCAGGTACAGGGCGCCGGTGGAGTCCATCACCACATCGGTGTCCCGCTCCAGTTCCGGCACTACATCGCGCCATTCGCGCAGCCGGTATTCGTATCGGCGGAGCAGCGCACGCCACCCTTCATCCCACTGCTCCCGCGTGAGATGCCGGGGCCGCGACGGCCGCGCGGGCATCACCGGCTCGAAGATGCTGGCCAATCCTGTGTTCCCCGGATCCGCACCGAGCAGCACATCGAGGTCGTTGACGGACTTGATGAATCGGTCGAGAATCAGCCTCGGCTTGGGCAGCGCCACACCGGCCCGCACCCAGCGCAGCCCGTGCCGACTCGGGGGCCGAACGGCGAGTCCCTTCTCGCGAGCATCCACCCATTGCTGAATCTGCTCCAAATCGGCTACCGGGATGTGGCACAGTTGCTCCACCTGCTCCCATGTCAGTGCGCCGCCGACCTCGATATCCACCGGCCGGTTCCACCGGGTGAGCACGTCGATCACCAGTTCGTCGGTCACTTCGACGATCTCGCCGACCAGTGTCGACGGGGTCGGCGCTGCTACCGCGTTTCCGATGCGAATCAGGTGGCGGACGAACGTGGTCGCGACAGTGCGCTCGAGATGCAGCACGGTCTGCTCGGGCATGTCCATGACCGTGGCGGTTTCCTTGACCGAGAACCCATGGAACAACCGCATCCGAAGTACGTCCAACTCCGCCGGCTTGTCTGTACACGTTTCCAAGCACTCGCGCAATTCCTCGTCGGTCGCCAGATGAACCCGCTGGGCTCCGATATCCTCCGGTCCCACACCGACATCGGTGAAGTAGCGATCTATGACCGCTTCGCGCAGACGTGCGAACGCGAGACGATCACGAGTGCGACGTACGGCGATGGCACCGAGCCATCCCCCGAAGGTCTGCCCTTCTCGCAGGAGCCGAAGTTCGCGTTCGGCGGCATCGCGGATGTCGGCAACCACCTCGTCATGACGAGACACATCGATGTGCTGTCCCTCGATGCCGTGCACGCGATCGGTCGACTGACGGTCCACGTACTCCGCTACTTGCTGAACCGTCGCCAGCCACAACGTCTCGAACGCCGCGATGTCCCCGCCGCGCGCACGGCGGATCAAATCCGCTTCATCGCGATGTCCAGTCGTGAACCCGGTCCCCCATGGGTCGTCGGTAGCACCCTCGCTCGCCGAATCCGAGTGTCCGAATCGGATTTCCGGCAACGGCACACCATCGCCCGTCATCACCCGCAGCACGTGGTTGATCAGCTTCTCGGCATGCTGGTGCGCTCGCGCCGCCGCCTCATGTCCGGGGAGGTCCAGGAAGTGCGCGATCCGTTCGGTCCCGAGCGGGAAGACGGCGCCGATCCGCCGCAGACCGAGCACGGTCGATATTCGACCCGAATAGTCGGATATCACTGTCTCCCAGTCGTCCTCGGTCAGCGCGAGCACCACTTGCACGCGGCTGTCCGTGTCATCGAGGTCGGATCGGAGGATGTCGACCATGCCGGCTCGGTAATTCAGGAAGCTGCGGTAGGCGCGCAGGCGGTCGGCGATAAGACGATCCAGCCGAGTGACGCGTGCGCCACCGACATCTTCGCGGGCAAGTTCTCGACGGGCCGTCGCCACGACGTCGCTGGTCAAGCTCTCCACTGCGTCCGAAACGCCGCTCTCATCATCGAGCCAAATCGCGTCCGGCCATTCCGCCAGCTCATGCCGTAGCTGTTCCCGCACCCGACGTTCGAGTTCGGACCAATCCCATTGATCGACGGCAGGGTCGACGACGTCGGGCGGCCGACCGATACCGAATTCCGGCGTACCGAACCAGTTGAATTCCAGCAGCAATGGCAACGCCGCTTTGGGCTCCAGGCCGCGCACTCCTTCCGGCGGACCCACCGGTGAGATCTTCAGTAGCCGTTCACCGTGCTTCCCGGGCCGGTATTTGACCAGCAACTCGCGGTGCTTCCGCTCTTCGGCCTCGTCGAGTGGCCACCAGTGCACGATATCGCCGTGGGTGATGAGTCCGCGCTCGACGAGCATATCCATGCACCGCTTCACCAGAACCGGATCGTCGACGGGCCGTCCACCCGGATAACAGATGCTGTAGACGTCCACGTCGGTCCTGAGCTGCTCCCGCTGCCCGTTCGGGCCGATGAGGTAGACCTCGCCACCCTCGCCGAGTTCGATGTCGTCCCGAATCCTGGCATCGATCAGATCCTTCAGCCGCTGCTCCCGCAACGCCCGCAGTACGGCTGTCTGTCGTGGCCCGAATCCCGGGGGGACCCGCCCGGGCTCGTAGCAGACCACTTTCCCGAGCGCCCAGCGCGGAGCCCCCAGCAGCAGATCGAGCTGTCCTATCGACTTGTACTTGACACTGCGAACTTTCGGCATGCCCTCGCTGGCGTTCAAGAGAGCGGACGCGTCGGTGTTCGCGGGGCACAGGTGAATCTCGACGCCCAGGTCCTGAGCCACCGCCTGGAAGGCGTCCTGCACTCCAGCCGGAATGCCATAGTGCTCCTCGGCCTGGAACTGGCTCAACACACCGAGCGGCCGATCGATGTCGACGGCGGCATCGACTGCGCGCTCGATGTAATGCTTCTCGTCTTCTCGGCTGGCTTTCTCGGCGTCTCGGCGCTGAGTGTCGCGCAGTGCTTGGACGGAACCCGGCCAAGCGGCACCGGTGATCTTGCCATTTCGCACGATCTCGGCACAGCGCTCAACGGCGAGACGAATGGCCGAATCCTCGATCAGCTGCGATTCGTCCACCCGGATACCCGCGATCATTTCCGTGAGACGATCCCGCAGCTCGGCCACCCGCGCGACTGTCTCGGGATGCAGTGGCCGGTCGATGGCCGCGGCGACCAGGTCCGATCGCACTTCGGAGAGCTGGCTCAGCGATACTCCCGCAGGCAGGAAGCTCCATCCCCGACCGTCGGGACCGCACACCGTGCCCGCGATGTAGTCGGCTGCGGCATGGTCGTCGAGCTGCTTGCCGGACAAATCCCTGGCCAGTAGGCCGGCCAGATTATCGCGGAATCCGGTCAGTGATCCCCACCCGTCCATCGAGAACCACATGGTGCTGGGCGGCGCGACATGGGAGTCCGGTGCCATGAACTCGTACACCAGCGAGTACGCGACATCACGGGGTGCCGCCGCCAGTTCGGGAGCGCCCGGGTACAGCCGGAACTTCTGTTCGATAGACCGAAAGACCGCCACGCTGTCGCCATGAAATATGTAGTGCCGACCATGTGGCGCCGGACCGTAGAAGTCGGCGGTGCTTCGGTCGTCCAATCGCGCCGGAATCGGCACGCCCTTGTCGTGCAAGTCCCGTTCCCAATCGCTGAGCTGGTAGGGCGGCAACAAGCGCGAGGACCGCTTCTTGACGATTCGCAGACGCCTACGTTCTGCTTCGGGCAGATCGCCCACGCAGGGCCAGCCACTGGGCGGCGGAAGCAGATGGCGGATCTCAGGGGCACGCCCCGGCTCGAACGCGACGGCGGCGAGCGCACCGCCCACCCGACCGAATGGTGTATCGCGTTGTAGAAGCGCGCCCGCTTCGGCTACTCCGAACTGCTGGTGTAGCGCGATCAGAATTTCCCGGTAGCGCTGCGGATCGCGAATCAGGTCGTCAGGAGCGTCGAGATCGTAGATGCCGAGCAACTCGATCCGGCGGCCGAGCGGTCGACGGCGTCCCTCGGTATCGGTGCCGTGCAAGATGTACTCCGCGTCGAAATCGAGATCGCACCGGTCCCGATAGTTCGTCCACTCGCGCATCCGCTGTTCGAATCGCGCGGCCAGCCGGACGGTCAGATTCGCCTTGTCCAACTCGGTGAAGTGCCCGAGGCCTTCGGGAAGACGCGGTGGGAAGGGGCCGACGAGCCCCATGGTGTGCCATGGCGCCCCGAGCAGATAGTCGAGCCGATCCCTCGGCTTGATCGGTACATCAGCGGGCGCGGGCCATGGTATGCCTGCTTCGAACCATCCGCGCCCCTCGTCGCCGTCCGGAATACCCCACAGCAGGCCGACGCGCAGCGCGTCCGCGGCGCGCTGCCTGGCTTGCTGCTCACCTCGGCTGAAACCGAGTTGCTCCAGCGACTCCGGGGTCGGATTCGAGGGCGTGTAGAGGTTCGGGCGGGATGCGCGGTCGAGCAACTGCAAAGCCACGTTGAACCACCCCGGTTCCGCACCGCCCATCCAACGCAGCTCCTCCGCCGTACCGGAACCGATGATGTTGTGTGTCCCCGGCGCCACCTGTGTGACGTCAGTGGTGAACAGCATGGCACGCATTCGCGCGACCGCCTCGAGTTGAAGGCGCGGCATATCGTCAGGGTCGAGACCGAAGTAGTCCGCTATTTCGCGGGGCAGACGGTGCACGACGAGCCACTGCTCGAGCAATAGTGCGGCGGCCTCGTCATGTTCGGCCAGCCGGAGTAGCGCGTCCTTCCACAGTCCAGGTGTCAATACCGGCGCCCAGGCGACGTCCTGCCATATCGTCAGTTGCTCCGGCGACGGTGCAGCCCCGCCGGCCAACTCGGCGAACAAGCGCAGTATGGCTGTTCGATACACCGGATAGAGGTGGTTCGGTAGCCTAGGCGCATCGCGGTGTAACTCGTCCTCCAGGATCATCGCACTCAGACTTTCGTCGCCCAATACGCGGTATTCGATGAACCGTCGCTGGTCGGTCGGATAGTCGGCGATGGCGCGTCGGATCACGTCGGCATTGGGACCGAGGCCCCGTGCTACCACCCGCAATGCCAGTTCCTGACCGCGCACATCTATGGCCGGCAACCACTCCTTGAGCCGGATGTGGAGTTGCAGGGCCGCCGCGGTCGGCGGCCAGGTGTCAGGTGGCAGCGGTGCCGTAGCAGCCGCCTGCGCCGACTCCGCCCGTACCAGTAGCCACAGGCTTCGCCGAATCTCGTCGGACAGATGCGCGATGGCCAGTTCGAAATATTCAGGATTCTCCCGGTGCGCGGCCCACACTTGCTCGGCGATATCCATACCGGTCTCACGCGCGAGTGTTCGCGCCGGATCGTCGTCCTTGGCGCCTTGCGGATCCTCTTCGAAACTGAGCGGACCGTCGACCAGCTCGAAATTGATACGTGTGCCGAGGAATTCCTGAAGCCAGTGCACCGCCGCCGTTCGTTTCGCGACGAAGTCGACCAGGTCGGCGCCGAGCCGGTCGAGGTCATCTACATCAGTCCTCGAGTCGGCCTTCGTCGCCGAGCCACCGGGCAATCCATCACCCCTATCGTCCAGTGGCGCATCGACGGTTTGCCATCGGCGCCCCTCCGACAGCACGCATTCCGGTTCGCCATCCGCGGTGAACACGATCGCCTCGAGGACAGTGCTCACTCGTGGCCAGTTTCCGCGCCTGTCCCGATAGCGGTATTCGTATACTCCACCGCCCAGATCGATTGCCGTTTCCGGGATATGCGAGGGGTCGGCGGTCCACTCGCGCACCCACACCACGCGGTCGGTACCCTCGCCTGCACAGTAGAACGACCATGCGTTCGGATTTCGCTGATCCGCGTCCGCCGCCGCGAACCGATCGGCCACCACGTTCACCAGCCCACCGTGTGCCAACAGCCATGCTTCGACAGCGTCGAACGTGCCGAATCCGCCAGGGTGCCGATCGGCGCCGAACACGGTCGCGAGCCACGCCATGCAGTCTTCCCACGGCTCAGGTGGTGTCTGATCCAGCAACCACGGTGCGAGACCACGCCATCCGGTCCGCTGCGCGGTGCAGCGCAGCATCTCCGCAACAGCGCCGGGGGGCAGGTTCGTCAACGACGCCTCGATCCGCCGGGTTAGCGCGAACCAGCGGTATTCACGGCTGGTCAGGCCCGGATCTGTGAGCGTGGGAAGGTCGCCGAGCGAGCGGGCTTCCTCGGGCCGGGGGCTGCGTTCGCGCCGCGGTGACTTGCCCGGCCGAAAAACCGTCATCCGGGTCTGCTTGCTCAGCACTCGGCGCTTGAGCGCCGCGTTCGGCGGAGTCCGTGCCAGCCACCCCGCGGTCGCTCCGTGCTGGAAGAGGCCCATTTCGTTCAGGATCAGCATTGCCCAGTCGTAGTGGACGGCGTCGACTTCCTGCTCGATACCGTCGATCACCTTCCATTCGGCGCCGTCGATATCCGAGCCGAGCGGCCACCATTCTCCGTCGTCCTCGTTGCGCATGTACAGCACACGATCCGGGCCGAGCGCCACATCGGCCGGTACCGGCGGCGGCGAATCGAGCCACATCGCGTAGTCCCCGCAACGGATATCGGCGCGTTCCTCCAATGCTGCCCATTGTTCCGGTGTCACGAAGGGCCGCAACCACATCGGCATCCGCGGTAGGTAGATCCCCAACTTTCCGAGGTGCTTCCACTCGGCACCGAGCACCCAGTCCAGCCGGTCCAGGGTTTTCATGTACAGCCCGGCCGGTTTCGGAAGACATTTCCCCTCGGCACGCAATCGCGCGGCGTCCGGATTGGCATCCCAGACGGCCAGCTGATACCGCCCGAGACGGTCGAGCAAATTTTGGATCTTCTGCTGTTCCTCGACCGCGATACCGTATTTGGTTTCCAGATCGGTAGGCGTCACGATCCCCACGTAGTCGTGGTCGCGCGGGTCAAAGAACGCGTCCAGTACACGACGTATCTCTTCGAGCTCGTCCGGCGTCCGCGCGGTGCTTCCGGTTGGTTCGTCTTCGCCCGCATCCGATTCAGGATGCGGGCGGACCACCAGCACAGTGCCCCGCACCGGGAAGGGCCAACGATGGACGGCAGCGTCGGGACCCACCAGGACCTCCGAACGCGTCATCGGCGCAAAGTCCGACACCGGATGCGTCAGATCGCCGTCGGCGTCGGCCACGATCGCCGCCAGCCATTCGACCTGGGGCAACAGGTCCGGCCGATAGGAACGCATCCGCATGGCACTCTCGGCGGAGCTGATGAGGATGTCGTCGCCGTCAACGGTCATGGTCACCACGTGCCCTTTGCCACGCGCGTCTTGTGCCACAAGCAGAGCAGACGGTCGCCCCCACGGATTCCTCCGCTGATCTGGACTCGCCAGCTCCAGCAGATGGTCGATCACACTCTGGTAGGAGTCGAACGGCCGCAGGCGCCCGCCCACCACCTCCTCCAGTTCCTCCTCATCGGCGGCGGTCATTCCGATTTCCCGTTCGAATCGCAATTCCCGGCCGATCAACGCCCCGAACCGGTACACCGCCATCGGCACCACATAGTTGGGCGGAAAGACCTCCGTCACGCCGTCCGGTCCGGGCAGTCGAGAGGCCTCGACGAACGAAACCTCTTCCGTGCCTGCCGAATCACGCCCCGCCCGGTGGGATCTGCCTCCCGCGATACGCGACATTGTCGCCTGCGTCGGTTTCAGGATCCGCGAGTCGTCATCGGAATATCCGAAGGGATCTGTCGTGGCGTGTGCGCGCCTGTGTTTCGACCGGCCTCGTGACCCGTCCCCCATGGACTGTGAACTATCAACGAGATATACGTCGTGGGTGTTGCGGACGGCTCGCCGGACCGCTGGTCCCGCGTCCATGAGGATCGCCTTCTCGCACAGGGAGTTTGCGGAGTCGCCGAGGCGCCGCAACGCGGCGTGTACCACGGCCGCGCCGGCACCCCAGCCCAGCCAGTAGTTCTTCGGCACCGTCGCCGCATCGGCGGTGTCATCGCGGACCTCGCGCATCGCCATGAATTCCTGGACTTCACGAATCAACGCGACGGCCATGCGACCGCGATGGTTGACCGAACCGCGGTGGCGGTTGTCGAGCAACATGACGGTGGCAGCAGTCAAGTCCGACTGCAGCGGAAGGAGTCTGCCGGGCGGCAGACCCGTGAGCACAGTCGCCTCGATATGTCGCCGCGCGTCGTCCACGCCTGAAACCATCTGCAGGTGCGTAGTGACGTGTGGCGGCAGGTACCACGTCAGCGATTGCGCATCGGGATTTCCGACCACCACCACCATTCGATCGCCGGTCTCATCCGCCAGGTACGAGAGTAGGCGAGCTGGCGCCGGCAGCCGCCCGGTCACGTAGTCGGCCTTCGAAGCCAGGGAATAGATCGCGCTGTTCAGGTCCGACATACGCCGCAACAGCTCCCACTGAACTATGGAGGAGCGCCGTTGTGCCTCGAAATATTGCGCGCGCACCTCGGCATGCTTTCGGAGCAGCTGCGCGAAATTCACGTCGTACCGTATCGAAAGCGGAACTCCCGGCAGATTGCCGATCAGGGTTGGATACCTCTCGATGATCGCGGACTGCTCTGCGTCGTCTAGTTCCTCCCACCACCGTTCCACGATCCGCACCATCGCGGCGGAGGTAGGTACGGCATCGAAGGCATCGGGAACCATTTCGATCAGGCCGCGTACCCAATCGCGGTCGGGAAGCCGGGTCAGCAACCGCTCGAGCAGCCGTTCCGGGTCGCAGGAACCCGGATCTGTCGCCTCGGCCACCTGATCACGTTCGGAGACACCGTCATTCCCCCGTGCGCCGTCCGCATCCTCGCCCCGCGGAAGACCTTCACCCGAATCACGCACGGCCGAACCGTCATCGGCCGGTGTCGCCGCATCGCCGGTAGGCACGGCCGCACCGATACGCGTTATCGGGAAGTCCTCCCCCGCCACGGTTCGTGATCGCTGTCCCTTCGACAATGCGTATTCCGGCGCTCGATCGGTGGTGAACACCATGCCACCGAGGACAGTTCCTACGTCGGGCCATTCCTGCCGATCTTCGTAGCGGTACTCATAGACGCCACCGCCCAGAGCGATGCGTGATTCCGGAAGCTGTGACGGGTCGTCGGTCCACTCGTGCACCCATACCTCGGGGTGCTCATCTGTGCCCCGCGCGACGAACGACCAACCGTGCCCGCGCATCTGATCGGCTCGTACCGCTCCGCGCACACCGGCGACGACATTCACCAGACCACCGTTCTTACGCACCCATTCGGCGACGTCACCGAACGACCGGAAACCGCCTTCGTGAAAATCCGCATCGAAGACCTCCGGCAACCATCCCGGATAGTGCCCCGGAAAAAGGACCGAGGCATCGAGCAGCCGAGGATCGATCCCGGCCCATCCCGACCAATCCTTGGTGAATCGCACCATCTCCGGCACGCAGTTGGCAGCGCCGAGCGGTGGTGCGCCCGGCGCGAGCGCACCGATCGGCATTGCCATGACCTCCGCCGGCATGTCGCCGACCGCCACCCCCTCGTCCGGCGTCACCCCCGACACCGCCCATGCGCACTCCTGCCCTGGGATGAACCAGATTATCGGCACCCCGTCGGGCGCATGGTCCTCCATCAGCCGCCGTTTGAGTTCGACTCCCGCCGCATCCGCCGGATCCCACTGGCGTAGCGCGCCGTGCTCGATCGGAAGCCGGTACACCAGCCGCAGCCGAGTCAGTATCCGCTCGTAGTCGGGTCGGTTGTCGATTGGAATCATGTACGGGTACAACAGCAACTCGTACAGGTCGGCATCGGGGCCGGTGGGTTTTTCCTCGCCGACCCGGCGCACGATCTGGTGTTCACCGATGGTCAGATCAGGCCGGGCGCGTGCTGCGCGCCACTCGCTCAACCGCCGTTCGTATCGTGTGAACAGTGCGATCCGGGCGGACGGATCCGCGGGAAGCACCGGCGGCAAAACCGGTTCGCCGGCCAGGACGAGGCCGATCATGCCCGGCTGACGACCGAGGGCGACATCCTCGACGGAAGAGGATTTATATTTGATACTCTGCGGTTTCGGTCGCGTGAGACCGAATCGCAGCAGACCTGTCCCCCACACACTCATGGGGCGGATGCCGATCACTATCCCTTCGGCGTCAGCGGCGTGCTGGAACATTTGTGCCAGTTCCCAGATCACCCCGTAGTAGCATTCGAGTTCCGCTGCGCCCAGCGGGCCCGGCTCGTAGGCGTAGTGCACCTGAGACCGCCAGTGTGCCGCCATCGTCCGCAGCGCCGTGGAAGGCGGAACCAGGTGGTCGGTCAGCGCCGTCGGGACCAGTTCCTCGATCTCGGGCCATGCCGCACCGGTGACCATCCCGTGCTCCTGGATCTCTTCCAGTCTGCGCACGCGGTCAGCGATCTCGGCTTCCGACAGCGGTGACCGCCGACCCGGAAT
This sequence comes from Nocardia sp. NPDC023852, assembly GCF_040639505.1. Taxonomy (NCBI): domain Bacteria; kingdom Bacillati; phylum Actinomycetota; class Actinomycetes; order Mycobacteriales; family Nocardiaceae; genus Nocardia; species Nocardia sp. NPDC023852. Next base: position 106,388 of record NZ_JBFAAB010000007.1, read on the forward strand.
CGACGTCTGACGAAACGATGCCGCGAACTCGTCGGGGTCGATCTCCAGCAGCGGCTTCAGCACTTCGGGCAACAGTGGTTGCCGCAGACCGGTCAGGACGAAGTCCGCCCATTCCGCGTACCGAGGAGGTGCGTCGTCCTCGGTCAGAATGAACGGCTGATACGGGAACGTTGGCATCCGACCGTTGGCGCTCATGTTCATCGATACGCCACCGCAAGGTTGGGTGAGATAGAACAGCACGAACATCTGCTGTCGATGCACCGGATCAAGAAAACACGCGAAGGGCGTGGGATCGGTCGTTTTGCCAGACCACAGGGTGGCCGGGAGAGTAGCGTAGGGCAGCTCGGTCAGTATCCCCCAGGCCGCCAGCTCCGACGAATAGTATGGTGTGGCAACGGGTGTCACGTCGAAGCCGAGCAGATTGCGATCCACCCGATGCAGATCGACATCCCGCATGGCAAAGGCCGCGGAGCTCGGGAGTTCCTCGGTGCCGTCCCCCAGCCGGGTGAACAAATAGGACTTGTCCGGGCTGTCGGCGAACCGCATGATCCGGTGCGCGTCACTGCGGCCGTTCACTAGCGTGCCGATTTCGATGGGTTCACCGTGCCGGTGTAGCGTGCGCTCACCATCCGTCAATGGCTGGCCCGAGAGCCCCGCGTTCCGGCGCTCCGACCCCGACCGCCAGGTGGTGAACAGGTTGTGCATCTGGTTCATGGCACGGTGGTGCAGGTTCTTGATCTCCGCCGCGTCCAGTTCCCACTCCAGCGCCAATTCCCTTGGTAGCCGGTTGCCGAACAACCACTCGACCAGGAAATCGACCGCTTCCTCGTCGGTTTCGTCGAGTTCACGCAGGCACGCCTGCCACCTTCCGGTGCGGGCGATGGCGTTTCGGCAGACTTCGTCCCACTCGGCCCGCTCTTGCGGCGACGGCGTGCTGCCGCCGACAAGGTCGGTGTACAGGTGGACGAACGGGTTGTTCCATAGAGATCCGTTGTTGATCGCCGCCCGGATGGTCGCGGCCGTCTCATCGTCGCTGTCCGGTCGCAAAACCAACAGTTCCAGCATCATTCGAAGATCGGGCGGGTAGTCGCGGATGACAATCCGAATCAGGTCCGGGTCGACCTGTTCGATCAACCGGCCGACCACGTGTTCCGCGAACTCCGCACTCGTGAGCTGACCGGCGGGCCTCGGGAAGAACGTGAACACGGTCGCGGCGAGGACGTATACGAAGGCCAGATCCTCGTCGCTCGTCTCCACTTGTTCGCCCTGAACCGAGCATTCCACGAAGGAAAGGAATCGCTCCCGATCCTCATCCGCCATCAGCTCGGCCACGAGACGGACGGCATCGGGGTCCCGGGCACAGGCATCGCGCAGCGCCGCAGTCAGGGTACCGCTTTCCTGCCCAACGGACTCGATGAAAATCCTCCGCATCTCCGCCAGTGCATCGTGCAGCGGAACTGCGATCCGATCCAGGTCCGCCCCGAGTGCTGTTATCAACTGATCGCGTTCGAACGCAATATCATTCACTCGCGGGACATTCGACTCCTCGTCCCCACGACGACCATCGCCGACCGAATTCCCCTGGGACATAGAGTGTCCGGCGAATAGGCGGGTCGGCCGTCCGAGTCCCCGCGGCGGGGCAATCCCCAGCAGCGCATCCGAAGCTTCACCGGTCGAAGGGCTTTCGTGCGCGCTGGTATTCGTCCGGTTGTCAGCACCATCGAACTCATTGTGGTCGGCGCGGTCCAACGCCTGAGCGCTGTCCACGGCACCGGCCGAGACCGGCGCGGCGAGCGGGGACGCCCCGCCGCTCGAATCGGGCCCTTCGCGCACGTATGGGGGCGTGAAGGGCATGAGCTGTAAGACCGGTTCACGCTCCATCGACATTCCGCTCCCAAAACGGGTGCCGAAATATGTTGTATCGGTCGGCAATTCGTCGGGGTCAGTCAGTGGGGTGCCGTCGCCATGATAGATCGCGGACAGGTGATAGGTCGCGGTGACGTAGCTCGGCCGGCCTTCCTGGCCGGTGCCGCGGATTGCGCCGGTCTCGTCCCGGTCGACGTCGTCGGCCCGCGCCAGCCGCCGCCATTCCAGCAATCGGTATCGGTATCGGGCCCGTAGCCGTCCCCAGGCCGCATCCCAATCCGCCTCGGACAGCCAGGCAGGCGGCGACGGGCGGGGTGGCATAACCGGTTCCACAATGCCGACCAGTCCGAGATTGCTCGGCGGGGCCCCGAGCAGGACATCCTCCATGGTGATGGGTTCAGCGAGCAGGTCTGCCGCCACCTGACCGGCGCCCGGTATCCGAATTCCGACTCCCTTGCCGCGGGCGTCGACCTCGCGCTGCATGGCGGCAAGATCGATGACCGGGATACCACCCAACCGCTCGACGTCGTCGGGGGTGAGAGGCACGTCGAGCGCCTCGTCCACGGAGAGAGGCGTCTTCGTCAACACCTGGATCACGAGTTGGTCCGACAATTCGAACCCGGCATGTTCGGGTTCGGTGGCCGTGTCACTGCGTTCCTCGGGGGCGAAATGCGCGACGAATACCCGGATCGCCTCGTTCTCGAGCGAGGCGATGACTCGATCCGGAATACCCAGCCAACGCGCCGTCCCGTCGAGCGAGAATCCGTATCGGAATCGCAGACGCAGGATCTCCCCCAGTATCGGCTTTCCGGGGAAGTCGTCGAGCGCAGTCCGTATCTCACTCTCGCTCGCCTGGAACATCGGGCGAATCATCGGGTGATCGACTTGCACATGCGCTCGGACCGCGAAGCGGGCACCGACGGTCCTGCGGAAAGCCCTGAACCCCACGTAATCCCGGAGCCGCCGCACCGCGATGCCGCCGATCCACGCGCCGAATGCCATCCCATCAGGAAGATTTCGAATATCGAGCCAGGCGGAATCGCGGATCTCGGCAACGAGGTCTTCCCCTATCCGGGCAGCTTCCGCACTGGCGATCGCGTCAACGGAGTCGCGAATAGTGTCGACCACACAGCGGTGAACCTCCGTTTCGATACTTCCCCATAATTGTTCGAAGGCAAGATCGTCGCCCCGCTGCGCCCGGTGCACCAATTCCGCTTTCCACGTGCGCCCGCGACCGAACCCCGTATCCCACGGATCCTCGCTCACGGGGTACCGGTCCGGAGCGTCACCGGACACCGGATCGGCCACAGCCACCTCTTCATCGGCCGCCACAATCACCGCACGATCGGCCAGCCGCAGCACGGCCCGGTACACCAGATCGGTGTACCGGCTGGCCGAGACTCCCAGCATGTCTGCCGTGTTCTCGAATCTCCGTTGGGACAGCAGCTTTTCCACGACGCCCGGATACAACACGTCCAGCGCCGCTGCCCGGCTGGGACACGTTTCCACGGCGGACTTCCACTGACGCATCGTCAACCGCTGCACCCAGCGCACCTGACGATCGGCGACATCGAGACCCACCACGAGCGTGAGGAATTCGATCAGTGCCAAGCGGAACTGCCAAAAGTCGTGATACTCCGACAATTCGCTTTCGGTGATGGCGCTGATCCACTCACGGTCGTCGACCGCCACTGGTTTGTCGGCAATGTCGCGATGTGATCGCTCGACAATCAACTCGACGATCTCGTCCACCGTGAATTCGCGAAGGTTCGGCATCTGTGCCGGATCGATCGACAGCGATCGCTCGAGCCAGTCGACGACGATGGTTTTCACCTGTTCGCGTACCTCTCGACCGTAAACGGTCCACAGGTCTTGGAATACCAATTCCGCGTACTCAGCGCCGATCGTCGCCGACGGCTCGTCGGACACGTCGTCCGTGCGCCGCGACATACCTTGGTATGCCGCGAATTCCGCCAGGCCGTCATTGTTGACCTCCATCACGAGCGATGTCCACGTGCTCGGCGGCAGACCGCGCACCGCGCACGGTGTCATGCCAGGCGCGATGCACAGCAGCGGCTCACCGTGGGGGCCGAACTTTTCCTCCAGCGAACTGCGCAGAGCGATCTGCTGCGGTGAGGCCGGCCACAGGTCGACGATGCCGCCGTGTTGGATGAGGCCCCGTTCGGCCAAGAAGTTCAGACAGAGCGCGAGGAAGGCGGGGTCGGCGATTCTTTCCCCACCCCGGAAGAAGAGGCCATAAAGATCCAGATCGATACGCTGTCGCCTGGGCACTCCGTCCGGACCGACGACGTACACTTCGCCGCGTGGCCCGAGCCGCAGATCTGCGCGACGCGTCGCCTCCTCCCGATCTCTGAGGCGCTGGTCTCGCCGCTTACGAAGAATCTCGGTGTGCCTCGAGCTGAGCCCTTTCGGCACTTCGCCGGGCACATAGCAAAACACCCCGCCCAGGTCGGCCTCCGTCAAATCCGGGCACAGGAGCAGATCGAGCCGGTCCAGGCTCTTGTATTTGACGGCACGCTCTTTGGCATAGCCGGCTCCGGAACGGAGCATCTCGTGGCCCGCTCCATTGGCCGGGCACAGCCAGGCCTCGATCTGTCGTCCGGTGAGCCGTGACAGCTCGGCGCAGGCCTGCTCCCACTGGTCCTGCAACTCCACGGGAATGCCGTAATAGGTCTCCGCGTCGGACGGTGTCAGCGGACCGAGTGGACGCACCGGACGGACGGCGCGATCGATCATCTCCTCGATCCATTCCGATTCCGACTGTCGGTGCGCATCCGGCGCGGGGAGAAGCATCTCGATGAATTCCGGCCACGCCGCGCCGGTGATCATGCCGTGCTCGAGAATCTCGTCGCAGCGCGCCAGCGCATGGTCGATCGCCGACTGCTCGACCGGCGGCGTTTGATCGGTGCGGATCATGGTGAGCAAGTCGGCCAGTTCTTCCCGCAGCGCACGCACCGCCTCCAGGGTGCCGGTATCGAGCTGTCGTCCGAGGGCATCTCCCACGAAATCCGAGCGGATCTCGCCGATGCGCCGCACGGAGACCTCTCGCGGAAGCAGGCACCACTGTCTACCGTCCGGACCACGCAGCAGCCCGGAGATGTAGTCACCCACCGCCCTGGCGTTGCGGTATTCGATCGAACAAGCCCACACCGGGCGTTCCAGACCGTCATCGAGGGGCTCGGTGAGCGATCCCCAGCCGTCTTCGGACCACCACAGTGTGCTGGTATGCACACCGGGATAGTCCTCGATGCGCTCGGCCAGGAATTCGTGCACACGAGACTTGCCGACATGCCGGACCGCGGGAGCAAGGTTCGGCGCGCCGGCGTATGGCGCGAAGGTGGTCGTTGCCTGACTGAACAGGCAGGTGCTCTGGTCGGCGAATGTGTACACCCACCCGTATGGTTCGGGACCGTCGAGCTCGTCATTCTCGGCCCGGTAGCGGTAGGGCGCGGACTCCATCGGCACGCCCTTGTCGTGGATCGCCTGCTCTCGTGGGCTGAGCGGATAGTCGGGGGAGAACCGGCTCGAACGGGCCTTGACAATACTGATCACGGGCCGCGCTTCAACTGGCAGGTTGCCGACACTGGGCCATCCCTCTTGCGGGCGGACCGCCGCCTCGAAGACCGGATTCTTCCCGGGAGTGAACAGGACCATTCCCCGCGTCCCACCCAGATCGTAGGGATGCAGAGCCGCGTTCTTGGCGCGTACTTCCGGCAGCCCGGATGTCTGCGACTGCATGAGGGCACCATCGGTCAGCAGCCCCTCACGCGCCAATTCCGCGAGCAGCTCCTGCAAAACCACCGTGTCACGAATCAACCGTCCGTCGGCGTCGCACAGCCCGGCAAGCACTCGACCGCGACCGAGCGGTCGCCGACGCCCGTCGGCATCGGTGCCGTGCAGGATGTAATGGTCATCGAAGTCCAGGTGACGCAGATTCTGGTACAGCAGCCATTCGCGCCGGCGATATTCCAATCGCTTGTTCAGCAATTGGTTGATCTGCGATTGCTCTTCGAGATTGAGACCGTCCGGAAGCGCGGGCATTCGCGGTTCGAACGGCCCGACGAGGCCCAGACTCCACCAGGGCGCCCCCAACAGCCAGTCGAGGACAGTGCGTTCTTCGATATCGATATCGGCGGGACAAGGATGCACGATTCCGGCTCGGGTCCACCGGTTGCCCTCGGGGTTGCCGGGCAGCCACCAGCTCCAGATTCCGCGCCTGGCCATGGCTTGCTTGATGGCCTGTTGGTCCTCTTGGGGAAATCCGAGTCGCTCCAGCCGCTCCGGTGTCGCCTTCGGCGGCAAGTCCTGGCTGCTGATGAATTCCTGGTGGAGAATCGCGAGGATCGCGTCGAACCTGTCTGGTTCGGGCGGTCCCAGCCAGCGCTGATGCGCAGCGTCGGTCGGATCGGCGCCGAACAGATCCTGTTCCGGTGACATCCGCACACCGGCGTCGGCAAGGAGGGTGTGCATCCGCACTACCGCCTCATCCAACAGGTGTTGCACCTCCTCCACACCGCGCCCGGATCGCTGGGCGATTTCCCGGTGTGTAAGGTGCCCGAGCACCCACTGCTCGAGGAGTTCCGCTTGCACCGGGTAGCCGACGGTCAACCGTTCCAGGGCCGACGCCCAATCATTCGGCCAGTACGCCTGCGTTCGCACAATGTCGTGCCACTTCACACGGCGCGCCGGTGTAGGCATAGCACCGCCGGACAGCTCGAGGAACAGCCTCGTAATCGTCTCCTGCCACGCTTTCCCCAGCGGCTTGCTCCGATAGAGGAGTCTGTCGAGGTCCGCGCCCCCCGGTTGGCCCGCACACGACCGCAGGATCCGATGCTCGATCAGCGCCCGCTCCGAATCCGAATAGTCCTCGAACGCGACTCGGAACTGCTCGGGTCCCACTCGCAGCGCCGCCCTGCGCAACGCCAGTTCCTGGCTGTGTATATCGAGCAGCGGCATCCGTTCGCGGAACCGCGCCAGCACCACGTACACGCCGATCTCGGACAGTCGGCCGCCCGAAAAGTCTTCGTCAGGAGCCGCCACGCTCAGCACACTCGTACGCACGTCTTCGTCGAAATGCGAAATGGCAAGCCTGAACGCCTCGGGGTCCGTCGCGTACGCACTGCGGAAGATGTCCATCAGCGCCTGCGGAAATGTGCGTCTGTAGGCGCCACGTCGTTGCAGAAAATCCTGCAACCAGTGCACCGCATCGCGATGGTCGGCGATCGCCCGCTCGAGTTCCTCCTCGAGCCTGGCGAGTACCTGGTCACGGTCGAGACCGCGCTCGGAGTCAGACCGCACCGAGGGGTCTTCATCCGGACCCGGATCGGCACTGTCCGCCGACCCGACGGTGTCGGCCAGCTCCGTGGGCGGCCTGGTTCCGAACCCGACGCCCGACAACTCCTCGATCAGCCGTCGCCACTCCGGAATATCAGACACTTCCACCGCCAGAATGGCCTCCGGCGATGGCACAGGCGACCACTCAGTGTCCTCGTCGGCAGCGTTCGACTCCCGCTCTCGCGCGGCGACATATTCGACGAGCGCCCCGACCACCTCATGCTTGACCATCAGCGCGCGGTTCAGCGGGATGCCGGCCAGAATCGCAGCAGCAGGTAATGCCAGCTTGTGTCGGTACGTCAGCCGCACCAGCTCACGCCACGAATCCTTGTCCGTGAACGCCCGCAGGACCCCATCGTCATGGGCCCGCAACAATGCCTGTATCCGCGGATCCGATCGATCAACGCGATATTCGAGCATAAAATCGTCCGCGATCAATTCGACGCAGGCGAGAAAACCTCGGTAGTCGGCCACCCGCGTGGCGGCGAGACCCCCGAGCCAGGTCCAGAACGTCGCGCCCTCCGGAATCCGAAAGATCTCGCGTGCTGCGGTATCGCGCAGCTGCGTGGTCATCTTCCATGCGATCGACCGGATATCGGAAACCGAGAGTTCATCGTCGTAGACTTCCTCGATCAGATAGTCGAAGACTGCGGCCTCGACGTTCTCCCACAACTCTCGAAATGCTTCGTCGTCACCGGATTTCGCGGCCTGCGCCAACTCCCACTCGGCGGCGTCACCGGTCCCGAGCACAACACCCCACCGTGGATCGAAGACGGAGGGCGCGGACCTGTTCCACGGCTGTATCGCCTCGGCGGGCATATCGCCGACGGTCGGCATCCCCGGCGTCGGTATCGGTCCCCATACCTGGCGGATCGGCTGGCTCGGCGCGAATCTCACCAGCGGTGTTTTGCCACGGACGTGCTGCCCCAGCAGCTCCATCCGAAGTCGATGCTCCTTATCGTTGTTCGTCGACCATTGCAGAACCGCGCCGTGTTCCACACGAATACCGAACTCATTGCGCAGGGTCCGCAGAATCTGTTCGAAAACGGGCTTGGAGGTGATCAGCGAACCGTCGCTGTGCCGCACCGCGAAAAGGTCGAAATCCGATCCGTACGGGCGGCGCAATCCCAACTGATCACGCCCGTACACGATGCCGTCCTCGCCGATATCGAGTTCCGTCTGCCCCTGCATCGTGCGCCACTCCTGGCGACGGTATTCGTAACGCCGCACCAGCACATCCCACCGAGCGCACCATTCGTCTTCGGAGATGTCCGCGGGACAATCGGGGCGCTCCGGCAGCGTCGGCTCGAAAATCCCGACAAGCCCGAGATGAAGTGGATGGGCCCCGAGTAGCCGATCGAGTTCGGTCAGCGTCTTCACCTTGAGCCGTTCCGGTTTCGGCAGAGCCAGGCCACTCTGGACCCAACGCACGCCCTCCGGATTGGCGGGACGGATATCGAGGATGATTCCCAACGTATCCACGGCCCGTTGCAGTCCGCGCTGATGGTCGACCGGGATTCCACAGTCTCGCTCGATTTCGGCGGGCGTCACCGGTGGAAGGTAATCCGTCTCAGGCGGCCGCATATTGATCCCGACCAGCGCCCGCTGAATATCGTCCGAGGTCACGGTCTGACCGGACGTACTCAGCTGAGTATCGACCGCATCGACATCTTCCGGGAAATCATCGACGTCCAGCAGATCAGCCACATCGGGCCAGACCGGTTCCTCCAGTCCCAACTCGTGCAGTAGCTTCGGCACCAGCCGATACACCAGAACCTCCACATACGCCGGCCGCACCCCCAACGCGTCGGCGAGCGAATCGACGTCAGGCCACTCCGACAGCGCGGAACGGAGGAGAAACGCGGGCCACGCACGATCGGACACTGCCGTCAGGGCGTCCCGGAATTCCGACCACGGCACACGCGCCAGCGCGTCCAGCAACTGCTGCGAGGAGTCCGCACCCCCGGCGGCGATAGAGCTGATGATCTCGCGGAGACCTCTTTGCACCTTGAAATAGGCCAGCTGATCCTGGACTTCGTGGCCCGCGATATCGAGAAGCCAGTTCTCGACATCACCTCCGATGGGCGCCCGCTCGAGTTCCCGACGTGCGCGCTCGGCGACACGACCGATCACTTCCTGGGTGATCGATTCCTCATCGTCGATGCAGAACTCCACATAGCCGACAGCGCCTTCACTGAAGCGTTCCCAGAGTTCGGTGAACTCCATGGAATCCGCGCGCTGTGGCGCATCACCGTTCGGCAACTGATCACTCGCCGCATCGTGGTTGTCACCGCGCTCCGGCCCATTCGGGGCGGAACCGCTCGATTGGCCGCTACCGGAGAACATCATGGGTGGCGCGATCCCTAAAGCCACACTCAACCGCATGGCTGATTCGGCATCGATCGTGCCATCGCGCAGCGCTGCCCCGATCCCCCGCTCCACATTGGGACCGCTTTCCCCTCCGGATCCGTGCGAGCCGGCGGACTGTACCTCTGGTTCGCTACCCGAAACTCGCCGCGCACCAGCCCTTTTCACAGAAGAAGGGGCCGGATCCTCCGGTCCCTTCCCAGCTGCGTCATGGTCTTGCGCAGAGCCATCGGGTGGGGGCGGGTCGGTATCGGACACGCCGGTATGGAAATCGGGTAAGTCGTCGGCGGCTGCCACTTCGTCCTGGACAGCCTGGTCAACTCCCGGTAGCGGTGTGCCGTCGCCCGCCCCCGACGGCCGCCCCCGATGGTGGCCGGCCCGCCGCGGAGCCCCTCTGAACGACATCCCACTCCGGGCACCCGACTCCAACGCCCCCACCGCCCCGCCGAAAGGCTCGTCCGCAGGGTGACATGCCGGAACGGAACCATTCGGCTGAAGCTCCGGAGCATCCGCATCGGAATCACCCTGTAGCCCAGGAAACTCCGGCGTAATGTCATCCGGATCGCGCCGACCGTCATTCCACCGCGCGGGGTCGGTACCCGACTCCTCCAGCTCGAACCACACCACCGTGGTCGGCTCCACGGCAGCGATCGAATACCAACCCGAGCTGTCGGCCCATACCCCGAATCTCCGCACCAGATCATTCCTGAGATCCGGATCCAATCCCGTGATCATCAACCCGACCACCAACCGCCGCGAACCCGGACTGCCGACAACCGCCGTCGCCAACCGCCCCGAATCCGCGCCGGACAGACCACGATTCAACAACTCCATCGTCAGGAACTGCGCCTTGCGGAAGACACCGCTCGGCACATCCAACGACCCCAGCATCACATCGAGAACGCTCGCCGATGCGCTCGCCGACACCGGCTGTTGGGATTCCTCGAGCGCGCGCATGAGTTCCCGCAGTTGCTCGGGAGTCAATCCGGCACCCGGCCGCGCCTCTTGCAGCACCTCACCCCCGCCCGTAACCGCGTCGGCCGGACGGCTGTCCTCCTGCCCGACAACAGCAACCGCCGCCGCCTCCACCGAAGGTCCTGCCGACGCGGGAGTGTCGATCGCTTCGATCAACTGCCGGAGAACCCGGTAGTACAGCGCATCGGCCTGGCCGCGGGACAAAGTTTCACGCAGCACGCCACGGGGATCCCGCTCCTCGTTCAACAGCCGCACAACCCACTGCTCATCGCCGGTGAACGAGTCGGCAGTGTTGCGGAGGACCGATGGATACCCCAACCGCAGCGCGGCAACGATATCGTCTGTTTCGCCGTCCCAGACAAAACCTTCGTCAAGGAGACGCTTTCCCAGAGCCAGAATCGCCTTGCCTAAGCCATTTCGGACGGTTTTGGGCGCCTTGCGCCGCTCGTCGGCGAGGTCATCGATATCCCGACTACCCACTACGCACTCGACGATGTACCGCTGCTGATTCGGACTGATTTTTCCGAAAGCGGTGGTATACGTCTCGCTTTCGGGTTCAGCCGCCGCCGCGTGAACGATCTTCGACCATCCGCCTCCGGAAAAGAAGTGTCCCTTTGTTATCCGCCCGAGCAACAGCCCTAGGATTTTATGGTCGTGCCGGCCGGTAATCGACGTCGCGGTCGAATCGGATGAGATCGACTTCAGCAGTCTTTCGGCACGTGTCCGATCGTGAACCGGCAGAGTGTCGATTGCCAGCTCCATCACACGCCGCAGGCGGTCGTAAGCTGCGGCGAGCAATGCCTGCCCCTCTACATCAGGGTCGAGGTGCTCAACAGTGGGCGGCCGCGAGTCACCCACTGCCGCTGCGGTATCAGAGGGGGCGGCTGGTATGAACTCGATCAGTTTTCGGGTTATGCGGAACGCCAGTGCCCACGCTTGCTCGGGATCGCTACCCAGCTGTGTGGCCAGCGCGCGAACCGACGTCCCGTTCTCAGCCAGCAGCCATTCCAGGACATCGAGTTCGCGCGGAGTCAGCGTGGATCGAACTTGGTTGATCGCCGACGGATGACCCATCTTTATCACGGCGATCACATCGTGCGTATCCAGATCGAAAACATACCCGTTGTCAATAAGGTGCTCGACCATGGCCTGGACCGCACGAGTGAGGGAGCGGCTGACCGTGGACTCACTCTTGCCCTTCTCGATCGCCATCTCGGCTGGTGACTTACCGTTCAGATATTCCGTGATATACCAACTCGGTTCCGGCTCGAGAGACCGTAGAAGGGCGCCGAGCGGGCCGGTTTTGCTGTCTCGTGCCACCATCTGGATGACCTTCGACCGTCCGTGATGGCGAAAGAAATCTCTCGAAGTCAGGCGCTTTGCCAACTTCAACGCAGCGTCGGATTTGTGGCGGTTACTTGAAACCCCTGCCTCGCGCCCCGAAACGAGGGCACTCAACACTGACTTGACATCGAACCGGTCGGATTGCCGAGAGAATTTACCAACGGCATTTTCCACTGCGCGCGGAAGACGATCGTGTGCGACCGTGATCAATGCCGACGCTTCTGCGACCGGGTCGAGGTACTCCTCATCGGCTCCGTTACCGGAAGGTTGCGTATCCTCACCGACCACAGCCTCGCTGGCGGCCGGTACCATCTCGCCGAATTCACTGATCAGCCGATCCACAGCGGCAACGAGCAACCTGCCGACACGGACGATGTCTGCTCTGGACGGTTCCTCGCTGCCGGTCAGATAGTGGGTGATCTCGCTGATCTTCCAGGTGTGGACTATCTTCAGCCAGAGGACAGTTTGATCGGCTTCCGACAGGGCTTGGATACAACTCCCGAAAACCGACGCACCGATCTGTTCGACAACATGAGCCAATACAGCCAATTCCGCACTGCGTCGCCCCGCCCCGACATTCTGCCCTATTGCGAGCGCACGAAACGCATCGAGAATCGAACCCGACCGGCGACTTGCCTCCAGTTCGCTCAGCACGGTAGCGGACATGATCGCAGTAACCGACAGGTCCCTATCCGCCAGCTCCTTCAACAGTCGCCGCTGAGAATCGGGCAGATATCCGATGGCAAGAAGGAAGCCGATCGGGTCGTGGTCGCGGACCTGTTGCAATGCCGCCAGCTGAGTATCAATTGGTTCCGACGCGAAGTCCTTCCCGCCGACGAGCTCCGCTATCTGGTCGTGCACTCGTCGCTGACGCTCGGTGGCCGGAGCGAAAGCCTCGGCAGCCATGCGCAACGCGTCCTGCAACGACGTGTCGGATACCTGCGGGGCGAGCTCATCGGACTCCTCGGAATCCGCTGCGCCGACCTGGACGAGATACTCGATCATCAAGGGCATGGCAGCTTCCTCGATCTGGCCTGCTCTTGCCTGAGCGATTCCCGTCTCCGTGGCCGACTCGCGGAACGCCATACCCAAGACGAAACGCCTATGTAGATATGACATCTTGTCAGGCTCATTCGAGAAGATACCGATGGCGGCCCGCAACTGATCTTCTTTTACCTCTGCCACGGCTTGGGCCTGCGAGTCCGTCTCGCCACTCTGCTCGTCCACGTAGAGCTCAGCCTCTGCCTGGAATTGGAGGAGGCCGAGATGAGTCGAAACCCGTTCGGCGGCAATAGCGAGTAGCCAGGCCGAGACCTCGGCGTCGTTGGGCCGCGACCCGAAGTCCCGTTCGGCGCGTTCGAGGATCTCCCTCGTCAGTCTTTGCGCAACCTCCTCGTTCTTCGTGCGGGATATCGCGTACCGCAGCACAGGATCTTCGAAACGGCGCAACGGCGGCGGCAACGCGCCCGTATCTTCGGTGCGGGCGCCCTCTTCCTCGCTGCGGGATCCAGCGTCGGTCGCGCGGTTTCGACCGGTAAACCGAGGACCGCCGCCACCGGGCCCACGAAACGAACGACCAGGGCGGAAATCCATCTTCGAGCCACCACGGGACAGTTCCATCAAGTCCGGTTCAGCCCAACGGTGGCTGCTCCCGCCCCGGCGAGGCGGCCCACCAGCCGCATCGCGTGGTGCGCCAGCCTGGTCACTGCTGTCGGGCGTTTCGGCATCGCCTGTCGACAGCGGGACCGCGAAGTGCACCCAGGTGTCGGCCCAACCATGGGGCAGGCGGTCCACGATGACATCCACTTCCCTCGCACCACCGGCAACCAGCAGATCGAGCAGCTGTGGCGTCCGGGAGTGCTCGGCCCGGGGTCGGTGGATCCGCGTCGAAATCCGCAGCATCGGCACACCGTCGGTATCGGCCACTTCCGCCGTCGTATCGGCTTTGCGCTCCCCTATCGGGTTCCCGGCGGTCCACACAACAGCACCGTCCGACTCGTTCACCACCGTCATGTACAGATCGGCCGCTTTCGCCACCGCGGCACCGTGCGATCCGTCAGGAACCAGGCATCCAAACAATTCCCTCAACTGTTCGATCGCAGGCGGCTGGCCGGGCAGCACTCTCAACCTGGTCGCGCTCGCCACCGTCGGCATTTGTTGGTACTCGAATTCGGCACCCCCATAACATTTTCCGTCGCGCATCTCCCCCCGCGCCACCGAAAGCCCCGAACCCCATGTCCGCTCGATCACCAACGGCTCCGTCGAATCGTCCAGCAGCCGCTCGAGCAGGTTTGTCGCAATACGCATCTGACCGTCGTCCTGACGGTCGTCGATCAGCTGCCGCCACTGCGCGCGGACGAGCTCATGCCATGCCGGATCGACGGGCAAGCCCCACCACTCGATCCGCAGCGAGTCTGTCGTAGCGCGCATTTCGATCTCGACACCGCCGAGCACAACCCGGATATGCCACCCAGTCGGGATACCCGCGGACTTGATCTCCCCCACGATCACATGCCCACCGAAGCGCCGCAACGCCGCCGACGCCACCGCCGACGCGGCCCCGAACTCCTGGCCCATGTCATCGAACAGGGCAGCGGCCTCCTCGCCCTGCTCCACCCGTCCCTCGAACCGGCCAGGGGAAGATTCGACCAGCCGCGCGGCAGGCCGGGATCCGCCGCCCGCGGCCTGGTCCGGCTCCGATTCCGGATCCGACTGTCCGGCACCGCCGATCGGCCGCAATGGACTGGAGCCGGACTCGAAGAGGCCGACCTTCTCCGACACCGCGACATCGGGCTCCCACACCCCGTCCGCGCCCCGCCGAACCTCCAGAACCGCACGGCCCGATCCGACACCGCCACCTGCGGTCAGTATCCGTTCGAGCCGACCTCGCAACGAATCGAGGTCATCCAACCGCCAGCCGGTCAGCTGCGCCACAGCCCGCACGACCGCCGGAGCGAGGATGAATCCAGCCATCCCGACGGTGCGCCCAGCCTCCATCTCGATACGCATCCGCTGCACCGTCGCCGTACCGAGGGTCATGTCGACGGTGACAACGGAGTTGCTCGATTCGGATCCAATTGATTCGAAACGCAGGACACGGTATTCCGCACCGTCGATGAACTTCCGAACCGGGCGAACAATAGGCCTAGTAGAAATAGCACCTACAAGTTCCGCCAAGGCCTTGTCCGCCGGCGCGATGGCCCGCCAGTCACTCTGGGTCATGGTCCGCTCGCGGCTGGTGCCGTCCGGATCCGTCGAGCGCTGGGCACCGGACCCGCCACCATCTCCAGGAGCCGAGCCAGCAGCGGAGTGGGATTCCCCGCTGTCGGGTGCATGCGGCTCTTCACCATCCGCTGCCGCGCCGGCCGCGAATACGCCGATGACCATCTCCGGCAACGGTTTCGACGGATCGAATGCGGGTGACGGATCTCCCGTCAGTGTGCTCTCCGTGACGCTGTTCGAGCCGGAGGTGGTCATGCCGTAGTTGTTAAATAGCTCGTTTTCGTAACGCCGGTATGCCCAACGGTACTCATCTGATTCGGTGTCATCGAACATGTTGTCGGCAACCCAGTCGCAGGCACGCTCCCATGCCTGCTTCTTCGCGTGCTCGATCTCCAGCAGATCATCGCGCAGGTCCTCAGATTCCTGCAGGTCACTGTTTTCGAGCAGAGCCTCGAGTCTCAGCTGCTCCTCGCGCAGATCCGATGTCTCCTCCAGATACCGCTGGTAGGCATCGGATTCGCCGTAGCAATTCGCCGCCGAATAGTCTTCATTCGGCTCGAACGCGAATATGTCGATTTCACCACGGCTACTGACCGAAATCTCGTCCTGGATCCACGCCGCGAAGACATTCGCTGCTGACCTCCGCCGGAAGTCGACGAGAATTCTGTCGGTGATCCATTCTTCGGCCGCACCCTCGCCCCGTGGTTTCCCCGGAACGGTGTAATGGCGTCCATCTTCGAGTTCTCCGAACTGGCGAGCCAGCTCGTGCACGACCATTTCCGGGCTCGACAGGCCGCTGCGATCGAGCCGGATCGTGAGAGTTTCGCGATCGAGGTCGGTCCGGGGCCCGAATTCGATCGTCCCGCCCCTCTCCAGAAATGCATTGACCTTGCCTGTCAGGGTGATCGAGTAAGCGATCATCTCGTCGAACTCGTCACCGAGTCCGGTGTGCGGCGGCGCTGTCGGCGGCACGATGGCACTGTCGCCGCGCAGGGATACGGCGGAACCGACCGCGATGCCCACCGCAGCCTGACCGATCCATCCCAATACGTCACGTCGAGTCGTGCCTTCGCGATTCGACAACCAGACGCGGGGATCCGAGGACCAGGGTTTGCCCGGACGACGCTCAGTGCGACGCGAAAGCCGTTTTGCGACATAGTCACCGAGTACTCGCACCGGGGCAGGCGCGGCGTCACCGCGCGCCAGCACATCGGCCAGCGCCCGCTCGACCGCCGCCGTCCCGCGTGTGTGCAGCGGGATATCGGCTATCTCGTACCCGGCTTCACGCAGCCACTGCGCACATCCGGTGTCCGGCTCCGCGGGCAGTGCACCGTCCAGAACGCCTTGATACTCCCGCCGATAACGACGGATCAGCGCGGCTTCGGTGACATACGAATTCAGCTGCGCCGCCGCGACCAATTTCTCTGCAACATGCTGCGCGACAATGACGGTTACGGGGTGCGGCCGCGCCGACACCGGATACCGCCGCTGCTCGATTCCACGCTCGGCTTCCTGCCGCCACAGGTCCGGATCGGTGATCGCCTGCCGATCCACGGTGATCGATACGGAATTACCGTCGTGCCACCGCACATCGAGCAACCTGCTGTTGGACCGATCGACCGTTTTGGACCAATCACCCGTTTGAGACCGATCGCTTGTTTCGGACAGATCGCCCGCCACCAGCTCACGCACATCCACACCGGATCGCTTCAGGCGTGCGATCACCCCGGCCAATCCGTTACCGACGGTCGAATCGGCCTTTATACCAGAGATTTCCAGCTCATGCGGCTCCGGCTCGGTCAACCGCTCCAACCGGCGCACATCGGCGGCCGCGACCAAGTAACGCAACCCGACAGCCGCCAATGCCGCTTCGGCCGCCATCCGGCCGTTATCGGGACTCTCCCCCAACCGGGTCGCATCGGATTCCGCCGCGACAGCGACCGAACCGCTCTGGAACGAGACGTCCCCGAAAGCGGCTCGTCGCGCATTCACATCGCGGACAAAGCGCAGTATCGCGGCATCGAGATTCCTGGTGGGACGGCCGACTTGCTTCAGGAGACCCTTCGCGATCTCCCCCAGCCCGTCTCGCCGAGCGAGCGCATCGGCCTTCGCATCCGACAGCCCCCACGGCACCGCCGCACCCCGCGCGGCCGACTCGCTATGTTCGGCGTCTGCCGCTAAACCGTTGATGATGTACGACGCCGCACAGCTCGCCTGCGCCCATATCCGCGCCGCAGCGGACGTCGGCCGCCATCCCTGCGACCGGCCCACCTCTTCCAAAGCCTTTGCGATTACCGCCAGTTCGACCCTGACGGCGTCCGCAGCGATCTGTTCCTCGGACCACGGTTCCAGCACGTACTCGGCGGTGCCCTCGTGGTCATCCGCACCTGTGATGCCGTTACCGGGTGACTTGCCTTGCGCCGCTGCGGCCGCGGCATCGGCGATCTGCTGGTCGAGCGACTCCGGAGACCAAGCAAATCCGCTCGGGGACCCGCCGTCACCCGAACTCGCCGATCCGAGAAGGAATTCACGCGGTTCGGTACCGGTGGGTGATGTGCCATCCGATTCGCCAGGGCTTTGATAGGTGGTGGAGTAGGCGTCGCGGAAGTCGGTATCGTCGGGGGTAGGTATGGGGTCGGGCGGGCCGTCACCGTCGGGGAGGGCGCGGCGCTGCGGGGACCCGGGCTCGCCGAGATCGAACTCGAACCATGAGCGGGTGACGTCGTCGCCGACCGATTCCGAACCGTAGCGGTCCGCCCACCGCGCCGCGTCTGCGCGGTCCGCGTCGGTGACGGCGCCGAGGTGGGAGTCGAGCTCGACATGCAGCGCCGGGCCGTGCGGGCCGGTGACGACCTTGGCGGTCACCGTGCGCTTGCGCTCCCGCTCGTGGAGCAGCCGCCGCAACAACGTGGCCGCATCGAAAACGCGGGGGTTGCGACTGCGCTCAGCGACCAGCTCGCCCAGCCAGTCGGCCAACTGCTCCCGAGATGCCGAGCGGGTGGCGTCCATCTTCAGGCCGAGGGTCGCGGCTGGGCCGTCACCGCCGTCACGGTGGTAGATGTAGCGGTACTCCACCCCGGGCTCGGCATCGGACCATTGCCATTGCACGCCATCGCCGTCGCCGTCGACCACAGCTCGCACCCGCAGCTGCGACGACCTGCCAGAGTTGCGGATATCCTCCAGCATGGCGCGCAGCCCGGTGAACCGGCCGCGCACTGCGTCACGGAGCGAGCGCGGTAGGTGACTCGCCACCACGTCCAACTGGTCGGCGGCAATGTCCAGCATGCCCGGGTCGTCTATCGACACCGTCCATTCCAGTTCCCACTCTCGGGTGTTGGTCACCGTCGCTTTCAAGGACGTGTAGTCCCCGCCGTGCGACACCGTTAGCTGTGTCTTCTCCGCCAGGGTGTCGTGGGTTGCCACAACGTCACCGGTGGCGTCGGCGAGCCCGCGCCGAGCCAATTCGGCTGCGGCCGCCACGACCTCCGGGTCGGGCCCCGGCAGCCCGCGCACTTTCGTCTCGGCCTCGTCGACGCCGGTACCGTTCTCGACGTGCGCGCTGGTGCGCCATGTCCTGTCATCGGTCCATTCGATACCAGACAGCGAGAACAGCAGCTCGGCGTCTGTGTACTCGTACTCGCGGAAGGCAGACTCGCCGTAATCGTCCTTATCCTCGTCGGAGGCAGACTCCCCGACTGGACCAGCCAGGCTCTCAACGCCCACCTCGGTGAACCCGAACAGGGATTCAGCCAATCTCCCAGTGAAGGTGTTGCTCGCCGAGTCCTCGCGCGAGTGGTCGTCTTGCAAACCCCCGTCAGGCAAACCCAAACTCGCGCTTTGCAACCCCGCGTTGAAGCTGTCCAGATTGTCGGGAAGATACTGACCCCACTCATCGAGCAGAGCCCGCACCCACGGCCGCAGAGCGGCCGCCATCTCCTCGAACATCTCCCGGCCGGTGGGTGTTGTCGTCTTACCCGCCACGATCATGTACTGGAGAACGCCGTCGCGGCGCACCCTAGCGCGAATTCCCTGGAAAACTCCGCTCGTCCCGTACCTGTTCTCGTAGGTCGCCAGGTACTCAACGGTCGGGTTGTCGTAGGCCTCGAACCATGCGGCGCCGTCAACGACGCCGCCGGGAAGCCCGGCGCGCTCCACCATCGCCGCCAGCTCGGCCTTATCGCTGTCGGACAACGCGTCAGCCGACATCTCCACGCGCAACCGAGTCGGGTCCGCGGAGGTCTCCACCGTCACCGGGCCGGCCGCGCCGCGAGATACCGCCAGCTCGGCCAACTTGGCTGCCAACGACGCGGCCACAGCGACCTGTCGACGATCAACCCACCCCGCCATCCGGGTTCCCACCAGCGACTCGACCGCGCGCGGTGCCGTCGCGTCATCACGCTGGACAGCCGGAAGACGTTGTCCGCCATCAGATTCGCGATACTCGCGGAATTCATTGCCGTCAGAGGAATAGAATCTTTCCAGTCTCATGGTCCGCGCCGGCGACTGACCCGATATCCGGATCGACGACAAACCGAAGTCCATCCAGGCCTCGAACCACCGGTTCGCGTCCACCGCCTGATCCAAGTCCCGCCAGTCGGCAAGCAAATCCCGCCACTGATCACGCAGCATCGCCCTTTTCGCCGAAGCCGAGCCGGGCGCACCCGAGTACGGCCCCGAGAACTCGAGCTCGCCGTCGAGAGCACACAACTTGTTCACCATCTTCGACGAGACGCCGTCCATGATCGACACCGTCCAGTTCCCCACGCCCTGGCTACGCCAGAACTCGAGACGGCTGCCGACGCACAGGGCTCGGGCGATGACGCCCAACACCGCCCGCTGTGTGACACCGTCGAGACCTTTGCCCAGCAACCGGGCCAGTTCACCGCTCACCGCCTCGGCGGCGACCGCGTCGCCGGGAGCCACGCTCGCCTTGAACACCCCTTCGCGGTAAACCGACTCCACCAACCCCGGATTGGCGTCACCTCGCGCGGGTGGGAACTCCGGCTCGCGGTACTCGGACAAAATCTCGCTCTCGCGCTGACGCAGGCTGCTGCGCAGCACCGTCGGCTTCAAGTCGTCGAGATCGACGACGAAGGTCACCGGGCCGTCCGCGACGCTGCAGGAGAGGGTGGTGTGCTTCAGCCATGCGGTATGCTCCGCCGTCCATTTGCCCGTCACCCATTGACGCAGGTGAGTTTCGACGATCTTCTGCCACCCGCCGGCACTGCCCCGCGCCTCATACCGCAGCCAAGGGACGCCTGGTTCACCCGACAGCGTCACGACGTGTGCCGCACCGGTCCGCGTGTTGACCATCTCGACGCGCAAACCCCAGGCGTCGAGCTGCGCCACCGCCTCGAAAACAGCCGTGTCCCAATCATCGTCGGGTGTTCTCATCGCAGCACGGAGCATCGCGGCTACTATGTCCGCGAGATCCCCGTCATGCTGATCTCGAATATCCCACCCAGCGAATTCCCAGTCATCCAACTGGCTTCGCAGGTGATCGACGAACCGCCCGACATCATCGCGCCACCCGAGCTCCCCTGACGCCCACGTCGCTACCGCCTTCGTCACCTCGAGCACCGCGGTGTCGACATCACTCACCGACAGCCCCCGCCCCATCGCGGCGACCACATCACCGGCGCTCTCGTCTCCCAGATACCGCCGACGAAACACCTCGGCTTCGACGGCGGTGATTTGCCCCCCTTCCTGCAGGGCTGCCACGCCCTGCTCGATATCCTGCGCCGACAACCCTTTGGGCCCCCATTGCAAATGCGCGGACACCACGCTCCGGTGGTCGGCCAGGGAGGTGCTGTCCGACTCGAAGCCGATGCGCGACGTCAGGTCCGCGGGTACTGCGGTGCCCGTTTCGTGCTGGTCGTTGTCCGCTGTGTTCTCGGGTGGCGGCTCCCCGACAATGTCGTCTCCCGCTGACAACTCAGCCCCGTCGGCATCCAACAGTGCCTCGACCAGGGCGGCCCGCGCACTGTCCGGTTTGCCGTCGGCGGCGGAGCTGGAGTGTTCGTATGCTCCAGTGCCCTCGTCCTCGGAATCGATCGGCTCCTCTCGCGGCCCGACGGGGAAGCGACCGTTCGGATGCGGCCCGCCCCGCACCGGTCGCCGCCAGGTCGAGTACTGATCGCGCGGTCCACCCTTCCGCATCCGGCGCAGGATCTCTTGACCACCAAGCGGCGCCTCATCACCGAGGTAAGGCTCAACGGCTCCTCGCCAGGACGAACCGCCGTCCGGCGCCCGGGTCGCGCCGTCCGGCTCCTCCTCCTGCTCGTCGTCGCCGGCGCGCACACCGGCAGCTGCCGCCATGTCGGAGGACGAAATCGCCGAACCGACCTCGTCCTCCCGCATGGCGGCAGCTGCCGCGGTCTCCTCGAAGTAATCGACGTCCGGCGCCGACCACGGCGCAGTCGGATCGAAATGCCACATGTCATCGGCATCCGATGCGACGGCGTCAGCCAGCGGCGGCTGCTCGTAGTCCCCGTCTGGCGGCACCGGCCATCTGCCGTCCGGATCCCACGACGGAATTTCCTGCGGCCGTTCCCATGTCGCGGACTCGGGAATCTGCCACCGCACTATGTCTGCGTTATCCGCGTCGGACCATACAGACTCGACTCCAGGCAGATACCGCATCGCCTGGACGATTCCACTATCAGTGACGCCGCGGCCGGCAATGGTGACGGTCAGCATGCGGGTGTCCGGATCAACCTGCAACGTCACCGTCGCGGCGACCGGATCACTTCCAACCAAGTGTGGACTCTCGTCCACCACGAGCCCGATGAGATTCTCGACCACCTCGGGATTGGGCCAGTCCAGTGCTTCCAGTGCCGCGCGCACCGGCGCGGGCTCGCCCAGCCGCACCGGCACCTCGACCGGGGTGGGCACTCCGCTGTCCTTCGCGGCGTCTGGCCGGTCCCGATCCTCCTCGGTTATTTCCGGCAGGGCAGAGTCGGATCCCTGGTCGGCGGCTTTCGGCTCCTGCCGAGCGCGACGCTCCTCTTCTCTGCGCAGCGCAGCGGCCTGTTTCTTCGCTTCGGCGGCCAGCCGACGCGCTTCTTTACCTTTGCTCTGTACCTTCTGGGCCGATTCATTGTCCTGCGTGATGGCCGCCAGCAACTCTTCTCGAGCCTGCTCCGCCTTCTCCGAATCTTCTTCGGGTGCGGAGATCCCGTAGTCGAGCACCAATTCGGGCAGCCGCTCCCTGATGTCGGTCGAGATCCGCCCGAGCGTCGCTCTGACCATGCGCAGAAGTGCGATCTCGATGAGCGGGACGATCAACCGCGCCGCGGCCTGCTCGCCGAGACCCGACGCATCAGCCGCAGCCTGTTCGTCGAGAATTTTTTCCACATCGTACGAGAAAGTCACGGGGTTGTAGTTGAGACCGAAGACCTCTTGGCCGGCCGCCACCGGCCGCATCTGCTTCTCCATGTACTTCGCGAGGATCAACAATGTCGAGGTGAAGCTATTGCGGTTCCGTGCGAGCAGATTGCGGTGGTACGTGGCAAGATCCAAACCTTCGCACGTTCCGCGACCCAGATGATCCAGAATTTCCACGACTTCGCCCTTGAAGCTCGCGAAGAAACTCAGCCCACCGCCGCACGCGCAGGTGCCCGGCACATCCGAGATGAAGGGGTCGACCGAGGCGAGATGATTCGGACAATCGGGGTCGGTACAGGCATAGAAAACGGACAGCACGTCGTGGTCCATGATTTGTGCCATGCGCTCGAGGTAAGCGACGAATTCCATGATGGGGACCTCAGCCTCGTCCACGACGAGGAGTTTTCGTTTACCGATTCCCTTTTTCTCGGACATATCCAATTGCCAGCGAATCGGATACTCATCCGAGAGTGGCGTGTACTGCCTGACCGTCTCATTCGTGGCCTTGTCCCGCTTCGTTCTCTTGACGAGGTACTTCGTGAGCGGACGAATGTTTCCGTCCTCGTCGGGAATGCCAAGGGATTTATGTTGCTCCAATTCATGGAATCTATCCAGTAGCAAAACCATAATCGACTCGCCGTTGAGGACGTCGTACAGAAGTGCGGCGATCGCCGCGCCGACGATCTCATCGAGCGGAGCGTCCGCGATACGTGCGGTCAGTGTGCCGTCCGCACTCTTCCTGGTCGCCTTCGACGCATAGGGTCCGACACATTCGATCTCGGACTGCAGTGCGCCGAGCACAAAATTGACAAAGAACTTATATAACGGGTCATTGCCCTCTTTGATCGGATCACCCACGGAAATCTTGAACAAACTCAGCAGCTTATCGACAAGATCCTTTGCCTCATCATCCGGCCTGATACCGTTTTCGGTCAGGAAGGCAATATCGGACTCGCTGAACGGCGCACCGCCCGGCAATGCCGAATCAACGCTCGAGCCTGCGAAGTTATCCGTCACCAAATGTTCTAATTGCGCGAGTTTCTCCTGCTCGGCCCAGTCGACCCCGTCCAGGGTGGCGGCACACCGGCGCTCCACACCACTCCTTTGTTGCTCGGCTACATCCTCCGACCATTCGGCAGCCCCCTCGATATCCCAGTCTTTCACGCCCTGCAAGTACTCCGCGCAGGTCGAGGCGAAAGCCTGTCCGACCATTTCTTCGGAATTTATGTACGCGTCGGCAACATAATCAGCGATGCTCCGTATGGAAATCTCCGACCATCCATACAATTCGGCCCAGATGGCTACGCCCTGCGCGCATAAATCTATGAATGCGTCCCGCACGATACCGCGCACCTCGCCTTGACCATCCAGATCGGCATCGGCGTCGAAACAATTCGCCACGTCTACTGGGCGCGACTCTGTCGCGTGAACAATTCGTTCGTAGATATCGGCGACAAGGCGGGAATCTGCCCCGGCCGCCCTGGTCTCCTCAGCAATACTGCCGACGATATCCGCACGTCGGGTCATGAAGAAGTCCAAACACTTACGCTGGGCCTGATACCGCTTGTTTCGGGGTCCGCCCGCATAGGTGTGCGTCGAATATATGCTTTCCAGCTGGGATTTCCGCAATTCTTGCCAGCGAGTGACGTATTTCACCAAGGCCGGAATCTTATCGCGGTCGATGACATCGATCTGCCACTCCGTGCCGGTCGCTTCCACGATAACGTTCGGGCAATCCACGCCGGGCCTCGCGGTCGAGACCCCTCCGTCGTCCAGGTGGACCCCGTACCCCTGCGCGGGAATCCCGTCGGCACGCAGCAGAACGCTGCTCTCTTCCGGCGGTAGTCCGTCACTGCCCTTGGGGATCTCGCGCCAGCCGTTGGCGTCCACGACGATGCCGAAGGTCTGGGTTCCCGGCGGGAACCACGCCGACGGTAGCGACCCATCCGCCGCGACAGGCTCGTCACGGACCCGGCCCTGAACCTTGTCGTGCCAGCGCACACCACCATCGGCATCCCGGTACAGCAGCACCGTGTGCGCTGCCCGCGCACCTGGTTTCTGGATGGCCAGATACACGCGGTCGCCGTAGTCGCGGACCAAGGCCACGGCCTCTTCGGGCGACAAGCCGCCGCGATGCCAGTCCCCACCCACGGCGGTCGCGAGGAAACCGGGGGTGGCGGCCTTGTCCCGGAACAACTCCAGCAGAGTGTGCAGCGGTGTGCTCGCGCCCTCGGATTCCAGGTCGGTCTGCGCCACGTCCCCGCCGAATGTGATTACCTCGACGACGCAGTCGAGCTGCTCGAAGGCCCGCTGCCGGGTCAGCGTCGCGGCTGCCGCGCCGTCCTCGGTCGCTTCCACGATGCGGGCCAGCAAGGCCTCCATCTCGGGATCGAATTCGGTGTCACCGTCCCGGGCCCGATCCTGCTTGACACGGCCCCACCCATACCAGCCGGTGGCCGGGTCCCGGTAGCGCGTCCATTCCACACCCAGCCGCTCGGCGACGGCCTTGACCGCGGGTTCTTGGTCAAGCCGGTCCAGATCGAGGTAGAGCGCGAGAACTTCAGCGTTCAACCGGGCGACAGTCAGTTCCAGGTGCCGCAGCTCGAGGATCGCGCGCACCTCGCGATTGCGTAACCTGGGCAGATAATCGCCGCTGAGCCGGTCGGGGTCATCGACACCCAGTGCCTCGATCAAGATATCGAGTTCGCTTTCACCCCAAGCATCGATCTGCTCAGGCTCCAGTCCTGAGCTGTCCACTGTTACGGCGAATTCGTTGAGCCAGTGGCTACGGAGTATCTCGATCGGCAGCCGATGAACCGCCGCCCCGGTAGAGCCGAGTTCCGGGCTGCGCTGAATCGCTGCCGTGAACTGTTTCAGTCTGCTGCCGCCCTGCGCCTTGGCCACCGCGTCCAGCATCTGCTGAGCGTCGAGTAACGTTTCTTTCGTCGCCTCTATATCGTCGAGAATCTGCTCGACCAGCGAGGTACGCGGCTCACGGCACTCGATCCGGAGATCACTGCCGGCCATGCCCACCGTCGCTGTGCCGGAGTCTCCGAAAAACAGCGCCGCCGTGACAGGGCGACCGCTCGCCGCCTCAGCATCGAACAGCCGCCGGAACAGGTTCTCCGGATTGTCGAGGTCGTCCAGGACGGCGCCGCCGCGCCATTCGTCGATCCCCACGCCGGTCAGCTGCTGGTGAGCGACAGTACGAATCCGGTCGCTGTCGACACTGCGGGTGGAATTCCACTCGGCGTGCCATCGGCCGCCCGCCACCGTCAGCGTGTGCCACGAGCTGCTTTCGTGGTTGTCGAACAGCTGGACCAGCACCTCGTTGCGGTCGGATATCGCTATCTTCACCCGCGAACCATCCGACAGCGCCGCCGACAACCATTTCGCCACCACATCCGGTGCCGCATGACGGCCCGACGCCGAAACCACCACCGACTGGATCAGCGCCACCATGTCGTGGATGGCCAGCCCGCCGCCCACTGTCGCGCCGAAATCGACCCGGCCGGTGTGCGGGTCGATCTCCAGCCGGATCGCATGAGCCGAGCCCACTTCCCCGGCATGGACGGTCATCAACTCCGCATCCGACCGACCTGAGACGTCGACCCGCACCGGCTCCGCGGGCCCCACCGCCTTCACTATCTTCTGCATCCACTCCGTGGCCGGATGCGGGAGGTCACCGAAGACCTCCCGCAGACCGTCCATCACCTTGCCGCCCAGTTCGACCCGCTGCGACGCGGGCAGCCCCACCCCTAACTCGACCCCGAGCCACGCACCCCACTGCCGCGGCTTGCCCACCACCTGCCACGCGCGCGTGTCACCATCGACGCAATCCACCTGTAGCGTGCCACCGACCACGTCCGGGTCGACTTGGGCGTGGTCGGCGCCCTCCGACACCGCCGCGATCACCTTCAACAGCGCGGTCCGCGGCACCCCGGACGGCATCATCCGGTCTGCGGTGTACATGGATTCGAGTTGTCGTGCCGCGACACGCGCCAGTTCCCGCACTGTGGGGACCGAAATCTGCAATACCGCCGCGATCTCCTCGACCGACTCCCCCGCCAGGAATCGTCGTCGCGCTACCGGAACCAGGAGTCGTCGTCGCGCTACCTCGGCGTGGCTGCGAGGCAAAACCACAATGCGAGGCAAAAGATCCACAAATCGACCCAGGACCTCGGACGGCACCGGCTGCCCCAACTCATCCAGAATGTGGGCTTGCGCCGGATCCGACTCGGTACCGTCGGGCTCATCCCCCCGCCGACCATCTCTCGGACCACCGGCACCCACCTCGACACCGAGGTACACACCCCGCAAACCTTCGGGGACGAACACCTCCCCATCGGCCAGTACCTCGTCCGCTGCGGTACCGTCCTGGTTCACGAAGATCGCGAAAGCCTGGTCGATCACCGCGCGCCGCGTCTCCAGCCAGGTGCGGAATTCGATCTGCTCGCCGTCTTCTTCCACCACCACGGTGCCGTGCTCGTTTTTGAACACCGCGACCGCGTGCCCGAATCCGGTGAGCTCGGTGATCCCGATATAGGTCACACCCATCAACGCCGCGCCACCGTTGTCCTCGATGTGCTGCCGGATCTGCTCCGGAGTCAAGTCTTCTCGATGCCATCCCGCGGCCATCCGCTGGGCGCCGTCGCCAGGCTCGGTGCCCGCCAATCCGGGATCGAAATCGGCCAGGGCCGAAGGCGGCACGGCACCCACCGCTTCCCACACCCGCACCCCGGAGTCTACGAAGCACGGCTTCGGCCTCGGGCCTGCCAGGTGCACGGTGATCGCCGATCCCGCCGTGTTCGGTTGCGGCGGAAGCCAGTGGTGGAACTTCTCGATGTAGCCCGCGACCTCCCACAATGCCGCGTCCAACTCGGCTTCCGAAGGCGGTTCCTCGCCCATCAGATTGCTGTCCCCGACAAATTTGATGAGCCCGTTCACATCGTCGGCCCATTCCTCGCGATAGCAAAGAACTTCCGCCATATAGTCCAGCAGCACATCCTGGCGCCAGGTTTTTGCCCGACCGGTCAGGTAGCCCATCACCCGACCGATCCCACCGCGCTGGGCGCGCCGGGCGGCCTGCAATTGTGCTAGCTGGGCGGGCGCTTCGGGGCCGATTCCCAATAGTTCTTCGTCTTTGGGGCGCTCGGCGAGGTACGTGTTCCGGTACCTCTGGAAAACACGATCTTTGGAGCCATACTGCTTGACCAGCTCGATCAGCGCCCGCTGCAGTTTCCCGACCAATTCCTGCCGCGCCTTGCCCAACCGGTGGGCTCGTTCCTCTGCAGCGATCTGGTCGAGCAGCTCCTGGCTCGCCGGCCCGAGCTCGTCGCGCCGGGCCTGGATTCGCCTCGACAGTTCCGAATCCGCCGACAGCGCGGCAGCGAATTCGCCATAGTCGTTGTCCCGCAACAATAGCCGGGCATGGTGGATTACGAGCTCGATCCATGCCAGTCCTTCCGAAGCGGTTACTTCTTCATCCGCATCGAAATCTTTGAAATCATTTATCCACCAGTAATCATCGATGGCCTCGTCCGTGCGGCCTTCCACCATCGCCGGCAACAGCCCGGGCGCGTCCAACACCTCCTGCTCTTGCGCCCCATAGCGGGCCATGAGCGTGTCATCGCTGTTGCGGCCGGTGATGTCGAGCAGGTAGCCGTCCGGGGTCCGCACGGCGGCGTGCACCGGCCCATAAGTCTCATCCGATTGACGCGGCCCCTCGAGGACCACGATGGGCCAGCCGGTGATCCGGTTCATCGCCGAGGCCAGTCGGTAGCACTGCGAATGGGCGAAGGTGTGTTCGGCCTCCGGATGAACGTAAGGCGATGTGGTGTCGTACAGATAGTCCTGTTCGGGCGGAAGCAAGTCATCGCTCAACATGTCCACCCCGAGGGCGAACATCGCCCACGGCAAGGCACGGTCCATCACACCGGAGTTGCCCTGGGTAGCCGGTTCGTCCTGCTCGCGGTCACTCGCTTGTTCTTCGTCATTCTCGACCGTCGAGCGACCACCAAGATGCGCTGTCGCCGGTGACGAAGTGTCGGCGTGCGCCCCAGCAGGATCCCCGGTGGCGCCGATCGGGTCGTCGCCGTCGCCGGGTCGTGCTGCATCTGTTGAGAAGGCTGACGAAGGCTCGTTGGATTCGCGACGAGACCCACCCGCCGGACGATGCCCGCTGCCATCATGGCTGCGCCGATAGGGGCCGCGCCCGAACAGATCACCCAGCCGCGGACGACGGGGTGTGTCGGCGGAGCCGATGTCCGACAACGGAATCCGTACCGTGTAGCGCAGACCGCCGTCGACTCCGATGACATCCGCGCCGTCGCGCAATACCCGTGGCCGGTGGTCGACGGCACCCGCGTCGTCAACCTGTATCACCAATGCCGGCCCGGCGGTCGTATCGGTGATCGAGAGAGCGACACTCAGTTCGGTACGGACATCGAAGGACTCGAGTATTCGCTGCACTTGCCGAGCGGCTGCCTGGATCGCCGCCTGGTCTGTTTCGGGTGGCATGGCTTGGGCGAGGTCGTCGCGCAGACGGTTCGCGGTGGGCATCGTGCCGGCAACGCGCGTGAACTCGACACTTTCGTCCGTCCCTGACCCGCGCCCGGACACCGGCGCCGCGTACGGGGCGGTGGCCTCCGAACTACCTTCGGGGGCGAGGACAACAGCATCAGCTGAGTGATTCGGCCGCGCTGGTGAGTCGGTCGGCAGGTTCTCCTGCCGCCACAGTTCGAAGATCCTCTGGTCCGGTACGGGAACAGCGTCTACCACCGTGGTGGCGACGACATCCGCACCACTGAGCCGCTCGATGACGATCCGCAGCCGAAGATCGCCCGGAACACCTGTCACGGTGCTGGAAATCCGCACCTCCGTGTCCTTTGGCACCGGGCCATGGGCGTCGAGGATCTCATCTATCAACAGCGGTATCACGTCTGCATGGTCGGCCTCGGAGACCAGTCCGTTCTCGGCGACAAGATCGCGCAGGCGGGTACCGAACCCGGGCAATCGCACCTTCGACAGCCGACCGGTCCAGACGAACTCGTCGCGTCGGAACGGAACCAGCCGGCCCTGGTCATCCTTCGGCGAACCCGGTCCGGACTCGTCCGGTTCCCGGTACTCCAACCGGAGGGTGCGGGCATTAATTCCGCGCTGGATCGCAGCAGTCTGGCAACCCGGTTCACCATCGAACTCGACGGTCAACTTCATATCGCCGACCTGTAGCGCCGGTTCCCACAGGTCGAGTTGCCGATCCATCTCCCGCGCGGTCGGCTCGTCCCACCGGTGACCTGGTTCCCCATCCAAAATGGGCACGCCGTCGATACCCGGTACCGGGGCCACCGGTTCCCGCCCAGTGAGCACCCGCAGCCAGTCCGCGACGATATCCAGACCAGTCCGGTCGCCCTCTGCCACCTGCGCTACGGCCGTGATCCGGGGCGCGCCGTCGACGTCGGTGACCGACACCTGCATAGACGCCGTTCGGCCGTCCGACGACGGCAGGAGAATATCGATCCGGCAGCCACCGCCGGGCAGCTCATGCACCTCGGTCCGCAACCGTCCATCGGCCATCGCGAGCGCCACAAGTACCGGCACCACCTGCCGCACGCGCTCGCCCGCCTGCGCGAGCAGCTGAACAAAGCGACCGGATTCGATGGCGTCCGGCACCTCCGACTCTGCACTGGACGGCTCAGGATCGCTGGTTATCACCTCTTCCCCGCGGCTACTGCCGTGCGGGGTATCCGTGCTGTCCGGACCGCGGTCGGCATCGTCGGGATCCGGGTCGTCATAGGCGAGCATGTCCGCGATCACCTCGGGGCGTGACCGTCCTGCGGGTGCTGAGCGCAGCAGGGGCTCGTCGGCGGTCCGTTCATCGGCGTGCAAATCGGACAACAGACGGGGCCGATCAAGCGTCCGCTGTGTCGCTTCGGTCCGACCGATCACCTGCAGTGTCACGTCCCGCGACCCGGCCGGACCGGAGGACTGCCACACCATCGTCATCTCGCGGATATCCCTGCGGTCGACGAATCTGTCGGCGTAGGCCTCGGCCTCGGCGATCCGCGCCGGATTCGACCAGCGCCGCATCATCCAGTCGGCAATGCCGGGGCCGAAGAACAGGGTCCACTCCAGGCGCTCGGCCCCTCGCACCGTGGATGTCACCGCCAGTCCTCGCTCGTCCGCGGAACCGAATACCTCGATGGTCGCATCCGCGTCGCCCTCGTAGGCCGCGACCTCGACGATCAAAACCCCATCGGCCACCCGAGCCGACGCCCACCCGTCGCCGATCCGCAGGGCGTCGGCCACCAACCGCCGCACCCGGGCTGCCACATCGGCGAACTGCCGCTCGCCCGTCGCCTCGTCGATGGGAAGTCCGGCGAACCAGCTATCCAATTCCGGCAGATCTTCTTGCCGCCCCCGCCAGATTCCTTCTTCGCTGTTCCCGCTGGTTCGTGCGCCGTCGAAGCCCATTCGCGGGCTCCCGCTGTGCGGCCGCGGAACGATGCTGACGTCTTTGCTCGATCGGTCGAAGTACGCCGCACGGGCAGTTTCGAGCGCCTCCACCCGCGCAAGGCGATCCGCGAGGTCTCGCGCCTGTGCCTGCGCCTGCTGCAACCGCAACTGCGATGCCCGCAGTGCGATCACTCGCTCCATGAGGCTCGTCGACTCCGCATCGGAATGCCAATCGCTCAGTGCCGCAATGTCGTCCGTCCCCATTGACGCCGCCGCACGTCCGAGGGCCGCCAGGTCGATGCCCGACTCCTGTGCCATCGCGACCAGCACACCGAGCTGCTGTTCCAGCGCTGCCCGGCGCGCCGCGAAATCCGTCCCGGACACCAAGGCCAACGAGGCGAAGACATCATGCAGCTGACGCGCGGTCTCGCACATCTGTGTGAATCCCGGCGTCCCCGCGAACGTGGCGAGCAAACTCTCGTGGGATTCGAGCAGGCGGTCAGCCTTGGCTTGCGCCTCGGCGGACGCCGCCCGCAAACGCTCCCGACGATCGGCCAACTGCGCAGCCGTGCCGTCGAGAAGGTCTTGTGGTCCAACAAGATCCGATCCGACGACGTCGGAGACCGAACCGGCCGGATCCGTACGGCCATCGCCTCGTGCGTGGGGCGCGGACGCAATGGTCGCCGCGGCCCGCCGATAGGCGGGAAGAAAGTCCGCGACACGCTGATCGGCTCCGGTGACCGCCGGAACCCCACCGGTCGACGCCAGCAACGCCACTACCCGGCGAACGGCGGGCGCCGCCTCGGCGATCTGCTCGTCCCCGATCAGCCTGCCCTGCTCACGATGCCAGAACAACTTTTCCACCAGGAAACGAGCATGCGGGTCGAGCTGGTCCAATGCGCGCGCCCACTCCGGGGCAGCCACGGTATCGAGCCCGACGGCCCAGTGCCCGAATACCTGTTGGGCCCACCAACCGAAGTCGCGAGCCCGTTCGTTCGCCCGGACGACATACGGCGCGAACCGAAGCAACCACTCGCCGCGTTGCCGGTCGTCCAGACTTTCGAGCCGATTCATTGCCTGGGCGTGGATATCGGCATCGGTTTCCCAGGCGATCCGCCCCGTACCGAGGCTCTTCTTGATCAGCGCCTGCACGTCGTCTTCATACAGCTGCCACCACGCGTCGAACCGCTGCGAGTATTCCGCGACAACGGACGGCGCCAAACGACCGGGCAACCACCAGTCGCGCCGGGTCTCGAGCCCCTTCTGCCCCGCCCGCGCGTAGATACCGGCGACCTGCTTCTCCACCCGCGTGAAGATATCGGCGATGACATTTTCGGCCAGCTCCCCCATGCCGAGGGATTCCTGAACCAGCGCCCGCACCTCGGATTCATACACCCGCGGGAATATCGCACTCAGGAAGCCGAATGCCGCTTTCACATCGCCCGGTACGCTTTGTTCAATAATGTGGCCATCCTGCGGATTCTCCAGCAGCCCCCTTATTTCGTTCACGATCGCGACCGCGATCTCATTCGGATCGGTGGCCGTGTCGGGGTCGGTGCGCAGTCCGTACCTGAGGTACACGTCCACTGGCACCTGAGCCGTGACCACGGCGACGTGTTCGACCCCTGGAGCCCACTGATCCGTCATCATCGTCGACCACATACGCCGCGCATGTTGCGGTGCGCAGACGGCAATGACGGATTTTACGGGCCCAGGAAGTTCCAGTTCCTTGCGCCGCTCATTCAGCTTATCGACAGAATTCAGCGCATTTTCCCGAGTGTTCGTGGCATTCGGCTCCACGATAATCACTTCAGGATTCAGGCCCATTTGCTCCGCGGCGAGTTCGAATCTTTCGGCCTCACCTCGATAACCGGAGAACACCACGGGGGTATCGCGGAGTTCCGGGTTGGACGAAATAAGATCTCGGAGAAAGTTGGCGAGCACAGCCGCGCCGCCGATATCGTCGCTTCCGGGCAGGATGATCGCGTCATACTCGCGACTCGGATCGTACCTGCTCTGTGACTTGAATTCGTCCTGCGACTCGGATTCGGGCTGCGAGGCGGATACCTCAGCTCCATCTGCAGCAGGCCGCAAGAAATCCCACGCCTTTGTCAGCGCGGACATCACCTCATCAGCATCGGCCCGGCTACTCAGCTCCCGCAGCCATCCCGCATAGCTGTCCGGCTCTGCCGCCGGCTCCACCTCGAACCACGCCGTCTCGCGGTGGTGGTCTCCGGTGTCGTGCCGTTCGATGCCCCATCTCGACGTCGCGGAGTCGAGGGTGTGAGTCCAGGCGGGTGCTGCTCCGGTCATGTTCACGGGCAACGGTTCTCGGGTTGCCAGCGCCACGCGGACACGGTCTCCGAAGACCGCGATAGTGAGGTCACGGTCGTCGACCGTGCCGAGCACCGCCCCGAACACCAGGCGATGAGCGGCGAGCGCGATCGCCTCGATGGCTTCGGCGTCGAATCTTCCTACAGCCCGGAGCCTTTCGCGGACGTTCAGCAGAATCGTCCTGCGGGCACTGCTGGTCCACACCCGGTCTCGAATAACGATCCGGTACGGGGACGACAGGTCCGGACCAGCGGACCGAGTGCCGCCGGCCGCCGAAAGGAGGTTTCGCACCGCACTTCGCTCGAACCCGGTGACCATGGATTGCGAGATGCCCATCTCTCGGGCTGTCTCCCGCACCGTCAATCCGCGCAGGAACCGGTGCGTGACCACGACTTGCAGCACCGTCGGCAGCGTCGACAGGTGCCGCCGTATCGTCGCCAGACCCACCCCCGCGACCGACGCCTGATCATGACCTCCGCGAACCGACGGGTGCTCGAGGCGGGCCTGAGCGACATCACCCGGATGCCGCGCGCGCACACCGTAGAGGCCCGGGATCGTCACCAGACCCGCCAGTTCCTGGCCGGATGCGTCCGAGCGCGGGGCGATCGCGATCACTGGTATCCCCTTGGCCTCGGCCGCCCGCACCAGGGCATCCACCGACTCCGTCGTCGCCTTGTCGACGACAAGCAGTGTGGCCTCGGCGTCCCCGACTCTCCGCAGTACCGATCGGGCCGAGATGCCTTCGCGCACCGACACAATGAGTCCCCGAGCGATCTGCGGGGCCAATCTGGCGGCGGCCCGGAGAACGTCGGGGTTGCTACTCTCCAATCGGACGCGCAGATCGTGCCGGTTGACCACCGCCAGAACAGTTTCCACCAGCGTGTCGGCATCAACCGGCCCTGGGCCGACCGCCAGATCCACCACCAGCGTCGCACCGCTACCGGCCAGGCTCCGAGCGGCCTTCTCCAACGGCCGCGCTGCGGCGGAGGCGACACGCACGACGTACTCGGCAGGCCGCGAATCAGCTGCTAGCGCCATGTCGTTCAGGTGGACGGACTCGACGGGGCCGTCGGATTCGGCGGGTGTCGCAGCGACCTGAGATGGCATGAAATCCACTGCTGCTTTGACGATACGATCGGGATGCGCGGTCTGGAATCCGGACACACCCTGCGCCATCAACTCGCAGATATCACCGACGCTCGGATCAGCGTCAGCGTCGAACCGCACCTCGACCGGAATCCGCGCCTCCACCGGAACGCCCGCGGCGGCAAACAACACCGACGGTTCCACCGTCCCACGGCTCACCGACAAGGCGCTCACCCCCGCGGCACAGGCCGCCGCCACGGCATCCGCCCCAGACTCCGACCCGACCAGCGCGACCACATCGACACCGTCCGGAGCGTTCGCCCACACCCTCCGGTCGAAGCTCGAAACCTGAAAACGCACATCAGATTCCAACACCTCTGCTATGGCGGCCTCGAGGAACTCGGACACCTGGTCGACATCCGACGCGGGATCGGTATCCAGCCACAGATCCAATGTCACCGGCTGCGCGGCCGCCGCCACCTGCCCAACCACCTCGGACAGCGGCACGACCTCCACACCGGACGCCACCGACTCGCTCAGCGACACGCCCTCCGGCGCATACACCGCAACCAGCTGCCCGTCTTCGGCAAAGCCCACGCGGACACGTACTTTCGCTGCACCCGAGTCCGCAGCCGCTGACACCCCGTCCGCACCGACCACCGGCGCCACGACGTCGTATCGGCCCGCCCGAATCGCCACGTCCTGCACCACCGGACCGATCAAGCGCACAGAGGCCTCATGACCGGGCGCCGGACCACTAGCGGGGACGGGATCGTCAGCGCGGCGGGATGGGTTGGGTGGGGTGCCGATGCGACCGGAGACCGGAAATTCACGGTCCGACACCAGCGCTGGCAACTTGCCGGGAGGAATCGGATCCGTCGGGTTGCCCGAGGCATCGAAATTCCAGTGATAGCCCTTCGCACCGGCGTAGTGCTTGCGTTCGTCGAATTCCTCGTGACGCAACAACGGCGGCCCCTCGAGCCGACGCCCCTCGTCGTCGACAGGGAAGATCAGCTCGTGAATCCACGGCTTACCGTCGACACCTCGATACAGCGTGAAAACATGCCACTCTGCTTCACCCTTCGGCGCGTCGCGATTTTGCACCGCGATTAGTGAGAAACCACCATCACGCACCTGCTCGGCGATATCCGACAGCAAAATCGCACCACCGCGAGCAATATCGGCACCCAGCGCATCCGAAGCCGTCGGGAACGTAACACCCCGATCATGAGCGGCCGCACTATCCAGCTTCGCCCGCGTACCCGCATCCGACCACCGCTTACGCAGATACTGCGACAAGCCTTTCTCCGTAAGGAAATCCAACTCCGAAACCAGACACACATTCGCGCCGTTGCCGTCCTCCAACAACAAGTGCGCGTCCTGAACCGGCCCCAAATCCGCCCGGTTCCAGGTAACCGCCCACCGGTCACCGGACGGATACGAACGGAAGGAATGCGGCATCCACTCGGGACGCGGCTGCTGCGTCGACTCCGGGAACTCCTCCTCGTCCGGCCGGTTCTCGGCCGCGGTGACCTTCATCTGGGAGTCGGTCACCAGCACGGTGACACTTCCGCTGGACCCCGCATCGCGAAGGCGACCGGCGACGTCGTTCATGAATTCCAGCGCTTCATCGACCACATCCGCGGGCCAATCGTCCCCGATCGTCCGCAGCTGGGCCCCGGCGACACGCTCCACCCCGTCGTGGTCGAACTGGAAGTCGACCTCGAAATGGACCGTACCGTTCGGCTCGATGCGGGTGGCTGTCCGCTCAAAACCACCGTGCACGCTGATCGCCCGGACCTCTATCGTCTGGCTGCCCGGCTTACCCGTCGCCGTGATATCGAGACGGTAGCCGCTGTCGATCACGTTGCGGGCAAGTGCGATAACGGCCGAGCGCGGACCGTCGAATTCGATCTCGGTCAGCCACTCGTCCAGCTCAGCCTCGCGCGCTTCGGCATCGGTCGCGGACCTGGCGGCAGGCGAGAAGAATCGGTAACGGTCGACCGCCCGCAGACCAGTGTGCGATGCGTGGTCGGTCGGCTGGGTGCCGGTCTGGATATCGGAGTGGAGCGTCGCATCGATTTCGGTGGCGTTCGGGGTTTGATCTTCCGCCTGCGGACCCGCCGCATCAATGAGGTACTCGGCGCCACCATCTATCACGTCCGCGGCGGACGTACCGGTCTGCGCACCAGCGGCCCGCGTGTGCGTCGAAGTCCCTTGCAGTCCTCTATGTTTCCGCACGATCCGGGGGATGTCACCGGGTGCGCCGGAATAGCCACCGGCGCCGGTACCCGGATGAGTGCCCAGCGTCCGGGTCCGATCCAGGAATAGGGCGCGGCCATCCCCGTCCGGTCCCGGGCCGGGAACCGTGTCGTCAGGCCGGTCGGAACCGCCGTCCCGATCCGACTCCACGAACGTCGTCGTCTCCGGGGCGCCGCTGATCTCCTCGTCCTCGACGGCAAGCACGAATACCCGCTGGCCGATCCGGTCTTCGGGTTCAGGTGCCGGGCCGGTAAGCATCGCGGTGATCTTGAACTCGTGGGCGCGATCCAGATCCTTCAGCTGGTCCTGGATGCGGCGGACCTGCGTCTTGTTCCGCCACCCCCACCCCCGCGAATCTCCGCCGAGGAAACCCGACACCAGCTGATCACCGGCGAGGAAGCGGCCCATCGGGTCGTCGATGCCACGACTCAGCTTCCAGACGCTCTTCCAGTGATGCCTCCCCTCGTCGACGGACATAGTGAGCTCGACACCTTTACCCGCCGTATCGAATACTGCGGCGCGCACCGTATTTCCGTCCTGCCACACCCGAACTGTCGCATCACCTCCCTCCAACGCCTGTGCCACGATCGTCGAAATCGCACGATTGATATCGGGGTCGACATCGCGCTGCGGGTCGGCCAACCACTCGGCCAAAAGGTCGCCCACTTCCAGGCGCCCGGCGGCCTCGAATTCCTGTTGCCCATTACGCACGCCCACGGCGTGCCCATCCCGGACGGATACCGCGAACGCATCATCGCGGGATGCTTCGTCGAGCCACGTACGCAGCTTTTCATCGGTCATCGGTTGGTATTCATGCGCCGTGGGAGGTGTCACCGCCGAAAATGGGGCAACCGCGCTGGCCGAGGGTTCTTGCATGAAGACACTTCCCGAACCGGGACGTGCGACAGGCACGGATGGCGCCACCGGGTCCGGCGGCACGTAATCGAAGCTGGGCAGACCACCATCCACCGACGTGTCCGCCACACGCGTATCCGGATCGGAAGTACCTTCGCCGATCGACGCTGACAAACTATCCGACGCCGGCAACCCTGCCTGTTCACCGGACGGAGTCGTCCATCCGGCATTGCCCGACTCCCCACCTGACTCGGTCATGCGCCGCGCCCGGTCGGCCATCAGACGGTGCAGTCTTCGTTTCAGGCCCGAAGGTTCCGCAGTGGTCTCCACATCGGCGAATGCGGTGACCAGCACCGCAGAGGGGACGACCTCGCCCTGATCGTCGATGCTGCGCGGACCGAACTCCCGGCGCACCCAATCGCGGTAGACATCGTCGGCCAGCTCACCGAGATCCAGATCCAGACCGCTCAAATACTCCTGCCGGAAATGGGATTGGAGCAAGCGGCCGACATCGTCGGATTTGGAAGTACCGCCGATCTGATCGATCAAACGGGCAAAACTTTCGACGGTGTCGCGGTACGCGTGACCGACGCGGGGTATCGCCAGGATCCATTCCGAGGGGACCATCACGCGATGCAGCGACAAGTCGGGAACGTGATAGTACGGGACCACTTGCACGATCCGCGTGAACCCGTACGAGTGCCGGGTCCACATGTCATCGGCAGCCCGCGCGAAGTCCTCGAACGCCGCATCGTCGATCGCTTCCAACCCGTATGCGGTGAACCCACCGTGCCGCGACAGTCGTTCGCTGAGCGCCCGAGTCCGCTCGGCGCCGCTGTCCCCGGAACCTTCTCGCAGACCATTCAGAACCGTCCGAAATTCTTCGGATACGTGATCGGCATGGAAATCGAAAGTCAAACGGTGGCTCCACCGTTCGGCTCCCGGGCGCAGGTGTTCCTCGGCCATTGAACTGCTGGACAACGCTCGGATGAACGGCACATCCCAGCTGTCCGAACCTCTCCGGCGGTTGGCGAGCACCTCTACCTGCGCCCACGGAGCCCACTCGACACGATCCACTCGCACAACCAAGCGCACGTTGTCGCGCGAGTGCGCCAACGCGTCCAGCAACGCTTGCTCGATCATCATGTCCAACTGGGCGATACCGGCGGGCGGCAAATGACCAACTATCGCTTTCACCGCACTCGACGCCAGTTCGATATCGCGATCGTTGGTGATGGTCACGGCGATTCCGGAGACTTCACCCCGCAGAGCGTGAACGTCTTCGGCCCCGGTGATCTCGACGATCCCGTCCGATACCGCTGCCGGCTCGTCCGCCGACTCGGACTCAACCGCAGGCTGGAGATGCGACCAGAGGAACTCGTCACCCTGAGCAACGAATCCGTCGGGAGGTAGATGCAGGGTTGGGCCAGCGGCCGGGGCGGAGTCGCCGGGACTCCCAAGCCCTGGGCTGGCGAGCGAAGGCTCGTCGTCACTCTCGTCGGAGCCCACTTCATCGTCTTCGGACGCGGAGATCCCGTGCTCGAGCACCAACTCGGGCTGCCGCTCCCGGTCATCTTTGTAGGCGCCCTGCCCCTCAGGGGGCGGCCATCCGTAGCGCGCGTTCACCTCGGCCGCTACTTGTTGTACTCGTTCCAGCCCGCCGTCGACCCGTTCGAGCAGGTGTCCGAAGGTGGCGATGATCTGCTCGGGCGGGGTGCGGTATGAGGTTCCCCTCCCTTGGTAGAAACCGTAGCGTTCGATCATGTGGCCGCTGAGGTCGGATACTCGCACCGTCGCACCCGTACCCCGGTTGGTGACCTGATGGTCGCTCGAGCCAACCGTCCCGTCTCGGAAAGGTGACTCCTGGTAGCCGAGGCTTCCCGTGCTGTGGACGTCGTAGGTGTGATCGCCTTCGCCGATGTAGGTTTGCACGCCACAGGTCGACACCAGCTGTCGAGTCAGCTGGACGGCCTCGGCGAGATCCTTATGGCTGAGTCCCAGAGCTCGCACAAGGTCGTTGTCGCGGGCCAGGGTTTCGATCAGCCCGTCGTCGGGACCGAGGAAGCCATCCGACGAACCAATGAACTCATCTCTATCGGTGTGATCCCCAGCATGTTCCTCATCGAATGGCCGCATCCAGCGTTCGAGGTCGCCGACAGCATGCCCGTTTATTGTGGTGAGACCCAGGATCACCGTGGTCGGATTGTCTCCGCCGACGACGAAACCGCTCTCCTCGGCATACGCGGAGATCGGGGTCAAGCCCATGTCGGCGGCAGTGACCGGACGCACCACCCGGGCATCCGTCGGAGAAGTGTCGGCGAGCGTGTAGTCCAGCCAGCCGGTCGTCAGATGCAGGGCCGGCAGATCTCGGTCCCGCGCCGGCGTGGTGCCGACACCCACGATTTTCGATTGCGCGATCAGCTTCCGCTCGCCATGGTGGCCAACCTGCTCGTAGAAGACGATCGTTTCATCAGGAAGGACCGTTGCGGTCAATACTCCATCGCCGCGGCGCAGTTGCATGATGTTGTCGGCAATAGGCACGAACCCGCACTCGGCGAGTTGCTGTTGGAGCGGAACCTGTGCCCTCTCCATACGGTCGAGGGCAGATTTCGCCGCCTCCGCCTGGAAGCCCAACGGCGACAAACCGTCGCCACGAAGTTCATAGTCGGATTCGTCGGTGCGCAGATAAAGGTGGATTCGGCCTCCGCGCGCTTTAGCCGCCACAGCCAGCACACGGTGTCCATTGCCGATGTTCCCGCTGAGCTGCCGATGCAGCCTGAGCCCGTCTTCTCGCGACTCGATCAGGAACCCATCGCAGCGATAAAGGCCGTCGCTCAGCCGTTCGATACCGGGAATGGCAGCGAGATACTCGGCGTCCGGTGCCGAACCCTCGCCGGCCGCAGCCCCTGGCAAGTCCGGTGGCCGCTGGTCTGGCGCGAGCCTCAGCGCCTCTGCCGTGGACGAATCGTCGCTGCCCGGGGTCGGTTCGACC
This sequence comes from Nocardia sp. NPDC023852, assembly GCF_040639505.1. NCBI lineage: Bacteria > Bacillati > Actinomycetota > Actinomycetes > Mycobacteriales > Nocardiaceae > Nocardia > Nocardia sp. NPDC023852. The sequence continues at coordinate 146,886 of NZ_JBFAAB010000007.1, forward strand.
GGCATCAGACCCAACGCCAGATCACCGAAGAGCGGCTGCACTATCGGCTCATCGAGATCCAGCGACACCCGCAACGTCATCCGCACGGTCAGATCGTCGGTGTCGAGACCATCCTCCAACGCTGACAGCGGATCGGACAGCCGCCAATCGAGCGAATCCGCCTGGCTCACCGCTTTCTCGAAATGCTCCCAATTTCCCTGCTGCACTCGCAATATCGCCGTGACGTGGTCGTCGGTCAGCCACATCGTGAGCAGGATGGTGTCGCCATCGATCACTTCGACAGCCACCGCACCCGACACGTCCCTACCCACCCGCACCGCGTCGGATCCTTCCAGCAATGCGCGACGCGCCACACGCCCCACCACGTCCGCGATATCGGGATCCCATCCAGCGATAGCCGGCCTGACCTCGTGGGCGCGAGTAACCGTCACTGAAGGTTGTTCTTGTTCCCACTCCACAAGCGAAGGAACGGGTCCCAGCTCGACCTCAGCCGCTCGACCACTTTCTTCTGGGCTGTAGTCGGATTCGCCGCCCACGGGGTCGTCGTCGAAGTCGAATCCCCCGCCCAGCCGAACGTTCGGGCAATCCACGCCGGGCCTCGCGGTCGAGACCCCTCCGTCGTCCAGGTGGATCCCGTACCCCTGTGCCGGAGTCCCGTCGGCACGCAGCAGAACGCTGCTCTCTTCCGGCGGTAGGCCGTCACTGCCCTTGGGGATCTCGCGCCAGCCATTGGCGTCCACGACGATGCCGAAGGTCTTGGTCCCCGGCGGGAACCACGCCGACGGTAGCGACCCGTCCGCCGCGATGGGCTCGTCACGGACCCGGCCATTGATTTTGTCGTGCCAGCGCACACCACCATCAGCATCCCGGTACAGCAGCACCGTGTGCGCTGCCCGCGCACCCGGTTTCTGGATGGCCAGATACACGCGGTCGCCGTAGTCGCGGACCAAGGCCACGGCCTCTTCGGGCGACAAGCCGCCGCGATGCCAGTCCCCACCCACGGCGGTCGCGAGGAAACCGGGGGTGGCGGCCTTGTCCCGGAACAACTCCAGCAGAGTGCGCAGCGGTGTGCTCGCGCCCCCGGATTCCAGGTCGGTCTGCGCCACGTCCCCGCCGAATGTGATCACCTCGACCACGCAATCCAGCTGCTCGAAGGCCCGCTGCCGGGTCAGCGTCGCGGCCTCGGCGTCGTCGACCGGGCCGGTGCGGTCGTACCACTGCCCGCCCGCGCGCACCAACACGGGTTCATAACGCGACGAGTACCCCACCGACACGCGCAGCGGCATCTCCTGGCGCACGTTGCCATCGATATCGACATGCGTGACCGTGCCGCGCCATGCCGCCAGCTCGAGGTCGGGATTTTCGTCCAGCAGCCTGGCCAACTGCTGCGCCACATCGGCCGCGCCGTGCGAAACCACCACCAGCCCTCTAGTGGACAGGTCCAACTCCTCGGACCCATGGCGGTCGAGCACCGTCAGCCCGTCCGCCGACAGCACCGCCACCATCCGTGGGGTGGACGCCGTGTCCGCCCCGTCGGCCCCCGCACGCTGAGCGTCACCATCTTCGATCTCGTCGAAAACCTCGATACGCACGTGGGATTCGCCGTCCATCTCGGCAGTGATCCGGCCGTGTGTGCCGACCGCCTCGTGCACCCGCCCGGCAGCGGCGGCCGCGAGATCGTGATCGAATCCCCACGCGCGCAGGTGATTGTTCAGCACAGATGCCGCGTCGTGTGCCCTACGTCTTTCGCTCACCCGCGCCTGGAACGGCCCGCCGGTCAGCAACCGCCACAACGCACGCTCACCCTCGGTCGCGGCCCGATATCCCTTGTGCAGCACCGTGACATACGCCGATCGCGCCGCCGCACGCGGGTCGAACGACGTGGCCGTGCTCTGGCCGAACTGCTCGTCCCGCCACGATGTGTACGGCCCCGGGGTCCTCGGCCAAGCCGCGTCTCGCTGGCATTGCTGCAACACGTTGTTGATCACCACGTCGGCCCGGTCGCCGAGACGCTCGAACGCGGCGTCGACCCGCATCGCGGCGGCCTGGTTGAGGGCCGCGCCGTACACCGGGCGGTCGGCGGGGCCCTGATAGAACCCGTTGGTCGCCCCCGCCAGCCACCTGGCCTGGAAACTCGCCGGATCGGCGAGGACCGTCTCGGCCAGCTTCAACGACGCCGCGCCACCGAAGTCGCCGACCCCGACCTCGGCCACATTCGCCCGGGGATCCGCGGCGAGCACATCACGGACCGCGCGCGCCAGCTCCACCAACGTCTCGAACTCGACTCCGTCGGGTGCGGTGACCGCCACGCCGTGCGCGTGCAGCACCGCGATCACCTCGTCGGTGGTGGCCACATCCCGCAGCCCCCAATCGTCGGCAGGATGACTCACCATGGGAGACGAAGGAACCCAGACCCCGCGCTTGCGCCGACCTGCGTCCGAATCGGGCTTGAACCACGAATCCCACTGCGCCCGGATACGACTCGGCGGTCCTGGCACCTCGATGGGCAGCAGTTCGTCGTTGTCCAGGTCGACGACGCGCTCCACCGCGGAGGCCAGCCGGGTGATGCCCTCGCTCTCCATAGCCGCCACCAGCGCGGAGTCGACCCCCATCTCGATCGCGATGTCGACTACCGAGTACTGCTGCCAGTACCGCAATACCAGGACATGTCGCAGGTCAGCGGCCCGGTGGTCACCGAAGGTCTGCAGCGACCGCAGGCCGCGCAGCAACTGGTCGTCCGTAGCCTCTTCGAACGTCCGGTACAAATCGTCCGACTCGTACCGCGCGGTCTTCGCAGCCAGGATCTCGTCGAGTATCGGCTTCGTCCACGACGGGACCTCGGTCGGACGGTCATGCAACGGGCCGATCCGGTCGCCGTACAACATCCGGTGCGCAAAGAAGACCGCGCGAGTCAGCCGGGTACGCATCGGCTGCGGGCCATCGGGCCACTGCGAGCGCTGGGCCCGCTCTTCGGCGGACAGGTTCTGTTGGAAACGCAGCCGCAGCGCTTCGGCGTGCTCCGGGAGCAGCCGCGCCATAATCGGGTCCCACACCGCCGGGTTCGCGGCCGCCTCGGTGAGGAACGCGGGCACGTAGCCGTCTGCCCAGTCCGACGCCTCTTCCGCTGGCGACCACAGCGACTTCCGCAGCCGGAGGTAGTGGGCGATGCCGATCAGCCACTCCCGCACATCGCGGCCACCAGCGACCGCCAGGTCGGCCGTGCCGTTGGCCACCGCGGTGAACACCTCGTCGACGATGGCTTTGCACCGGAAGCTGCCGATGTGGCCGACGGCCTCGGTGACCGCGGCGAGAACCGCGCGCATGTGCCGGGTCTTCAGCTTGTCCAACGCGGTGCGGTCCCCACCTCGGGCCGCCGCCACCAGGTCCCGCTGGTGCGTGTCCAGGGCGCGCAGTGCGAGAAGCCGCGGCATCTGGTCGTTCGTCACTCCCGCGGCCGCCGCGTCCCTGCGGAGGTTGTCCTGCGCCTCGATTGTCAACTGTCCCCGGCGGTCTTCCGCAGCCGCTGCGATCGCGGCGATCAGATCATCCACCGCTGCGATCACGGCGGTCAGATCGTTCGCCGCTGCGATCACGGCGATCACATCGTCGACCTCGTCCAGATCGTCCGCCGCTGCGATCGCAGCGATCACATCGTCGACCTCGTCCAGATCGTCGAGTACCTGCCGGATCAACTGCGGGTCGCCGAGCCTCCCGACGGCGGTGTCGTACGCCCGACGCATGCCGACCATCGCTTCCGACCGGTCGTCATCGGTCACGCCGACCGTCGGCTGCGGCACCGGCAAGCCGTGCGCGGCGAGCACGTCACGCAGGATGTCGGGGTGGTCGGTGACAATGCCGACGACGCCCTTAGCGATGAGCTCGTGCATGTGCTCGGCGGCGTTCACCGTCCACACGGTGGGGTCGATCCCGGCGGCGCGGGCGTCCTCGAGGAACTTGTCGTCGACTATCTTCCTGTCCGCCGAAATCCTGGTCGCGAGCACGGCTTTGGCGGCGGCGGGGATATTCGAGACATCGACGTCGGGACCGAGGTTCATCCACCGGATGTGGTCCGCCGGGGACCGGCTTTCGACCAGCGCGACAGTGTTCAGCGGCGGGTTCCCGGCATACTGCGGGGCAAGTTCGGTGGCGTACTTCGGCACCCGCCAGTCGAAGCCCAACACCTCATAGCGCAGCTTGCGACCGGCGTAGGCGCGCAATACCTCGCCCGTGAACCTGCGCACGGCGGCATTATTCGACTTCCGCTTACCCGCCTCGACCTCAGCCGCAGACTGGATTGCAGGGTTGGACTTGACCTCGGTCAGAATCTTGCCGCGGTACCCGATCCGCTCGGCCTGATCGAGATGGTCGGCCAACGTGGCAATCCGCGCGACGCCCACGGGTTGCTGCTCGGGGTGCTCACCGTGGTTGAGGACTCCGATGTCGACCGTTTGCAGCTGCTCCCATGTCAGGTCGCCGATGTGCTTGCCCACGTATGGCCACATCGGGTCGCCCTCGAATGCCGGGCCGGTATCGGTGGCGGTGTTCGCATGCAACACCGCGTCGTGGTAGACGACCAGGACGCCGTCGGCGGTGCGGTGCACATCCAATTCGATGGCGTGCACGCCCATCGCCATCGCACGTGCGGAACCCTGCAGGGTGCTCTCCGGCCACAAGCCGCGCGCGCCCCGGTGGCCCTGGGATTCCACCAACCCGCTCTCGACCCGGCTCTCGGCGTCCACGACACGGGCGGCGCTGACGGCCAGCAACCCGACCGCTTCGGCCTCCAAATCGCGCACCCACTGGGCGGACTCACTCAGCGTCGCCGCGGCGACGTTGACATTGCGGAGATTCCAGAACCGCTGCACCAGGACTCGGTGCATATCCCGCCCACGCGGATACAGCTCGGCCAGCGATTTCATGCCCGCCAGCAACTGCTTGTCGGTCGCCTCGGACAACACCCCGAGGTACGGGCTATCGCTAGCAACCTTCCGCAACGCATTGACCAACAGCACCCGCGCCTCACCGGGAACCTCGCTTGGCGTTGCCCTGCCGTCTCCGAAGTCCGAGCGCTCGTAGTCCTGCACACCCATGCGGGAGTACAGCTGCGTACCGGGCGGACCAGGTACGCCGGGAGGCAGGCCGCCGCCCACATCCCCGGACGATCCGGCTGTCCCGGTGGCCGGAACGCGGGCCCGCCCGATCGCCCTGTCACCTGGATCAGTAACGCTCGCCCCAGCGACCTGCTGCTCCCCGTCGACCGCACCGATCCACTGCTCTGCCCAAGAGACCTGACTCTGTGCCTCGTGATATCTCGACACCGCCGCAACCAGCATGTCGTCGTGCCCTACCCGCGCCAACACCTGCGCATATCGATCCGACACCAACTCGGCGAGATCAATCTCGGGCCGCCGACGAATCGTTTCTTTCAACGACGACAACGCGGCAGCACGGTCAGCGACCAACGCATCCACGTCCCAGACACCCGGTACGAAACCACGTTCGGCTACATCCGGTCCAGCGAAAAAGACTCGGACAGCGGTGTTCTCACCCAAAACACCGTCCATGCCACGGCGGTAATAGATCGCAACCTCGGTATAGCCGAACTCAACGGCCCGCTTCCCGGTGAACGTATTCCGTGCCGCATCCTCAGGAGAGAAAAACAGTTCTTGCACACCGGCATTGAAACTGTCCAGGTTGTCAGCGCCCGCAGCATCGGACTGCCAAACGCTGCCGATCACCCGCACTCGATGCCCAATGGCAGCCATGAGGCCTTCGAACATCTCCTGCCCGGTCAGCGTTCCATCGGCCACCCTGATCCTCGAAGTCAGGACGCCGTTCTCATCGACCCTGCCCTGAATGCCCACCAACCCGCCGTAAACACCCTGACCGGCGTCAGCCCGCCGATACATGCTGAAGTAGCTAGCGCCGTGCTCGTCTTCGTCATGCTCAACGCCTTGCGGTACCCACGCCGCCCTCGTCACTTCCGGACTGCTGTCGTCCGCATCCGCCTGTCGTTCGGCGTCCTCAACCAGGGCGTCGTTGACGTCGCTTGAATCAGAGGCTCTGGAACCGTCGAACTGCGCAAAGTCACCGAGTCCACTCGGGCCGGTATCGCCCAGCCCACCCGGTCCCCTCCGTGGAATCCGCGGTCGAGGGCCTCCCAGCGCTGGAGCCTCACCGTCGTGCCGAGGATCGTAACCGCGCAGACCGCCAGCCGAGTGGTAGTCGAGCACACCGTCGGGCTTCCTCGTCCGCGCAGCGCCCTCATCCGGACGCGCGAACATCGCGCGGTTATCCGACACACCGACCACCACACCGGAGGCACCATCATCATCCGTAACCAGCCGCACCACGATCGCGGTGTCATCGTCTTGAATGCCCTCGATCAGCTCATCGACTCTCGCCATCGCTCCGGCTACATCGTGCACATCGAACAGCTGCGCCAATGAGCCAACGGCATCGCGAACCGCCGCGCCGAACCGGGCCGACCGGAGATCACGGACCGCGATGCGGCAGGTTCGTACATCGCCGTCATCCACGAAATCGACCCGATACCAAGGCCTGCCACCGCTATCGGCAAACAGCAAAGCCATCCCGCCGATCTCGGCGATCAACCAGACATCCTGGTCACTACGCCCCACAGCCAACGCGTCGGCCGCCGCCCGCGCGGCCAACGTTACGGCCAACTCTTCATCGACAGGTCCCACAACTCGGTTGGCATAACGGAAAGCTCGATCGGTATGACCAGAATTGAGCCCAGCTATTGCTTCTTCAAATTCCTCGGCCAGCCTAAGAGCGCCACCCGAACCGTTCGGTGCACCGAACGTCAAAGTCCGTGGCTCCAATTCAGCCCCATCGGCGAGCGGGAACACCGGCAGCCCGTTCTCGTGATACCGGATCACCACCATCCGCTGACTGTCCAATGGCTGTGCGGCCAGATACTCCGCCAAGCCGACCTCGTGGTCACTCAGGTCGAGTACCTCGCCGTCGTCGATGCGGCGCAACTCGTCATTGGAAAGCGGGGACACCCCGGCACTCGGCTGCGGGTGCAGATCCAGCACGACGAACCGATCGTCATCCTCGTCACCGCCATTGCGCACCTCGATCGCGCGAAATCGGGCCCGTGCATCGCCCAGCGCACCAGCGCTGTACAAAATCACCTCGAACCTCGAACCCGGCCTACGGCTCAGCCAGAAGGCGGCGGCTTCCGCGAGCCCCAGGTGGACCGGACTCCCCGCCGCACGTACTCGCTCCTCGTAGTACTCACCCCACGCATCGTCGTCATCGCTGGTTTCCGAAATCTTGAAAGCACGTAGTGCATTCGCTTCGGCGATCTGCGGATCGTCCGCATTCTCCGCTGCCTCCAGCGCACGCATCCGCGACAGCCGCGCCATCCGCGCCGCGCATTCCCCCAACTCCGACAGCTCACGATCCGCCGAGGCCCGCTCCAACGAAGCCTGCGTCTGGCCGACGCCGACCGCATCAGACGCCTGGTACGGCGATGCGCCATCCTCGAGCAGCTCTGTCAGGTTCTTGTAATTGGACCTATTCCATGGAAGACCGGAATTCTTCCCACTGATATTCCAGAGGGTCCGGGACCCCCGCGGCCAAGGCAGCCCTTCACTAGGTTCGCTGATCCCAGGCACCGCGGCCATCCCGACACCGAGAGCGATTCCTTTAACGATCGTGCGCCGACCCATTCCGGAAGCCATTGCGGCTGAGTGGGTCTCGGCCGCCGACTCGTCGGCATGCACGGTCTTCGAGGCCGCCGGCTCGTCGCCGCCAGCACTGTCGTTGTCTCCCAATGGTTCGAAGGGAGCACTGTCATCCGGAGACGGCTCCGAATGACCCTCCGGCCCGTCCTCAGGCGGAACGTTCTCCGGAAACCTGCGGATATTGCGGTGCCCGTACGGCCCCCGCATCATCTTGCGGTCACGACCACTCCAACCGCCCAGCCGGTCCGTACGACTGACCCCACCCTCAGGTCCGCCACCCACCCCGGTATCGGTCTCGTCGTCTCGATTTGTGCCCTCGCCAGGTGCGCTGTCGGGCAGCTTCTCCCGCTGTTCTCGCGACGATTCCGTCGATTCGGTCTGCCCAGCCGGATGGCCACCCATCAGCTCGTGGATCGCCTCATGCCCCTCGGTGGCGCGTGCAGGTGCCAGCTCCATCGTGGCCCACGATTCGGGGCACGCCTCGTTCAGATCGAATGATGTCGTGCGCGGATTGATCGACCGCTCACTGAACTGCGACTCGAACCACGACACGAAGTCGACGTCGCCGCGGGGACGTCCATGGAAGCGCCCCACCAGCACATCCATGACACGGCTCTCGGTTCGTTGCTGGTGGGTCCAGTACACCACCCGCCCGAGTTCGTAGTACACAGCCGTCCGGCCGGGATGATCGCTACTGTCGGCGACATAACCAATGGTTTCGGCCACAGCGGCGGTGAACAATTCCCGGTTGCTCATGAAAACCTCGTTGAACACGATCCGGGTCGAAACACCACCCCTGCCGTCGGACTCCTGATACGTCCAAACGACATCGTCCTCGCGAGCCGACGGCAATTTGCGACGCATCTGCACGAATGTGGCGACGCCGATGCCATCCAGCCCGAGCCACGGGTACTTGGCCAGAGCCGCATCCGCACCAAGCACGATCTCGTCAACCGTTTCATTCGGAACCAGCGACCGAAGGCCCGACACCTCGACACCTCGACGCTCGAGCGAGTCGAAAATCCGATCGATCTCGGTATTCGTGCCGTCAGCAACATCCGGTGACGGCTCCGAAATGCCCTCCGGTCCAGCGGTATTGCCCTGCCCCGGGATGCCGGGCCGATTCTGTCGCGCCGCATGTTCGAAGTGGGAGTCGATCGGATCGTCCAGACCGCCGCCCCCGTAACCGACGTGGTCGGGCGGCAGTCCAGGCATCGACGGATTTCCCAGCGGCGTCACACCGTCGATCTCGGATGTCGACGGCATGCTATCGGCGGGCATATCGTCGGGGCTGCCCGACAGAGCGTTCTCGAACTCCTCAGCAGTCTCGTACGCGCTGCGCCAGCCGGGATCCGTATTCGAGGTGCCAGTCGCGCCATCCGACGAACTGGGTCCTCCCAGGGCATCCGCCCACGACAATGCCTCATCCGAGTTCGAACCGGTGCCCGCCCCCGACTCAGCCGCGGCGGCGGAATCCTCCGGTATATCGTCCTGAATCTCAACCCACTCGACACCAGCCTCACTCAGCCACGTCACCAACCGCTGCAGCAGAGCGGCTTCCGCCTGCGCCACCCAGTCCGGGGCCAGCCCCAGAGCGGGTTTTCCTCGATGGATCTCGACTCGACCGATCCCGGCTTCAGACTGGTCTCCCTCGCGAATCCCAGCGATCCGCAGGGTGGTGATCTCATCCACGCTGCCATGCACCGAATGCAACGCCAAGGTCAGTGACACCCACTCCGGCGTGCCCTTCGCCCAGCGGACCGATCGCAGCCGAACCGAGAAGTCATCACCGTAACCGGCAAAGAACTGTTCGACGTCCCGGTCGGAGCCATCCATGAACAGGTGCTCCACCGAGAATGCGTCGCCCCCCTCGGCCCACAACCCGCCCAACGGGTTTGCCACACCAGAGGCAGATGTGAACACGACGTCAGAAACGTCCACCCCGCGCAAGCCCAAGTCGAAACGCAGCTGCATAACGAATTTCGGATCAGCATTCGGCGACCCGATCAGCTCATCCCCGGTCGCGACCTTCCGAAGGTGGCCCTGCTCGACCACCCAGGTCCCGAATCCGGCGGGCCCGCCGGCCGCCGAAGGCCACGACTCGCGCAGCTCGGCCAGCCCGGAACCCGTGCGGTAATCACCCGGTCGGGTACCCATCGCGAACGGCTGCGGCGCACCGTCGGTGTCGTACAGCGCGCCATCCATCGTGCGGATCCGCCCGTCCGGGCCGATGAATACCAGAACAGGTTCTGGCGCACCGTGTTTCGGGGTCAAGTCCGCGTCCGGCCGCGCCGCCTCATAAGTGTCCCGACGCAGCTCATGCCCAGCCTCGCGCTGCTGAACACCGACTACCGACTGCCGGAAGCCTCCGGATTCTTCGCTGGTATCCGGGACCTGGCCCACGGCCAGACCACCGAGACGCCAGGCAGCCCGCGGCTCGAGATGTGGCCGCTCGACAACCTGCGCGGTCAGATCATGGACGTCGAGGTGATCGGCCAACCCGGCCAGCGCCCACTGCTGATCGAGTGCTTCCGCCAGCTCCAGCACCGCACCGAATCCGGCATGATTCCCATGCCGCACACGCCATACCGCCGCAATCCGATCAACGGTCAACGTCATCGTGACAGGGATGTCGGTACCATCGATCACCTCGACAGCCAACGCCCCCGACGTATCCGTACCCACCCGCACGTCACATCCGGCCTCGAACGAGGCACCCGCCAGCTTCATAACCGTCACTGTCAGGCCGTCATCCCAGCCGGTCACGACCGACGCGACCTTCTCGATATTCCTCGCCGTCACCGAGTCGGGTGCCCAGTCCACAAGTGACGGAACGGGGTCGAAACCGGTGAGGCTCGCCGTACCGGTGGAACGCGGGGGCCTCGGATGCTGCGACCCGATCTGCGCAGGCGCCCGCCGCGGCCGGTCATCGCCGCGCCCCGAGATCTCAGGGCCTGCGCTCAGGGCGTCTTCGAGCGAGTCCGGGGTCGACTCGTCTCCGGGGATATCGTCCAGATAGTTCGGGTTCTCCGAATTCGACTGTTGAGATGACCCCATTGCCATCGGGCGCCGCCGATCACCTGCCCCGGTATCGCTCGCATTGCGCCGATCACGACGAACCCGGTTCCCCCTGACGACCTGTTCGACCACCTGCTCACCGATGGTGACCCACCGGCTCCCGGTCTCCTCGCCCGTCTCTGCGGCACGCACCGCCGCGCGCGCTTCCGGATACGCTTCGTGGAGGTTGATCACGCGTCGCTTGCGGAAGCTGATCGAACCGTCATCCTCGACATCGACCGAAATCTTCTCGATGCTGTATCCACTCAACTCGCTCAACAGCCACGTCCCCGCGGTGCTGGACGGGTCGGTGGTGGTCGCACGGAAGGCCAGCCCCAGCGACAGCAACATCCCCAGACGCTCGAGGAGCAACTGCCGGATGGCTGCTTCCTGGTCCTCGGACGGGGCTCCGTACGGGAAGCCCTGCTCGGCGTGCTCGAGGTACTCATCCAGCAGTTTGTCGTCGTCGGTGTACGGACGGAGAAGATGGGCGAACTCGTGCTCGATGATCATCCGCACCACATGGGCCAGATCGCCGGAGATACCGGGGTGATAGCCGGCATATTTGCCTGGACCCGTGTACCGGGTCTTCCCATTCTGGTCTGGTTCGAGCCGGTACCACAGGTCGTTCACCCAGAGTCCCCGCAGATACTCCGGATTGATCGCGAAGCGTTCGTTGAACTCCAGGATCCAGGTCTGGAGGCCGGGAACAATTCTCGCGAAGGCGTACTCGTCCTTACCGCCGAACGGCACGATCCGGAACGCTTCCAGCCGGACCTCGGGGTGCTCGGCAAGGTTGTCCCGGAGAGTGTCGACGACCGCGCCGCCGATTTCCGAGTCCATGTCCCGCAGGTTGAAACCGGTGGTTTCAGCACCGATTTCGGCAGCAAATTCCGCCACGGATGGTGGGTTCGGATTGTTATCGATACGGTCGCGAATGCTGCTGTCACGCCGCTGCTCAGCCTTCTCGAGCAGCAACCGGTACAGGGTCTCGTGTCCTTCGGTCGCCTGTTCCGGGTGATTCCGGACCATCCGAAACGATTCCCGCAGCGCTTCACGAGGATTCAATGTTCCGTCCCGGAGGAAGCACCGTGCGGAGAACTGCTTATACTCCTTCCATGCCTGGAAGTTGAACTGCTTACGGTCGCTGTCGATGGACTTGTACTTCTTGACGAACAGGTCGCGCACCGCTGTCTCGGCCGCTGCTTCCGCGCGCCACCATCCGGCGCGAATAAGCGCATCACAGAATGCGTTCTCCACGGCGGCAGGCAAATCCTGCAGATCGATCCGCGGGCTGATCCGGATCACATCACGTTGCCGAGGTGTCCACCCTTGGGATTCGAGCGCGCAGACAACCGATGGTTCTGCTGCGTCCAGCAGGTCCTCTTCGCGCACATTCGCGTCACGCAATCGCTGTCGCAACGACTCATCGTCCCGCAGCTGTTGTTCGATCAGTTTCTTATCGGGTATTCGCTTGTCGAAACGGATCTCTGCCAAATTCAAATAACGTCTGTATTTGCTCAGCATGTCCGCAACGATGCGCTCGGTCTCCTCCGCCAGACCCTCCGAAACGGCGTGCGACCCGAACCCGGTGAACTGTACATCCGGATAGGCTTCCCGCAGTCGCAGCCCAGCGCCGTCTTCGATCGAGTCGTCGCCCGCAGCGCGCCGCCGCCAACCGAAGCGCATCGTGTTCCAGAAACCCGAATTCCGGATCGCACTGCCATCACTATCCGCAGACACGTCACTGTGGGACGTATCCGAGGCAGCATCCGTTCGCGGCGAGTCCACGTCGCTGGGATGATAGGTCGGCGTAGGCACCCCCGAACCGGTCGGCTCAGTGCTCGCCCCCCGACCCTCGGGGACCGGGGAGTCAGCACCGGGTCGACCGGTTTTCTCGTCGGCATCCGAAAGATTGTCCGAGTCCTTCGCGGGGTCCCGACCGAACCAGCCGTTGCCCAACCTCCCCATGATCGAATACGAGTTGCGCCGGTCTGGCCCACCGGCAATGCGCGCCAGCGAATGCCGAACCTCCCGGACCGCGGACTCGTCGTCTATCTGCGCGCCATCGCCCTTGTACCAGGTGTCGTCGATTCTGACCAGCACCGTACCGCCGTCGGTCAACAGCTCACCGATCCGAACCGCCGCGCCGGAATCCGCACCGGCCGCACGGAACTCTATCGGCACACCGGGCACCTGAGTGTTGGCACCGGTCATCCGCGCGTTGTGCACCTTGCGCAGCAGTGCATCCTGCACGCTGCCCAGCCCCGACTGCTTGCCCGGCAATCTCTCCCGCAACGCCGCCACCATGGTCCGTACCAGTTCGGCGGCGTCCACCGAACCCGGATCCGCACCAAGGGGGTCGAGCACGATCACCCGGGTACCGGCGTCACCGGTATCCACCTGCACACCCAGATCGTCGGGCACGTTCCGTCGCGATGTCGGCCGAGCCTCGAACACCGTCCAGGGGTGCCGGATCGAGCCGTCGGCATTGAGTTCGACCTTGGTAGCGATGTCGGCGACAAGACTCAAATGCAGCGACGAGTCTTGCAGCAGCGTACGGACGCTGGACCTCGGTGCGATCGCGTCGACAACTAATCCAGCAGCATGCAGCACGGCGACGGCCCTCCGGGCCGCTGACCCCCGAGCCGAATTACCGGACAAGAACATCAGTGCCATTGTTGGATCGGCATCGACGGCGGCGCGAAAGTGATCGTTCGCTGCGAGCAGCAATCCGTATGTCCACCCGTCGACCAGCAACTCCCGCGTTCGGCCCGGCGCGTACTCGACGGTTATCACGAACCGGCCCGCCATCATCTCGGCCCTGGCATAGAAGAACCGCCGACCGGCCAACGGTGCCCGCAGCGGAACACCATAGGACGGATCCGATCGGGCCCCCCACCTGTTGAACCGAGACAGCCAATCCTCCGGGTAGATGGGCAGGTATGCGATGCGGTCCTGCCGTATGCGCTCCGCGGCCCACTGCTCGTATTCCTCGGTACTTTCGTCGAAGACGAAATCCACCCCGTTGATCTGCCCGTCGGCGTCCATCGTGGGACGGCTGACGACCTGGCCGGGCTCGAAGTGGTAGGGACCCCCGAGCGTGGCCGGAGCAATCCCCATGGGCACCGGATCAGTCCCCATGAGCAAGGGAGGCTTGCCGGTGTGGTACCAGTCCTCGATGATCGCGCGAATCTCGGTGGGGACGTCGGGGCCGCGGACAAAGGTCGCGGCCGGCGCGGCAGGTTCCGACAGTTGATAGTCGAACCACACCCGCTCGGCACCGTCGACATCGGCACGGTAGGCGCGGCGACGCAGCAACTCACCGATCGCCGGGTCGAACCGCTCACCGAAGTGATGGATGGTGGTGACAACCCGCACGGTCGGCACTCCGTGGACTTCGTGGAGCCATACTTCGATGGTGCCCGGGTGCGGCGTCAGCAGATCCGATCTGTACAAACGGTCCAGCAGTTCCGCGACCAGATCGGCAGCGTCGTCGACGCGGCTGTCGTCGACCCGGCCCGGAAGCAGGCTGCCGAGACCGGCGCGGAACCAGGCCCGGGCTTCCTCCACACTCGCCCATCCCTTGAACCCAGCGGGTATGTCGATTCGGCGTGCCTGAACAACTCGATCCTCGTCATCGAGCGGCTCGATGACGGGGTGGGCGGTCGACGTATCGCCCGCAGCGCGGGAATCGGCCTCGTCCCGGAATTCGCCTACTAGATCGAAGAATTCGTCCGCAGCTGTCCGGCTTCGATTCAGCGGTGAGGGCTCCTCGTTCCCGGTCGCATGGTCACGGATCTGGGTAAACTCCTTTATTATCCGGTCAAGCCACATGGCGCGGCCCCGCCGGACGAAGGCGGGCTGCAACGACGACTTCAGCCTTTTCGCGAGGGCACGCCTGGACTCGTTCGGTCTGGCGTAGTAGTGCTCGAACTTGCTGAGTACACCGTCTTCCCTGAACGCCTCCGCATCCCCCATCAACGCAGCGACCAGCCGACGCAACAATTCGGAAGGCGCGTAAACGGGGCGATCGGATTCGCGCGGCTGCAGATACCCGGGCACCAGTAATTCACGCAGCAGTCCGGAATACCTCTCCCCCGACTCGATATAGACGACGAGGGAACCACCTCGCACCACACGCGGCACCGACGCCCCGATCGTCCGGCCCAGGAGTGCTGCGAGTTCAATCGCGTCGGCACTATCGATACTGTCGCAAACCACGCGCACCACCATCGAACGATCGGCGAAGGCGAATACACCGCTGCGATAATCATTTAACAATCTGGGCTTTACGCGGGCCTGCTTCTTCAAAGTCGCAATACGCTTCAACCGCTGTGTGGCAGTCGATGATTCGCCGTCGTCTTTCTCGACCGACACCGCATACAGCGGTTCATCGCCGGACGGTGAGCCGGTCTCCTCGCGCGGCCCGGACCGATCCGGCTCCGAGTCCGACCTCCATCCCCCGAAGCGATCGCCACCATGATCCAGTCCACGCGGCCCCCGCCTCGGAATCTGGCGACCCGACCTCGGGGGCCGCTGATCGTGCCGCGGATCGTAAGCATGTGGGCCCCGTATCGGGCGCCGGGCGGGCTCGCCCCCGGCCTCCGCGTCCATACCGGCGGCGAAGTGGGCCACAACGGTGTCGTATTCCAGCTCGGGGCCGATGTCGACCTGGTTACCGCCTGTCCGGGCTGTCTGGGCGTGGGCCAGCTCGGTCGTCACCCGCTCCGCCGATTGCAATGCGATCGGCACCGGATCGGACACAAGGTGCAGAATCGTTGCCCCACTCCCGCTTTCGTTGTCTGCCGAATCCGCGTGCAGGTCGGCGCCGTAGGCGGCTACGACGGGCGCCATCCGCCACTGCATGCCCCACACCTTGGTCGAGCGGGCGCGTTTCGTGGTGGGATTGCCTATCGAGATCGCGACGTGCCGGATGGCCCTGTCGTCGGTTCTCGCCCGGTGGGTGCTCAACACCGGATCGTCGATGTGGAGCAGGTACACGCGTTGCCCCGAGCGTTCCTCGGCGACTCGCAACGCTCGCAGAATGGCCTCGAGATCGGCAAGGCGCTGCGCGACATCGTCATCCGCGCCAAACGGAAACTCGAGGTAATACCGCAGTCCGGCAATCTCGCTGTCGAGCCACGCTCGCAATGCCTGGTCCCGCCAGTTTGCGGGCACACCGTCCCACGCCATGATCCGCGATATGTCCTGTGCGGCGGCGGTGTGAGTCCGTTCGTCTTGCTCATCCCATGCGGCAACAGACGCTGTGAACGGATCGGTCGTGAGGCAGTGCAGATCCTTGGCTTGCTCGAGCCGACTCCATGCCTCCCACGTCGCGGCCGCGGTGTCCGGGTCGTCGACGTCGTATATGGCGTCGGCAGGAACGCGAACACGGCGGTCGATGAGGTCGCGCAGTTCTGCAGGCGGCTCGTCGTGGGCGTCGAGGACTGCGAAATCGTCCACCAGTCCGTCGAGCAGGCCGCTGTCGGCAGCGAGCTCGGCGGTGACAGCACCGCCGGATCCCACGCCACGGACACGGATCTCTGGCGCTGGTCCGTCGGCGGCACGATAGCGGGCTTCGGCAGCGACCGCGGCGGCCAGCGCCGTCACCGCGTCCGGGGTGAGGTCCACCGCCATCACCATTGCGACGCGGCGGTGTGGATCAACGGCGATCACCGAGTTGTAATGCGCGGTAGCGGCACGCGCCACCGCGCCAAGGCCACCGCCCATCGCGGCGGACGCCTCGCCGACGACCACAACCACCTCGTCGGCCGCGGCGAGGTCACCGAGTCCGATGACTACACCATCGCTGCCCTCGGCCAGCGGAAGCGACAAGATATGCATATCGGGGCGATCCGGCTGAGACGCCCACTTATGCAGATACGCAAGGCCGTCCGCACTCTCCGGCCGCAGGAAGTCCAGACCGTGTATGCCGAGTTCGTCTGTATCCAACGAGAACATCCGGCGGATGTCACGGTACCGGTCGGACCAATCGATGCCGCAGAGCGCCGCCACCGTGTGGCCGACCTGCGTCAGCATCGTCACCAGCTGCCCCGGCTCCAAGAGCCCCTCCTGCGCCTGACGCTGCCACAGGGCCTGCTTCATGTTCTCCGGCAATGCCGTCCACGCCTCGGCGAGTGTTCGGACCGACTCGATGATCGAGTTCACCGATTCACGATCGACCGACGTGAGGGCTTGCAATGCCGGATTGAAGAGGTCGTTTCGGTACCAAATGGGAGCCTGCTTCTGGACCGCATCGAGGATGAGGAAGCTGATTCGATCCAGCTCCCCGTGGTCGGGATCATTGCGACCGAGCGTCGTCTTCGCCAGTGACACAGCATCATTCGGTACGGCCATCGCTCCGAAATCCGGATCCGACGGCATCGTCCTTTCCAAGCCCGGAGACGACGGCATCGTCCGACGTGTCGCCCCAGACAGCGGAGCTCCTGCGACGAACACGCCGATGTCGAGCTTGACCGCGTTCCGCACCGCGGGCCCGGCAGTAGGCGATTCGACATAGGTGACGCGCTGGATCAGTTGTGCCAGTTCGCGACGCGCATCCTTGCCAAACTCCGGCACGATCAACGAACCGTCACCGTGCATCACCAGGTGATCGATCACGGGCTCGGGATGTCCGTCCCCCGCCCCGACCGGAACTCCCGACACCATCTGCATGAAAGTGAGCTCATCGCGCAGTGAACGCCCATGACGCGCCAGGAAACTCGGATCGCCGGGCCGGTACGGCCCGTCGATCTCGAACCGCAACCCCACCACCGTCGGATCATCAGGTGCGAGCCGACGCAACTCACGCTGATGCGCGACCGCAGCGGCGATCGCGGACTCGATATCGGCCCACGAGGCATTCGGAGGCAGTACATGGAGCGCCCGCCGCACCGGCCGCGGTTCCGAACCGGTGCCCCCAACCGACCCCGCATCACCCAGCCACAGCAACAATTTCCGTGGGCGCAGATCCGCGGGATCGGAACCCGGCAGCTCGGGCGTACCACCGACGAGCGGACCGGTCAGCGTCAGGCTGACATCGTCACCGTCACCTACCAGCTGCTCGACTCGCTCACGCAGTTCCCGCTCTCGCGCCGCGTTCCACGATTCGCCCCCAAGGTCTGGCCCGCTGCCGGGACCTCCCGGCGTGCCGACAGGCGCGGTGCGAACTTCCGACGGATACTCCTCGTGCGGGGAAGCCTCATCGTCGGTAGCGCTATCGACAAGCCCGTCACTGAAGGGCTCCGAGGGGGCAGACTCCGCATCCGAAATGCCCGGTCCGCGCACCGGAGTCCCGGGTCGGAGCGAGGTATCCGGATCAGCTGCCGCTCTCACCTCATCGGCGAGGGCGTCGATTGCGCGCTGCTCGAATTCACGATACCGCTCTTCGTTGCGTCCGAATCCCATCTGGAAGGCTGCGGCCGCGACCCTCGCCGGGCGGGGACCGAATCGCATGAGCAATGCCCGACGCTGGTCGTCGGTGAGCCTGGTCAGCGCCTCATCGACCTGTTCGACATCCGCCTGCGCCAGGAGTTCAGAGGCGTTCGACCGGTCCAGACCGTGGTCCTCCCGCAGCCCATCGAGTAATCTCTGACGGCCGTCCTCGCCCAGGCTGGTCGGCTCTTCCGCACGCCGGCCATCGCCGGACCCTCCGTCGCCCATCGAGCCCCTGAGCGAGAACAGGCCATTCGTGCGCGGGCCCGCAGCCATTCGGCGCAGTGAATCCTTGACATTCGCAACAACATCCCGGTCCACCCGGACACCGTCCCGGTCGTACCAATCCCCGCCAATTCGGATCAGTACGGTCTGACCGTCGACCAGCAACTCACCGGTCTGCACCACCGAACTGTCATCCACGCCGACCCGGCGGTACTCGACCGGGATCCCCCACGTCTCACCGGCGCTCGGCAGCCTGGCGCCCCTGCTGCGCACTCTGCGGAGCAAGGCTTCCTCCATATCGGCCGACTGTCTACTGGTCAGTGCCTCCAGCACGACGCGAATTCGCTCGGCATCATCGACCTGCGGCGAACCCCCTTCCGTCACATCGGGTTCCAGCACGACCACCCGCGTGTCCGCGCCATCGTGAAGCCGACCCACCCGATCCGACATCGGACGAGCCCCAATGCAACGCATCAGATCTCCGCCGACCAAGGGCGCTGACCCCAGCTGGGTGATCGAGCCGTCGGCGTCGACTTGCCAGAATTGGACCGGTCCCGTGTCGTATTGTGGCGCCACACCAGGCTGCGCTACGGCCTCCCAAGCCGCTGCGTACCGGGCGGGCTCATCGTCGCCGGGACCGACGAGCACGACCAGCTCCTGCGTCGTGCCCGTCGTGACGAATCCCGCTCGCTCGGAAATGAACTGGGCGTTGGCCTCGGCCAATGCGCGCATCCCGGCGAGCCGGTGGTGGCCGAAGGCGGGCAATTCCGCCCAGCCCTGCGGATGATCGGGCAGGGCGGGTCGGGCACCCTCAGCCGGATCCGTGGTCGCCGATGTCGACATCTCGCCGAGCGCGCGCTCGAATTCCTGGTCGGCGTCGGTACCGTCACTGACGTCCACGGTGAGGGTTCCCGATTTCGGGTCGAGGGTGACCGTGACCTCGACGTCGCCCCGAGCGGCGTGGCGGGTGGCGACGTCCGCGCACAGCGCCGCCACCATATTCGGTTCGTCGGTTGACACGACATAACGCTCGGGCCGACGTGATGAATCGGCCGACTGCTCGGCATCGGTGTCGCCGGCACGGACCGTGACCGCGAGCCGACGGCGGCGGCCATCGGAATCGGCGACCTCCTCGAGTCGCACCTCGGCGGTGTCGACCGGACCATACACCTCCACGACCAACTCGTCGGCCGCCACCGATCCCAGCAACAGCGGAAGCAGCCGTTCGCATCGCTTCAGCACCTGCACGTCGGCGAGCGCGCCCAGCCGATCGGCGAGGTCGGTGCCCGTCCACTTATGGGTCTCCCGCAGCGGGTCGCCTTGGTGGAATTCCATCCGCATGGTGGTGGCGGACGCGTCACCGGATCGCGGGGTTTCGGTGGCCTCTATGACGAACGGACCGCCCCGCGCGACGTCGGACATGTCAACCGTGGCCGACACAGTGTGGTCGGGCAGTCGCGGGCTGTGCCAGCGGGCCGCGCGGCCCGCTGCACCGCGAATGTGGTCGAGCCGCAAAAGCTCTGGTGTGTTATCGGCGGCGGTCAACGGGATATCGGTCCACCGCCGCAAAGTCCCCAACATGGCATCGAAGTCATCCTGGGTGTCCACCGCCCACTCACCGTGCAATTCGCCGCTCGGCGTGGGGAACAGCGCGGCCAGCCGCTCGAACGCTGCCAGCACATCGGCCGGAATCTGCTGTTCGGCGATGTAGCCGCGGCCGGGGTACACCCGCAGACAGGTGATCTCACGAATGATCTTGGCCAGGGCGTCGGCGGGATGGGGGAACCGCGCGTCGGCGTCGGAGGCCGGCCGAATCCGCATACCGTTACGCAGGTAGGTCTCGACCGGGACATCCTGGGTGATCACCGCGATATGTTCGACGTGAGGAGCCTTCTGGCGAATCGTGTTGTACACCCGCCGCGCGTGCTGCTGGGTGGTGAAAACGATCAGGTTCCGCACCGGCTTGTCGGGCATCACCTCGGCGAGCTTCGCCATGGATTTCTCGACATTGGACTGCGTGTTGTTGGCTTCCGTTTCCAGGATCACCCGATCCGGGCGCACCCCGTCGTAGGTCACCACCTTGGCGGCATTCCGGGCTGCCTCCCCGAAACCACCGGTCGACACCAGCAGCATGTCGTTGTCGGACAGGAATTCGCCCGCCCGTTCCGCATTCCCGTCGTCCTCACCGGCGAACAGAATGGCGGCGTCGTAGTGGATTTCGGGGTCGAACCGCGCCTCCGGGACATCGCAGAGGTAGTTCCAGACAATCGCGGCGTCGGCGAGCCTGGCGCCGACGTCGACGCCGCGCGCGGCCAACGCGGCCACCCAGCGGTCGTAGACGTCGGACGCCGTGTCTCCAGTTGGCTGCGAACCGGACCTTCCGGGGCCGGGGGCGGCGGAAGGCCCGGACTCCAGGTTCGCATCGCCGGCCTTGCTGCGCTGCGAATCGACTGGAACCGGCGCACCGCCGTGCAGCAGGTCCGGATCGGCCCCCACCACAGCGGCCCCAGCCCTCAGCTCGGCCTCCGCCGCCGGATCGGCACCCTCCGGAATGGCGTCCAACGTCTTCGGCTCGGCACTGGAAGGTTCCGGATCGCTGGTCTCTGGTGTCGCTGCCTTCGCTTCGATCGTGGGCAGCACCGCCTTCAGCAGCAACCGCCACCACCGCTGGCCCCGGGGCAGCGCCCGCACGGGTTCGGACACCGGAATCCCGTCCCGGTCATACCAGTTCGCTCCGGCGCGCACCCGCACGTCATCGCCGTCCATCTCCACCGTCATCGCAACGACCGTGCCGTCCCGCAGCCGACCGGTGATCGACTCACCGGTCCGCACCGCGTCGCGCGCGGCGTTTCCGGCCGGCGGCTGCGACGCCAGGGCCTGGCACAATGCCACCGCCAGGCCGGGCTCGGATTTGCCTGCGACCTCCACT
The DNA here is from genome assembly GCF_040639505.1 of Nocardia sp. NPDC023852. Classification (NCBI taxonomy): domain Bacteria; kingdom Bacillati; phylum Actinomycetota; class Actinomycetes; order Mycobacteriales; family Nocardiaceae; genus Nocardia; species Nocardia sp. NPDC023852. Next base: position 168,249 of record NZ_JBFAAB010000007.1, read on the forward strand.
TCGCCGGCCTCGTTCTGGCTCACTGCCGGGGCGGTGAGCTGTCGCCGGTATTCGGCGACCACGTCCAGGAATTCGCTCGCCATCGTGGGTTCGCCGGGAGCGGACTCGTCGTCCACATGCGACAGCAAGTTCTCCGTGCCGGTGGCGCCGGCGCGCAGCCGGTCGAGCTGGGCCATCATCTGGTTGAACCAGGGCAGTCGGTCGCGGCGTTCGAACTCCGGCTTCAGCGCCTCCAGCCGGGTCGCGAGGAAGGCGATGTCGGCTGCGGTCAGCCCGTTGTTGTCGACGAAGACGCCCGATTCCAGGGTGTAACTGCGCTCGAACAGGCCGATCTTGCGGTGTTTGGCGAAGCTGTGGTCGAGATCGATTCTGGTGAGGGGATCGACCAACCAGTTGCCGCTGTTCTGGTCGCCGTTGTCGACGAGCACATCCAGCAGTCCCAGCAACCTTCCCGATCGAGAGTGCAGAATTTCCGCGAGTTCCGCTTCGGTCAAATCCTGCAACGCGATGCGGGCCGTCACCCCTTCGACATACTCGAAGTACATCGTGTCGCCGATGCGCAGTCCCTTCGGCACCGGCGCGCCGAACGCCGATCCGACCATTCCGGCCAATTCCTCGGCGTCGGCCTCCTTCCGCAGGAAATACCGTTTCTCCACGACTTTCGAGCCGTCCGCGAAGGTCAGGGCCTTGACATCGCCCGACAGCTGCTCCTGATAGGTATTGGCCCGCAGCCCCGCGAACCGTTCCGCGATGGGCGGCTCGGAGTCGTTCTCGCCGCGGTTCACGTCCGGGTCTGCAGGACGCTCAGCCGTGTTCGGGTTACCCAGCGCAGGGGCGCTATCGGGCACATCGGGTTCGACGTCCGGGCCAGTCGCCCCATCGAACGAACCAGTCGATACCTCGGCGCCGGACTCCGGGGTGGACCGCCAATCCCCGAAGCGATCCGGGTCGGCGGGCCTACCAGGCCCCCGCCTCGGAATTCCGGGCCATCCCTTGCCGGGGCGACGCCCGTCGTGCCGCCGATCGTAAACAATACGGGCGGGAGCGTTTTTGGACTCCACACTCTGCTCAGAGCCCTCGTCCGGGCGCGCGAAGAGTTCGTTTGCGGCTATCGAGCCAACATGGCGGTAGGTCGTTCTGTCTGAGTCGAGGTGCACCTCGACTTGCATCGCCATGTCGGCACCGTCGCGCAGGTCGTTGATGCTTTGTTCGGCCGCGAACAGGTTGAGATCCGTGGCGTACTCGCCGAATACCTGCGTGGTCCAGCCCAGCGTGGATCGAACGGCATCCAACATCCGCGGGTTCGGCAGATCGCGGATCGCGACCCGAAGCCAGCCTGCGCCGCCACCTTCCACGACATCGGCCCGATACCACGGCCTGCCGCCGTTGTCGGCGAACTCCACGCGCCACCCGTCGGACTCGACGGTCAGCCAGATCTGCTGCGCGGAGCGGCCCGAACCCAGAGCACCCGCCACGATCTGATCGACCAGTTCGGCTACCGGGAGCCGGTCTCGAAGTCCGAATCCTGAGTCGGTTATCGCATCCCGCAGGTCTGTACTCAGTTGGGCTACACCAGCGTCGCTGGATGGTGCCGCGAAGGTGTAGGTCCGCGGTGCGGGTGTAGCACCAATGGTCCGTGTGGTATCGCCCAGACGCTCGAGTCGTCCGCGCGGGCGGCGGATCTCGGGAACGCCGGGTTCGTGGAAGCAGATCGCTTCGACCGCGCCCCGCTGCCTGTGCCGCTCCCAGCTGCGGAATTCGACCGCACGGCCGAATCGAGTGATGTCATCGGTCTCGTAGACCACGACATAGCGTCCGATCCTGCGCATGATCACCAGCGAGTCCTGCTTGAACACCACGGCAAAGGCCTTGGGCCCCTGGCGGCGCAGCCACTCGTGCAGATCGGAGTACGAGTCGAAGCCATCCGGGTGGAACAACCCACCGAACACCTGCTCGGCATCCTGCCGCGAGCGCTCGCGCTGCCCGGCCGGGGGCGGCACCCGCATGCCCGTACCGAAACCACCGTCGATCGCGGTCAATACGGCGGTGCGTATTCCGTCCGCTCGATCTCGTAGCGGGTCCGGTATCTCCCAATGGCGTACGACGTCGCTCTCGCTCGGCTCGCCGTCCCGGTACCGCGCCGCGCTGCCGACGGCTTCGGCATCGCTGGTGATGAAGGTGGACACGCCGTGCCCGGTGAGGCGGGACAGTGCTGCCTCGATCTCCGAAGCGGACAGTGTCGCAACGACTTCGACCTTGCCGAGGGCCGCGTAGGCCATGAACCGGTCATCCACCTCCGTGGCGTCGACGACAAGTGTCCCGCCACCGTTCGACGTCCGGTGAAAGACCGGCTTTCCGTCGGCATCGGCGTACTGATCCGGTACGACCATGACTCTGCGGCGAGCTTCCGGATCGTCGAACGCGGAACTGCGGGTGCGATCCACGGTATTGCGCAGAACCAGATCGACATTCGGCATCTTCGAAATGCTCTTCTCGAATTCGTCGAACGCCCAACGGCTGCCGACTTCCAATCGATAGGAGCCGATACGCTCATGCGCGAGGAAACCGATGAGGTCATACTCGCGGTCCTCGGTCAGGCAGGACACCATCGGTGTCGCACCGCCGCGGGAGACCATCCGCACCGCCGCCATCAACGTCGGTATGCCTTGCGCGCTGGCTTCGGCAAAGGTCATCGAGGCGGAGTCGGGACCTCCGACTATCCAAACATCGTCCGACGTCTTGGTCGCGGGCAGGACCACCACATCGGCTCCCGCCGCGATCGCCTGCTGGGCGGCCGCTTGATCGGTTCCGTCCCACAGGTACCGAATCTCGATCTCTCGACGTTCAGCGGGAGGCAATAGTGCAGCTCCGGTCGACTTCGAGTTGTCGATCATGGCCTGGGTCATCAGATCAACGACGAGGTCGAGTGTGTTGTCCGACGCCAGGTACTCGGCCAGCAGACCGCGCAATTCGGCGATTTCCAGCGGTTCCGGGGATTCCCTGAGGTCACGCCCCAGCGCGGCAGCCAGACCAGGCGGCAGGCCGCGATGTGTCATCCACACAAGTCCTCGTGGAATACGCTCGCTTTCGTCGAGCGAAGCGGCCCTCCGACGGGCCAGTCGATAGATCGCGTCCGACAGGGCATCACGGCGCGCCACAAGACTTTCGACCATACTCAGCGTCAATTGAGCCAGAGCAAGAGACTTTTCGGCCTCATCAACCTCCGTGACCAACTCGTCGCGAAACTCGCGCGCGGGCTGCAATAACGCCTCGTGAGACTCCAGTTCCCTCTCGTAGCGCAGCAGCCGCGCTTTCTCGCCATCGATCTTCCGCTGCACCTCGTCCCACTCGCCCCATACCTCCGGGCTGTCTGTACGCGCTGACTTCAGCTGACTCGCTGCACGAGCGATCGCGTCGAACAACGCCAACCTCGCGCGTGCCTCCCCGATCCTTTCGCGCAGGAAGCGAGCCTTCTCATCGACCTCGGCGATATGGTCCGCAACACTGTCCCGCGCGTGCCGCAGACGATCCAGGCGAGAAGGCTCCGAGTCGCCGTCGTCTGACTCACGCGATTCACCATCGAGCGCACCTTGGATCAGAATGTCGACCGCCGGTGGTTTGCCCACACCGCGATCGTTCGCGGCCGGGTGGCCGGTGTCGCCGTCGACAGCGCGGATGGTGTGGACGACGACCTTTGTGCCGGGAATGTTGTACGGGTCGTTGGCGGCGTCGTAGGGGCGGGCGTGCTCGCCGACGAGATACGGGGCCAGATCGATGGTCTGGCGGGCGCGCAGCAATTCGATGTCGGCTTCGGTGAGACGGTCGATGACCATCGCCTTACCGCCGATCTCGACGAACAGCATGGCATGGCCGGTCGTCGCGCCCTCGGCATGGACGACGATCAGCGCCAAGCTGTTGGGCGTGCTGGCGACCCATTCGGCGACGTCGGAGGTCTTCTCGTAGGGCTGGCCGTCGTAGGTTCCGCGCATGCCGGCGGACAAGGTCGCGCCGGACAATCCCGCCGACCACGTTTCGTCGAGGCCGACAGCAACTGCGAGCGTCCTCGAGGCGCAGAACAAACCGCGCCCGGCGGCGGTGAGCGCACGGTCGGCGGCCAGCAGATCCTCGTCGCCGTAGCGGTAGTAGGCGATGGTGCCGGCGTCTGGGCGGGTGTGCAGATTGCCGACCTGCTCCGATGTCACGGTGTCGAGTTCGTTGGGGTTCCCGGACGCCAGCGCTACGGCGTCACCGCGATCGGGGTGATAGTTCCACAGGTAGGTGCCCGGCCCGTGTGCCTCGACGATCGCGAGCAAGCTGACCAGGTCGCCGCGACGCCGCCCCGCAGCGCCGGACCGGCCCGCCAAGCCAGCGATTTCGAGGCGCAGCGCACGCATGTTGGCATCGTGGCGAACTGCGGCCGGCAACGGCAGGTTACCGATCACCGCGGGATACGCGCGAGCGACGGCATCACGCTCCAGTGTGGTGAGGGCGTACCAGCGGGTGACAACCTCGGCGGTGAACACGGTCGTGTCGGTCGAGTCGGGCGATGACCCCAGCAGTCGGTCGAGCACATCGGCGGCGTCGACCGGGCGGGCAAGCAGAGCGGCCAGTTCGCCGGGTGCGAGACGGATCGAATCATCGGTTCCCATACCGGGATTCGATGGTTTGCCGACGACGATCACTGGAATGTCGTGGTGCTCGTCCGAGCCCATGGCCGGAGTCAGGTACGGGTCGATGTGTACCAGCGCGTCGATGACCCCGGTCAGTTTGCGACCGACCGCGGCGTCTCCGGCCGCCCATGACGTCGAGCCCAGCGATGCCAGGATTATCCGTGGCGCCTCGACCCGGGACCACGACGGCGCAGGGGTATCCGCGATCTGGTCGACCAACCGGTGCAGGGGCGCGCCCACCATGTTGGTATCAACGTCGCCCTGGTAGCCGAAAGCCACCACGATCGACACCGTGCCGCCGTATTCCTCTGTCGCACTGCGCCACAACTCGAACGCGCGGGCCAGCGCGGCGTCCACATCGGCCCGCGATGTCGCCGATCCGTCCGCCGCGAGCACCAGGATGGTGTCGGCGTCCCGGTCCGGCGGATCGATCGAGACCAGTGCCATGTCACCGGAAACGCCACGGACGGCAACCTGGATATCGTCGAGATCGGCAACCGCCTGCCGTACCGTCTCTTCGGCCCGTGTCCCTGGTTCGTCGAGCAGTGTGGTCGCCGCGAGTTGTGCCGATCCGATAGCGCCGAGCGACGGCAACCCCGTCACTATTCCGACCAGGCTTCCCAGCTCCGATTTCGCGCTGTCGGCATCGGTCGCGTTGTCACCATGCAGGATCAGATGATTCACCCGCGGCATCGGCTCGTCCGCGGTCGCCCCGACCGACCACGCACCGGCGCGCAAGGCCAGGTTCTGTCCCAGCTCCCCGAGCCCGGCCCGGTGGTCGAATTGCAGCGTCACCGATACCGGCGCGCCGTCGGCTTGCGCCCGCAGCAGCCGATAGTGCTCGGCGACCAGGGGCAGCGTCGCTTCCAGTTCTTGCCAGGTGCGCACGACGTGCACGGCACGGATCTGCGCCGCGTCCTCGTCACCGAAGGTGAATCGAGCCGAAGCCGGACCCCGCAGCGTCCGGATTCCGTCGAACCGGACGTGGGCTTCCTTCTCGCTGAACGACACCTGCGTCGGTGTGCCGGGCTGGATCGCCTGGGCCAGGTGGTCGGCCCGGTTGGTCAACCCCGCCAGCAGTCCGGCGAAGGGCCCACCGAGCTGTATCTGTATACGGCTCGCCGCATTACGTGCCTCGTCCGGGACGCCGGGATGGTTGTGCAGGAAGTTCAGGACCTGCGGGTTCAACGACCACATGAGCCAGCGCTGCTTCACCGGTCCGAGCGCGGTCCACCATTCCCGCACCCGCGCGGCCTGCCGTAGCAGTGATTCCGCATCGAGTGCGCCGGATGCCGGATCGGCCAGGTTCGGGAATTCGGCCCGCAGCGCCTTGAATTCCCGCACACCCCGGGTGATTTCGGCAGCGAGGGGACCATCATCGGTGGCGGGCCACCGACCCGACACCGGGCCCGGTGTAGCGCCGGGGTCGTTCGGATCATCGAGCGGGTCGAACTCACCGAAGGCGAACCCACCGAGCAGATAATTCCGCGAGTCGTCCGCGCCATCGTCCGGCTCGACGTTCGAAGTGCCCGCAGACGACGCCTCCCGGAGGAGCATGACGTCGACCACTGTGTCGGCGAAGTCTCCATGGCCCACGCGGTATTGGTTGAGATACTCGCCCACGGAAATCAGTTCGCCGCGCTGCAACGCCTCGAAATCAGTGCGCGACAAGTCTTCGGGGTCGAACCACACCAGTTGTGGTTTACGGCGAGTACCGAGATTAACCAGTCCCACCACATGCGCGCTCACCGCACCGGGCTCGGTCTCCAGATCGGGACGACGAATCGAGATCAGAGCGGGAACACCGGGCCGATCAACCAGTTCCAGAGCGACATCGAGCACCGACGTCAGATCGGACCGACGTTCGAATTCGGCGTCCCTTGCGATCTGCTCGAACTGTTGCACACCCAACGGACCGTCGGGCAGCTCGGTGTGCCCGCCGAACATCATCCGCACCATCCGCACCGCGCACTCGAGCGAACCGTTCTCACGCCGCTCCGCGGTGAATGGATACGGCAACTCACGCAGCGGCTGCTCCGCGACCGGGTTGATCGCCATGTGCACGACATAGGCATAGACGAGCCGCGCGACCGGCTCCGGGTCCGGCAAGACATCGACCAGCGTCTCGAGCCTGGCGGCCAGGTCACCGATCGCCGGACCGAACTGCGGATCGGCGATCGGCGGCAGCGACCGCAGATGGGTCAAGAACGCGATGAACGAATCGGCCAGCCGCTCAACTGCCTGCTCACTGTCGGAATCGCTGATGTCGAAGGGGCCCGCGAGGCCCGCCACGGTCGCCCGCACCGCGTGGTGATCGATCCCGTTGTCACTGCGCACCAGTTCGTCGAGTGCGTCACTGGCTCGGTGCAGCCGCACGGAGTCATGATTCTCACCTGTGTGCTGTCCGCTTCCGTCCGTGGGCGGGGGCTCATTCGACTCCGGCCCATCATCGGTGCGCTCGACGGCGGCCTTCGCCAGATGCGACGGGAATCCCGCACCCGACAAACCTGTTACCGCACCGAGGAATCGACCGGTGTTGCTGCCAGCCGATCCGCCGGTGAATCGACCGATCAACCCACCTGTGGCTCCGTAGGCCGAGATATCCAAACCACTGATCGATCCACCGAATCCAGTGACCGCTCCGCCGACCACTCCGCCGAGCAACGAGGGATTCCACCACGACCCAGCACTGTTGTCGGCACCATCACCGCCGTCGCGAGTCTCCGAGTGATTTTCGGCACCATCGACATCCGTTGCACCAGAACGGTTCTCGGATGCCGCCGGCGCAAGGCTCGGCGCCTGTTCGAACACGACGATCGACCGGCGCCCATCGATGCCGACCCATTCCCCTTCCTGACCCAACCCCAGACCGTGCAGCACCGCGGTCTGCCAGACGACCGAGGCATCGTCACCGTGTCCGATGTACCTGATCGTCGGAATATCTTCCGCCCACCGCTGATTCACCAGCAGTGTCGCGATCGAAACCAGCGGGTCGGGCGCGACCCACGGCTTACTGCCTCCCAGTCGCACGGTGACGACTACTGCGGTCCGATCCGGATCCTCCGCCTGCTCGAAGCGGGCACGGACGGGCGCGAACTGCTGGTCGGCCAACGCCGGAAGCGTGGTCGCGTGATCGACCAACCACACCAGCTCATCAGCGGTGTCCATATTGCCGAACACGACCGCCAGTTCGCCTCTGTCGTGATCCACCGCGAGAACCTGTGCGCTGGCTGCGGACGTCACCAGCGCGGTGAAGGCATCCGCTTCGTCCAGCGCCGGCAATTGCTCGCCGGCAATGCGGAAGAAGGCCAATCCGCCGACAACCGTGTCGAGGTCCCGCAGCTCGGCAAACTGTGCCCGGGCCTCCTGATCGGCATGGGCGCGCAACCATACCCCGTCGCGTGGGCTCATGATCTCGGGCCGTCCAGACGGGCTCAGCGGAACCACGGACTCGGTTCCGGCAGTGCTCGATTCGCCGAGCCGGGTCCCCATAATCCTGGCCCGCGTGTCGAGAACTTTGAGTTCCATTACCGCGCGGATGAACTGTTGCGGCTTGCCGTCATCGGACCACAATTGCTTCTTGCCCAGCATCTGGCTGACGGCCGTGGTAGACGACGACACCAGATCCGCAAGCTTCATCGGCAGTGCCATGTCCTGAACCAGCGAAATGGCACGCGCGAATGCCTTGTCGCGTTGGTCTACTACATCTTCGTATTCCCACCGGAGAGCCTCCCGGCCGCCTCGCCGCATCGCGTGATCGGCGGCAACCCAATCTCCAACGGCAGCGAGGTGAGCGTCGACTGCGATCAGTTCGGGTCCCAATACCTTCGCCAACCGCCACCACCGCAGCTTTTCGGCAGCATCCAGGTCGGAATCCGCCAAAGCCTCGAGAGTTGCCGCTATCTGTTCCGGTTCCAAATCATCGTCACTGAACCCGTGCACAAACGCGGCGATACCCTGTGCTTCGGAGCGGCAGGCGAGCGCACACTGCTGATAGACGGCTGCGATGCGGTCGTACATCCGCTGTGCCGGTGGAGTCCACACCTGCTCCGCCATAGTCACGAAGCCCCGCAGCAGGGCTTCCTCGAACTCGACCCGGGAAACAAGACGCCGCAGCTCATCCAGGTCCAATCCGACCGTGTCCTCCGGTCCGGTGTCCGGAATTCGCTCAGGATGGGGCTCGCCTGCTGCGGTCGATTGCCCCCCGAAGGCGTCCAGACCTGTCAGCCAGTCCAGAACGCTCCCGTGATCCGCAAAGCCGAACGCAGCTCCGAATGACTCGCCCAATCCCAGCTCGTCGGGCCGAGCACCTCTGAGCGTGGCGTCGGAAGGCATGTTGGCGGGCGCGCCGTGGTTCCGGCTTGAAGCATCATCCGCATCGGCACCGATCGCGGCGATGGGCAGCCCGGTGCGACCATCGGAATCGGCCGAACCGTCGGGCGAGCCGCTCGCAACGGCGACATCACCGGACGAATCGCCTACGGCAGCAGGCAACTCCCGGACGGGGTCTCCAGCATCTGTGGCGGATCGCGGATACACCACGCGATCCGTCCCATCGGGTCGGCTGACCGTCAAGACCCAGCCATCGTTGTCGGGGGTCAGTTCGAGCAGTACCGCCCCTGCTTCCAGCAGACTCGCGGCGTGCACTGCCGCTGCGGCGGTGTCCTCCGGGCCCACGCGGCCTTCGGCGAGTGCGCGCACCTCGTCGGCGGCGAGGTAGCCACCGATCCAGTCGCCCGGCATCCGGGTCAGCGCCAACCGTATCCCGGTCTCCTCCCAGCCTCCGACGATGTCCATCGTGAAGCAGACTTTGCCGGTGTTGCCGTCGAGCACGGTGACCTTCGGCTTGCCTGGCAGATTCTCGGCGCCGGTGACACTGTCGGCGTCCGCCGTGACCCGATCGCCGGGGCGCAGCGCATTGCTCAGCAACGTCTTCGCGAGCGAGACGTGGCCGAAGTGGTTGCCTTCCACCATGTCCGCCCAGCGCCGGGCGACATCGGCGGCGGAGTGGATGTCGGAAACACGTGTTTCGATCCGATCGCGGCGGATCGCGGCGGGCTGCGCGGCCGGGTCGGGGGTGATCCGGTAGTACTCGACCTGCGAGGACTGGCCACCGTGACGCTTGGTCACCTCGAGCGGCTCACTCTCGGTGTTCGGCAACGTCACTGTGACAGTCAGGTCACCGGTACCGGTCGTCCCCTCGGTGAACAGCTCCGTCAGGCGGTCCGACGCAAGCGGGACAGCGGGATTGTCCGGCAGCAAGCCGCCCATCCACTTCGCGGACGCCGCGGCGCCGGCTGGCGCGTGTTGCGACATTGTCCACGTCGCGGTCCACTTCGGCCCGAAGAGGGTGTCGGCCACCTCGACCACCACAGTGGTCGACGCGTCGTCGGAGATCGTGACCCGCAGGGTTCCCGCGCGCTGGGCGGCAGTGCCGACATCCGTCGGTCGGTCGATCTCCGCCCGTACGGTGCCGGACCGGCCCGGTTCGCCCAGCCACAGCAGATCCACGATGGATTCCACTACGGCGGCGTCGATCTCCGGCAATTCCCGCAAACGCGCGCGGACCGTCTCGACGCCGTCGTCCACACCGACCCGCACCTGCGGCATTCGCACGGCAGGCGGCACCATCATTCGGCGGCGACGGTTGCCTTCGGCCTCGTCACCCAGGGCCTCGGCGAATTCGGCATTCGACACCCATCGGGGTCCACCGGCTCGTGGCCCCAGCTCCCGAAGGTGCACGACGAAGTCGACCGCACCCCCGTACATCCCGGCTGCCGCAACCGTCGGAATGCGCAGGTCCAGGACGAAATCCTCACGCGCACAACCTGCCTCGGCGGTAGCGTGCAGCAGAGTGAACCGTCTGTCCTGATTGTCACCGCCCGTGAAAGCCACGGAGACGACATCGGTGTCCCCCAAGCTCTGAGCCAGGCTCTGGATGCCGGGAACCAGGCAGACGACTTTGGCGTCGGCGTCGCCGTCGGTCAACGCCTGGATTCGGTCGATCCGATGCGCCGTCTGCGCTTCGCGAGTGTCGGCTTGGCCGCTGTCGAGTCCGACGATCTTGATCCCGTGGGCCGCCATTTCCCGGATAAGGCGGTCCGGCCGGGGACGATCGACATGGCCGAAGCTGAGGTAACCCGGATCCGTGCCGAACACTGTCGATATCACACCCAGAACCGCAGGCCCCATGTCGATCCCGGTCAGATCGACATCGTCGCCCGCATTCAACCGGTCGAACGCCGGATGGTGCGGTGCCGCGATCGCGAAGTGGGTGACACCGGCCGCACGCAGCGCCCGGACATGCTCGACCAGGTGGACCCGAATCGCCAGGTCGTTCCGGCCGTCATCGCCGAAGAGGGCGATCCGCTTGCCGTCCAGAATAGTTCGGTAGTCGACCGCTCTGCGGTGCGCCGTGATCGCCGCCGCCAGGTCGTCGGAGCCGGCGTTCCGGCCGGAATCCGCGTCTCCCCCATCGGATCGTTGCGCACCGAACCGCCCGGTGCCGGAACCGATCCGATCCGATCCGTGGTTCGCCGGGTTGCCACTGCGATCGTTGAACAACGCCCGGAAGTAGCGTGCCTCGCGGTCCTGCGCATCGTGTGATTCGGACGGATCACTGCTTCGGTACACGCCGTTCGAGCCGTGCGCAGTCACGATCCCGTCATCGATGTCGACCGTGGCACCGCGGTCCGAACGCACCAGCGACGACCTGGATACCCACTGGAACTCGACCGCATGACCGTCAGCGACAGCCGCGGCCAACTCCGGATCCGATTCCACCGCCGCGATGAGCGCCTGGCTCAGATCCGCCTCGGATTCGCCCGGTGCGCCGACGACAATGACCCGCTGACCAGGTTCGTGGGCGACTCGGCCGGTCACCATCCGCGCGTCGGCGTAGTAGGCCAAGACCGCCAAACCGGCAAGCCGATCCTCGAGCAGATTCCGGTCCACCGCGGCCTGGACCACCCGCAGCCTGGAAGCTCGGTGGGCGATAACCTGCTCGGTCAGATTCGTCGAATCGATGTCGTGGTGCCACCCCGCCAGCGCGTCCGGCGCATCCGACCCCGCCGCCGCCACCGCGTCGGCAAGCGCCGCAAGCGCGACCCCGTGCGCACCGGCCTCGTCGACGAGGGAACCCATCCATTCCAGCATGGCCAGACGTGCTTGTGCGTCACCACCCGTCAGCGAACGGAAGTCGCCCACCCGCCGACGCAAGTCATGAACCAGATCCTGCAACGCCAGGAATTGACCGGTCCTGAATCTCGTGTCGAGATGCCGATGCGCCCGCGACTGCTCCTCGTATTCCCGGTCCGCCGTGGTGATCGCGGCACGCAGGCGGTCGGCCACAGCGCGAATATCAGCATCCTCGTCAGTGCCACCGATCGGCGCCTCGGAACCCGGGCGCGCGAGAACCGAAAGCGGGTCGGTCAGCGCGGTCAACCCGCGCCCCCGGCCCCCATCGCTTCCCGCGGCGGTGCGCTCCGAAACATTCAGTGCGGTAAGGAATTTCGTGGCGAGAGCACGCGCCGCCGCAGATTCGGCCGGTCGCTCGTCGGCAGCCGCGACGATTCGCGCGAGGGCGTCGTCGAGTTCGGCATCGGCGGCGTCGGGTGGACTGACGGGGGTTTCGGGCGCAGCGTCAGTGGTATCCGGGTTGGCAGACTCTCCCCGGCGGGGGTTCTTCCCGGACGAGGCAAAGTGCTCGTCGAACACCGAATCCCCCATGGCGGCGAAGTCGTCCCGCAGCGGACCGGACTGCGAGCCCGGCGGCCGCGGCGCTTCGGTGTATGCGGCCCGGTCCGAACCGTCCGCCCGGCCGACCGTCAGTACCCGTGAGCCGGGTTTCCCGCTGATCCGCACCACCACGTCGCGGTAGTCGCGATACAGCCCCTCGGCATGCCGTTGCGCCACGCTGAGCAGGGCGGGGTTGCCCTGCCACCCACCGGCCAGACTCTCGACGGCGACCGGCACCCGGTCGTCCAGTCTGCCACCGTTCCACCGGTACTCGCGAACCACATGATCCGGATTCGCTGCCGAGAATTCCAGCCGTCCCGACCACGGCGTATCTTCGTCACGATTCCGATTTTCGACAACCTCGAAGACGGCGACCCGCGCGTCCGCCGGTCCGGATACCTCCATCGACACCGTGAAGTCGGATCCGGTCGACCGGCCGCCCATCAGCTCATCCAGCAGCGCCGACATCGCATCGATGTCGCCCGGCGACCACACCCCGCGACCATCGGCCAGCGCCCACAGCCGCAGCTGTCGCTGCACGCCCTCCAGCGCGGCCCGGAACGGCGCCACCGTCCACCGGACGCGCAACCGATTGTCGGATGCGCTGGCTTCCAACGTCACCCATGCCGATTCCAGGGTTCCGATCTCGACCAGGGCGCGCCCGTCCTCGGACACTGCCTTCGTCAGCGAGGGATTCACCCCATCGCCCGAGACCGCATCGTCGATGGTCGACTTGCCAACCTCGGCAAGGTCGTCGGAGAGGATGGCCGACAACGTGGACGCTGCCGACGCGGTGTCCGACTCGCCGTTGAAGCGAGCATTGGCAGACACCGCTTGCGATTGATATGCGCCGACACCGTCATGATCCTCGACCGCCGAACGAGCGTGCGAATCTCCCGATCTCCGACGCACGACCCACGACGGATCGATGGTGCCGTCGGCTTTGCGGGTGAGGTAGGTAGCGATGCCGGCGGTAGAAACGCCGTGCAATCTTCCGGTTAGGCGTGGGCTCACCGAGTGTTTGGCGGTCCACACATCGCCGGTGCCGCCGACCGTCTGCATGACAGCGACGAAAGCATCCGCTTCGAGCTCCGACTTGCAACCCCACAGCATCAGCTGCGAAGGATCGGCGGCCATGGCCGAGGAGAATTCGTGGTCGATGGCCGTCAGCAAGCCCAGCTCCCGGCCTCCGACCATGAGCTTCTTGCGGAACCCGAACGGGGTCACCACCTCGATGTCGAATCCTCGGTCCCCGCCATGAGCGCTGACGATCTTCATGGGTTGTCCGGTCCAGGGCGCACGCACCGGCGTGCCCGTCGACGGTCGGGACGTAGGGTCGAAGTCGCTGCTCGGGTTGATCGGTGTATAGACGAGATGGTCTTCACGGACATCCATTCCAGCCCACTTGTGGGCCAGCTTCTCGTCCTTGTCCTGACTCGGGAACGCGATGCCGAAGTAGTGCCCGTCACCGTCGATCATCGGCGTGCTGACCACCCAGTTCGCCCGGAACGGCCACGGCACACCGTGCTCGTCGCGCCCCCACAGCCACGGGACCTTCCCGTTCTTCGATGCTTCGATGACCGCGCGAGCCGCAGAATCGGCATCCGGCGCCAACCGCACGTCGGCATGCGGATCGCCCGGCGCAAGTTGTTGCTCGAACCAGATACTGTCGCGGTTACGGCTGAAATCCGCCCGGTATGACCGACTGCGCAGCAACTCACCCAGATCCGGACCCAACGCCGGCTCCCCGAAGATCGCAGACACGTGCAGCGTCGGCGCGCCATCCACGTCGTGAACCCGCACCTCGACCGTCACCGGCGGCATCGACTGTGTCGCAACCAGATCCGCCAGCAGATCCGCGGCCGCGACGATGCGATCAGCGTTCGTTCCGGCCGGCACCAGCGGCTCGAAATGCCGCGCGAACCATGCGCGGACCCCGTCGTAGTCCTGCCACGGCACGTCGCCACCGCCCGGGACACGATGCCATTTCGGCGGATCGAACTCATCCGTCTCCGGCTCACGGTCGTAGCGACCGCGCTGGTATAGCGCCTGCTCCGATTCGTCGGCAAATTCGTCGGCAAATTCGTCGGCGTGTTCGTCGGTACGAATGTAGGGCCGCAGCGCCCGACCACCGATAGCCGCCGCGGCCCCCGCCTCGACAGCGGCCTTCCCGTGCTCTCCCACCCCCGCATCGTCGGCGGTGGGCACACTATCCCCGCCGGAACCCCAGTTACCGCTCGACTCTTGGTTTGCCCACCACTCTTCGAGTTCCCGCTCTACAGCGTAGAGCGTCTCCAGGTCACGGCGTTCGAGCATGTTCTCGAGGACCTCGTCAAAGACATGGCCCTCACTCCACACACCTTTTCGGTCCGTCCCGAGGCGACTGACCGCTGCCGTTTCACCGAAGACGCCCTCGGTGCCGTATACCTCCTCGGTATATGAGCCGATGTCGTGGCCGCTGCTCGTGCGAATCTGCTGGCGGACCAACTCGGCGAACGTCACTGCTCCTGCGAGAGGCCGGAACCGTTCCGCCAATTCCCGGTCGAGCCAGTCGTCGTAATGCATACCGTCTGAGGGCGGCTGCAGGCTGTACGCGGGCGCCCCCCGCCAGGCGTGGTCGACAGCCGCAGCCAACGCCCGTGCTACCGCATCGCTGTCGCCCTCCAGATCTCTGTCGATACTGATAACTCGGGTTCCGCCGGGATAGACGCGAGCAGTACTGGCCCCGGACGGACCGTACTCGATCTGCCACGGCACCTCCTCCCGCGGAAATGCTCCCGTGTCCACCAGCAGTTCACCGACCCGAAGCGCAAACGTCGGCGAATCATTGACCAGGGTGTCAACATCCTCGCCCAGACCGGTTTCCACCCATTCCGAATCGTCGACAGAGTGATCGTCGACAACGTCGGAATCGGGTGTGTCCTCAGCGACCTGGTCCTCTACCGTCGAAATCCCAAACACGCCAGCGGCTGCGGCGGCCACTGCCGCTGTACCGCGCAGCACCTTGCGTCGATTCAGGCCGGAATCAGCTTCGCCGCCTTCGGTATTCGCCGCCCCCCGGGGCTCCGGCCCGCTGTCCGTAGACTCCACGCCCACGTCATCGGAAGTGACGGAAACGCTGATCTCTGTCTTCCAGCCGTCGTCGTTGCCGGGGAGATCTACTTGATCCGAGCGACCTTCGCTACCGGTGGAATCTGCGGTATCCGTGACGGATGTCGATGCCCCCGCCCCGCCATCCTCGGACCGACCGGAGTCATTCCCACCCGCATCGATGTCCGTGCGGGACAGTGAATTCCCCGCCTTCTCGTGGTAGGCCAACAGCGCCTCGGTCATGGAGCGGACCACGGGGTGCCGGACCGTCACCGACTGATCGATGGGAGCCAGCACGTCCGCCTCGGTCTCCGATTCCGCAGCCCCGGCAAGCTCCGGCGCGATCCCCGCATCCGAGTCCACCACCGAATTGTCGAGCAGCAGGTACGCACAATTCATGTACGAGTCACGGATATACGTGCGCCCGGCCCCACCGGGAACAACCGTATAGCGTCGCAACAGCTTCGGCGGCTTCAGCGACTCGACATCCAGACTCTCAACCGTGAACGCCGCCACCGTACGAGAACCATCGGGGGCCGGCTCGAGATCGACCTCGTCCTGGTCCAACAATTCCGCGTCAACGTCGAATTTCTCTTTCAAATACGCAGCAAACCTGGTGTGATCGGGCGACGCGGAACTCGATGCACCGTCGCCTCCGGCAGATTTCGGCGAATTCGGCAACCAATCACCGAAACCGCGGAAGCCCAGGGCGTCACGCGGATCCGCGTGACCCGACGGCGCCGCTGACGGCTTGCCATCGGCTTGCGTCGGCGCGGGTGCCTTGGGCTCGCCCGACAGCGAATCGTAGTTGTCAGCGCCAGTGCTTCCGTCGTCGGCGGGTGCACTAGCGCTGTCGTTGGACAGCGTTATATCCCTGGGAGGCCGATCGGCGTTGATGACCTCCGCGTGGATGTCGTGACGTGTGTAGGTCACCTCGTTGCCGTCGACCACCGTGGTGATCGTGGATTGCTCTTTCCGCAGGATCCGGATTTCCAGATCACGTCGCAGGAGCAGCTCGTTCGAGTCGAAAAAGTTCGAGCCGTCGCCGATATGACCGAGAAACAATGCCGGAGTTCCGGCCGGAACATCCAGGTGCAAACGGCAATCGAAACCGTCGGCGGCGTTGGGTCCCCAATGGCGCAGCGGCCCGAGACTCGTCGACGTATAAGGCGGCAAGCGACGGGTATCGCCGACCTCGCATTCCGACAGTGACAGCAGATCGAACAATTCGGGGCCGATATCACGACCCACCCGAAGGTTGTCTGGTGTGACATTCATATCGAGGATGCCGTCGAGCAAATGCACCTGCTGTGCACGTTCGTCGCGTACGGCGCCGATGGCGAGCGCTGAATTGATGCCTTCCGAACCGAGAATATAGGGCAGTATCCCGCCGATGACACTGTCATTGGACAGGTGCCTGGTCGTCCGGTGCCAAATATCGCGACCGTACTCGAAGGCCTCTGCACCGGTGTCGAAGGTCCGATATCCGTCACGCAGCGGCTCGTAGTCGCGTGGCCAATTGCCCTCACGAGCACCGGGACGTTCTTCCCACACACCGTTATCCCACCGGTACGGCATCTCGACTAGGATGCTTGCGAACCGCGGCCCCATTTCTTCTGATGCCGCCCGTCCTACAGCGGGGGTGAACTGTGCTACCAAGGAGCTATAACCGCCGATTTCGAATTGGCTTCGACGGAAGTCGACCCTGACCTCCGTGAAACCGCATCTGGACGCCAGATCTCCCATGAGTGTCCGGAACCGTGCGCTGTGATGTACGCCAATGCCCTGGCGAACTGCTTTGTTGACATCGTCAGCCCTGTCGGCCTTGTGCGGTGAATCCAAGGTCCATGTGCTCTCGATTGTCAGCACCCGCTTGCCGAGTACCGCCCACATGTCCGACCACATCCGCTCGCCCGCGGATATGTCGGGTTCGTCGTCAGCATCCCCGCCCCACCGCAACTGGCCAGAAAGCACCCCGTTCTCGTCTACCCGGAATTCAATCGTTTGTCCAATAACCGGGGAGCTCACGTATTCAATGGCACCGTCAGCGAACCACGACACGGACCACTGAACACCACCCCCTGACACACGCACCCTGACGCCCGGAACATGCGGTGACAATATCGACTCCACCACCAGCGACGCGGAATCGTTGTGCTGCAGAAGTCTCGATGCCGGTCCGGCAACCATCTGTCCGACGAAACGACGCTCGTCCGGTGTCGACCATCCGGCCATTGCATTCGTAATGCGCCGCTGAACATCGCTTTCCAAGTCGGGTTCAGCCGGTACAACCGGCGGGTTCGCCTCCACGCCGTCCTTCTCCGATTGCCCATCCCAATTCAGGGTGAACTCGTAGGTCCCACCGTATACGTCTGATCCATTGCGGGCCTCTCGCCAATCTGCCTCATCGGCCAGCTCGCGCACCACCCCGAGCACCATATTGTCGCGCGAGGCGTACGACTGCCTGCCGGGGATTCCAGTCGTCACGGCCCCCGTCAGCGCTTCCGCTCGGGAGTCGATGACCACCGATCCCAGTCCGTCACTCTGCGCTATCTCTTGCAGTAACGTCGTCATCATTCGCCGAACCGCAGCCTCTTGTTCGGCAGACCGGTTACGCAGGACACCGCGAAGGTGTTCGTATACCAGGCCGCAGTCCATCAAGCGATTTAGCGTGCGCACGTCAATGGCCAAGTGGTGACGGCCAGCATTGTCAAGCTTGGCGGTCATCCTCGTATGACCGAACCGGTCGATACCCGATATCGAAATCTGATCGTGCTGCGCTCCGCTCAGCTCCACCAGTACTGAGAAGCCGCGTCGCAACAGCCGGGTGACAATCTCCGAAACCATATCGCGTGTCTCGGGGCCGACTGCAGCATCGCTGCCCCACCACCCTGACAAGGAGTCGATCTTGCTTTCGATGGCCATACCAAATCCGGCAGCATCATCTTCGGCGCTGACTACAGCGGAGAGCTCAAGCGCCCGAATGGAATCCAGATCATCCGCGGAGACGTCGAGAACGGTGACCTCGTTGTCGAGAGGATCGTCCGTTTCACCCTCAGCCTGCGCGTTCCCGCGGTCCTGAACTTCCGGCACGGACTCCCCGTCCACCTGCCGCGAGTCATCGTCCAGCGCGGCCATACGCTCGGCGAGTCCCACAACCTTCTGCGCGGCGCTGTCGGGCAGCTTCTCCCGCTGTTCTCGCGACGATTCCGTCGATTCGGTCTGCTCAGCCGGATGGCCACCCATCAGCTCGTGGATCGCCTCATGCCCCTCGGTGGCGCGCGCAGGTGCCAGCTCGTGATGGACCGCCTGGTACTGCTGCTGTATCTCGGAACCCGTCGGTCCCAGGTCAATCATCACCTGACCACCGGTACGATTCACAACAAGCTCTGGAGAACTGCCGCCCGCCCCGCCACGGTGAACCTGCAGCGCTTCGAACAGAGCACCACACAGGTCATCACGGTCCAGATCGCTCAGGCCGAACAGCGACTGGCTCCCGAGCAGCATGTCCATCAGCAAGATCAATTGTTCACTGTCTGCGCCGGTCCATGCGCTGTCCCAACTCAGTGACAACAACAACTTGCTGTCATCGGGCCCCTCGCTGTCCTCGAAGCGCAGCGTCAGCGTCAGGTCGCGATCACCTTTCACACGGACCACTCGGCCTGTCGCGTCGTCGGGGACACTGACGACCGCAGACCCACCAGGCGCGGTCAGCACGCACATGACCGCGGTTCGAGCCGCTCGAATCCCGCGCGGCGTCAGCCCCCGCTCGGTCAGCATGGCTGACATCGGGCCGTCGTCCGCCATGTCGCCCACCCCGGATACCCGCAGGCTCCGGCCCTGCTCGTCAGCCACGGTCGCTGCGTCGGAGACAACCCCATCGAAGGGAGAACTGTCATCCGGTGACGGCTCCGAAATGCCCTCCGGTCCAGCGGTATTGCCCTGCCCCGGGATGCCGGGCCGATTCTGTCGCGCCGCATGTTCGAAGTGGGAGTCGATCGGATCGTCCAGACCGCCGCCCCCGTAACCGACGTGGTCGGGCGGCAGTCCAGGCATCGACGGATTTCCCAGCGGCGTCACACCGTCGATCTCGGATGTCGACGGCATGCTATCGGCGGGCATATCGTCGGGGCTGCCCGACAGAGCGTTCTCGAACTCCTCAGCAGTCTCGTACGCGCTGCGCCAGCCGGGATCCGTATTCGAGGTGCCAGTCGCGCCATCCGACGAACTGGGTCCTCCCAGGGCATCCGCCCACGACAATGCCTCATCCGAGTTCGAACCGGTGCCCGCCCCCGACTCAGCCGCGGCGGCGGAATCCTCCGGTATATCGTCCTGAATCTCAACCCACTCGACACCAGCCTCACTCAGCCACGTCACCAACCGCTGCAGCAGAGCGGCTTCCGCCTGCGCCACCCAGTCCGGGGCCAGCCCCAGAGCGGGTTTTCCTCGATGGATCTCGACTCGACCGATCCCGGCTTCAGACTGGTCTCCCTCGCGAATCCCAGCGATCCGCAGGGTGGTGATCTCATCCACGCTGCCATGCACCGAATGCAACGCCAAGGTCAGTGACACCCACTCCGGCGTGCCCTTCGCCCAGCGGACCGATCGCAGCCGAACCGAGAAGTCATCACCGTAACCGGCAAAGAACTGTTCGACGTCCCGGTCGGAGCCATCCATGAACAGGTGCTCCACCGAGAATGCGTCGCCCCCCTCGGCCCACAACCCGCCCAACGGGTTTGCCACACCAGAGGCAGATGTGAACACGACGTCAGAAACGTCCACCCCGCGCAAGCCCAAGTCGAAACGCAGCTGCATAACGAATTTCGGATCAGCATTCGGCGACCCGATCAGCTCATCCCCGGTCGCGACCTTCCGAAGGTGGCCCTGCTCGACCACCCAGGTCCCGAATCCGGCGGGCCCGCCGGCCGCCGAAGGCCACGACTCGCGCAGCTCGGCCAGCCCGGAACCCGTGCGGTAATCACCCGGTCGGGTACCCATCGCGAACGGCTGCGGCGCACCGTCGGTGTCGTACAGCGCGCCATCCATCGTGCGGATCCGCCCGTCCGGGCCGATGAATACCAGAACAGGTTCTGGCGCACCGTGTTTCGGGGTCAAGTCCGCGTCCGGCCGCGCCGCCTCATAAGTGTCCCGACGCAGCTCATGCCCAGCCTCGCGCTGCTGAACACCGACTACCGACTGCCGGAAGCCTCCGGATTCTTCGCTGGTATCCGGGACCTGGCCCACGGCCAGACCACCGAGACGCCAGGCAGCCCGCGGCTCGAGATGTGGCCGCTCGACAACCTGCGCGGTCAGATCATGGACGTCGAGGTGATCGGCCAACCCGGCCAGCGCCCACTGCTGATCGAGTGCTTCCGCCAGCTCCAGCACCGCACCGAATCCGGCATGATTCCCATGCCGCACACGCCATACCGCCGCAATCCGATCAACGGTCAACGTCATCGTGACAGGGATGTCGGTACCATCGATCACCTCGACAGCCAACGCCCCCGACGTATCCGTACCCACCCGCACGTCACATCCGGCCTCGAACGAGGCACCCGCCAGCTTCATAACCGTCACTGTCAGGCCGTCATCCCAGCCGGTCACGACCGACGCGACCTTCTCGATATTCCTCGCCGTCACCGAGTCGGGTGCCCAGTCCACAAGTGACGGAACGGGGTCGAAACCGGTGAGGCTCGCCGTACCGGTGGAACGCGGGGGCCTCGGATGCTGCGACCCGATCTGCGCAGGCGCCCGCCGCGGCCGCTCATGGCCGCGCCCCGAGTTGTCGTCCACGTCACCAAAATTCCACAGCTTGCTCGCGGTATCGCGCCACAAGCCGCTTTCATCGGTCATCAGCGGCACCCTGCGGAAGAAGCCCTCCTCATCGGCCTCCACCGGTACATCGTCGAACATGAACGCACGCGGCACCGGCCACGTGATCGACCCATCGGCGTCGAGCTCCCAGAACTGCAGCTTCGTCTGGGAGCGCCGGGCAGGGTTGTCGGCGGCCAAACGAGCGAAGGCCTCGAATGCGATACCGCGCCGCACGGATTCGTCGCTGCCGGGTGGGACAACCACGACCAGCACCCGCTCCCCACGCAGGGTCATGAACGCCGCGCGCCTGGACACGAACTCCACATCGCTGTCACCGCGAGTGCCGATCAGTGCCCGCAGTTCGGCGAACTCGTCCGGCGACGCGGCGGAATCACCCGGATCATCGGCATTCTTCGCCCCGGGCGTCGCCGCCGAGCTGTCGACCGACTTCGACCACACTGTGATCTCGCCGTCCGGCTCTCCGGCTTCGGCGCCGACCGGATTCCCGCCGCGAGTGCCTTCGTTACTATCGCCGCCGCCGTCGGTCTGGGCACCGGCATAGACCCCGTTGGCGGTGACCGTGTCAACGATGTCAGCCAGCTCGCCCGACGCCATCGCGGCGGCGACCGTCACCGCGCCCGAGCCCACGCCGACGATATGGATCTGCGGCGCCGGGCGGCTGTCGCCCGCGCGGCGCCGGGCCTCGGCGGCGACCGCGGCGACCGTCGCCCGCGCGGCGGATGCGCCGTCGCCGATGCGGCCGTGGCCGAACGCTGCGACCACCGCCACCCGCCGGCCGGACTCCGCAGCCTCGGCCTGGACTTCGGCGGCAGCGCGAAGGAACCCCGCCGCGTCCGTGTCGAGCGAGCCCTCGCCGAAGTAGACGATGATCGAGTCCGGGTCGGCGTCGCCGACGGCCGCCGTCATCCAACCGTGGTCCGGGTCCAGCGACAAAAGGAGCGCGTCCACACCGTCCAGGGCGGCCTCCAACCCGGACTGCCGCTCGGCCTGGCCGGTCGCCGCTGGCGACGCCGCCTCCGACTCGAGCCACGCGCGGTTGTCGGCGTTGCGGATATCCCACGGCACGCCCCAAGAGCCACGTGCGAAGTACTCGCCATATTGCGCGCGGTACAACTCGTACCGACCCCGCAGCCGCTCCTGCATCCGATTCGTCGGCCGCTCCGACAGCGAATCCCACAACGACACGAGCTCGGCTGCGGCGTGGGCCGCCGACGCTTGATCGACCTCCCCTTCGAGGGCGAGATGCTCGGGACGCGAGTTCGTCACCAGGACAGCGATGGCCTTTTCCGGCTGTATGCCGGGATCTTCGGCGCTCGTCGTGATCCGCGCCGTATCCTGCCGAGACTCCGCCGCGAATACTTTCAGGCTCTCGGGTGTCGCCGCGTTGAGCGCGTCCACCTGCTCCGGCGGGACGTCGACGACGGTGATCCGCTCGACCAGTGGCTGCCCGTCGTCGTTCAGCAGGCCGGCGCCGACGCCGGCCACCATCGCCGCCGCGGACGAGCCGTGCAGCACAAGATTCTGGACTTCCGGAATCGCCTCGCCGTCCACGTCCACGACTGCGGAATCCCACGCCGCCTGCATGCCCGCCAGGTCGGTCACCAGCTGCGGCCCGTCGTCGGCACCCAGGCGCACCACCACCGCCACTGGCACGCCGCCGGAGTCCTCCCGCAGCCGCTCGTAGTGCTCCCGCGCGTAGTCCAGCACCGCGCGCATATCGTCCACCCTGGCCGGAACCGCCACGTGCACAGCCACCAAGGGAGTCGTGTTCGGCTCGCCGCCGCTGGGGTCTCCGATCTGGATCTCCAGCTGCCGCGGAAGCCCGGCGTCGTCCGGGGTCGGGTCGATGGAGCGCATATACACCGGTATCCCGTCCGGAGCCCATGCGTCGAGCTCGTCCACCAGGCCTGCCGCTGGCGTGTCCTCGCCCAGGCGCGAACGGTTCAACTGGTCCCGCACGTCGTCGGGCACCCCGTCGAGACCGCCGATCAAGGCTGGGTAGCGCGTAACCAGCTCACGCAGCTCGTCGTCGTCGAACTCGGCGTACGACTGCGCGACCGCGTCGACCCGATCCCACGCCGCATCAATGTCGCCGGGCGGCAGCTCATCGCCGGCCAGCACCGCGACCCACCGGCGCACTCGCTCTCCGCCGGGGTCGTCCGGCTCGCGATCCTTGTCCACCGGCGGACCGGGCATCGCCGCCTGCGCCGTCACCATCGGCAACAGCCGCTCCAACAACCGCTCCCGCCACGACCGAACCCGCAGCTCCGGGGCGCCCGGGCCGGCGAACGCCATGCCACGAATCCCGGGCATGTGTGGCGGGCGCTGCCAGTCGTCGAACGGAATCGGCTCGCCGAAGCGGACCGGACGGCTCTCGTAGACGACAATCTCGTCGCGGCCGTGCTCACCCCGGTTCGCGACGATCACAACGTCGTGGAGGTAGCCTGGGGGCAGTGGATGCGGCACGAACGCGACGAAGAACGCGCCAGGCTTACCCACGAGTCGCTTCTCGATGTCATAGAAGCTGCCGAGCGGCTGCAGCTCGCACTGCCCACCGAACGCGCGCTCAGCCCTGCCGATGTCGACGCCGACCCACCCCGGCAGCGGCGCGGGCCGGGACTCGTCGATCAACCCCAGCTGCTTGGCCATCAGCACGGCGTTGCGCAGGGAATCGGGGGGATAGGACTCGCCTGCCAGGTCCAGCGACGGCCGGTCGTGACCACGCTCGGTGGCAGGCCCCACCGGCGTCGCGGCGCGCCAGGTCATCGCCTCGTCACCGTTGACCGTCACGACCGGACCCGAGTAGCGTGGTCCGTCGGGTCCCCACTCCGGCGCGCAGCGCTCGATCGTGATGGTCGCCTCGCCGTCGCGCAGCACAGTATTCACCCAGCCGCGCAATCGATCGAGGCCCTGGGTGATCTCGGCCACGGGAAGCAGCCCGCCGAGCACATCGGCCACCGCGCTCAACGGCTCGGTGTAGGCATGCGGATCGTCGACGGTAACCCTGACAGTCCGGGCGCGGGTGACCTTGCGGCCGTAGCTCTCCCGGCCCGCCTCCAGCACGAGCGCGTGCAGCTCCTCCTGCCCGGCAGTCGGCCACACACCGCTGTCCGGCATGACTGCCAGTTCGCCTGCCTGGAACGAGTTCATCACCGCGAACTCGAGGATCAGCTCACCCTCGACCGGGTCGAACAGATGCGGGTCGACGAACTGCTGCCGCAACCACGCCGAGAACGCATCAGGAGTGTCAATGCCGCCGTCATCCAGATAACGCGTGCGCAGGCGGTCCATCCCGTGGTGATCGACGGTCCACCGCGTCGCCCAGTAGGCCGCCTGCCCAAGCGCGGTGAGCATGACCTCGCCGTGCGGGACAGGCGCCTGGTCGAGCAGGTCCCGGTTCCACACCAGATACGTCCCGTGCTCGGTCTGGAAAGTCCACACATCCGTCTCCGGACGAACCCAGCTGAGATCCAACGTCGGATAGGCGCGGCGCATGCGGGCGATGAGTTCACCGTGGTCGGCCATGCCCAGCCCGGCGACGTTCAGCCACGGATGCCGGGCGAGCGTGCGTCGGAACGCATCATCGATGTCCAGCTCCGCAATCACCTGCAGGTCGCTGTCGCCGCTGGGGATACTGCCGAAACCCCACACCCCCACCCGCTGCGAGACCGCCTCCCCACCATCACCCGGGGAATCAGCATCATTCGATCCCGGCTCGGACGGATTCGACGACGTAGCCCCGACCTTATAATCCGGAACCGCCCCCAACGACTCCCGCGATACGACCTCCACGCCACCAGGTACGCCCTCCACCAAACGAACCGGCCGGTGATTCGAGTCATAGCGGACGATGGACCGCTTCTGCACCGAATTGTGTCGGTCGCGAACCGGATTCGGGTCCTCGGTATGGAAGCGCAGCACGCCCTGCTCCCGCACCAGCACCCGCCGATAGGCATGCACACGCATGTCGGGGAATTCAGGGTCGAGCGGACCCTCATATTGGTCGAAGACAACGGCGCTCGCGATGACACCATCACCCTGAGTTTCCTCGGCCAATTCGCGCAAGCCCGCATCGACAGCATCAAGATCGGCATCACCCGACCCCACGCGGACCTCCTCCGCATAACCACCGGTCATGTACACCGCAGTCGCCGGATCAGTACCAGTGGGGTCCGGCGTCACACTCAGGTCGATCGGAATCCCAGCCCCGGCAAGTGTTCCCGGGACACAACCATTACGCGGCTGACCCGACCGATACAGCAGGTATCTCGCGGTCCCATCAGTCTCGGAACCACCAGGATCCGCAGCGACCTGGCGGAGTTGCTCGACGATGTCCACCATGGTGGCCAGAAGCAGCACCTTTTCGATGTGCGCACCGAGTACCTCGTCACTGGGTACATCCCGACCCCGAGGCCGCGACGCCTCCTCACCCCGGCTACGCAGATCGATCCGCGCCAGCTCGAATTCGAGCAACCCCCGCTCCACCAGATGCGCGGGCACACCCAACCACGAAGCGACCGTACCCAACTCCGTCTCGCACATCCGACGCAACTCGGCAGCCCGGGGGGCCCAGCCCGAGGGCAACTCATCCAGGTCGACATCCGCCTCGACGGCCAGCGCCTCGAACATCGCCGGGGAAAAGATGCGCGCCCCCAACGCCCAATTCCGCTGCCGCAGCGTGTCATCGTCAAGCGCCAGTCTGAGCTGGTGAAGATCTTGCAGAAGCTCTATTTCCAGCTCCCCGTACACGTCGCTGTGTTTTCGCACCAACTCCAGTTCTTCTTCGGTGCGTACGAGCGCTGCTATACGTTCGGCTGAGTTTCCATGCTCGGCAACAGTCCTGTTGTTCACGACACGCCACTCGACACCGGATCGCTCGAGTGCCGCCCGCAACGGCTCGCCGGGCTCCTCGTGTAGAGCGATGAAATCGATGTCGTCGACTGTGACATCACCGTGGATCTGCGCTTCCACGAAGCCCCAGGACCGGAACCGTCGCCCGAGGTAGTCACGACCGAGGCCAGGGGGCGTCACCAAATTCCCCATGTAATTGCCGTAGGACCATTCGAACGGGTCGGTCAGTGGAGAGGGCATAGTGAAGCACTTTTCGGTAAGCGAATCACCTACCGTGACTGTGGAACGCTCGCGAACCTCCGGCTTCAGAAAGATCTGTACCTGGCCGTAATAGTTCAGCTCGTCGAACAATTGCAACGAGTCAGGACCCATCCCGCTCGGACGAACTCCGTCGATGGCGACGTATCCGTAGATCGGCTCGCTTCCGAACCACTCGCTTTCGCAAAGGGCTCGTTCTCCCCCTGGTGTACGCCGGGACTTGTACCGCCCCTCGTCGAGCATGGAGATCAGGGAATCTGCTTCAATCCTGATGGCGACCGGTTTGTCGCGAAGTAGCGTGCGCAGCTCGTCTCGCATCTGAGCCCGCACCTCATCGATGCTGCGACCGAGGTGGTTCGCTAGCCGCTCTATCTGTTCGTAGATGTGAGCGTACTGCTCCAGAAGGGACATCTTTTCCCCGGACAGGTCCTCGAGCTCGAACTCCGTCGGCCTTCGATCTCCGAACCGCCGCCGCATCATCGCGTCGATGACACGCCTCGCCCTGTCGAGGGTATGTCGATCAGGCGGCGGGGTTTTCAGGAGGGACGCGGGGCCGGCGCCGGAGCTGATCGGTGTGCCATTGGACTCCGTGTCTCGCCGTACCGGCAGCGCTTCCTTGAAGAGATAAGCACCAGCGGCCACCTCGGCTTGCCGGAGTGCGAGCAAACGCAGGCCGTCCTGCTCGAACTCCCGCACCATCGCCTGGCTGAAGCCGGTCTCCCTCGCCGTCATACGTACGGTCATGCCTTCGAGATGGCGCAGGCGCACCACCTCCTGCTTTACGGCGGGCAAGGTCCGAAGCAGTGTGCGGATCGTCGGCAGGCCCAGTCCACCCGCCGGAGCAGCCGGGCGTGCCGGGTTCGGGCCGGAGCGGCGGAACACCGGAATCTTTGCCTCCAGCTTGGCAAGCTGGCCCGGGCTGACCCCGCGGCTGCCGTCGACCATCGTGGCACCCGCAGCACGGGCTTCGCGCAGGATCTTTGCGGCCGGCATCGGCTTGAATGATGCTGGGCCGTAGACGCGGTCGACGTTCGGTGCGACGTCCTTCGCCGCGGCAAGGATCAGAGTGTCCCAGCTCTTCAACTGGTAGCTGACATCGTGGCCGTTCAGCACAGCTACCACTGCCTCAACTGTTTCCCGCGCCGCGGACACTTGGTCGGCAGCATTGCGGATGGACCCGGGCCACGCCGCCGCCGACACATCTAGGTCGAGCAACAGTGTTGCGCGCAGACCCGACACCAACCTGGCCACTTCCTCCAGCGGCACGGGGTACTCCCCGTTGTTGTCTCTCGCATAGAGCACCGGCACCCCCTCTTTGAAATGCACCCGCACCTCATAGACAGCTGACTCGTGCTCCTCGAGGTGGCGCTGGTGCTTCTCGATTGCGCGCCGGACGGCACGTGTATCGATGCGCAGGGCCTTTTGCGACGCGGCGGAATCGTTGGCCCCGGCGTGTATTCCGTTGCGCTGGGCGATGTCTCCGGGCGGGGAAAACTCCGCCGCGGCGGCGTGGGCTCGCGACGGGGATTTGGTCGCGAAGCGGGTGACGCCCAAGGACATCCACCAGCGCATCTCGTAGAGGTCCTCGGCATACACCGCTACCGGCATACCCCGGGCAGCCACCAAAAGTCTGGGGCTCGGCGCATCCGTGAACGCCACGCTCGTGGCGCCAGCCGCCCGCACCGCCGCCATGATGTCATCGCGACTACCCGCCCCGAGCCAGGTCTTGTTCGCGGTGTCGGGACGGATGAGCGCGACCCGGCCGGCGAGGTCTTCGCCTCTGGGGTGCTGGGCCGCGTAATGCCAGACCCGCCAGTCGTATCCGGCAATACGACACGACTCCGCGGACCCGCCCAAGCCCTTCATGACCGACGTGACGAACTGCTCGACGTCCTGGTCGCTCCAAGTCGGGTCGGCGTCCAGGATTACCTGCGCCGTCACAGGCGGCGTGGCGGCGGCGAACTGGGCGGCGACCTCGGCAAACGGCACCACCTGCACGTCGGCGATCGCGCCGTCTGATCCGAGCTCAGCCAACTTGACACCGCGAATTGCCTCGATCACCGACTCGCCGCCGCCGAAGTACGCCACCAACTTATCGTCGGCTGTCACCGCGACCCGCACCCCGACGACGTCCGCACCGGCCGCTACCGCCTGCGTCACCTCGTCCGGGGACTCGAGCGCGTCGATGACGGTTTCCACCCCGTCAATTCGCGGCGTATCGCCCTCGGCGCGGATCGATTCATCGGCGTCGCTGGGCCCCAGGTCGGCTTCGTTCTGCGCAGCCGGACCGGTGGCTCGGGGGGTTTCAGCCGGGGCCACTTCGTCCTCAACAGGCCCACCATCAGGCCCCCACGAGCCGCGCCCCCCCGGCACGACGACCACCATCGACCGCGGTGCCGCACCGCCGGAAACACTGACCGTGATCTGCTTCCGCGCACCACCGAGCGAACCCTGCAACCAGCGCGCAACCTTGTCGACGGTCTCCTCGCTGTCATGCCAGTTCGACACCATCGAGCTGAGCAGTCGATACGTGAATTCGGTTGGCCACCCTTGGCTGTCGCATTCGACCGTCCAGGTGAATTTCGCGTCCGCGCCGTCGGCACCGCTGGGGGCCTCGACCGTCAGCCAGTGCGAGAAATCGGCACCGGCCCCGTGAATCGTCAGCTGCCGGGAGTTCTCGTCGTAGGCGACGTCCGCGTAGCCGCCGCGTTCGCTGACGCCGGATGCGAGCGATTGCCGCAGGATCTCTGTGGTGTCGTCACCGAAACCCCAATCACGCAGCGCTGCAACGAGTTCTCCATCCGGCAGCAGCGAATGCGCAGGCGCGATCAGGTTCGATTGCCTGCTGTTCTCGTAGACTTGGACGCCGGGGATGAACTTGCGTTCCTCCGCAGCGCCAGCCCTGCTGCCGGGGCGGACACCCGGATACTGCTCGAGGAGAATATGTTCGCCGTCGCGCAGGGGCCTGCCTCCGGGTAGCGCCTGGAACAGTGTGGCGATGACGGCCTCGCGGAGTTTCAGGCCGTTCATGTCGGAGTAGAACTCCGGGAACTGCTTGGGCTTCCACATCGCGTACTCGAATTCGTCGAAGTCGCCGCCGCCCGGACCGTCTTGATAGAAGCCCTGCAGCGCCGACTCGACATCATCGACCTCGGGATGGCGCACGACCGACTGATACGCGACATCCGCGATCCCATATGCGAGAACAGTTGTGAGGTCGTCGCGCGACCGTCCCTCGGCCCACGGGTGAACCTTCCGCTTCGCCAACTGGTCCGCCAGCCATCCGGGCTCGGCGAACACCCGCTCGCTCAGCACGAGCACCCGCTGCTGCCCACCCGGCACATCCTCCACCCAGGACTCGCAGAAATTCCCGCTCTCCAGCGGTGTCACCGCGATCGCATGCGGCAGCGCCACCTCACCCTGCCTATGCGCCGCCCGCAGGAATTCCGTGATCTTCACGAGATCAGCGAGCGAGATTTTTCCGTTCGCAACCAGCCCGCCGAGGTGCACACGGGTATCCGACACCTGTTCGGCAACAACCTGTTTCGCCTGCCTGTTCTGGGCTGCGACTCCAGCCTCCGGTCGCGGCGCGGGTGCACCCGCGCCCGAGCCAGGAAGGTCGGCTGCCGCGAAACCGGCGGCCACCGCCCCGGTTATCGCACCCGCATCCAGTCCGCTGGGTTGTTCACCAGGCCCCGGGACCTGCGTACTATCCATCCCCGGCTCCAGGGACTCGAAACCGGATGCGAGCGGATCCGCATCAGCTCCGTTGGGCAGGCGGAATTCATCCCACAGGCCCTCCACTTGCTGCCGCATTTGCTGGTGGGCGGGCACCTCGGGCTTGCTTTGGATCTCATCGACAAGCCGTTGGACTGCCTGATCCCACGTGATGTGGTCGGCGGCGAAATCGTCGTAAGCGCCCGCCGCTCCGAAGGCGTCCGGCTCGCCACCCCATTCGTCCTCCGGGAAGTCGCTGATGTCGACACCCCTGTTGTTCCAGATTTCCCGCTGCGCTTCGAAGGCGACAAGACAAGCCACGGCCTCCATACGGAACTGCTTCAGCAGTTCGCGATCGATCCATTCCTGTTCCGTTATCCCCGGACCGCGCGGCTCCACCTCGATCCCGGACATAACGCGGCCGATAGCTTTCGCCAGGAAGAACACCTTCTGCTCAGCCGAGATCAGATCGGAAACCCCGACGCTGATTGCCTTGCCCGTGGGATGAATCTCAGTCCGGCTCGCATCCTCAGACGGTTGGAAGGTCCAACCGTCAGCCTGGAGATCACGCATTCGTTGTGCCAGCAGGGGTGCGTGTGCAAGGAGCTCGTCGATATCGCGACCGAGGCCGGTGGGACCGCTGTACCAATAATCGATGAGACCTTGGCGGTAACCGCCGTAGTCGTGCCCGTCTTCTTTCAGACGGTAGAACATCCGATCCGCGACGCGATCGATGGCCTCCGGGAGGGTTATCCGACCGATGTCGTCATATGCCTCCATCTCGCCATATTTGTTCGTGGTGAAAGCATCCGGTGGCAGGCTGCCCAATTGCTTCTCGAGCTCACGACGCACTCGGGCGGATACGAGCGCGGCGTGTGCCTCGTTCTCGTAACGCTTGCGCAGCTCAATGGCGATCCAGTGTGCCCTGGTCGTCCCCACTTGCCAAGGAGCCTTGGCGGTGTCCACACCATAGTTTGCGTGGCCGAGTTCATGCGCGAGTGTGAGCAGGATTCGCGCCGCGATCTCATCGGCAATCCGATCCGGATCAGTCTCCCCTCGCTCCATCGCAATTTCTTGCGCACGGTTCGCTATTTCGGCACAGTCCACCTGAACCAGCGTTTTATCACGGCTGTACGTACCGTGGGTTCCATCGCAATGGCACTTGTCGCCACCATTTTCGATCGTCTGACCGTTGCCGCGAGCACGGTTGAACTGCACCATGAAATATTCGGACCGCCGGGCCAGCCCGTCGACCAGGGCGTCGATTTCCGGACCGAGTCCGGTCTCCAGGATCGGTGATTGCGGAACATCGTCGAGCGAAAGATTGCCGTCCTCGCCGGATGGAACCGCAACAGCTGTCGCAACGAGCGCGGCTACCCCACCCTTGACCACTGTGCGTCTCGTGACGCCGCTGTCGTTCGCACCGTCCGATTCAGCCAGCTCCCCAACCTTTTCGGCAAGGTTTTCAATCGCGGCCCGCTCGTCCTCCAGATATTGCGTTCTGTGTGTCATGCGGGCCTGCCGAAGTGCTCTCACCCAGACATCTGCGTCGTCCGCCGGACCAATCCGTGCACTCAGGATCTGCCGATCGAATCCGCCCAACTCGAGGCGTGCCGCCTCAACTTGCTCTGCGTCCGCCTCCGCCAATATCCGATAAACAGCGTCGGATTCGTCGAGGTGGTGGACTTCCCGCAAAACCCTCAGAATTACCTGAAGGTTCTCTTCGAGAAGGTCAGCTGGTACTTCCGCACCCGGCTTGGTCGCCGAATGCGGCATGGGCGGTGGCGTGTACGGAGCGTCCCCCTCATTCGAGAATCCGCCATCACGACCCGAACCACCATGCTCATCACCACCGAACCCCGCAACACCAGCACCCACCGCAGCTGCCCCCGCAACCACCCCATCACCAGGCGCACCAGCAATACCAGCCCTGGGATCCTCAACGGCCGCCACACTATTGCCACCGGAGCGCTCGCCACCATTGGCCGCATCCCACTGCGACTCAGCCTCTTCCACCCAAGAGTCGTAATAGGGCGCGTCGGGATCCTCCATCAACTCCCGCGCAATCCACTCACGCGCAATCTGCGGATCCCAGATTCCGATCCTCAACTGCTCATAGGCGACCTCCTCCCCATGCTTATTCGGCTCGATGTCGAAATCAACAGGCTCGAACTCGACAATATCGACCGGCGCACCCTCGGCACGGGACCCCTCCAGAATCTCCCACCGAGCCTGCGCGGCCACCAACAGATGATCCGCGTACTGCGAGAACCGCGCCAGCAGATACGCCTCTACAAAATCCTCGCGAGACATCCCCTCCGGATTCGGCACAAAAGCCAAATACCGCAGCGGATCTCCACCAGCCTCCCCAACCGCCACCGCGAGCAGATACACAACCTGCGCCGGATCCGACTGGGCATCCTGGTCGATCAGAATCATTCGGGCATCGTGATCCACCACGGTCCGATCCCCATACCCGATCGTCCAAGGCCGCTCGCTCAGCAGCAGCTCATTGATCCGCCGACACAACGACTCCGAATAATTGACGAGCTCGGCGACCTCAGTACCGAAAGTCTCATGCAACCAACTGGATTCGGCGGCACTATCACCACCCCCCACCAACCCGGACCCAACCACCACCGCCCCACCTGCAACCCGGCCAGCCGTAGTCAATACACCACGCCGACTCCAACCCGCACCACCGGATGAGGTGTATCCAGCAGTGCCATCGGCAGGTTCCGTTTGCCCGCTGCCGTCATCCGATGGGAAAGTCTCACCGCGATCGAGCGCGTCCGGAGTCACGGCATCGAGGTCCTCGGGCCCCGACACCTCGGAGAAGCCGAGCCCGCGGGCGCCTTGGAGCGGTGTCGGCTCCGCAGTGCCGGTTGCCGCGTTCACGGAGGTGTCGGTCGCCGCGTCGTCCGTGGAGAGCCCGCCCGTGTCGTCGGCGTTCCCCACAACCGGCTCGTCGTAATCGGCCAGAACCTTCGCTATCAGACCCCAGTGATCTTCCGGCAGCCCAGGACGTGTCATGACCTCGCGTGCCGCAGCCAACAGCTCGTCAGGATCATCTGAAGTATCCGCCAGCCCGGCGAGCTTATCGACCAGCGGGGCGAGGATCCGCATCCGATCCGCACCGGCTTCTTCGGCGCGAGCCGCGACTGCCGCAAGCATTTCGAGCGGCGCCCACCGGCCCAGGAAACGTTGTGCGGTCTCCCCCAACCGGTCCGGGGTCAGGGTGGCAGGCTGACCGAGCATCTCCGCGAACTCGGCGCGTTCGCCGCGCAACCTGTCCCGATCGGCCAGCCGGGACGCGAGTTCTTCCCTTGCGGCTACGCGCCTTTCGGCCAGCCGCCGCCGCTCGGCTTGATCGGCCGCGTTAGCGGCCCGCTGCTTGTCCACATCGCCGCTGAGGTTCAGCTGATGAATAGGCGGATCGCCACGCAACCGATAGTCGAGTTCCTCGACTTCGGTGGTCAACTCATCGATATCGTCCTCCGCCGCGATGAGCTGATCGTCCAGCGTGGTCAGCAGTTGCGGGAGTTGGTAAGGCATCGGAGCGGTCTCGTGCGCGCCCAGCCGCGGCGGATCCAACTGCAAACGGTCGGCGTGCGCGTACCAGTCGATACGGGCCCTGGCGCGGCGAGTGACGAGTTCGTCCCGCTCCGCGCGCAATGCCGCGAGGGTAGCGTTCTGCTCGGGCGACAAGCCGGAGGTCTCGGCCGTCTGCTCCAGGAGCTGGATGTGCGCAGCGATATCGGCTAGTTGCGCGTCCGTGGCATCGACGGCGCGTGCCGCGTCGAACATCCCCGCCACCTCGGCCACTGCCGCTTTCGGAGGAGTCGAGGTCCGAATATGTTGCGCGGCAACAGATTCTGCTACCAACTGCAAGTTTCGCTGCCGAAGTCGCAGCGACTCCCCCACAGAGCCGCTCAGCCGCACATATTCATCCGGCCCGAATACCGCACTGAGGCGGTCATAGGCCTCGCGCACCTCCTCTGGTACCGCTTGTCCGAGACCGAAGCCCTCACCGAGGGGTTCTGCCAGCAGTCGCACTTCGTTCAGCAACACCAACGCGATGTCGTCATGATTCGGCGTCTCGGATGGGCCGCTCGGCAATCCGTAACGAAGGAATGCCTCGACCGAAACATCGACCGACACCACGGCAATCTGGTCGAACCGTGGGCCGAACTTCTCCACAATCAAGCCCCCGCGCCGCCCGTGGGGTGGCCGAGCGAAAACGAGGATGTTCTTACCTGCGAGATCCTCGACACCATCCAGACCGAGATGGTCCGCCAGCATCGGCATCGATTTCTCGACGTTTTGGGGAGTGTTCACGGCGTACCGTTCCACGATGATCTGGTCTCCGGGGAAGCCCACCCGCTCAGCGAAGAACTTTGCCGTGTCCGCCTCGCCTTTCCAGCCGGAGACAGCCATCACAACATCACCGAGTCCCTGCGCAACAAGGAACCTTCCGGCAAAAATCGCGTGTACGGGCCACTTGTGCCCCAACAAGAGCGCGATTTCGTACTCACGCGCAGGGTCGAATACCCGGCCGGCGTCGAACCCCGGCGACGCCGGGTCATTACGCAGGTAACCCCACACCGTCCTGAAGTCTTCCACCGCCTGGGGCACATCGGACGGCTCGTACAGCTCCCCCAACCAGTCCTCGAACCATGCGTAGACGTTTCCGTCAGCATCGTCGGGCATCGCCAACTCACGACTCGACGACACCGCAGTCCTCCAGTCGCCGCGGATCCACCGCTCGACCACAGGCTGTTCGGAGGCATCGAGCCGAATCCGCAAGCGCTCGACTGGGATGTGCGCCTCGATCGCCTGCCGCACCTGCGGATCCAGCACCGGGTCATCCACGCCCGCCGGGGTGAGCACCACAACATGGTCATCGAGCACTGTGGCCCAATCACCAACCGGCACACCGCCCAACCGCTGCCGGTGCGCCGATACCGCCGCCGCGACCACGGCATCGTAATCGACCAGCACCCCGGCCACCTTCGCCCACTCTTCGCCGGACAACTGCGGCCACGACGTCACCTCGCGCGCTACCGCGACCAGGTCATCGAGGGACATCCGCTCGGGATAAGCGATAAGAGCCTGCAGCGCTCTGCGCAGAGGATCCCGGGTTGGATCGTCCGCGTCGGCCCCGAGCGCTTCCCACACGAGGGGCATCCGCTCAGGACCATCCCGCAGCCCCACGAGCGCTTCCCGCAGGCGGGTTGTCAAGGGTGCTGCTGCTTCCGGATTCCGGTACGTCCCGATGGACTCGGCCGGACTGATACCCAGATCGTCATTCGGGTTTTCGGGACGCAATCCGCTGGGGGATGTCGACGGCTGGTACGCCGCAGGGCCACCATCGGCATCCTCGGGCAGCACGCCGAACGGCAGATTGCCGACCCGCCACACCATGTGCGGAATTTGCGCCACGTGCGGAGGTTGCTTACGCAACGGCACCGTCACCCGCACGGTCAGGTCATGGGCGCCGACGTAGCGGTTCAGGACCGCCATGACCTCCCGCAGCGAGTATTCGCCGACACGATCGGCGTCGAACTCCGCCGTTTGCGCGAGCGCGATATCGAACCCGCTCCGGTTCTGCTGCAGCACTTGCCATGTCGCGGTCAACTCGGTGCCCGACACCGTCACCGTGAGCAGCACGCCCCTATCGTCGTGTACCTCCACAGCCAACTCACCGGATTCGGTCGTGCCGACTTGCACCCGCACCACCCCACGCCCCGCATCGAATGCGGTTCGCGCCAGGTTCCGCAACACCGATACGACCGCGGCGTCTTGCTCACCCAACGCTGACACGACCTCATCGACAGTCCTTGCCTCGAATGGCGCACCTTTCCACGAAAGGAATGACCTACCCGGTGTGGCGGCGAATGCTGTGGTCGTCGGCAGGAACGCGTGTGCGGCTGCGGTCAGGATCTTCCGCCAAAGGCTACCTATCCCCCAGAGACCGCCTTCTCGCCTATTCCCCTGTTGTGCAGCAGTGTTCGCGTCGATATCCGCACCCACACCGCCAGAGGCGGCGAGAATCTCGCCAGGTTTGGAAGAGGTGTAAGCGGCGGTGCCATCGGGTCGGTTCGTCTGCACGGCGTCATCCGCAGCACCCGAACTCTCGATCCCGCCAGTTGCGGCCTGCGGCCCCTGCTCCGCCGAGGGCACGCTCTCGTGGCCGTCGACCGTGCCGCCCTCGGTGAATGCACTCCCCGCGGCGCCGGTCACACCGGTCACGGCGACCGCCGCCGCCAACTCACCCGCCAGCGCCATCACACCCCGACGGCTGAAGCCCCCACCAAAACGATCGACCGGGCCGACACTCGCACCGGCTTCCGGCTCGTCTGTCGTTTCCGATGGTTCATCATCATCTCCGGCTTGTTTCCGCCGGACCCTGTACAGGATGTACGTCGGCTCTTCGATCGCACCGGTCGCGTCCCGCTTCACCTCGGCAGCAACACCGGCGACTGCGGCGCCGCCATACAGCGGCGCGGGCCACCGAAAGAACGTCAAATTGCGCTTCGGTACCCACACGTCGAAATCCAGCCCAGCAGCACGCAACGCCATGACGGCCGCCAACGCCGCGGGCCCCCCTCCCGGACTGCATGACAGAAAGCTCACCATCGCCGTGGGATCGGCGACGACCGCCTGTCGGAAGTGCTGGTTCGCCGCGAGCGCCATCCCGAAGGTCCACCCGTCGACGTAAAGCGTCACCAACTTTCCCGACCGAGGCGACTTGACCGCAATCGCGAACCCGTTCTCGTCGGCGTGCGCGTGAACGTAGACGAATCGTCGGCGCATCGCGTCGTCCGCCCACTCCGCCCGCACCGGGAATCCGTACGACCAGTCCGATTCGGCTTCTGAACTGCCGACGTCATCCTTGGGGACGTATGTGGTGTGGTCCAGCCGAATGGGCTCGCGGGACCACTCATCGACGCCCGCGATCTCACCAGGATCGGTAGCGAAGTTGACGCCGTTGATCTCTCCGGCGGCATTTTTCGTCGCGACACTGCAAATGTCGTCGAGCCGGAACCGGCGCGACCGGCCGTTGTGATCGGTGCCCGCAAACGAATAGCGTTTCCCGTCATTCAATTTCTCGATGACCCGACGGGCGTCGGCACCAGGGTCTTCGGTGTAGACGAGGGCAGCCGCCGATGCGGCGGGCACCGTCAGCTGATAGTCGAACCACACCTCAGTGCGGTCTTCGCCCACCACGGCGTCGGCGCGGTAAGCACGGCTGTACAACAGGTCACCGATCACCGAGCCGGTCGGACCAGGACGATCCGGGGGATCGTCGAGACGAGCCACCGGAAGATCGTCCACCTGTGGACCGAGCTGCAGAGCAGGACCGAAGGTCGTAGCGACGCGCACAGTCGGTGCACCATCGACATCGCGCACCTGTACCTCGATCGTGGCCGGATACACCGGGCACGCGTCAACTAGATCCGCCAGCAGATCGGCTGCCGCATCGACACGGTTGGAGTCGATGCCCTCGGGCAGTATGTGCCCGAACCGAGCGCGGAACCAGGCGCGGGCATGCGCTCTGCTGGGCCACGTGTCGAACCACTCGGACAGCTCGACCCGAAGCGCTGGAACAGGTTCGTCGTTTGGACGCCACCCGATTCGGACATCCGACTCCGGGCAGTCAACGCCAGCCCGCGCCTTCGAAACGGTCCCGTCCGACATCGAAATCTCCGGCAAACCACCGGCCGTCATAACGATGTGGAATGCCTTCTCCCCCTCCGCCAATGCCTTCGGTTTGTACGGCTCGTCGCGCGGGACGCCACCGATCTGCTCACGCTGGTAGATCACACCGTCATCAGCGCGATACAGCAGGACCACATGTGCGACCGGATCACCCTGTTTGTGCACCGTCCGCCATACCCACCCGCCAGCGCGGACAATATTTTGCGCGTCTTCCTCGGACAGCTCCCCCCGATGCCAGTCCGCACCGAGCGCCACCGCAAGCAACCCGGCGCTCATCCCCTGCCGCAGAATCTGGTTCACCAGGAACTCGGGCAGCTCGGGCAGCACCTCCACACCCGTTGGTCCCAGCCGCTCGCGCATGAAATCGATCAGCCCCAGCCCGCAATCCCACGCATCGAACTCGGTCCACCCGAAGTCCGCACCGAATTCGGTGACCAGCGCATCGAACTCCACCAGACACCGGGAGAACTGATAATGCGGTGCCCCCTCTGCTGTTCTGCGGGCCTGCTCCAGCACCCCTGGCTGGACCTGCCCCGACATCCCGGCCGGTAACTCCGAGCGCAGCGCCTGGACTGCTGCTTCGCGTATTTCCCTCAGTTCGACGACTCCGCGCGCTCCCCCATTCAACGCCCGCTCATTCGAATCCCACCGCACACCTATCCCGGTGAGCCGCACAGCCAGCTCGAGGGCCCGTCCCGCGATATCGAATCGCCGCACTACGGCCCTGGCACGCATCTGCCCCGGTACGGCGAACTCCGCCAAACCGTAGTCGAGTGCATCCTCCACCGTATTCAGCCGCACACCGGCTTGGGCGGCGCGGGCACGAGACCGGGCGAACTCATCGAGCCGTCGCATCCGCTCCCTGAACTCCGGCAACCGCTCGTCGGCGATACCCCGCAGCAGCGCCTCCAGACCCGCGATCCGCCGAGCCCGCTCATTCAATCGGATGACACGCTCAGCCAGCCGGTGAATCTCTACGACCTGTTTGGCCAAGGCTTGCTCGACCGGTCCCCGCACGCTCGCGAGCACCGCACCCAGCTCCGGTGGCTGCTTGTGTCGCGCTGCGTCCGATTTCAGGTCCTCAGCCAGTTTCCGCACCGCCGCATCACACAACGCTCGCAGATCCGCAGCCTCTGAGCCCACCTCTCCGAGCCGGAGTTCCGCCGCGAGCTCACCGAGACGGGCCGAGCTCGACTCGCACTCCCTCACCGCCTCGGCATACGCGCCGGCCAAGCCAGCACCGACCGTCCCCTCCCCCGGGGCGCCGTTCGATCCCGACCCGACGTCATCGCCGTTCGGTTGGGACGCTCCGTCCGAACCAATCGCGACACGGCCGATCTCATCGCCACGAATCGACTCCACTCCGGCCGGCAGCGAAACCGCGCCCGATATGTCCTCTGCATCGGCAGGCGCCACCGCGAACACATCCACCCCGAGCCCAGACAGCAACCTCACGTCCGGCGCACCCGCCACACCCCGCAACACCACCGCAGCCACAGACCTCGAGCTGGTCGCCGCGTATACCTTTCTATCCGCGTCAGGCCCGTCCCCGACGACAACGATCCGCGGCGCTCGATGCCCGACACTCGCTAACGCGTCGTCCAGACCCGACACACCTCCGCCGACCGGAACGACTACCGCCACACGACCACTCGGATCAGCCGCACGCACCTGCGCCAACACATCGGTGACACCCGCCGTCTCGGCCGACTGCGGATTCAATCCCCCCGCACCCGCATACACCACCACCGAATCCGCATCCGCCAGGCTCCCCGCCACGAACCCGAGATGGCCCCCACCCAGATCAACCGGCGTCAACCCCATCTGCGCCAACGCCAGACCGTAGGTACCGTCCGCCCCGTCGACGTACTGCGCCAACGCCACCATCAAACGCGTACTCCACTCGCGCTCCCCGGCGTTCTGCAGCTGTTTCAGGTAATCCCGCGCCGCCGCAACGACATCATCGGAAGCAGCACCGCCAGACAACCCGGCAAACATTGAATCGAAGACACCAGGTTCCCAACCGGAATCCCAGCCTTGCCCGGAATCCACTGCACCCGTGGCACTCTCACCCGATGTGTCCACATCATCCGACGCCACAGCATCGGATGATGAAGACGCACCGGGCGCCGATTCCCCACCAGTAGCCACCGTAGGTGACAAGCTCGTCGAACCCGGCACGCCCGCAACAGGATCGGGCCCATCCACAGCCTCCTGCCGGGGATCCGCAGCGGTCGCGGGAGACCGACCAGCCTGCCCCGCAACGCCCGCACCGGCCCGCCGTGCCGCCTCGAGCGCCTTCTTCAACACCGCAAGCGGCTGGTCCACCGCCTTAACAGCGTCCTCCCTGACGGGCTGCTCCTTCAAAGCCTTGGAACGTAGCTCTTGGTAATACTCCAATTTCTGCTCGGCCAGGCGCACAGCCAAAGAATCACCCGCCTTCACCCCCTCGAGGATCAGCTGGATCTGATTGCCGTATTTATGGCCGTGCACAGCCACATTCCGGGCATCGACAGCGATCACCTCGTCGACGGATCCCTGCCAAGCGACGTCATTGGCATCCAGCCAGCCCGCCATCTGCGACCGCATTGCCCCCAACATTGCCCGCATACGCTCGGAACTCGGCTCGCCTCCCTCAGCCCGCCCCTTCGAGTCCAATACAGGGGCCGTCGACTCCCACCACACCTGCCACTGGCCACCGCGCTGATACATCATCAGCTCCGCCACGAACTTCTCCCCACCAGCCGAATCGAAACGCAAATCAAGCTGGAGACCGATCTGCCCTTCGCCGCTGACCTGCCGCAACGAACGCGAAGCCGTCACCGAGAATTCGTCGTCACCAAAAACCGAGAACATCTCCGCCAAGCGGGAATCAACCGCCTTCTTAAAGGCCTCCACCTTGGAGATTCTGGCGAGATCGGCCATCGTCAGCGCCCCGGCGCCCTGCCCCCGACCCGCGGCCGCCGCCCCGGACCGCTGCCCGGCAGACTCATCTGTCGCGAGACCATCGGACCCGGCTTCCGGATCCCCGCCACGCGACTTGCTGCTCTTACCCGCCAGTTCCGCAACTTGCCCGGCCCCCTCGACCGACCCGGCATTGCCCGTCACCACAGAGGTATCGACGGCCTGCCCCATCGAATCCGGCGTCTTCGGCGCACCAGCACCCGAGTCACTGCGGCGCATGTCCCGCTGGCGTGCCCATAGCGCCTCGAGCTCTTCCAGCTTCGCCGACGCTTCCTCCAGCCGGCCTTGCGCTTCCTCGGCCGCATCCCGAGCACTCCGGGCATGCAGCAACGCTGACGCCTGAACTTCGGGCACCCCCGCACCACGCGCGGCGGCGAATGCCGCGCCCCGCAACGCACCCGGCCCCGATTCCTCCACATCCACCCCGAGTTCGGCCAGCAACACACGCATCTGCCGCAACGCCGCCGCTGCCACCGTGGACTGATGCCCACGCTCCTCCCGGACAGCGTCCGACAAATCCGACACCAGGACCGCAGCCTCGGCCATCATCCCCACCAACGCTTGCGGATCACCGGACAACACACCCGAGGCGTCGTATTTCTGCGGCAGAGCCTTCAGCTTCGCCAGCACCCCCCGCAGCCGATCCCCCGCCTCCTCAGCCGCATCCCAAGCAGTCCGCGCATACAGCAACGCCAACCTCTCAACCTCGGGCACCCCCGCACCACGCGCGGCGGCGAATGCCGCGCCTCGCAACACGCCTGGCCCCAATTCCTCTGCATCCACCCCGAGTTCGGCCAGCACCGCACGCATCTGCCGCAACGCCTGCCGCCCCACCATCGATTGATGGTCAATCATCTCCTGGGCATCGCGCGCCAAGTCCGATACCAACGCCCCGACCTCGGCCGACAACACATCAAAGTCCGGATCCCCAGCAGTCGAGGCAACCTCACCCTGTGAATCCATACCGCCCGACGAAACCGCAGACGTGTCGACAAGAGAGGTGCTGTCGGCAGACACAGAGGTATCTGTTTCCGCAGGCATGGACGTATCACCAGGTTCGAACGGCCCGAATTGTGGTGATGGGCTGGCCGAGCCGGCGTCGTCCAGGAGCTCTTCCCGCGTGGTCTCACGGTCCATCGTCCCGGCACGGCAGGATTCGCCGACGGACTCCTGGAATATCAACTCCCTGTCCGGCATTCCCCCCACCGTGACCGTCACCGTCCGGTTCGGCTTCGCACCGGACAGGGTCGCGGTAACCGGCCGCGCCGTCCCGTCCGACAGGTCACCGAACTTTTCCTGGAATTCGCGGTCGGCTCTCTCGAGGACATCATCGACGTTGCCCCAGTCCGACATCAACGTGTGCCATCCGACCGGAGCGCTTTCGCCCTGCACCCGCCACTTCACCTGTCCAGCCCCGGTGGCAGGCTCGATGGTCGAACTCAACCAACGTTTACCCTTACCAGTAGCACCGTCTGTGTCGGCGGGATAGCCGGTGATAATCACCGCCCCACCCGACAAGCGCGACACCGTGACATTTCCCCCATGAGTCGCGACACCAGCCGCTATGAGCGCCCGCAGCGACGTGGACATATCGCTCAGCCCCCACTCACGGAGCACCCGGCTGAGTTCCTCATCAGCCACGTAGGGAAGCACGCTCATGGCCGTGGATCCGTCCCGCAGAGTGAGTGTGCCTCCCGGCTCACCGGACAGCGCGGCGGCGACAGTCTGCTCCGCACCGGCGCCATCGGCAGGTTCCGACGCACCGCCGGAACCAGGATCGACGTGGTTGCCGTCCGGCTTCGGAGCAGGGCGGGATCCGCCGCCGGACTCCCGGAACGTCTTCTCCCCCCCAGGAACTCCCTTCACAGTCACGGTCAACGCCCGGTCCGGCTCCCGCCCGGACAACGTCGCCGTGACAGTGCGCGCCGTCCCATCCGACGGGTCACCGACCACTTCATGGAACCAGTTCGCGGCCTCCTCGCGGATATCGTCGGAATTGCCCCAGTCCGACATCAGCTGGGTCCACCCGGTCGGGTCGCCCTCAGCCTGCGCCCGCCACCTGACCTGCACTTCCCCGGTATCGGGATCGGCCGTGACACTCACCCAACGCTTACCCCGACCACCAGAGCCATCATCATTGGCCGCGTAGCCGGTGATGGTCACCGCTCCACTCGGTAGGCGCGACGCCCTGACATCTCCCCCGTGCGCCGCGAAACCAGCCGCTACCAGCGCCCGCAACGATTCGGATACTCCGCCCAAACCCCAATTCTCGAGCACCTGATCGAGTGCCCCACCCGGCACCATCATCTCCGGCAGTACGCGCAGTATCGAAGATCCGAGACGTTCAGTGAGCGTGTACCCCGGACCGCCCTTGCCCGACCCGGAACCTCCCGACTTCGACGCGGCAGCACTCTGCACGGGGGTGGTGCCCTCGACCGTCGCACCGTCCGCAGCGTCACCCAAGCCTGTGATGTCGACCAATTCCGCGCGGGCCCGCGCCAGCTCGGCGCGCAAGTCGCGCACGTAGGCGACCTGCTGACGCATTTTCTCGACAGCGGCCGCCGAGCGGTCCTCTTTTTCGTCAGTGGGTTCGGCGCCCAGCCTCCCCAACTGGTCCAGCGCAAACTCTGCCCGCTTCAGCCTCGCCTCGAAATCGGCTACCTCCTCAGCTTTGGCCTCAGCCGCAGACTCCCCATCGACCGGACCGTCATCAACTGGAGCATCAGGTTCAACGGAACTTCCCAGGCCCGCGACCGCGGCAGAGACAGCGGCGAATTCCGCTGGCGAGAGGCGTTTTCGGAGGTCACGAAAACCCGTCAGCAGCTTCCGCAACCGCTGCGCCTGGCCCCCTGGTCCCTTCCCGGTTCCGCCCGACGCGACACCATAGTCGGACAGCAACTGTTCGAGACCATCGGCATAGGAGCACAGCGTGGCCTCGATGTCCTCGGCGCCGCGAACATCGGCCGCCAGCAGGTCGATGATCGCGTGCACCTGCGCCGTCCGCCGGTCCTCCGGCGGCAGTTGTTCGGGCAGCAGCTCAGCGAACAGGTCGGCAACCTGCTGACGCGCTTCCATGACGTCGGCCGCGGCGGCCGCCCACTCCGGCGACTCACCACCGAGTCCGGCGGCCCGTGCCCGCAACCGGGCCAGACGCTGCTGAGCCCGCTGCAGCACCCGCAGCCGTTGTTCCTCCCGCGCGACCGGCATTCCCTGCATTCCGGGCGGCACCCGGAATGCCTGCTCGATCAGCACATCCCGCAGCGTTCGCAGCGCGTGTTCCTGCAGCAGCGCGGTCAGAACAGGGTTCGGCGATCCGGCCTGCGTAGCCATCGGCCGCCCAGCCACCGACTCACCATTCCGCTGCGTGCGCAACGTCGGCCGACCCGCAGCATTGACTCCCGCCTGCCACAACTCGATCTCGACCCCACGCCG
Organism: Nocardia sp. NPDC023852; assembly: GCF_040639505.1. Taxonomy (NCBI): domain Bacteria; kingdom Bacillati; phylum Actinomycetota; class Actinomycetes; order Mycobacteriales; family Nocardiaceae; genus Nocardia; species Nocardia sp. NPDC023852. The sequence continues at coordinate 212,528 of NZ_JBFAAB010000007.1, forward strand.
ATCCGCGGCCTGGCGCACGTACACGTCCAGCACCGGGTCTTGCACCCCGGCGGGCAGGATGATTATCAGCCTGCCGCCGATCAGCCGACCCCAGGTGCCGATCGGGAGGCCACCGAGGCGTTCCAGTTCCGCCCGCACGGCGGCGTCGGTGAGCCGCTCGACCAGCGCGTCGAATTCCGCGAGCGCCTCGGAAAGTTCGCCGTGGTGTTTGTCATCGGGGTCCAGCAGAGCCAGCTGGAGGCGAACCTCGTCGGCCAGCTGGTCGAGTGGGAGGGCGCCGATGCGGTCCGGACCACCGCCGACCGCCGAAAGCGCACCCGTCAACATGCGACGGACCTCCGACTCGGTCTGCTCCGGATCGTCGGTCTCCGACGCAGTCGTCCCCGACTCGGCGATCCCCTGCGCGGTCGTCTCCTGCTCGGTGGCCTTCGAATCAGCGTTCTTCGAATATTGCTGCTCCGCAACCTCTTTCGGATCGGTCGCGGTCTGATTGCCACTGTCCCAGGCAAGAGCGAATTCATGGTCGGCCAGGATCTGGTCCAACGCCGTGTAGTCATCCAGCGACAGCTCGACGCCCTCCCGGAGCTCGACCCGCCCGGTCAGTTCGTCAGACTCCCCCGACAGCACCGCTTGCGCCGCGGCCCACATTTCGTCGAATGTCAGCCCGTCGCAGTTGATGAGCAATGAATCGAAAGTCTCCGCCAAACGCATGGCGGTCTCATTCCGGACCTGGCTCGGCGATGTGCCATCCGAGATCGCGTCCTCGTATCCGGCCGCCGCGAGGGCCAGGGGCTCCCATGCCCATTTCGGCAGGTCCATACGCCCCAGCTGCTGACGCGCCAGCTCCAGCAACTGCGACGGAGTCATCCGCTCCGGGTACTCGACCAGCCCCTCGAGCGCCCGCACCAGGGCAACTACCTCTGGACGGCGCATTTCGGCGCGACGCCGCTCAACGGCGTCGACAGCGGCCTGTTCCAACATGTTGCTCTGAGCACACAAGCGCTCCGCCCTGGACAACCGCTGGAACGCATTGGCGCCATTGGCTTTCGCATCATCCGCGCGGCTGAACTCCTGCAGTTTCGCCCGGACGGCGGCACGCTGCTCGGGATCCGGGTAGCCCATGAAGACCCGCTGGTACAGGCGATCGATCAGATTGGCGGCCTGCCGGGTGGCCATCCGGGCGAGCCGGTTACGTTCGCGGGTGATCTGTTCGGCACAGGCATTCGCCTCGGCCAGTGCGCGCAGCAGTCCCGACCGATCCGAGTTCTGGGTGGTCGAATCAGGCGCGTCCGGACCCATCAGCTTGTCTCGACGTGCCTGCAGCCTCGCCTGTTGGGACCGCAGTGCGTCGAGTTCGGCTTGCAGCTGGTCCCGCATGACGATCTGGGCCGCCGCGCGGGCCTGCCCCAGTTCCCGGAGCACCTCAGTCGGCTCCGGCATCTCGTCGAACTGCTGCAGCGCGGCAACGAGCTCGGCGTGTTCGGCCGCGAGCTGCTCGATCTCGGCCTCGATCTGCGCCACTTTCCTGGCGACGTCATCGAGTTCAGCATCCAGACGCTCGACCTCAGCGGCCAGCGTGGTGGCTGCGGCCACCGGATCGATGCTGCTGTCCACATCCGACACCCCAGCGAGTGCCTGGGTCGCCAAGACCTCCTGCACCCTCCGCAGGGTCTGCAGTTGCTGTGCCAGTCGGGCGTCGAGACTGCCCAGCACGGCGGACTCGGTGCTGCCCGCGACCCGCTGGTCAGGTCCGATCACCTGCGGCGGTTCGGTTCGCCACGCACCACTGTTCCAGTAGGCGACGGTCACCGTACCGTCCGCGGCCACCGCACGCCGCTCGACCACGACCCCAGCCGATTCCAGCGCCGTCAGGGTTCCCGGATCGCTGATCGGGTTGCCGCCCGAGGTTTCGTCGGCAACGATCACCAGTCGATCGCCGACCACTTTGCCCCAATTGCCGATCGGGGCGCCACCGACCTGCTCACGTTCGGCGCGGATCGCGGCCGACTGCCGAAGCGACCGCTGGAATTCGGCTACGGCCGCGGTCAACTCTTGCCGCGTCTGGTCGGGGATATCGGTGCGCTGCGGGTCGTTGAGCGCCCGCTCCGCCGCGGCCAGCAAGAACGTCGCCGTCCGCTGTTCGGGCAGCTCGACGCCCGCTGCGGCAAGTACCTGGGCCAACTGTTCGGGGCCCATCGGCGCAGCGCTGGGCTTCCCATCGCGGCCGGAAACCTCTGAGCCGAATTGTGTGTCGAGGGTGTGCAGGCCCGCCTCGATCGCCTGAAGCCGCTGAATCGCGGCGTGCGCGTCGTCGCCGGTGATGGCGTCCGCGGCGGCGACGGCATATTCCGAAACAATGTGTGCCGCAGAGGGATTCATCCCTACGGTGAAGGCATACAGCTGCCGTTTCGCGATCTGATACGCATCGTCCGCGGCGGCGGCGATCTCGTCGTCGGTGCGGACCTGCTGTTGCGACAGCCCGACCGCCGCCCGCGACTGCGCCAGCCGCGCCAACAGTTCGCCCGCCTGGTCCAGCACCGCCGTCAACCGGTCCCGCTCGGCCTGCAGCCGCGCCCGCTCCTCTTTGCGAGCTTCGAGTTCGGCCCGTAATCGCGCCAGCTCGGCCTGCCGAGCGTTCTGCGCCGCCTTAGCGCGACGCCCACGCGGTACCTGATCCGATGCGTCGAGGTCGAGCCCGAGGAGTTGGGCCTCGATGCCGCCGATCTCCGTGTCGAGGTCACCAATCTGCGTCTCGATGTCGCTCATTGTCTGCGGCAGCTGTTCCGGCAGCACCGGCAACTCGGACGCCGAGGCGGCCAACTCCGCGGAAATGAGCTGCATGCCCTGCGCCCGCGCGAACCAGTCCGACCGGGCCCGCGCCAGCTCGGCGCGCAAGTCGGCGACCTGCCGACGCATTTTTTCGACAGCCTCCGCCGAGCGGTCCTCTTCTTCGTCAGCGGGTTCGGCGCCCAGCTTTCCCAACTGCGCCAGCGCGAACTCGGCCTTCTTCAGTTTCTTCTGGAGTTCGGCTACCTGCTCGGCGAGCTCGAGCAACTCCGAAAGCTGTTGTCCCGCAGTCGGCGACGGTCGGCCATTGCGCACCTGCAGGGCCCGTGCGACCAGCACATCCCGCACGGTCCGCACGGCGTGCTCCTGTGCCAGCGCAGTACCCGCGGTATCCACCATCTCGGTGTCCGGTCGACCCGGCAGCCATTTGCCGTTCTGCCACTGCTGGTACACCGGTAGACCAGCGGCGTCGACCAGCACCCGCCAGTGCTCGATCTCCACGCCCCGCTGCGCCGCAGCCCGTAGCACCGGATCGTCCAGGACCGGATCGTCGCTCTGTACCGGGCGGATATGCAGCAGCTTGCCACCGACCACCCGCGCCCACGGACCGACCTCGACACCACCGAGTTGTGTCAGCCGCGCCCGTGCTACGGCTTCGGTCACCAGTACGACCAGTGCGTCGAAATCGGCGAGCGCACCGGTCAGCTGCTGGCGGATATCGGCGTCGAGGTCCTGCTGCTCCAGCGCATCGCGCGCCTCGGCCACCAACCGGCCGATGGCCCACTTGCGCACCTGCTTCGACGCATCCGGGCTATCGGCCAGCTCTCCGAACGCCGCCCGCAGCCGGCCGGCGATGGCGGGGAGACCGGATTTCTCGGACCGCACCGCCGGCGTCGCCGGAATCTCGAATCGCAGTCGGTAGCGCCAGCCGAATCCGTTGCTGTCGGCGACACCGACGTCGACGCCATAGGTGTCGGCATGCAACGTGACCGCTGGGACGTCACGCCCGCCGTCGCCCGGCCGCGCAGACAGCTCGGTCGGCATCCCGGCGCCGAGATCGAACAGGTGCACCCGCAGACGCGATCCCGTCTTCGGATCGTCGGTCACCTCGGCTTCCACCCGCACCGTGTGGCCGGACCGGGACGCGGCGTCGCGCAGGGCCTGCTCCAGCGCGGTCTTCGCATGCTGGGCCTGGGTAGGCGACCAGTCCGCGGTCATCGCGTTCAATGCCTGAAGCGCCAGTGCCACACCGGATTCGAAGTGGTCATCGGTGATCGTCAACCCGAACCCGGCCAACCCATCGGTGATGACTTCGCCCAAATAGTCGCGCAGGTCCAGATCCTCGGGCCCGGTCACTTCGTGCACGCCGCCGATCGGCCGCCCACCGCCCTGGTACGCCATCATCTGGCGGAATGCTTCCTGCATCCACGGCATTTTCTGGCCGTCTAGCCAGCTGGACAGATGTTTGGCGAGATGGTCGACTTTCCGATCGCCGCCGGGCTGTGCCGTCAGGAAAGACATATCGGGGGCGAATTCGGCGGGGACGGGGCCGACCATCTGCTTCAGCGCGGTGAGGTCGCCGAACTCCGAGGACGGCGCCGCACCAGCGCCGGACTGCGAAGACGGCGCGGCGGGGTCGCCGAACTCCGAACCCGGTGACGCACCGACCAACTCGGCGAAATCCCCCCGCAACCCCGCCACACCGGTCCAGCCGTCGAAGACCGGCGCCTTCGAAGCGGTCGCCGCCGCGCTACCTCCCGGCTCGGAGCCGGTCGGCGCGGACGCCGTGAAACTCGGTGCCGTCAGGTCAGCCTCGAACCGAATCTCGTTGTGCCCGGATGAACTCCACCCATACGCCCACTTATCCGTGTTCGCGAAAACCAAATCGAGTTTTCGGTGGGCGGGCTGATCGCCCCGTCGACTTCCGATCAGCTGGTCATTGGCACGCAGCTCCAGATCCGCCTGCCCGTCGACCACCCGGACCTGCACAACCCCGTCTCCACCCAGTGCCGCGATGACCCGCGCGTCCGGACCGGTTCGCCGCACCGCGTCACCGATCGCCTGGGTGAGCGCCGCACGGAAGCCGTTCCGCCGGAACTCGAATACCCGCAACTCCTTCTGCCGTTTGCGCCGTTCATTCTCCGGCAGTCCGCTGAGGTCGACCTGCGAGACCTGCGGCACCAGTTGCATCACCTCGTCCACAGCCTTGGTGATCGCGATAGAGAAACCGAGGTTGTCGGCGCCGACGATCCGCGAGACGAAACCGGGGCCCGAGGACTGTTCGGGCTGTGCGACCGTCGCGGTGGATTCTTCGGCTTCCTCCTCCTCTTCTTCTTCCTCCTCCGCGGGCGCTTCCGGCTCCATCCACTCCTGCAGTGCCTCATCGAGCTGCTCGAACCGCGCCAACCGCTCCGCTTCGGACAGCGAGGAATCACCGAGACTCGACGCGGCGATACCGAACAGCATGTCGTCGATCAGCCGATGCGCGGCGAACTGCTCGGCACCCTCCGGGAAGCGCCCGTCCACCTTCTGATGCAGCCCGGCCACGATGCCGTCGGCCTGCCCCCGGGCCTTGACGGCGTCGACATCGGCTTCGGTCGACACTCCGGCCAGGGATGCGCCCTGATCGATCCGCTCCGCGACATTGGCTTGAAGCTTGTCCATCAGCATCCGCCGGGCATGCTGATTGACCTCGGTTTTGCCCTCGTTATCGAAGGTGACGCTCTGGCTGACCTCCCGGACGACGGCGTCCAGCGTCTGGTGCGCGCTCTCCCGCTCGTCCGCGGCCTGGAGATAGATGTCGATATCGCGATGCATCTGCCGGACGAGGACGTCGGCCTGGACGTCCGCCTCGACGTCGCTCATCCAGGTCCGGAGATCGTGGAACTTCTGCTGCTCCTCGATCGGCCGTCCGCCGAATTCCGAATAGCCACGGAAGCCGTAGATCATGCTCGACGGCGCGCCCGACACCGCACCACTCAGCAGTTGCAGCCCGGTGATCGAGTCGAATGCCTCACTCCATGACAAGCCGTCGTACCGGCCCCCGGCCACACCACCGAACACCGCGCCCACGAGACCCGCCAGCATTCCCTGTATAGCGCCGCGGCCGAGCCCGCCATACTTGTTGTAGGGCAGTATCTGCATCAACTTGGTTGATTTCCCCATCAACCGCTGCAGAAGGTGGCCGAAAAGGCCGGCCGCGGCACCACCCCAGGCACCGGCCTTCATAGTTTTCTCGAGTGCCTCCCAGTCGAGCTCGTCCTGGCGGCCTTTCTCGATCAGCGATTGCTGTACGAGCCATTCCTGCAGTCCGCTTTGAAAAATTTCCTCGAGCATCTCCTGGATACCCTCGTAGAGGTAACCACCTGCACGGGATATGTACTGAGCGATCTTCGGAAACTTGGTTACCAAACGTTTGGCCAGGCCGCGGGTGATAAACTCGATACCCTTCTCCAGCAAGCCACCGAAAAATTTCGCCGCCCAGCGGCCGCTGAGGATCGCTCGCCATGCGGCCACTTCTCCGGCCGGCCCCGCCAAGCTTGCGATGGTTACTTCGACAAAAACCCACGCGAGCGTAAAGAGTAGGTTCAGTTTCGTCGCATAGATTTGATTACCGAATGCGCCGATGGCATCAGCCAGCAACTGAGCATTCTCGAGAATGCCGGCCCCCGCCATGCCGAGCTGGCTGATCTGTCGCTGGAGTTCCTCCGAACCCTCTCCCTCCGGCCAGGCCAGGGCCGTCTTCTTGGCCCACTCGGCCGTCTTCTCGACGAGCGCGGCGTTACCTTCATCGACAAGATCTTGCAGATCGTCCGCAATCGCCCAGACCTCCTCCTCGTCGGTCGCCGGCCAATGATCGCCAGCCACCACAGGGAAGAGCGGCTTCAAGAACGGGGGTACTTCGAGTCCCACGAGCGGCTACCCCCAGCCGCGATCCGAGACCTCAGAGCTCTCCGCATCACCGGCTATGTGCCCGTTGTCGACAGCATCCGCGAACCACGATCCCTCGTCCAGGTCCGCAGCAACCACGGACGTGCTCGGCTCGGGCAAATCGACCGCATCCGCGATCCGCAGCTCCGGAGCTTCGTCATCCGGGTGTGCGGCTACCGGCGAAGCATGGTTCGACTCGGGCGGCGTGCTGTCCCAGATCTCTTCACCGGTTTCGGTATTCGTCCGTGCACCCGTCACCGACGGCCTCGATACGGCACCGCCCTCGATGTCGGGCAGCCCCTCGATCAGCTCCGAAAGCTTCGGCATCCGAGCCCGGTGCTCGTTCAGCGGCTCGAACAGCTCACCGCCGCGGCGAGTCACCTCCGCCACTGCCTGCTGCGCGGCGGAGACAACCGCCGCCGCGATCTCGTCATAACTGAGCTGCTTGATGTCGGCGGAGAACCGGAGATCGGTCAGATGGCCGTCGGCATCGACCGTCACCGTGACCCGCTTATCCTGTGTCGCCGCACTGGCGGTCAGCTCGGCGCGCTGTTGCGCGACATCGGTGACATGTCGCAACTGATCCTGCAGTTCGCCCAGCATCGCCTCCATGCCGGACCCGTTGCCCTTGGCGCGCCCATTCCACATCTGAAATCCCTCAACCGATCTCGAATCCGCACTGCCCAATGGCCGTGCGTCTACCTCATCACCCCTGTGTCCAGCCGAATCTCAGCGTCAGTCGAACCCCCACGCCGACGCTTCTTCGGCCTGTTCCAACATGTTGACTATGTCGAGTTCCGCATCACGAACCACCACGGCTGACTGATGCACGCCGTCAGTCGCCTCCACCGTGGCGTTCCCGCTCTCCTCGACCCCCGGCTCACCGTTGCTGCCCCCGAGAAATTGTTCGGCGGGCTTGCCAGTACCACAGGCCTCGGGCAGCCGCCCCAATATGTCTTTCAGGCGCGCACCGAAGGACGCGATCCCATCGCACACCTCGTCGCCGTACGAAGCCGCATCCCGTAGCGCATCGAGGTCGACCTCGATCCGTTCTTCCATGACAAACCTCCGCATTTGCCGACCGCACAGGTATCTACCCCAATGCTTGCACAGTGGGCTCGAATTCATATCTAAAGGGAATGTCAAATCTCACACCCGCCGGGCTTAGTCCCGAATCGCGCGCCCTACATCAAGGGACCGTAAAATATTTTCCCCTACGATCGAATACGCACCCTCCGGCCGGACGTACCGCGACATTCCCAGTGAAATCCCCCTCCGCAGATTGGGCGGCCGAGACCCCGTCGGCGGTATTGTCGGACCGGCAGACGAAGAGAACCGCTATGTCCGAGGGGCGTAAAAGTGACAAATGGACAAGAGGAGAGCGGTCGAGGCGACCTGCCCCAGAATGACGCGGCGGAGTCGGAGCCCGCTCCGGATATCGCATTCAGCCTGCTGAACGACGACGCCCCGGCATCGGGTGCCGATGAAGCGGCGGACGGTATCCTCCGTCGCATTGTCGACGAACTGAACACCGCGGCGCCGAACGAATGGCAGCGACTGTACGCCGAGTTCGCTATCACGGTGTCGACCGAGACGGCGCAGGCAGTCTATTCCATCGATGACACCGAGGTCGCGGTGGCGGTACCGAAGTCGGCGCTGCGTGTGGTCCGCGAGCATCGAGAGATTGCCGCGGGCTCCAACAGTTCCGGCTCGAGCGCCGCGCCATGGTGGCGGATGCTGGTACACGCGACCTCCGACGGTTCGGTCGATGTCGATTACGACTACGGTGATCACCCTTTCCCGGACAGTCAGTTGTTCCCGCCCGCCGCGTATCGCGCCGACCTGGAAACCTATCCGCGCGAACGCCTGCCGGTATGGCTCGCGGCCTACATCGGACACGCGGACCGGCAGTCCCGCAGTCCTCAGCAGGCGGCGATCGCGGCTCGCGCCGATCGCCGCGCGGCAGTGTGGGCGACGGTGGCGGAGCATGAATTTCCGTCATTTCCCGTGATGTGGGCGCGGTGGGCGACGATCGCGGCCGGATTCGTCGCCACTGGTTCGGAGTTGGGGCCGCGAATGCTGCCCGCACTCGGCTGGTTCGAAAGTTCCCGGCGCAGCGGTTCCACGTTGTACGCACTGCCCGATGGCCGTGCCGTACTCTCCGGCGGGGTATGGGACGCGCCGACACTGGACGCCACCTACAACGACGGCAATGATATGCCGAAATTCTTTGCCGGAGCACCGGAATGGGTCGCCGATCCGGTGCTGAACCCGCGCATCGGCATGGGCCTGATGTCGTTCTGCTACTGGTGGGAGTCCGGCCGGTGGTACCGGGGCGAGTCACCCCCGGCATCCGAATGCGCCGCCGCCTTGCCCGGGGTGTGGTCGGCGGATACGGTCGCCGACATCCTGGCGCGAGTAGTCTCCAGCCAGCCGAGCAAGGCCCAGCTTCTGGCCGCCTCGACCCTGGTTTCGGCCGCGGAAGTGGGTGTCGTGACCCGCGAGACCATCCTGAATGCCTTCGGCCACAACAGTTCACTCGATATCGACGGCGCCCTCTTCCAGTTCCGGATGGCCGGCCTGGTCACCGCGGTACCGGAAACAATGCCCAAGCAACTGGCCATCGCCCGAGTGCGGCAGTACATCCTCGGCCTCGGCCTGGACACCACCGGCTACGCGCTGGGCGGCCTGGTCGCCGACCGGCTCAGCTGCGGCTGGATGGTGTCCGTGCCAGGACCACGCGGGGAGATCGCGGGCAGGCCGGCGATTTTCTACATCGCCGACGACGGGGTCCTCGAGCGGCCATCATCCTCGGTGCCGCCGGTGCAGTTCGTCGACGAGTTCGAGAAGCGGTTCCAGCACCGCCAACGATCGGAAGTATGAACGTTCCGAACCTGCCCGGACCGCCGCACACGGCGACGCCTCTCGATCGGGACGCGACAAGGATCCGATAAGCGAAGCCCAAGACCTCCGTGAACAAATCCATTGGAACTGGTGGCGCCTTCTCGCGTTTACCGCCATAGATTCCAGGTAATCACCTGTCCAGTCGGACGTGAGACACGGTCTCACATCGGGACAATTCGCACCGAGTCTGCTTGGGCAGCAAGTTTCTTGTCGAAGGTCCACAGCGGCTTCGCGTTCGACAGCTCCGCGTAGGTTGCCAGGCAGCAGTCCTCGAACGACAACTTCGGATGTGCGACGAACAACGGCAGCGCCTGTGCGTATAGCGCACGGTTGCCATCGATCTCCGTCAACGACATCAGACCTTCGATCGCTTCGGCAACTGCCTCGCGGCCGAATTCGTAATAGCGGCACAGGGCAAAGACAACCTCGATGACAGCTGTGTCGGCCACGGCGAAGGGCGCATCTGCGCCTGCGAGCAGATTTACTACCGCAGCATGCTGGTCGGGGACGTCGTTGAGCAGCAGCCGAAGCACAACATTGGCATCGAGCGAACCGGCCGACACGGGCATCAGCTCCGCAGCTCACGCTGGGACTGGTAGAACTGGTCAACGTTCAGCAAGGGGCGGGTACCCGGCTTGATATGACGGCTGATGCGCTCACTCAGCTCGCTGATGGTCGGCGGCTTGGTGAGAACGAGCTCGCCGGTGTCCTCATCCAGATGCGCGTGCAAAACACCCCCGGAGTCGGCCAAGCCAAGCCGACGGCGCATGGCAACGGGAAGGGTCGCCTGCCCCTTGCTGGTGACAGTAATGGTCGCATCCATGCCCATTACAATACCACTATCCATTACCTCAAGGCCAAGGTAATGGACTGCTGCGACACCCCGGCCGCAGGTCACCCCCGCCGTTGCTGCTTCGGCGCCAAGCATCCGCCCGGAGCCGAAGCAGCACCCTCGGACGCTCTCGCTCGGGCGCCACCCGCCAAGCCGAACTCTTCGGCGACGTCACAACCAGGACGCACCAGTGCCCACGCGTTGCGCCGAGTAGACCGGACCAGGAGGAAGTTGGCAGCGAGGCTTCGCGCTTCACCGCCATGGATTCCACGTGATCATCTGTCCAGTCGCGTGCCGCGTTCGTCCTTGATGGCGCGGACTATTGCGGCGAGTTCGGTGTTGATCGCTGCGGGCAGGCGGTCGGCGTCGGCCGGTGCCGCGATCGGGGGGTGCCGCGGGTGATCACATAGCGTCCGTCGTCGGCGAGGTCGCGCCACGCCAGTGCGCGCCTGGTGATGCCACGAGGGCCGAAACGCAATCTGCCCTGCTCGATCCCGATCATTCCCACCCGAGTCGCTGGCGTGCGCGGAAGTGGGTGTCGCGACCCGCGAGACCATCCTGAATGCCTTCGGCCACAACAGTTCACTCGATATCGACGGCGCCCTCTTCCAGTTCCGGATGGCCGGCCTGGTCACCGCGGTACCGGAAACAATGCCCAAGCAACTGGCCATCGCCCGAGTGCGGCAGTACATCCTCGGCCTCGGCCTGGACACCACCGGCTACGCGCTGGGCGGCCTGGTCGCCGACCGGCTCAGCTGCGGCTGGATGGTGTCCGTGCCAGGACCACGCGGGGAGATCGCGGGCAGGCCGGCGATTTTCTACATCGCCGACGACGGGGTCCTCGAGCGGCCATCATCCTCGGTGCCGCCGGTGCAGTTCGTCGACGAGTTCGAGAAGCGGTTCCAGCACCGCCAACGATCGGAAGTATGAACGTTCACCCGAACCTGCCCGGACCGCCGCACACGGCGACGCCTCTCGATCGGGACGCGATAACTGGTCCGGCCATACAGCGACAACACTGGAGCCTTGGACACAACCACCAGCGGCCGTTGCGGCGGGGCGGGCCCGCAGATCCTATCGGAGTGGTTCCGCCTCAACTGAGTGTAAATAACTGCGACCGTGGGGCCCCGGACGTTGACCGGGAGCCATTGATCAAGTGCGATGGGATCAGACGGTTGGCGACCCGGTATGTCCGAGGGGGCGCTGGGGTTATTAGGAGTGTGCAATATGCCTCCCCAGGAAGAGGCTGGAGAAGAGAGCGCGGGCGATTCCGGCACGGAGGTCACCTCCTGGTCGACGTTGAACGAGTACACGGACGCCGCCGAAGACCCGCTGCTCATCGACGACGGTATCGCCTTTACATGTGCGAATCTGTGTGCCGACTTCATCGAAGTGTTGAGGGGCATCAGGGATCAGCAAGACGTCGAGGGGGCGAGCTCGTATGTGGCGTACGCAAAGGATGCCGGGTACGGTGGCGCTCCGCTGCCTTCGCTGGAGACGCTCGACATGTATCTCACCAACCTGGGAACCAAACTGTACGACATAATCGGCAGCGAAGACAAAGAGGGCACTCAGCTGCATGATTTGAACAATTTGAAGGACCTTTTCATATCGGCCGGGAAGGCATACCCGGCAGCTGATGAAACCTCCGCATACGATTTCGACAGCATCAAATCGGGCGGCGCCGCCCCCTTGATAGATCGCACTCCGGGAAGCTGGGTTCCGACGAGTAGTCGGATCGACGAGCTACTACCCGAGGGCGAATCATTCGAATCTGTCTCGGACGATATCGGCCCAGATCATTCGAGGCAGAGTTACGAAACACTGTACAATTTGGGTGAGTTCATCCGGGGGATCGATCTGCCGTACCACTATGAGTCGAGAGCCATTCTCTGGTATCGGATGGGTGACACTCTCCGTGACAAGTCCACAGAATTCAAGAACGATCTCGTACTGGCCGCCGCCGACTCGTGGGAGGGGAAGGGAAAAGAAGCTGCAGAAACGGCCGTCGGCAATTTCAAGAAACAGCTGGAACCATTGTGGCGGGCGATGCATCAGGCTGGTCATGCGTACACTAACGCAGCTTATTGGCTCGATGAGACACAGAAGGTTATGCCACCCGATCCGGATAATCCTGCCGATCGGCTCTACACTAACAGTGAAATGACGAGTTTCGCCGCACAGGATCACACGGTAGAAATTCAATTTTCGAAAGTTTCCGATTCCGGCGGCGGCTACGTACCCGGATATACAGGTAGCATCACGGGCGGCCCCCATCATCTCAATAATGAGTCTCTCTACGAATTGGAAGACCCCACACCCGAATATCAGACCAATTACCGACAAACATACAAAGCCGGTTACGAGGATACAACCGAGTACTTTCCGAAACTTCCGGAGTATGCAAGCATTGCCGCGCCGGACGACACGTCAGCGACTGATACCACCGACGATCAGAACACCAAAGCGGGTGGTGGCGGTGCTGGTCTGAATGGCGGTCTCGACGGTTCGTCGCTGGACAACCAACGTGCGGCGCTGGATTCATATGCCGACAGCCTCGAGCAACAAGCTGCGGATCTGGACGACTATGCGAACGCGCTCGATCCTTATGGTGCCGACCCTGCCGCCGGGCTCTCGAACGGCATGGGCGCCGTCACCGACGCCCTGTCGACGGCGTCGAATGCGGCACAGAACGCACTGGGTGCGGCGAAGAATGCACTGCCCAGCGATCTGATGAAGCCGCCAGCCGCCGGCCTGCCGCCGACCTCGGCGGAGCTTGATGCGGCACGGAACTCGGTTGGCGGCATGGTCGGCGGTGGTGGTGTAGGTGGAGGGTCGTACGGCGCACCGAAGGCGCTGTCCGACCCGTCGCGGTTGTTTCCACGCGTGAACGCGGGCGCGACCATGGCCGGGTCGGCGGCTGCGATGCCGCGGGCCGGTGCTGCCCCGATGGCGGGTCAGGCGCCGATGGGCACGCCCGGCCCCGCGGGCGCGCCGGGTGCCGGTGCGCGTGGCGGTGGCCAGGAGAGCAAGCACGAGCGCCCGAAGTACCTGGATTCCGCGGAGCATCTCGATGAGGCACTGGGTGAGGCGCCCGACATGACCCGTGCGGTGGTGGGAGGGATACAGGCACGGCACATGACCGAACAGGCGCAACAGCCGGTGCCGCCGGAGCAGCAGCCGAATCGGCCGCGGATGCCGCGCTCGGACCCGTCGCGGGCGCCGCGTCCGGAGGAGCCGGTCATTGTGCGGCAGCCGGAGGCGCCCTGATGCACCGGAGCTGGACACTCACCGACGTCGAGTTCGTCATTGCCTGGGACCGCATGCGGGAACTGCGGCTGCCCGCGCCTTTCACCGCTCTCGTGCGTGATCTGGATTGGGACGAGCAACACGAAGAACGCCAAGCGTGGCTGGGGTTGCGGACTCGGTGGAGCAGCGGGCTCGATGAGGTGTTCGACATCGTAGCGAAGCCTGATTTGCGTATCATCGCGCACGGTTGGGATCAGCGCGCTCCCGCCGATCCGACGTCACATATCCGTCTCCATGCCGTACGGCGCGACGACCGAGGCTACCTCCTCGAACAGATTCCGGCCGAGACCACTTACGGCAGCGGCCGAGTCACAATCACCGAGTGTGATTGCTTTGCCCTGGCCGACGGGATCGCTACCCGTCTGCCGACAGAGGAGCGCGGGCGGTTCGACAATGTCGTGCTACCCCGCAGATCTACCGACGCGGAATTCGATGCCGAATTCGGTACGTCGATGGTGCGGGAATCGAAAGAAGCTCCGGTCGACCAGCATGGTGCCGAACTTCTGCGCAAACCGGTGGCACGCCAAGGTATCGTGGAGGTCCGGCAGGGAATAACGAGATTCGGTCCACGGAATCTGGCTCGACGTGGACTGCGGTGGCGCGATATCGCCGACGACGGACGCTATGTGATCACTCCTGGCAATCCGGCCATGGCAACTGGCGTCGACACGGCGCGGTTGGTTGGCTCGATAAATCGTGCTGTTGCCGACGTGATCCGTCTGATCAAGGACGAGCGGCGCTGATCGCGCGGCGATCACTCGGACTCCTCACTCCGCTGGCCTCCACACTTTCGATCGCCTGTGGCAACAACGTCATCGGCTGTCCGTTCGCGGCGTCCGAACCGGCTCCTGCCGCGGCATCCGCGGCCGCGCCAGGTATGCCGACTCGGCCCCCAGCGCGGGCCGACGCCGCGCACAGAGAACGCGGCGCGCGCACGCCGTCGGCCGCCGCGTTGCCGGAACCATTCCTGGAATTTCGGCACGAACCTGGTCGGCGGCGCATGAACACGGCGATCTTATCCCGTCGGCCGCTGACGTCGCCGGAACCGTTCCTGGAATCCCGACACGAATCTCGTCGGCGGCATCGATGACGAAGACGCTTCCAGCACACCGTCATCGGCGATATAGAAGATGGCACGGCCGATCGCGATCTCACCGCGCGGCACCGGCGCGAACACCATCCAGCCGCAGCTGAGCCGGTCGGCGACGAGTTCGTCCAGTGGGTAGCCGGTGGTATCCAGCCCGCGCCCGAGGATGTACTGGCGAACTCGGGCGATGGCCAGCTGCTGCGGCATCGGCTGCGGTGTGTCGGCCACCAGCCCGGCCATCCGGAACTGGAACAGCGCACCGTCAGCATCGTTGTCACCGAACGTCTTCGCGACGGTTTCCGGCGTCACCACGCCTACTTCGGCGGCCGACAGCAGAGTCGCCGCCGCCGACCGTTGCGCCGCGCCAGGTCGCCGCGAGATGAGCCGGGCGACAATGTCCACGCAGGTGTCGGCACTCCAGACGCCGGGTATCGCCGGGGCGCATTGCTCGGCCGGGGGCGATTCACCTCGGTACCACCGGCCCGCATCCCACCAGTAACAGAACGACATAAGGCCGACGCCAGCGCGCGGATTCAGCACCGGGTCGGCAACCCAGTCGGGGGCTCCGGCAAAGAAGTTCGGCATCTCGGCGTCACCGTTGTAGGTGTCCTCCAGCGCCGATGCGTTCCACACACCGCCCGAGAGCACCGCCCGGCCACCAGCGAGCGCGCAGAGGGTAGCGCCGCTGCGCCGCGAACTTTCGAACCCGCCCAGCGACAGCGACATTCGCGGCCCCCACGGCGACCGCGCCGCGACGAATGCCGCCGCGATCGTCGTCCACCGCGCCCACATCACCGGGAACGGCGGAAACTCGTTCTCCGCCAACGTCGACCACACCGCGGCCTCGCGGTCCGCCCGTGCCGCGGCGGCGGCCTGTTGCGGGCTGCGGGTCTGCCGCCCGCCGTGGCCGATGTAGGCCGCAAGCCACACCGGAAGGCGCGCACGCGGATACGCCGCCAGGTCGGCGCGATACGCCTCGGGCGCCAGCAACTGCTCGTCCGGAAACGGCTCGTCGCCGTAGTCGTAGTCGACATCGGCACGGCCCTCGGCGGTGAGCTGCAGCAGTAGTCGCCACCACGGACCGGTGAGCGAATCCGCCGCAACCTCTCGATGTTCGCGAACCAGCTCCAGCACCCGATTCGGCACATCCACCTCGACCTCGGCGTCGTCGGTGGCGCACACCGCCCGGGCACTACCGGCCGTGACGGTTATCGCGAACTCCGCGGTCAGCCGCTGCCATCCGACAGGCGCTACGCTGCGTAATTCATCGGCAATGCGGTCGATGGCATCCGCCGCACCGGCATCGGACGGTGATTCGGATTCCGCCTCGGCCACGTTGCCGACCACGGGACTACCGGGCACGCCATTGTGCACCGCGAAATCACCGGCATTCGCCGGTCCGCTCAATTGGGCGAGGGTGAACGCGATATCCGGAGTTTCATCTGCTATTTCCTCGGCATCTCGGCTGGCCTCGCCCGTCACACGTGAACCCTTTCATAAATTGCGCCCGATTTCCCTCGAGGGGAGGTAAAACTCATGCCCAGGGGAGGCTCGGCCGTGCACCGCCACTCATTCGAAACCACGGTGGCGGTGCCGCGGCTTATCACCGGAATCATCGGGAGACACACCTTAGAATCGTGGAATTGCCTTCGATGGGGTCAGCTTGACGTTGCCTGTCCAGTATTCGGAATGCGCCATGATCTGTAGTATTTCCGACGCTTTGTGGAGGTCGCCTGCGTTGGCGGCGGACAGATATTTCTGGCTGAGATGCGGCATGATGAACCTGTTCATCAGCAGGCCACGTTCCTGACTCCAGCCCTCGAACTCGGGAGGCAGCGGGTATTCCTTATTCGACTGTACAACGTTGCCCTGCCGATCTCGAGTGATCTGGCTGCCACTGGCGAGGGCTTCGATGCCTCTGATCTTGTCTCTCGTGGGGTTGTCGAAGTAGTCCTGGAGATAGGCCTGTTCTTCATGAGTGAGGGCGGTCCATGGCACACGGTCGATATAGCGCCGGTTTGCCAACCGGTGCGCGGTGTGCTGAAAGATAGCCATGTTCGCCGGTGTTTGACCCAGTTTGAGGAGCGACATCGAGGCCGCGGCCTCGCCGATGTACGCGTCACCGTCCCAGACGCTGGGGCCGAATTGCTCGCGGTAGTTGTAGGCTCGCATGGCTCCGACCATCATGTCTTTGTCCTTGAACCCGGCGTCCATCATGGAGGTGACGACGTCGCCCAGGGATCCGCCGCGGTTGATGACGCG
>NZ_JBFAAB010000008.1:0-218336 GCF_040639505.1 Nocardia sp. NPDC023852
CCAACCGGGGGGAAAGAAAGGCCGGAACCAATATAAAAATTGGCACTGACATTCATCGACACACTATTGAGTTCTCAAAGAACACACGCACACACCACCAATCGGATTTCAAACCCGATTGATCAGATGAGGCAACCCATCAAGCTTAGCTCAACCCGGTCACCCGAACAAAATCAGGATCCCGCTCGAACCAGTGCGAACGCCAGGCGCTCCTCGTCCTACCTCGTTTCCCTAGCCTCTCGCTCAGCGTCTCCGCTCAGCTCCTCGGCCCCGGGTCGGTGTCCGTGTCGCTCTGACTTGGATAAAGTTACGTGTCTGTGTGAACGATGTCAAATCGCCTGGTCAGGAAGCATTTTCGGAAACGCTTTCGGAAAGCGCCGCGCACTCGAGATCAACCCGCCGCTCCGACACGCTCCACCTGCCCGCCCAATGACTGCAACTGCTCGACGAAATTCGGGTAGCCGCGGTCGATATGGAAGACATCGTGCACTTCCGTGGTTCCGTCGGCGACCAGACCGGCGAGGACCAGACCGGCGCCGGCCCGGATATCGGACGACCACACCGGCGCGCTCGACAACCGAGGAATACCGCGCACCACCGCGTGGTGCCCATCGGTCCGAGCGTCGGCGCCGAGCCGGATCATCTCCTCTACGAACCGGAAACGCGCCTCGAAGATGTTCTCGGTGATCATCGAGGTGCCGTCGGCGATGGCCGCCAATCCGATTGCCATCGGCTGGAGGTCGGTCGGGAAACCGGGAAACGGCAGCGTCGAGAAGTTCACCGCGCGCGGGCGCTCAGCCTGGATCACACGGAACCCGTCCTGCTCGAACGAGATCCGCGCACCCGCGGAACGCAACTTGTCCAGCACCAGCGAAAGATGCTTGGGGTTCACCCCAGTCACGCGTACGTCACCCATCGTCATCGCGGCGGCGATCCCCCAGGTCGCGGCTACGATGCGGTCGCCGATTACGCGGTGGGTCGTCGGCGCGAGCCGCTCGACACCCTGGATGGTGAGCACCGAGGTGCCCGCGCCACTGATCCGCGCGCCCATCTGGACGAGCATGTGGCACAGATCAACGATGTCGGGTTCGCGCGCGGCATTGTCGATCACCGTTTCCCCCTCGGCGAGCACCGCCGCCATGAGGATGTTCTCGGTCGCGCCGACGGAGGGGAAATCGAGCCGAATTTTGGCACCCTGCAGTTCATCGGCGCGCGCGACCACGCAGCCGTGCTCGATCTCGCTGGTCGCGCCGAGCAACCGCAGTCCCGCCTGATGCATGTCGAGCGGACGCGAACCGATCGCGTCACCGCCGGGAAGTGCGACGACGGCGCGCTTGCATCGTGCCATCAGCGGACCGAGCACACACACCGACGCCCGGAACTGGGTGACCGCAGGGAAATCCGCGTGGTACTTCGGCTCGGCGGGAGTGGTGATGGTGACCACCCCGCCGTCGATCCCGACGTCACAGCCGAGACCGCGCAACACGTCGCCCATCAGCGGCACGTCGAGGATGTCCGGGCAGTTCGTGATCGTGGTGGTGCCCTCGGCCAGCAACGCAGCGGCCATCAGCTTGAGGACGCTGTTCTTGGCGCCCCCCACTGTGACCTCACCGACGAGTCGATTCCCGCCAGTAACCAAAAACCGTTCCATGCCGCCTCTCCGCGTATTCGGCGCACTGTTGGTGCAAGGATAGTTGCGGCGGCCCGCTATGGCGCCACCTCTTCGCGACTACCTCGCCTCTCCGCATTTTTTGCCGAGCGGCAGGTGCCGCGAGGTGGGCATTTTGCGGGCGACGGTTCGATCCCGTCACATTTCCGGCATGCCCGGTGAGTTGTTCGTGTACTCGCGTGTCCTCACCACACGATCAGGTGCTCGTCCGGTCCCCGCCAGGCTTCCACAGGATATCGCCGCCGGGATTCGCCACTCGGCTCAGGATGAACAGCAGGTCGGACAGGCGATTGAGGTACTTGGCCGGCAGAACGCTGGTGTCCTCCTGGTGCGCTTCGATCGCGGCCCATGCGGAACGTTCCGCGCGGCGGGCAACGGTGCGCGCCGTGTGCAGCAGTGCCGCAAGCGGCGTCCCGCCGGGCAGAATGAACGAATTCAGCGCGGGCAGTCCAGCATTGAACTCGTCACACCAAGCTTCGAGACGATCGACGTACGACTGGGTGACGCGCAGTGGCGGGTATTTCGGCTCCGTCACCATCGGTGTGGAGAGGTCCGCCCCCGCGTCGAACAGATCATTCTGTATCTGCCGCAGCACCGCGAGCATCGCCTCCTCCGGCTGCCCGAGTGCGATCGCCACACCGATGGCGGCGTTCGTCTCGTCGCAGTCCGCGTAGGCGATCAAGCGCGTTTCGGTCTTGGCGACCCTGGAGAAGTCGCTCAAACCCGTGGTCCCGTCATCGCCGGTCCGCGTATAGATCCGCGTCAAATGCACACTCACGACTGCACCTCGCCGGCGATCGGCTCAGTCATGACCGAGCGACGACGCTCAGCTGTGCCTGTTGTTCGCTCGCTCATAAGACAACCTTATGCGCTCAGAGACCAGGCATCCGGCGGGTGCGGTCGGAGGGGCGGGATTCCACCCAGGAAAGAAAAGCGGTCAAGGAGTCCCGGTCGAGGGCCAACTCGAAGCCGCCAGCCGGATCCGACACCGTGATCACCGCGATGTCGTCGGTCATGATGTCGTATTCGTCGCCGCGTGGACCGCGGCGGTCACCGATTTCGACGCCCTGGCGCCGAATCGTGGAATCCGGACCGAGTCTGAGGCTGGTGAGCTTGAAGAAGACGAGCCGGTCCTCGTCGTAACGGATCAACCCATGCCGCCAACCTTGACCACCGCTAGCAGGCAGCACCCGCAGAATCGCGGCAGTTCCGCCGCGGCGCAGCATGATCAGGCGATAGCTCGAGGCAAGTGCGAGGAAAACGAGCGTCAGCACCAGAATGATCAGGAGAACCATCCCGGTCTGCAATGCAGTTCGTCCCTTCGCTCCGCCGCTGTGTCGTCGACACGGTATTCGATGTTCGCAGGCCCTTCGTGGTTACGCAGCCTGCCGCCTCCGAGCCTGATGCTCACACCGCGTGCGGTCATTCAACCACGGCCCCGAGTTTACAAATGGCCCGGCCGTGTCCGAGCGTTGCGGGCGATCCGACAATGCCTCGGTGAGCGCGCTCTCCGTGCGTCTACAAAGACGCTGTCGGCGGTGAAGAAATCTTCACCGCCGACAGCCGTCGTACTCATTGACAGGTTGTTGCTTACGCGTTCGCGTTCTGCTCGACCGCGCGCACCCGGGCCTGAGCGGCCCTCTGCTGCTCTTGGCTGGCCTCCGAGTCGGCCAGCACCCGGCGGGCCGCCTCGACATCTACCTCGTCGGCGAACTCCGCGGACTCGGCCAGAACCCGGACCGAGTTCGCGGTCACCGAGAAGAAGCCACCGTGCACCGCGGCGACGATCCGCTCACCGTCGGTGTCCACGATGGCGACGGTGCCGCCCTCGACCAACTGGCCGAGCAGCGGCTCGTGCCCCGGCATGATGCCGATCTGGCCCTCGGTGGTCTGCGCGCTGACGAAGGACGCCTGGCCCGACCAGAGCAGTCGCTCGACGGCGACGAGATCAACTGACATTTCCGCCATCGATGACTACTTTCCGGCGATCTTCTTCGCGGCCGCCTCGACGTCGTCGAGACCACCGCAGCTGTTGAACGCCTGCTCCGGGAAGTGGTCGAACTCGCCCTTGCAGACACGGTCGAAGTCGTCGATGGTCTGCTCCAGCGGCACGACCGAGCCCACCTGCCCGGTGAACTTTTCGGCCACGATGAAGTTCTGGCCGAGGAACTTCTCCAGACGACGGGCGCGGCCCACGAGGACCTTGTCCTCCTCGGAGAGCTCGTCCATACCGAGGATGGCGATGATGTCCTGCAGCTCCTTGTACTTCTGCAGGATCCGCTTCACCTCGTTGGCGACCGCGAAGTGCCGATCGCCGACGATCGAAGCCTCCAGGATGCGGGAGGTCGAGGTCAGCGGGTCGACGGCCGGGTAGATGCCCTTCTGCGAGATCGGGCGGGAGAGCTCGGTCGTCGCGTCCAAGTGGGCGAAGGTGGTCGCCGGCGCCGGGTCGGTGTAGTCGTCGGCGGGCACGTAGATAGCCTGCAGCGAGGTGATGGACCGACCACGGGTCGAGGTGATGCGCTCCTGCAGCTCACCCATCTCGTCGGCCAGCGTCGGCTGGTAACCGACGGCCGAGGGCATGCGGCCGAGCAGGGTCGACACCTCGGAACCGGCCTGTGTGAACCGGAAGATGTTGTCGATGAACAGCAGCACGTCCTGGTGCTGCACGTCGCGGAAGTACTCGGCCATGGTCAGGGCCGAGAGGGCGACGCGCATACGGGTGCCCGGCGGCTCGTCCATCTGGCCGAAGACGAGGGCGGTGTCCGGGAGGACGCCCATCTCTTCCATCTCCAGCCGGAGGTCGGTGCCCTCACGGGTGCGCTCGCCGACGCCGGCGAACACGGAGGTGCCGGAGAACTCCCGCGCGATACGGGTGATCATCTCCTGGATCAGAACGGTCTTACCGACACCGGCGCCACCGAACAGACCGATCTTGCCACCCTTCACATAGGGGGTGAGCAGGTCGATGACCTTGATTCCCGTCTCCAGGATCTCGGTCTTGCCCTCGAGCTGGTCGAACGACGGCGGCTTGCGGTGGATGCCCCACTGCTCGCCGTCACGGCCGAGGCCAGGAGTGTCCAGACAGTCGCCGAGGGCGTTGAAGACGTGGCCCTTGACGACGTCACCGACCGGCACCGAGATCGGCTTGCCGGTGTCGGTGACCGTGGCGCCACGGACCAGGCCGTCGGTCGGCTGCATCGAGATGGTGCGCACGATGTTGTCGCCGAGGTGCTGGGCGACCTCGAGGGTCAGGGTCTTGGCCACCGAGGTCAACGTGATCTCGGCGTGCAGAGCGTTGAACAGCTCGGGGATGGCTCCCCGCGGGAACTCGACGTCCACGACGGGGCCGATGACCCGGACGACGCGGCCTGCGGCGGCGCCCGTCCGGCTCGTGTTGTCTCGAGTAACAGCTGCGGTCATTGGTTGGTTCTCTTCCGTGTCGATTGGCGGCATTGGCGGGGCACTTCGTGGTTACGCACGCTTCCGCCTCCGTGCCCAACGCTCATGCCGTGTCGATTGGCGGCATTCGCGGGGCACTTCGTGGTTACGCACGCTTCCTGCCTCCGTACCCGTCTCATGCCGCGGCGCTTAGTCGCGGTCCGAGCTCGACGCCAGCGCGTTCACGCCGCCGACGATTTCGCTGATTTCCTGCGTGATCTGGGCCTGACGCACCGAGTTGGCCTGGCGTGTGAGCACACTGGCCAGATCGTTGGCGTTGTCGGTGGCGGCCTTCATTGCGGTGCGCCGAGCCGCGGACTCGGATGCCGCTGCCTCGAGCAACGACGCGTAGATACGCGTATTGACGTACTTCGGCAGCAGCGCCGCCAGCAGTACATCGGCGTCGGGCTCGAATTCGTACTGCGCGTGGACGTCCGCGGTCGCGGAATCCGAGAGGCTGTCCTCGCCCAAGTCGAAGTTCTCGTCGACGAAGCTCACCTGGATCGGCGCAAGACGGCGCACCTCCGGGTTCTGGGTCAGCATCGACACGAAGCGGGTGTACACGATGTGCAGTTCGTCGACACCTGCGATGGTGCCCGTCCCGTTCGGTGCGGGGACCTCGCCGTCCGCACCGGCCATGAAGGCTTCCACCATGTGGTGGCAGGCGGCCGAAGCGTCGGTGTACTTCGGCTGCTGCGAGAACCCGGTCCAAGCCGACACGAACGGGCGATTGCGGAAGGTGTAGTAGGTCAGGCCTTTGTTGCCCATGACGTAGAGCACCGGCTCCTTGCCCTCATCCCGCAAGGTGGTCATCAATTCTTCGGCGCGTTTGAGCACGTTCGAGTTGTAGCCACCGCACATGCCGCTGTCGCTGGTGATCACCAGCACCGCGGCACGACGGGCGTTGGGGCGCTCGGTCAGCAGCGGGTGCGAGAGGTTCTTCGACGCACTCGCCAGCTCGCTGAGAACCTTCGTGATCTCCTCCGCGTACGGCTTCGCAGCCGCGACCCTCGCCTGAGCCTTGGAGATTCGCGAGGTCGCGATCAGCTCTTGGGCCTTGGTGATCTTCTTGATCGAATTGACACCACGAATGCGGGAACGCAATTCACGCAAGCTCGCCATCAGCGGTTCACACTCCCTTCCTTCGCGGCCGTAGATTGGCAGCATTCGCGGGGCACTTCGTGGCTACGGATGCTTCCGCCTCCGTGCCCGGCGCTCATGCCGCGGATCGAATAGCGCATTGCAGGCCCGCGTTACTTCTCGACGTGTTTGCGGGTCACCGACAGCGACTCGACCTCTTCGTGGTCGAGCTCACCGGCGTCCTCATCGACCACGCGACTGCCGTCGGAGGCGAGGAAGCCCTGTTTGAACTTGTCGGTCGCCGCCTTGATCGCGTCGGCCGCTTCACCGTCGAGCACCTTGCCGCCCGCGATGGACTTGAACGCGTCGGCCGCGGTGCGGTGCAGGTCTTCCAGCAGCTCGGTGCTGAACCGGCGGATGTCGGCGACCGGAACCGAGTCGTAGTAGCCGCCGTCGACCAGGTAGATCGACACGATCTGGTCCTCGACCGGGACCGGCGAGTACTGATCCTGCTTGAGCAGCTCCACCCAGCGGGCGCCGCGCTCGAGCTGCGCCAGCGATGCGGCGTCGAGGTCGGAGGCGAACGCGGAGAACGCCTCCAGCTCGCGGTACTGGGCCATTTCCAGACGCAGTGATCCGGCGACCTTCCTCATGCCCTTGGTCTGAGCGGCACCACCGACGCGGGAGACCGAGGTACCGACGTTGATCGCCGGACGAACACCCTTGTTGAACAGGTCGGACTCGAGGAAGACCTGGCCGTCGGTGATGGAGATGACGTTGGTCGGAATGAACGCCGAGATGTCGTTGGCCTTGGTCTCGATGATCGGCAGACCGGTCATCGAGCCCGCACCCATCTCGTCGGACAGCTTCGCGCAACGCTCCAGAAGGCGGGAGTGGAGGTAGAAGACGTCACCCGGGTACGCCTCGCGGCCCGGCGGGCGACGCAGCAGCAGCGAGATGGCGCGGTACGCCTCGGCCTGCTTGGTCAGGTCGTCGAACACGATCAGGACGTGTTTGCCCTGGTACATCCAGTGCTGGCCGATAGCCGAACCGGTGTACGGAGCCAGCCACTTGAAGCCGGCGGAGTCCGACGCGGGGGCCGCGACGATGGTGGTGTACTCCATCGCGCCGTGCTGCTCCAGCGCGGTCTTGACGCCCGCGATGGTGGAACCCTTCTGACCGATCGCGACGTAGATGCAGCGCACCTGCTTATTCGAGTCGCCCGTCTCCCAGTTCGCCTTCTGCGCCAGGATGGCGTCGATGCAGACCGCGGTCTTGCCGGTCTTGCGGTCGCCGATGATCAGCTGGCGCTGGCCACGACCGATCGCGGTCAGGGCGTCGATGGCGGTAATGCCGGTGGCCAGCGGCTCCTCGACCGGCTGGCGTTCCAGCACAGTCGCGGCCTGCAGCTCGAGCACGCGCTGCTCTTCGGCCTCGATCTCGCCGAGACCGTCGATCGGCTGGCCGAGCGGGTTCACGACGCGGCCGAGGAACTTGTCGCCGACCGGTACCGAGAGCACGTCACCGGTCCGGCGAACCTCCTGGCCCTCCTCGATCTCGGCGAACTCGCCGAGGATGACCGCACCGATCGCACGGTCCTCGAGGTTCAGCGCGACGCCGAGCACGCCGCCAGGGAACTCGAGCAGCTCGTTGGCCATCGCCGAGGGCAGGCCGCTGACATGCGCGATGCCGTCGCTGGTATCGGTGACCACACCGACTTCTTCGATGGAGGTCTCGGGGGTGTAGCTCTGGGTGTAGCTCTCGATCGCGCTACGGATCTCGTCGGAGGAGATCGTCAGCTCCGCCATGTTCTTCCTGCTCTCGCTGTCTGGGTCTGGAATGTCGGGGGTGGTGAGCGCGCGCTAGGTCAGGGCCCGGCGCAGCTTTTCCAGTCGGCCGAGGGCGCTGCCGTCGATCACATCGTCACCGATGTGCACGACGAGTCCGCTCAGCAAACTCGGGTCGACCTGGACGTGCACCGTGATCGCCCTGTCGTAGATGCGCCGCAGCGACGTGGCCAACCGCTCGCGCTGCCGCTGGGTGAGCGCGATCGCGGCGCGCACATGCGCGACGATCTGATCACGACGACCCGCTGCCAGGTCGGACAGTTCGTCGAAGGCGGCGCCGATGCTCGACCGCTGCCTGGTCACCACCTGCTCCGCCAGGGTCAGGGTGATGGGCTCCGTCTTGCCCGTCAGCAAACGCGCGACCAGATCGCGCTTGGCCGAGGCCGACTTCGCCCGATCCGACAGTGCCTGCTCCAACTCCGGGTTGTCGCTGATGATCCGGCCGAGCCGGAACAGCTCGTCCTCGACCGCGTCGAGCCGGCCGCTGTCGGCCGCCGACTCCAGCAACGCCTCCTGACCGAGCAGTACCAAGGTGTCGACCAGGTTCGAGGTGCGCGACCAGTTCTGGGCCACCGCAGTGGTCAGCACCGCCAGCGTGGCAGCGCTGACCTTGCCGCCGAAGACCCGCTCGCACAGCTCCGCGCGCACGGATCCCGCCACCGACACGTCCGCGAGCGCGACACGCAGCGAACGCTGGTCGTCCAGCACGGCGACAACGGCGAACAGTTCCGACCCCGTCGTGGCCGCAACACTGTCGCTTCCGGTCAGAGCGGCCCGAAGCGCCTCCCGGGACCGGGAGCTGGCCTCGCGGCTCGCTGCGTACATGCTTCTCACTTTCGCGTCGTTACCTTCCGACCCCGATGCCTGCATCCGACTCGTCGAGTTCGTCGAGGAACCGCTCGATCGATGCCGCCTGCTTGGCTTCGTCCGAAACCGACTGCCCGATAATCTTTTCGGCCAGATCGACGGCCGTGCGGCCGACCTCGGAGCGCAGCTCGGTCAGGATCTGCTGGCGCTGGGCTTCCAGCTGGGTGTGGCCCGCGGCGACGATGCGGTCGCTTTCGGCTTGGGCCTCGGCGCGCATCTGCGCGAGGATCTGCTGGCCCTGGGTGCGCGCGTCCTCACGGATGCGCGCGGCTTCGAGCCGTGCTTCGGCCAGCTGCTGCTGGTACTGCTGCAGGGTGAGCTGAGCTTCTTCCTGCGCGGCCTCGGCACGAGCGATGCCGCCCTCGATCTTGTCGGAGCGCTCATCGAGCGTCTTCATCAGACGCGGGACCACGTACTTGTAGAACAGGATCCCGATGATGATGACGCAGACGATCGACCAGACGATGTCATACGTTTCGGGGATGAGAGGATTCACTTCCTCTCCCTCCGCCGCCGCGAGCAAAGCTGACTCGTACATCGGAATCAGAAAATGAAGCCGGCGACGAGGCCGATCAGGGCCAGCGCCTCGGTGAACGCGATACCGAGGAACATATTGGTCCGGATGGTGCCCTGCAGCTCAGGCTGGCGAGCAATACCCTCGATCGCCTTGCCGACGACGATGCCGACGCCGATGCCGGGGCCGATCGCGGCGAGACCGTAGCCGATGGCACCGAAACCCTTGAACTTGTCGGGGGTCGTCGCGGCTTCCTGGGCCAGGTAAGCGAGGCTCATGAGTCTTCCATTCCCTTTCTGTTGCTCACCCGCCGGTCGGCGTGGTGTAGCAGGTTTCCGGTAGTTGTGGTCGGTCAGGTCAGTGAGCGTCGGCGTGCTGCGCGAGCCCGATGTAGACGGCGGTCAGCAACGCAAACACGTAAGCCTGCAGGAAGATGACCAACAGCTCGAACAGCGTGAACCCGAGCCCGGCGAGCAGTGAGAACGGCGAGAACACCTTCATCCACGCTGCGGCGTCGAACAGGAAGAACCAGGTCGCGCTGAAGAACAGCACCAGCATGATGTGACCGGCCAGCATGTTCGCCATGAGTCGGACGGTCAGCGTGAACGGGCGCAGGATGAAGGTCGATACGAACTCGATCGGAATCAGCAACACGTGCAACGCAGGGGGAACATTCGGAACGACGATGCTGCTGCGCATGTAGGTAAGGAATCCGTACTTCCGGATACCGACGTAGTTGAACGCCAAGTATGCGATGACGGCCAGCACCAGAGGCATGCCGATTCGGGCGTTCGACGAGATGTTCAATCCAGGAATGACGCCGGAGAAGTTCAGAAAGAGAACCGTGAAGAAGATCGTCGCGATCAGCGGGAAGAATTTGCGGCCCGATTCCTTACCCAATACCTCGTCACAGATCTGCTCCTTGACGAAGACCAGGCCGATTTCCGCGACATTCTGCAGACCGCGCGGAACGATCCTGGGCGAGCGGAATGCCAGCGTCATGACCAGGACAAGGACGGCGGTCATCAGGATGCGAATCAGCATCAATCGATCGAGTTCGAACGGCGTACCCTCGAACAGCACAGCTGGAGGGAAGAAGTCGGTAAGCGACGGCGCGTGGAACTCGGCCGCCAGAGTGGTGACGCTCAGCGTTCTCTCCCGTGTTCGGGCCGCGGGTACGGTCATTCCCGCGGTTCGATCGGACATTGACGATCAAATTGGGTCGACTCAGGTCGGCTCGAAGTTCGTCAGCAGCTGTGCGGCGGTTTTGACTCCACCCGGCGTCTGTACGTGTGTCGGCGACATCGTCGACATGCAGAACCGGAACCCTCGGGGCCCGGCACGGCAGTAAGCATAGCGACACTCGAAGGGATCTGGGCGATCCCCCCTCGCTTGATTGCTTGCTTACCAAGACTTTACCAAGCTATCTACGACAGCGTGTAGGTGGGTGGAGTTAGTTACTCGCCGGTACCCGGCGCACCCTCCGTTTCGGTGGTCGTCACGTATGGAACCTTCTGGCGCAGAACGCCATACGTCTCTGCTCCCAGCACGATGACCAGGGCTCCGACCACCGTGAGGAACAGGGCGACCCGGTCGTAGAACTCGAACCGATTCAGGATCGCGATGACCACCAAGGCCACCAACACCTTGCCGACCCAGCTGGCCAGCATGACCAGCCCCGCGGTACTCGGTGGCAGCTTCGCGCCGAACAATACGACGGCCGCGGTGGTCAGGATGAAGCCGCCGCCGATCGCGGCGCCGAGCAGAGCACCCCACACTCCGGACATCCCCGCGACCGCAAAGCCGAGCGCGACGGCCGAGACCACCAGGATGCCGAGCCCGATCAGGCCGTAGCGCAGCGCCGCCCGCAGCGGCGCATCAGGTGCGGGGATGGGGGTGGGAGTGAAGCTCACGACCTCACCTCGCTGGCGCTCGGCGCCGCCGTGCGCTTGGCACTCTGTGTTGATGGTTCGCTCGCAAGCTCGCTCACAGCCGTCGACTTTACCCGGACGGCGTCCGGTCGCCCGCGGGCTCCCCGCGCCGCAGCCCCGGAATCGCGGTGATGACGAGGGCGAAAACCAACCCGCCCGCCATCAGCAGAACGACCAGCCTGCGGTCCATCAGCGAGGTACCGACGGCGCCGAACGCGAGCACCCCGACCCACAAATAGATCAGCAGCACGACGCGACGGTGCGAGTGTCCGATCTGCAGCAAACGATGATGCAAGTGCATTTTGTCCGGAGTCGAGAAACTCACGCCCGCGCGCACCCGACGCACGATGGCCAGCAGCATGTCGAGCACCGGAATGAACATCACCGCACCCACCAGCAACAGCGGCGACAGCAGACCGACGATGTCGCGCGGCCCGTATCCCTGCAAGGGAATTCGACCGGATGCCCCGGTCGATACCGCGGCCAGCATCAGACCGATCAACATCGAGCCGGAATCGCCCATGAAAATTCGCGCGGGCTGAAAATTATGCGGCAGAAATCCGAGGCACGCGCCCGCCAGGGCGGCGGCGAGCAGCGAGGGCGGATAGGTGTCGACCGATCCGCCCTGTTCGTTCATCAATCCGAGGCAGAACACGAAGACCGCGAGCGCCGCGATCAAGCCCAGGCCCGCCGCGAGACCGTCGAGGCCGTCGACGAAGTTCATGGCATTGATCAGAGTGACGGTCACCGCGACCGTGACCAGACCACCTTGCAACCCATCCAAGACCACCGTGGTGTTGCTGAACGGGTTGTAGATGACGTACCAGCCCAATCCCATCACGGCCATCACGCCTGCCGCCGTCACCTGCCCGGCGAACTTGGTGAGCGCATCCAGTCCCCAGCGATCATCGACGATCCCGACGAGAACGATCAGCGTGCTCGCCACGAGCACCGCGATCGGGATGTTCGGCTTGTATTCGAAACCGCTCCGCAGCGCAGGTAGCTGGTGTGCGAACAGCACGGCTGCCACGACCCCGATGTACATCCCGACGCCGCCCATGCGAGGGATCGGCTTGACATGCACATCCCGATCGCGCGGCACGGCGACCGCGCCGAAGCCGATCGCCAGTACCCGGACTCCGCCGGTGGCCAGGAAGGTCACGACCGAGGAGATGAGGAGCACGACCAGCAGCTCACGAAGCGGAACGACAGCGCTCGAACCGATCATCCGAGGTTCGGCCCGATCATCCGAGCCGCTGCTGGGCCGCGGCGGCGGTCAGTGCCTCCGGCGGCATCCCGAGCACCTCGGCGATGTCGGCGATGGGGATCGCGCCCTCGCGCAGAATCCGTGGCTGGTCGGCGGTCAGATCCACGATGGTGGATGCGACGGCGTGCTCGGCGGGACCTCCATCGAGGTAGACGCCGACCAGCTCGCCGAGCTGGTCACGGGCCCCCGCCGCGGTGTGCGCCGGTGCCTGTCCGGACACGTTGGCGCTGGACACCGCGAGCGGCCCGACCTCGCGCAGCAGCTCCAGCGCGACCGAGTGCAGTGGCATCCGCAGCATCACTGTCCCCCGTGTGTCGCCGAGATCCCAGGCTAGCGAAGGAGCTTGCTGCACAACGAGACTCAGACCGCCGGGCCAGAACGCCCGGATCAACTCACGGGCCTGCGGGCGCACCGAGAACACCAGGCCGTCGATGGTGTGCCAGGAACCGACCAGAACGGGTACCGGCATGTCCCTGCCGCGGCGCTTGGCCGCCAACAGCGAGCTCACCGCGCTGGAATCGAACGCGTCGGCGGCCACGCCATACAGGGTGTCGGTGGGCAGCACGACCAAACGCCCGGACTTCAGGGCGCTGGTGGCTGCGGATAGTCCGGCGGCACGCGAGTCGGGATCCGCGCAGTCGTAGACGGTACTCACAGCACCCATCCTGGCATCTATCCCGCCTCTCCGAGAATTCAGGCCGTACTAGTCGGGTAGCGCATGATTTGCGTTCAGGTCCTGCGTCGGGTGCCGAGCAAGGTTTTGGGCGTGCCGGGCACGCCCAGAAGGGAGACGGCACCAAACGCAGGACCTGAACGCAAATCATGCGTCACCCGACTGGTACGGCCTAAAGCCCGGAGAGGCGGGGGAGCCTGGATTCTCGGAGAGGCGGAGCAGTGCGAGTGGCGGCTACGAAGCGGGGTTTGCCTGCTAGGTCGAGGTGTTCGATGACATCGGCGAATGCGCCGGTGGCGGTGAGGAGGGCGGCTACCCCGGAGCCGTTGGTGTCATCGTGTTCGATGGCGGTGGCGCCGCCCGGGCGAAGGATCCGGGTGATGTTCGGGAGCATCGCGCGGATGACGTCCAGCCCGTCCGGACCGCCGAACAGGGCGATATGCGGGTCGTGCTCGGCCACCTCGGGATCGAGGCGGGCGCCCTCCGGTATGTAGGGCGGATTGGATACCACGACGTCCACTCTGCCGTCGAAATCGGCGAGCAGCGCGGGATCGGTGACATCGTCGGCGTAGAGGGTGATCGGGGTGTCGCCGGCCGCGATGCGGTCGTCGGCGTTGCGCCGCGCCCACGGCAGCGCGGCGGGATCGAGCTCGATCGCATGCACGTCGGCGTCAGGGCGCGCGTGCGCGATGGCCAGCGCGAGCGCTCCGGACCCGGTGCACAGGTCGACCACGATCGGGGTGTGGTCGTGCGGCAGCGCCTCCAGCTGGGCCAGCGCCCAGGCGAACAGCAGTTCGGTCTCCGGGCGGGGCACGAAGACGCCGGGCCCGACCGCGAGATCGATCGCGCCCATCGCGGCCGTCCCGGTCAAGTGCTGCAACGGAATACGCTGCGCGCGGCGGGCGACCAGCTCGCCGTACTCGGCCAGCTTCTCCGGCGACACGAGCGGTGTCAGCGCCAGCCTGGTGCGCGCGACGCCGAGAACGTGCGCCGCCAGCTGCTCGGCGTCGGCCTGCGGGCTGTGCACACCCGCCGTCCGCAAGGTCTCGATGGCGTCGTTGATGGCGGGTCGCAGCGCGACTCGAGTCGTAGACATGACAACGACTCTGCCCGAAGCGGGTTTATTCCGCGGCCATACGCGCTTCGCGATCCGCTTTGCCCAAAGCATCCAGCAGCGCGTCCATATCGCCATCGAGCACGGAGTCCAGGTTATGCGCCTTGAAACCGATCCGATGATCGGTGATCCGGTTCTCCGGGAAGTTGTAGGTGCGAATCCGCTCGGAGCGGTCCACGGTGCGAATTTGGCTGGCCCGGCCCGCGGCCGCCTCCTGATCGGCCTGTTCTTCGGCCAGCGCTTGCAGTCTGGCCGCGAGCACCTGCATAGCGCGGGCCTTGTTCTGCAGCTGTGAACGCTCGTTCTGGCAAGTCACCACGATGCCGGACGGCAGATGGGTGATACGCACCGCGGAGTCGGTGGTGTTGACGCCTTGCCCGCCCTTGCCGGAGGAGCGGTAGACATCGATGCGCAGATCGGACTCGTCGATCTGTACCGCCTCGACCTCGTCGGGCTCCGGGTAGATCAGCACACCCGCCGCCGACGTGTGGATGCGCCCCTGCGACTCGGTCACCGGGACGCGCTGCACGCGGTGCACGCCGCCCTCGAACTTGAATCGCGACCACACGCCGTCGCGCGCGGCATCGCGACTCTTGATCGACAGCGTCGCCTCTTTGTACCCACCCAGATCGGACAGGGTGACGTCCAGAATCTCGACCTTCCAGCCGTGTCGTTCGGCATAGCGCACGTACATGCGGGCCAGATCGGAGGCGAACAGCGCGGACTCCTCGCCGCCCTCACCGGACTTCACCTCCAGTACGACATCGTCACCGTCGTGCGGGTCGCGCGGGGCGAGCAGGTCGGCGAGCGTCAGCTCCAACTCCTCGACCTCTTTCGCCAAATCGGGAACCTCGGCGGCGAAGGCCGCATCGTCTGCGGCGAGCTCCTGCGCGGCGGACAGATCGCCACGTGCCGCCTCCAGCTTGTTGTAGGTGGCCATGATCGGAGCCAACTCGGCGAACCGCTTGCCGACCCGACGCGCGGCGCCCGCATCGTTGTGCAGCGACGGATCGGCCAGCTGCGTCTCCAAGCCCGCGTACTCGGCCAGAATGTCGTCGATGGCGGACGGTTGCGTCACGGTGCTTCCTTCTCCTGAGACCTGTCCATACAAAACACCGACGCCCGGCCTGCACAGCAGGACCGGGCGTCGGCGAGGAAGCTACTTGGCGTCGGCTTTCTTGCCGGCACGCTTGCCGTAGCGCGCTTCGAAGCGGGCCACGCGCCCACCGGTGTCGAGGATCTTCTGCTTGCCGGTGTAGAACGGGTGGCACTGCGAGCAGACCTCGACGGTGATGTGTCCCGACTCCTTGGTGCTGCGAGTCTGGAAGGTGTTGCCGCAACCACAGACGACCGTGGTCTCGACATACGCCGGGTGAATTCCTGCCTTCATGGATGTCCTCTCGGGTTTGGCCGCCGGGTCGCTCGAGCGCGGATTCGCCAGAACGTGAACCGGAACCGACTAGGCGGGAGGTCTGCTCGCCTGAGCAGACGCAACGACCGTTCAGTATGCCAGAAATGCCGTTACGCTCCCAAAACGCCTCGGGCATGTGGTTTGTTCCCGCCCCGGTGATCACCCGTCCTCGTCGCCTCTGGCGGCTCGGGCACACGAATTGGCGGCGTGTCAGAAGCCCGAAGTCGGGTAGTGCGCTACTCAGGAACGCCAACAGTTGGATTCATCGAGTTGGCTGCGTGGTGATGCACACCGACGCGTGTGGACAGAAAGGAGAAACCGTGAACCTCCGAGTCGCTGCCGCGATTTACGTTCTACTGATTCTCGCTGTCGCGGTGGGGTGGTGTGCACACCCGGAAAGCACGCACTCCGCGACGCCTGCGCACACGGCGTACGTGGAAGTGGAAGCATCGGACACCGACGTGGCAGGCTCCGCGGTGACGATCAGCGCGATGGTCTTCGGTTTCTTGATCAGCGGTGCGGCCATGATCGGCGGCATGTTCTTCGGCCCGCGGACGCCGAAAGGGCCCCGCATACGCGGGGCCCTTTCGGCGCAACAACTCGTGAACCTATTCGTCGAGCGCGCCCGGCGCGGTCTTGCTGACCGACATCAGGAACTCGAGGTTGTTCTTCGATTTCTTCAGGCGATCGATCAGCAGATCGATCGCTTGGTGCGAATCCAGGCCGGACAGTACACGGCGCAGCTTGTGCAGCACCGCCGCCTCGTCGGGGCTGAGCAGTAGCTCGTCCTTGCGGGTACCGGACGGGTTGACGTCCACCGCGGGGAACACCCTTCGCTCCGCGATCTTGCGGTCCAGCTTGAGCTCGGCGTTGCCGGTGCCCTTGAACTCCTCGAAGATCACTGTGTCACCGGTCGAACCGGTCTCCACCATGGCGGTGGCCATGATCGTCAGCGAGCCGCCGTTCTCGATGTTGCGCGCCGCGCCGAGGAACCGCTTGGGCGGGTACAGCGCGGTGGAATCGACACCACCGGACAGGATTCGCCCCGAGGCGGGCGAGGAGTTGTTGTACGCGCGACCCAGTCGGGTGATCGAGTCGAGCAGCACCACGACATCCCTGCCCATCTCGACCAAGCGCTTGGCGCGCTCGATGGCGAGCTCGGCAACCGAGGTGTGGTCCGACGGCGGGCGGTCGAAAGTCGAGGCGATGACCTCGCCCTTCACCGAGCGCTGCATGTCGGTGACTTCTTCGGGACGCTCGTCGACCAGCACGACCATCAGGTAGCACTCGGGATTGTTCGTCGCGATCGCGTTCGCGATGTCCTGCATGATCGTCGTCTTACCCGCCTTCGGCGGCGAGACGATCAGCGCGCGCTGGCCCTTGCCGATCGGCATGATCAGGTCGATCACCCGGGTGGTCAGCTTGTTCTGCTGGGTCTCCAAGCGCAGCCGCTCGTTGGGGTACAGCGGGGTCAGCTTGCTGAAGTCGGGACGACGCCTGGCCGCCTCGACGTCGCCGCCATTGACCGTGTCGAGCCGCACCAGCGGATCGAACTTCTGCCGCTGATTGCTCTGCTCGCCGTCGCGCGGAGCCCGCACCGCGCCGGTGATCGCGTCACCACGGCGCAGGCCGTTCTTGCGGACAAGATTCATCGACACGTAGACGTCATTCGGCCCGGCCAGGTAACCCGAGGTGCGGACAAAGGCGTAATTGTCCAGCACATCGAGGATGCCCGCGACCGGCTGCAGCACGTCGTCTTCGCGGATCTCCAGCTCACGGGCCTCGCCGCCACCGCCACCGCCCTCGCGATCACGTCCACGACGACGCTCACGGAAACGGCGTCCGCGCCGACCACGGCCGCCCTCCTCCTCGTCGCCGCCACGGTTGTCCCCGCCACGGTTGTCCCCGCCACGGTTGTCCCCGCCACGGCTGCCATCGCCGCGGCTACCGTTCTGACTCTGGCCGCGTTCACTCTGGCCGCGTTCACCCTGGCCGCGTTCACCCTGGCCGCGTTCACCCTGGCCGCGTTCCCGACGACGCTCGCCGCTCTGTTCGGCCTCCTGTTTCGGCTCGTCACCACGCGCCTCGGCGTTCGTGGTCTCGCCGCCGGATCGCGCCTGGTCACGGCCGCGCCGCTGCCGGCCGCGACCACGCTGGCCGCCTTCGCGACCGGAATCCTCGGTGGTCTCGGCGGTCGACGATGCCTGCTCAGCCGCGTTCGCATTCGTGGAAGCGGGCGCGGACTCGGCGGGGGCCGCCTTCGTCGGGGCGGGAGCTTCGGTATCCGTGGCCGAAGCCGCCGGCGTCACGTCGAGGGTCGCCTGCACGGCCTTGACCGACGCCGACCGGGTAGCCGCCGGCTCGGCGGGGACATCGGCCTCGGTGGCAACCGCGGATTTGGCATCGCCCTTGGCGGGCTTTTCCACCTTCGCCGGCTTTCCGGCCTGATTTTCCTTGATGGCGGCGATCAAATCGCCCTTGCGCATTCCGGAGGTGCCTCGGATACCGAGCTCCCCCGCGAGCGCGCGCAACTGCGGCAACAACATTCCAGTCAGCCCCGATCGTGCGACGTCGGTTTTTTCGCTCATCTTCGAAATCTGTCCGGATTCACTTTCGCGGTCGCCCATCGGGTTGGATTCCACCCCGGGTGTCGCGAGCAGGTCCGTATCTGTCACGGAAATCCTTTCCTTCCCTCGATTGCCGTGTGCTGTGTCGAGGGTTCGTCCCGCAGCCCGGGCATTCTGCCGGACTCGGATGCGTCCGTCCGGGCGCTATGTGCCGTATCACCTGCCCCGCCGGACCGGCGGCTTCTCCACCGATGGTGAAAGGTGGGGAGAGATCATTCCAGTTGCGCAGCTACGCAGCACCCCCATGGCCTGGAGGCTCGAGCCTGGAGCCTGCTGGAGCGATTGCCCTGATGAAGCACCGGCGTCTGATGCGCACGATGTACGGACTCGCTCAGGATAGCTGCCTATTGTGAATCTCGGCAAGGCGGACGCGCCATCAGTCGACCAGGACGCCCTCGGCGAGTCCCGGCTCCACCACGCGCAGGCCGTCCGTGGCCGCGAGTTCACGGAGCTCCGCCGGGAATTCGCTGGTCCCCAGGGCCAGGATAGTCGGTCCCGCGCCGGAAACGGTGGCTGCGATCCCCGCAGCGCGCAGGCGGGCGATCCAGGTGGTGGTCAGCGGTAGCGCGGGGGCACGCTGGGTCTGGTGCAGGCGGTCCGCGGTAGCTGGCATCAGCAGATCAGGACGCTGGGTCAGCGCCACAACGGCGAGCGCGGCCCGGCTGACGTTGAACGCGGCGTCCCCATGCGGCACGACCTCGGGCAGCAGACCGCGGGTGTGTGCGGTGGACGAGCGCTCCTCGGGGATCAGCACGACCGGATGCAGCGTGGGATGCGGCTCGAGACGCACGGCGCGGTAGACCCGGCCGTGGTACTCCGCCACCGCGGCGCCGTCGCGTCCCAGGTCTGCGACGCGATCTGTCTCGGTCCACGACACGACGATCCCACCGAGCACGCTGGCCGCCGCGTTGTCCGGGTGGCCCTCGAATTCCGAGGCGAGCTGCACCAATTGATCCGCCGAGGTGGCCAACTCCGGGTCGAGTTTCGCCGCGAGGGCGCACCCGGCGGCCAAGCCGCCGACCACGGCGGACGCCGACGAACCGAGACCGCGCGAATGCGGAATCACGTTGCGGCACACTACATCGAGGCCATCGGCCCATACGCCCGCCGCTTCCAGTCCGCGCTCGACCGCGCGGACCACGAGATGCGAAGGGCCCCATGGCACATCGTCGGCGCCTTCACCTTCGACCCGGATGGTGAGCCCCGAATCGGTGGTGCGCACCTCGATCTCGTCGTAGATCCCCAATGCCATACCTAGCGAATCGAACCCGGGACCGAGGTTCGCAGTGGACGCGGGCACCCGTGCGGTCACGGTGAGACCGACGGGCAGCGTAGCGCTCATCAGCTGACTGTCGCGCGAAGTCAACTCAGGCCAACTCGAGCTCGGCGGCGACTGCGACCGGGTCGACCGGAATCGCCTGCACCTGCGGCATTCCCGACAGCGCGGTGTCCGGATCCTTGAGACCGTTGCCGGTCACGGTACACACCACAGTGAGACCGGAATCCAGCCAGCCCTCTTTGCGCGCCGCGAGCACGCCCGCCACGCCGGCCGCCGACGCGGGCTCGACGAACACGCCCTCAGTGGCCGCGACCAGGCGGTACGCCTCCAGGATCGCCTCGTCGGTGGCGGCACGGAAGGCACCGCCGGACTGCTCCTTGGCCGCCACCGCGCCGTTCCAGGAAGCGGGCGCGCCGATCCGGATGGCGGTCGCGATGGTCTCCGGGTCCTTCACCGGGGCACCGTTGACCAGCGGCGCGGCGCCGGCGGCCTGCACGCCGAGCATGCGAGGCAGCTGGGTGGTGACACCGTCGGTGTAGTACTCGCGGTAGCCGCGCCAGTACGCGGTGATGTTGCCCGCGTTCCCGACCGGGAGCGCGTGCACGTCGGGCGCCTTGCCGAGCACGTCGCAGATCTCGAAGGACGCGGTCTTCTGGCCCTCGATGCGTGCCGGGTTCACCGAGTTCACCAAGCCGATGCTGGGGAATTCCGCGGTGACCTTGCGGGCGAGCTCGAGGCAATCGTCGAAGTTGCCCTGCACCTGGATGATCTTCGCGCCGAGCATGACGGCCTGGGCAAGCTTGCCCATCGCGATCTTTCCCTGCGGGATCAACACGGCACAGCTCATGCCCGCGCGCGTGGCGTACGCCGCCGCGGATGCCGAGGTGTTGCCGGTGGACGCGCACAGCACCGCCTGCTGGCCGCGGTACTTGGCGTCGGTCATCGCCATGGTCATGCCGCGGTCCTTGAACGAACCGGTCGGGTTCAGGCCCTCGACCTTCAAGTAGACCTCGCACCCGGTCAGCTCGGACAGGTGTGGCGCGGGCACCAACGGCGTACCACCCTCGTACAGGGTGACCGGCTCCCAGTCGGCTGCGCCCGCGAGCCGGTCGCGGTAGGCCGCGATCAGCCCCGGCCAGCGGGAGTGCACCCCGGCCTGCGGCTCGACGCCAGTCGTACGTCCGCCCGTCTCCCGGCCACCGCCCCTCATGGCGTCGCTGCGCGACACTGTACTCATTCTTCGGTGCCTTCCAATCTCAGAACGCTGGTCACGGATGTGACGGATGCCATTTCCGCCAGGGCGGCCACGGTGTCCGCGAGCGCCGATTCCACCGCGTGGTGGGTTACCACGACCAGGCGTGCTCCCGAACCGTGCCCTTGTTGACGGACGGTCGAGATGCTCACCCCGTGGTTGGCGAATTCGCCTGCCACCTTGGCCAGGACCCCAGGACGGTCCTCGACCTGCAGGTTCACGTGGTAGCGGGTGGGCGTATCACCGATCGGCGCGATCGGTAGCTCAGCATAAACCGATTCGCCCGGTGCGCGACCGCCGTAGAACTTGTTGCGCGCCGCCATGACCAGATCGCCGAGCACCGCGGAAGCGGTCGGCGCGCCTCCTGCTCCCTGTCCGTAGAACATCAGCCGCCCGGCGTTCTCCGCCTCGACGACGACCGCGTTGAAGGCGCCGGTCACCGCGGCGAGCGGATGCTTGCGCGGGATGAGGGCCGGGTAGACCCGCACGGAGACACGCTCCTTGCCACCCTCCTCGGGACTCGGCTCGCCAGGGCCCGCGTCCACGCGTTCGCAGATAGCCAGCAGCTTCACGGTGCAGTCCAGCGCGGACGCGGTCTCCAAATCTTCCGCGGAGATCCGGGAGATGCCTTCGCGGTAGACGTCTGCGGCAGTGACCCTGGTGTGGAAGGCCAGCGAGGCGAGGATCGCGGCCTTGGCCGCGGCGTCGTAGCCCTCCACGTCGGCGGTCGGGTCGGCCTCCGCGTAACCGAGCCGGGTGGCCTCGGCCAGCGTGGCCGTGTAGTCGGCGCCGGTCTCGTCCATCGCGGAGAGGATGAAGTTGGTGGTGCCGTTCACTATGCCGACTACCCGGTTCACCCGGTCACCGGCCAAGGACTGGATCAGCGGGCGCACCACCGGGATGGCACCGGCGACGGCGGCCTCGAAGTACAGGTCGGCTCGGCTGCGCTCGGCGGCCGCTGCGAGTTCGCCGGTGTAGTCGGCCAGCAACGCCTTATTGGCAGTCACCACGGATTTGCCCGCGTTCAGCGCGGCCAGGATCAGCCTGCGCGGCGGATCGATGCCGCCGATTACCTCGATGACCAGGTCGATGTCGTCGCGGGCGACGAGAGCGTCGGCGTCGGTGGTCAGCAGTTCCGCGGGGACGCCGCGGTCGGTATCGAGGTTGCGCACGGCGATGCCGCGCAGCACCACCGGGACTCCGACCCGGGAACGCAGGTCCTCGGCGTGGTCGCGCAGGATGCGCACGACCTCGGTCCCGACGTTGCCCATGCCGAGCACCGCGACACCGATCGGACGATCGATCCCCCAGATACCGTTCTTCGCGTTCTCCGTCACGATTCCACCTCCAAGCTCAGCAGGTCCGCCACCGTCTCCCGGCGCAGAATGAGTCGTGGTTGTCCGTCACGCACCGCGACCACCGCAGGGCGGGTCAGCTGGTTGTACCGGCTGGACATCGAATAGCAGTAGGCGCCGGTCGCGGCAACGGCCACCAGGTCCCCAGGGCCGACGTCGGCGGGCAACCAGGTGTCGCGGATGACAATATCCCCGCTCTCGCAGTGCTTTCCGACGACACGCGCGACCACCGGCCCTGCCTCCGAGGACCGCGAGACCAGACGGCAGTCGTAGTCGGCCTGGTACAGCGCGGGGCGGATGTTGTCGCTCATGCCGCCGTCGACACTCACGTAACGCCTGCGCAGACCTCCGTCCAGCGAGACGTCCTTGGTGGTGCCCACCTCGTACAGCGTCACCGTTCCTGGGCCCGCTATGGCACGGCCGGGCTCCACGGCGATGGTCGGCTCGGGCAGACCCGCGCGGGCCGCCTCCGCCGCGACCAGTTTGCGCAGTTTCGCGGCGAACTCGTCCAACGGCGGAGGATCGTCCGACGGCAAATACGAAATGCCGAGTCCACCACCGAGATCCAGCGTGGCGATCTGTGCGGTGCGATCGACGCCGAACTTGTCGATGGCCTCACGCAGCAGGCCGAGCATGCGACGCGCGGCAATCTCGAAGCCGTCGATCTCGAAGATCTGTGAGCCGATGTGGCTGTGCAGGCCGACCAGACGCAGGTTGTCG
This sequence comes from Nocardia sp. NPDC023852, assembly GCF_040639505.1. Taxonomy (NCBI): domain Bacteria; kingdom Bacillati; phylum Actinomycetota; class Actinomycetes; order Mycobacteriales; family Nocardiaceae; genus Nocardia; species Nocardia sp. NPDC023852. The sequence goes on from NZ_JBFAAB010000008.1 coordinate 23,048, forward strand.
GCATCGAAGACACGCGCGAGCGCTTCCATCGCGTCGCCGCCCGCGATCGAGAAACCGAACTTCTGGTCCTCGTGCGCGGTCGAAATGTATTCGTGGGTATGGGCTTCCACACCGACGGTGACCCGGACCAGCACATCCTGCACGACGCCGGCGCGAGCAGCGATAGCTTCCATGCGCTCGATCTCGATCAGCGAGTCGACCACGACATGGCCGACACCGGCGGATACCGCGGCCTCCAGCTCAGCCACGGATTTGTTGTTGCCATGCAACGCGATTCGCTCGGCTGGAAATCCCGCATGCAGCGCCACGGCGAGTTCGCCGCCGGAGCACACGTCCAGCGACAAACCCTCGTCGCGGATCCAGCGGGCGATCTCACCGCACAGGAACGCCTTGGACGCGTAGTGGACTCGCGCGTTCGGACCGAAGGCGCGGACCATGTCGCGGCAGCGGGAACGGAAGTCGTCCTCGTCGACCACGAACAGCGGTGTGCCGAACCGGGCCGCCAGGTCGTGCACCGGCACACCCGCCAGCCGGACCACACCATCGTCGTCGCGTGCGGCGTTACGCGGCCACACGTTCGCGGGCAGGTCGATCATCTGCTTCGAATCGCTCGGGCGCTCCGGCAGATTCGGGGCATGCGGAATCTCGGCGTGCCGGGGACCGGCGGGATGCGCGGTCATGCCCGCACCTCGCTGACGCTCGGCGCCGGCACGACCCCGAATGCGGACGCGATTCGCTCGCTCCGCTCCCTCACCGCATCCACCTCGCTGACACTTGGAATGGTTCGCTCGCTCACCAGTGCTTCCTTCCGCACGCTGCTCGGCTGGGAAACCTTCGGCCCCGGTTCACATGCGCTCCGGCGCGCCGACGCCGAGCAGCCCGAGGCCGTTGGCCAGGACCTGACGCGTGGCGTTGACCAGGACCAGCCGGGCGGCGTTCGTCGTCGAGACGGGCTCGTCGCCCAACGGAAGGACACGCAGGTTCTTGTTGGTCTGGAACCGGTGGTAGGCGCCGGCCAACTCCTCCAGGTAGCGGGACACCCGGTGCGGCTCGCGCAGGCTCGCCGCACTGACCACGACCCGCGGATACTCACCGAGGGTGCGGATCAGCTCGCCCTCCTCCTCGGCGGTCAACAGCGCGAGATCCGGTGTGACCGAGTGATATTCGAATTCTGCGGCGTTGCGTGCGATGGACGCGGTCCGCGCGTGCGCGTACTGCACGTAGTAGACCGGGTTCTCGTTGCTCTGGCTGGTCCACAGATCGAGGTCGATGTCGATGCTCGAGTTCACCGATGAACGCACCAGCGAGTACCGCGCCGCGTCCACGCCGATCGCCTCGACCAAGTCGTCGAGCGTCACCACGGTGCCCGCGCGTTTGCTCATCTTCACCGCGACGCCGTCTTTGAGCAGATTCACCATCTGCCCGATGAGCACCTCGACAGTGTCCGGATCGTCGCCGAACGCGGCGGCGGCGGCCTTCAGCCTGCCGATGTAGCCGTGGTGATCGGCGCCGAGCATGTAGATGCACAGGTCGAAGCCGCGTGTGCGCTTGTTCTGGAAGTAGGCGATGTCACCTGCGATGTAGGCGGCCTTGCCGTCGCTCTTGATGACCACCCGGTCCTGGTCGTCACCGTATTCGGAGCTGGCGATCCACCAGGCTCCATCCTTCTCGTAGAGGTCGCCGGAGTTCTTCAGCTTCTCCACTGCCTGCTCGACCGCGCCGGACGCGAACAGCGAGCTCTCGTTGAAGTAGACGTCGAAATCGGTACCGAACTCGTGCAACGACTCCTTGATGTGGGCGAACATCAGCTCGACACCCTCGGCGCGGAACAGTTCGAGTCGCTCGGGCTCCGGCTTGTTCAGCACATCAGGGTGCATGGCCACAACCTTCTCGGCGATCTCTCCGATGTAGGCGCCCGCGTAACCGTTGTCCGGGGTCGGCGCTCCGGTCGCCGCGGCGACCAGCGAGGCCGCGAACCGATCGATCTGCGCGCCGTGGTCGTTGAAGTAGTACTCGCGGACCACGTCGGCGCCCTGCGCGGCCAAGATTCGTCCCAGCGCGTCGCCCACCGAGGCCCAGCGAGTGCCACCGAGATGCACCGGGCCGGTCGGGTTGGCCGACACGAACTCGAGATTTATTCGGGTGCCCTTCATCGTCTCCCCGGTGCCGTACGCGGCGCCCGCGGCAAGCACCTGCTCGAGGATCGCGCCCTGTGCGGACGCGGCGAGGCGAATGTTCAGGAAGCCCGGCCCGGCGACCTCGGCGATCGCAACACCGTCCGCGTCGGCCAGCGCGTCGGCCAGCCAGGTCGCCAGCTCACGCGAGTTCGTTCCGGCCCGCTTGGCCACCTGCAGCGCCACATTGGTGGCATAGTCACCGTGTTCCGGGTTACGGGGGCGCTCCACCTTGACCTCGTCGGGAAGGACCGCAGGGTCCAGTCCACGTTCGACAAGCACCTTTGCCGCAGTCGCGCGAAGGAGATCTGCAAGGTCAGCTGGAGTCACGAGTCTCTATCCTATGGTCTGAGCGGGTGTACACCTCGGGTGGGCACCGCACAGCCAGCGAATCCGTCACGTCGAGAGAGCACAACGAACCATGCCGAGCAGTCCCAGCGCCAAATCGGCCAAGGCCGCCAAGGCCGCGGCGAAGTTGTCGGCCTCCCGCAAAGGCGGCGGACGTGGGCAACTTCCGAAGAAGAATCGCCAGATCCCCTGGCTGGCCATCGGTGCGGCCGTAGTCATCATCGCATTGATCGGTGTGCTGGCTTACAACTTGGTCCCCAAATACCAGGAGAAGGCCGACCTGGACAAGTACACGCCGAGCGCGCAGAAGAAAGACCCCTCCGACGACATCGCGGGCGTGGTGAAGAGGGAATACCAAGCCGGTCTGCATATCGGCCCGACCCAGCGCGTGGCCTACGACCAGTCGCCGCCGTTCGGCGGTCCGCACGACCAGTCCTGGGCAACCTGCACCGGCGTGGTCTACGGCAAGCCGATCCGGGTGGAGAACGCGGTGCACTCACTCGAGCACGGCGCCATCTGGATCACTTACAACCCGGACAAGGTGAATGCCGAGGGGATCGAAACGCTGAAGGCGAAGGTAGAGGGCAAGCCGTACACATTGATGTCGCCCTACCCCGGGCAGGAACCCCCGGTGTCGCTGCAAGCCTGGGGTCACCAGCTGAAGCTGGACAGCCCCGACGACAAGCGCGTCGGCCAGTTCATCACCGCGCTGCGGCTGAACTCCTACACCTACCCCGAGGTCGGGGCGGACTGCTCGACGATCGCCTTCGATACCGACAACCCGCCGCCCTTCGACCCGACGCCGCCCGGCCCTGATGCGGTGCCGATGGACGGCAAGGGCCTGCAGCCCGACCCGTCCGAACTCGGCGGCGGCATGCCCGGTGGCCTGCCGCCCGGCGTCCCCGGTCTCCCCGGGCTGCCCGGTGCTCCAGCGCCGACGCAGTCCGCACCGGGCGCGGGACGCTAGTGGCCTCCGACCCCGATATCCCGGTGGCCGCATCCGGCCTCGGCGGACAGGTCCGCCACCAGCGCACAGCGCTGGTGATCCTCGGCGCGATCGGTGCCATCCTGATCGGCTTCGCGGTCGGTGTGTTGGCACGGATTCCACTGGATACCTCGTCCGAGCCGGACCCCGGCATCGTAGACATCGGTTTCAGCCAGGACATGTCGGCGCATCACGCCCAGGCCGTGGAAATGGCGGGCGTGGTGCTGGTGCGTTCCACCGGCACCGACGTCCGCCGCCTTGCCTACGACATCCTCACCACCCAGCAGAGCCAGATCGGCCGCATGCAAGGCTGGCTGCAGCTGTGGGGCAAGCCGGCGCAGAGCGTGGACGGATACATGGGCTGGATGACCGAACCGTCGAGCGGTCACGACCATTCCGGTACGAACTCACCTGGCCACAGCATGTCCGGCCCGATGGCCACCATGCCCGGCATGGCGACCCCCGCCGAACTCGCCGCGCTGCGCCAAGCCACGGGACCCGAACTCGACACCATGTTCCTGCAGCTGATGCTGCGCCACCACCAGGGCGGGCTCCCGATGATCGACTATGCCGCCCAGCACGCCGAGACAACCGCGGTAAGCACGCTCGCCGAGACCATGTCGAAGACTCAGCGCGGCGAATCCGATCTGCTGACAACGATGCTCAGCGCCCGCGGCGCCGCTCCCCTCCCGGCGGGCTGAGCCCGAAGTCCCCGGCCCGGCGCACTTTTTGGTGGACGGCGACCGATACGATAGGCTGACCCAGCCCGATCGGAACCCGCCATCACTGGCCCCGACCGAGTCCTATCCCGCCCTCGTAGCTCAGGGGATAGAGCGTCTGCCTCCGGAGCAGAAGGCCGCAGGTTCGAATCCTGCCGAGGGCACCAAAGGCCACCTACCAAAATCACGGGTAGGTGGCCTTTTTCGTGTCCGGGTGCTGTGCAGTTACCGTGAGTACCCGTGATTTGCCGTCTTCATCCTGTGTGTGTCGCACGTCGGACACACGGGGCGTTAGGGTGAGATATGGCCACTCCCTCACCACTGCCCGAACCAGTGATGGGTGTCCCCGCGGCTGAACCGGCAGCGATCCGCGCGGCACTGACCCGCACAATGCTCGCCGAGTTCGACCGCGAGTGGGAGATCGTGCTGGATCAAGCCAAGAACAGCAAAGAACTTTCCGGCGTCCTCGAACTGCTCACCAAATGGCGGCACATCGCCGCCACCGAGGCGCGAGAGCCGGGAGCCTACTTTCGGTTGCAGGCCAAAGCCGAGCAGATCCAGCGTGCCGGCGCGAATCTGGGCGCGGGCTCTATCGAGGACATGCGGGCATTGATCGCGCGGCGGCAGGCCAGCTGAGGTTGTACCGAATCATCCCAGATTGTGCTCGAGCAGCAACGCGAGGTTCATTTGCTGCTGGTGCAATGGCTGGGACTGACCGGCATCGACACATTTCGCTGAGCTGACCTGCCCGTCTCCACCTGCCCGTCTCCACCTGAACGAGCCCCGCCACCGATGTGATGCCCGAGACCTTCGAGCCCGTGCGCGCGGACTGCCTCGCGACCTACTTCTCCGTGGCCTGGAGGTAGCACGACCGGATCGACTAGCGATCGGGGTCCTTCGACCCCCTGATGAGAGGTAGCGAACCAGCCCCAGTATGCGCAGCCCACCCCTCGTCAGGCGGTTGCCGGTTACGGCAGGGGTTCGGTGGACTTGGGGCTGCCGGCGAGGACCCCGGCGCGCGAAAGGTAGGCGAAGGCGGAGGCGGTCAGGTCCGGGTGGAGGAAGTAGAGATGGGCGTTGGTGACGGATCCGGTTTCGGTGGCGTCACACAGGGCGTTGAGGGCGGTGGGGTCGACGGTGAGAGCGGTCAGCTTGCCTGCCTCGTAGTCCATCTCGACCCACTTAGCGTAAATCGCCGCGCTCATGATGCCCCCGGCGAAGCCTTCGCGGTCGGCCGCGGCGCTCAGACTCATCTCGAGGCCGTCGTCGAGATCCGTTGAAGTGCGCTGCCAGCGACCGTCTTCCCACCACCGCACGAAGGTGATCGGACGGTCGCTGGGACGGTTCGCCTTCGAGTCCACCGAGTGCACCCAGGCGGGCGCCGCGGCCAGCGGATCATAGGCCGTACCCGCGACCTCGTTGTCCTCGTCCGTACCGAACAACAACGCGCGGTCACCGGAGCATCTGATCAGCGTGTACCAATTGCCCGCGCCGTCGTCGTTGATCAGCCGAGCACCCTCCACTCTGGCCGACTGCCCGATTTCCTCTCCGCTCGCGACCCGATAGTCGTTGTCGGCATGGGTCGCGGAAGTGATCACGTCGAAGACGGTCACACGCGCCCACAGCACCTCGGGATGCGGCAACTGAAATCCCATGCCCGGCAACGTATCACCGGCCCCCCATCGCGACAACCGGACCGACAAGAAGCGGGACAACACTCCCGATAGCGGACACACGCCCGGGCAAACCGAATTGACAGGCCACACTCACGTGCTTCCGCAAAGGCGGCAGAGCAGGCAAATTTGCAGCTTCAGTACACGGCGACGTTCACGCGCACCGACTTCCGCGAGTCACGTCGATCGACACTCGGATTCCCGGGCGCGTCGCGGACGCAGGGCATAGGCAGGGACGAGTTGGTCCCGCAGGTGGAAATCCGGGCGACCATCGGCGAACTGGACGCTGTAGGTCACCCGACCCATCCAGTCGCCGTCAACGGTGGGCAGCCAGTGCGTCAGCGTGCCGGGGCGCTCGCCATGCATGATGACGCCCGCGCCGTTCACATGCCGCGGGGTTCCCGGATCACGGATCAGGATCGCGTCCAGCCGGACCCATACCGGCCGCGGCGGGTAGGTCAGCGTCCGGTAGTAGTGGCCGGTCTTGTTCGGGTAGACCAGCTCCGGTTGCGTGCCGTCGGTTCGCGGCGGCCCCTCGCTTGTCGAACCCATGTTCGAATATTAGCTCGCATCCACGGCAGGCAACAGACAGCTGGATCCGCGACCACTGGACACAGAACTTCTTCGAGATGGCGACCACGGGCGCCGGCCACCATCTAATATAGTTGTTCTAGAATGATCACATTAGAAGGAGTGCGATATGTCGGCGAAGTTCGCGGTCGTCAAAGGTTTCTACGAGGCCACGCGGGCAGGAGACGGTCCGGCGATACTGTCGCTGCTGCATCCGGAGTTCGAGGCACGGACCGCACCGGGCATGCCGTGCGGGGCGGGCGGCACCTTCCACGGCCCGCATGAGGCGATGACCCGGATCTGGGGCGCGGTCGCCCAGGAATTCAACACCGCGCCGTATGACGAGAGTTGGCAGGAGACCAGCGACGGCACGATAGTAGTGACCGGCCACTATCGCGGATCGGCACGCGCCACCAAACGCGCATACGACGCCGAGTTCGTCCACCTGTGGCGGGTCGTCGACGGTCGCATCACGCGACTGCACCAATACACCGATACCGCCCGGTGGCACGCCGCGCTCGAGGCGTGAGCCCTGGCGCGGCAGAACTCGGACCGCCGCTCTGGCACCACGTCGAGGTGGCGATATCGCTGCGCGCCCGCGTCAGCGGTGGATTGTTCCCCGACCTGGGACGACACGCCGGCAGCCGGTGTTTCGTTTGTCGTCGCCCGGGCGCGCCGTTGCCGTAACGTGCCAGTACCGGGGGTAGACCGGAGGCGAGACGATGACTTATCCGCCGGGCGCACAGCCGCCGCAGGATCGACCGCACTACCCACAACAGCCCACCGGCCAGCCGCCGCCGATGGGTTACGGCAACCCGCCGCCGAGCTATCCGCAGCCCGGGGGCTTACCCGGCGGATATCCGCCGCGGCCGCCGAAGAAGAGCTGGACCGGTCTGATCGCCGGTTCGGTGGCGATCGTGGCGCTTGCCGTCGCGGGCGCGGTGATCGCGGGCATTTTCCTGACCTCGCAGGGCAAAGGCCCGCTCAGCTCGGACGAGAAGAAGATCCAGTTCGCCATCCACGACTTCTACGAGGTGCTCGGCTCGCAGGGCTTCCGCGCGGCGGCCGAGAAGGCATGCGCGGCCGATCGCGCCGAGTTCGACGCGATGACCGAGGAGCAGAAGAAAGAGTTCGATTCGGCGACGGTCTCGGTCACCATCGAGAGGATCGAGGGCATCGTGGTCACCGGCCGCAGCGCGACCGCGAAGATCACCGGCAAGCTCACGGTGGCGATTCCCGGTGAGACGCCCGATTCCGATACCAGCACTACCGAGCACCTGAGAAAGGAAGACGGCAAGTGGAAGGTCTGTTCCGCGCCGACCTGACCGAATACGCCCACACATGAGTTGGTCGCCGGACGGTGCTCGGAGCCCTCGCCAACGACGTGTGCACTACAGCGGAGAGATCAGCGGCCTGGTCGTCGGCGAGCTGTGCTCGGCTTCCGGCAGGAGCTCAGGCTTCCGCCCGGTACCGAGGTGATGCCTGCCGCGGCGCTGGACGATCCGCGCCGCCCCGACCGCGGTGCCGAGCGCCTGCTCCTCGCGGTCGACCTCACCGCGGAAGCGTCCGAGCGCTACACCCGCACGATGCCCGCGATCGACGCATCGCAGCTCCGGCGGCCGGATTACCTCGCGGTGTGCGGCAATCATGTTGTGCTATGCCACTTTTCGGATCTCACCTGACAACCCCGCGATTTCCCGAGCATCGCGGCGGGACCGAGACCATCCGGGCACGTCGGACGCGGTATGTTCCTTAGGTAAGGCTCAACATATGCACAGGGATGTCGGCGCGTCGGAAGGATCAGGATGAGGCCGGTCAGATGGAAATCGCTCGCCGCGGGACTGGCGGTCACGGTGGCGGCGCTCGGCTTGACGGCCTGCTCGAATTCCTCGGACGACGCGAACGAGATCACGGTTTACAACGCGCAGCACGAATCGCTCACCAAGGAGTGGGCGGACGCGTTCACCAAGCAGACCGGTATCAAGGTGACGTTGCGTCAAGGCGGTGACACCGCATTGGGCAACCAGCTCGTCGCCGAGGGTGCGGCGTCGCCGGCCGACGTCTTCCTCACCGAGAACTCCCCCGCCATGGCCCTGGTGGAAAACGCGGGACTGTTCGCCGACCTGGACAAACAGACCTTGGATCAGGTACCCGCGCAGTTCCGCCCCTCCACCGGCAGGTGGACCGGCATCGCGGCACGCTCGACGGTCTTCGTCTTCAACAAGAACAAGGTTCCGGCCGATCAGCTGCCCGCCTCGCTGCTCGACCTGGCCCAGCCGCAGTGGAAGGGCCGTTGGGGTGCGGGCGTGTCCGGCGCCGACTTCCAGGCCATCGTGGCGGGAATGCTCGCGCTGAAGGGCGAGGACGTCACCCGTGCGTGGCTGAAGGGCATGAAGGAGAACGCGACGGCTTTCCCGAACAACGTTGCCACTATGAAGGCGGTCAACTCCGGCAGCCCAGACGGCGGCGTCATCTACCACTACTACTGGTACCGCGACCAGGCCAACACCAAGGAGAGCAGCGCAGACACCGCGCTGCACTACTTCAAGAACCAAGACCCCGGCGCGTTCGTCAGCATCTCCGGCGGCGGCGTGCTGAAGTCCAGCAAGAAGCAGGAGGCGGCGCAGAAGTTCCTGGCGTTCATCACGGGCAAGGCCGGGCAAGAGGTGCTGCGCGACGGCACCTCGATGGAATACCCGGTCGCGAGCGATGTCGCCGCCAACCCGGCGCTTCCACCGCTGGCCGACCTGAAAGCGCCGACGATCGACCCGTCCCAGCTCGACGCCAAGAAGGTCACGGCGCTGATGACCGAGGCTGGTCTGCTGTAATCGTGACACTCGGGACCGTTGTCGCTGCGCCCCGGATCGGCAGACCGGGACCCTGTGTCACGATCGTCGCCCTGCTGCTGGTCGCGGCGACGTTCGTGCCGCTGGGCTATATCGTGTCGACATTCTTCTCGACCGGCCTCCATCAAACTGCCGAGCTGGTCTTCCGCCCGAGAGTTGGTGAGCTGCTGCGCAATACGGTCGGCCTCGTGGTGTGCACCGTGCCGATCTGCGTGGCGCTCGGTGTCGGGCTGGCGTGGGTTGTCGAACGCACCGACGTTCCCGGGAAAACCTGGTGGGGGCCGGTTTTCGCGGCGCCGCTCGCGGTGCCCGCATTCGTCAACAGCTACGCCTGGGTCAGCGCCTTCCCCACCATGCACGGCCTCTGGGCCGGCGTGGTGATCGCCACGATGTCCTATTTCCCGCTGGTGTACCTGCCCGCGGCGGCCACGCTGCGCCGCCTGGATCCCGCCGTGGAGGAGTCGGCACGGGCGCTGGGCTCAGGCCCGGTGGCGGTATTCACGCGAATCGTGCTGCCGCAGTTGCGATTGGCCATTCTCGGCGGCGGCCTGCTGATCGCCCTGCATCTGCTCGCCGAGTACGGCGCTTTCGTGATGGTCCGGTTCGACACCTTCACCACGGCCATCTTCGAGCAGTATCAGTCCAGCTTCGCCGGTGCGGCGGGCAGCATGCTCGCCGGAGTTCTCGTGCTGTGCTGCCTGGCGCTCCTAGCGGCCGAGGCCGCGCTCCGCGGCCGGGCCCGCTATGCGCGCATCGGCGGCGGAGCACCACGCACCGCAACCCGGATCCGATTGGGAATCGGCGCGATACCGGTCCTCGCCGGGCTCGTCGCGGTGACCGCTGCCGCGCTCGGCGTCCCACTGTGGACCATCGGACGCTGGTTGCGCATCGGAGGCGCGACGGTCTGGGATTTCACCGAGATCGGCACGTCGCTGGCGCAGACGGTCGGGCTCGCGCTGATCGCCGCTCTGCTCACCACGCTGTGCGCGTTCCCGGTCGCCTGGATCGCGGTTCGCTCCACCTCGGCGTTCGCGCGGATCATCGAGGGCGCCAACTACATCAGCAGTTCGCTGCCCGGCATCGTCATCGCGCTGGCCATGGTGACGGTGACCATCCACTGGGCGCCGCCGCTCTACCAGACAGCGAGCATGGTGGTCGCGGCGTACGTACTGCTATTCCTGCCCCGGGCACTGGTCAGCGTGCGCGCCGGGCTCGCCCAGGTGCCGGTGGGCCTGGAGGAGGCATCCCGCGCGCTGGGTAAATCGGGGCCCGCTACCTTCTTTCTGGTCACCCTGCGACTCACCGCGCCCGCCGCGGCCGCCGCGGCCGCGTTGGTGTTCGTGGCCGTGGCGACCGAATTGACCGCGACACTGCTGCTCGCGCCCAGCGGAACTCGCACGCTGGCGATGCGGTTCTGGGCGCTGTCGGGCGAATTGGACTACGCGGCCGCCGCGCCGTACGCCCTGATCATGATCGTCGCCGCGGTGCCGGTGACGTACCTGCTGTTCACCCACTCTCGGAAGGCGGCTGGGGTATGAGTCGGCTTGTCGTCGCCGATGTGTCGAAGACCTTCGGCCACACCCGGGTACTCGGTGGGATCACCCTCGATGTGCCCGACCGCAGCGCCACCGCCGTGGTCGGCTCATCCGGTTGCGGCAAGACCACGCTGCTGCGGGTCATCGCGGGATTCGAGACCCCAGATGCGGGTTCGGTCACTATTGGATCGGAAACCGTTGTCGGCGAACGTGTCTCGGTGCCGCCGCAGCGGCGCAACATCGGCTACGTCGCACAGGACGGTGCGCTGTTCCCGCATCTGACCGTCGGTCAGAATATTGCCTATGGTCTGCGTGGCCTACGTCGCCGCGGCCACCATCGGGTGCACGAACTGCTGGAGATGGTGTCGCTCGACCCGTCCTACGCCGACCGGCGACCACACCAGCTCTCCGGCGGCCAGCAGCAGCGCGTCGCCCTGGCCCGCGCGCTGGCCCGCAAGCCGGACGTGATGCTGCTGGACGAGCCGTTCAGCGCGCTCGACGCGGGCCTGCGCGCGGCGACCCGGCAGACCGTGGCCGAGACTCTGCGCGCAGCGGGGATGACCAGCATCCTGGTGACCCACGACCAGGAGGAGGCGCTGAGTTTCGCCCAGCAAGTCGCCGTGATGCGCGAGGGACGATTCACCCAGGTCGGCGCGCCGGAGGAGGTCTATGCCGCGCCGAAAGACCTGTTCACCGCCCGCTTCCTCGGCGAATGCGTGCTGCTCGACGCAGTGGTCGAGGCCGACGTGGCCAAGTGCGCGCTCGGACGGATCCCGGTGCAGGAGTCCGCCCCCTCCGGGCCGGCGACCATCATGATGCGTCCGGAGCAGCTTGTCGCCCATGCGCTCTCGGAGGGCGAGCCGGACAGCGGCATGGTTCGCGACGTCGAGTTCCGCGGCGCCGACGTGATGCTGACGATCGATCTGGACGGCCATGTGGACCCAGTGCGGGTGCGCCGGGCCAGCGTCGCCGCGCCCACCGCGGGGCAGCGGGTGCGTCTCGAGGTGCTCGGTTCGGCGGTGGCGTACACCGAGCCGAGCGCAGCCGCATAGGGGCCGCAGGCGGCCGGAGTCCGTCCGCAGCCCCGGGCAGCGCCGAGCGAAGTCGAGGCAGACTCCTAGCCTGGCCTTCCCCGACACACATTTGAGCGAGCGGCGGGAATCGAACCCGCGTAAACGGCTTTGCAGACCGTTGCCTCAACCACTCAGCCACGCCCGCCTCGTCATAGATAGTGCCCGCGGCGACCGGAGCCGCATAGCGTTGCGCTCACGGTGATCCGAAGCCGAGCCGGATGTCGCCGACCGGTGCGCGCCGCGCATGGAATGATCGAAACATGTCTCGGCCACGCCCGCTTCCGCTAGACCCGATCGAGGAGGCCCATCGCCAGTGGGTCGGCCACGGTTGGGGTAACGTCGCCGACGGCATGGCCGCGGTGACGTCGCTCGTGCGGGCCCAGCAAATCGTGATGGCGCGGGTCGACGAGGTACTGAAACCGACGGGTCTGACATTCTCCCGCTACGAACTGCTCATGCTGCTCGCCTTCAGCAAGGCCGGCGCGCTGCCGATGGCAAAGGCCAGCGCGCGATTGCAGGTGCACCCCACCAGCGTGACCAACACCGTCGACCGCTTGGAGGGCGCGAAGCTCGTCGAGCGGGTGCCACACCCCAGCGACCGGCGCGCGACCTTGATCGAGATCACCGATGCGGGGAGGGAATTGGTGGCGAAGGCGACCGAAGATCTCAACGCAAAGGTCTTCGCGATGCCAGGGCTCCCCCCGAATCGGCTGCAGACCCTACTGCAGTTGCTAGCGGAATTTCGCCACGCCGCTGGCGATTTCGACACCGGCGAGGGAACGGCGCACTGGTCGGCGACTGGCGCAGAATGAGATGCCATACCGGTCGGTTGCGTAGTGGGTGTAGCCGGATGACGCCCGTCCGCAGGGTCCCAGGCAGCCGCATCCTGCGATGACACGACCGAGGCGTGCCGGCCGAGCATCCAACTGGCAATTGTCGGGCACGCCGTCTTGGCAGCGGGAGCGAAAGGGTCCACCATGTAATTCATGGTGCTGGTCTTGGGGGTATCGGCGGGCGCTGGTGGCGCTCGCGCGGTGCTGACGCATTCCGATCAGCCGCATCTACCCCCCATCGATCAGTGTCAGGTGCCTCGACGCGCCGGTGGCGGCATCGAGGAACCGGTCTTCGAGGCGATCCGCCAGATGCACGGAGCCGCCGACCGACGCGACGAGTTGATCTCCGTAATGGCCGTGACCTGCCGTTGTCCGCTACATGCCGACACGATCCGGACGGGCGCGGGCGGCCGGCAGGTCACCATCGTCGACGAACCGCTCGCCCAGCTGCGCTATCTGCGCTTCACCGGGCAACTTCCCGACAGCGGTTCGGTGATCCTCTACGACCTGGGCAGCTCCGGCCTGACCATCACCCACGCCCACTGCCGCACCGACACCATCCTGTCCAGCAAGCGAAGCACGGTGCTCGGTGGCGACGGCTATGACGCGCTGCTGCGCTGGCGGCTCGCCCGCGGTGGCGTACTCACCGACAAGCCGACCAGTCGACACCACCGTGAGGAGTTGAGTAGCGCCAGGGTGGTCACGGCCATCGACACCAGCACCGGCGGCCGGGTTGTGGTGACCCGCAGCGACCTCGCCGAACTATGCGCGGCCGGCATCCATCACTCGGCGTCGTTCGTGCGCCAGATCATCGAGGAGGCCGGGGCCCGGCCCGAGGCCATGGTGTTGCTCGGCGGCTGCACCCGAAACCCCAGCATCCGCGAGGAGCTGGCCGAGCTGGTCGATCTCCCGATCATCTACGACCCGGAGCCGGACTACGTCTCGGCGCGTGGCGCCGTCCTGTTGGCCGCCGAACGACCCGGCGCTGATGTCCGAATGGCCAGGGCCCGGTGCGGCGCCACACTGGTTGCGACCACGGTCGATCGCCGCAAACTCATCGCGGCGGTAGCGGTCACCGTCGGCCTGTGCGCCATCATCGCCGGGCTACTCGCCACGAACAAGGGCTCAAACAGGCCGGACGAAGGCGCGCCGACGCCGGTCGAAATCATCGCGCCCTCCCCCGGGCCCTTCGGATAACTACGAGCCGACGCGACTCAGTACACGCGCCTCAGCGGTTGGCGAACGTCGCGGGACGCTTCTCCACGAAGGCGCTCATGCCTTCCTTCTGGTCCTCGATCGCGAAGAGCGAGTGGAAGACTCGGCGTTCGAAGCGCAGCCCCTCGGCCAGCGTGGTCTCGAAGGAGCGGTTCACCGCCTCCTTCGCGATCATCGTGACCGGCAGCGACATCGACGAGATCGTCTCGGCGACCTCGAGCGCGGTGTCGAGCAACTCGGCTGCGGGCACGACGCGCGAGACCAGCCCAGCGCGCTCCGCCTCCTCGGCGTCCATATTGCGCCCGGTGAGCACCAGATCCATCGCCTTGGCCTTGCCGATCGCGCGGGTCAAGCGCTGCGAGCCGCCGATGCCAGGAATGACGCCGAGCTTGATCTCCGGCTGCCCGAACTTCGCGTTGTCCGCCGCGAGCAGGATGTCGCAGATCATGGCCAGCTCACAGCCGCCGCCGAGCGCGTAACCCGCGACCGCGGCGATGGTGGGCTTACGGAACTGCGCCAGCCGGTCCCAGCGGGCGAAGTAGTCGTTCAGGAACATGTCCATGTACGACTTGGGCTGCATCTCCTTGATGTCGGCGCCCGCCGCGAAGGCCCGCTCCGACCCGGTGATCACGATGGCGCCGACCTCGTCGTCGTGCTCCAGCTCGTCGAGCGCGGCGATGACGTCGTCGAGGACCTGCGCGTTCAGTGCGTTCAGCGCCTTGGGGCGGTTCAGCGTGATCCAGCCGACCCGGCCCTTACGCTCCAGCAGTATCGTCTCGAAGTCGGGCCCTCCCGCCACCCGGCCGCCACCACCCACGGAATCGCTTCGCGATGCGTCCATCTTCAGGCATCCTCTTCGTCGGAACGGTTACGGATATCGGTGACGATAGCCGAGAAGTCGCGCCCGGCGTCCGTCTGGTTGAAACGGGTGTAGATCTCGGCGGCGAGCAATCCGAGCTGACCGTCGATGTTGTTCTCCCGCAGCGCATTCGCCGCCAGACCGAGGTCCTTGGTCATCAGTGCGGTGGCGAAACCGGGCTGGTAGTCGTTGTTGGCCGGGCTGGTCGGCACCGGGCCGGGAACCGGACAGTAGCTGGTCAGCGCCCAGCTCTGACCGGAGGCGGTGGAGACCACGTCGAAGAAGGACTGATGACCAAGACCCAGCTTCTCGCCGAGCACCAGCGACTCCGACAATGCGATCATCGAGATGCCGAGCAGCATGTTGTTGCAGATCTTCGCTGCCTGGCCGACACCGGAGCCGCCGCAGTGCACCACCTTGCCGCCCATCACCTCGAGCACCGGCAGCGCGGCGGCGAAGTCCTCGGCGCCGCCGCCGACCATGAACGTCAGCGTGCCCGCCGCGGCGCCGGCGACACCGCCGGATACCGGTGCGTCCAGCGCGCGATGGCCGGCGCTGATAGTGAGTTCGGCCGCGGACTTGGCGTCGGCCACATCGATGGTGGAGCAATCGATGAACAGGGTGCCCGGCTTCGCGGCCGGGAGCAGCTCGGCGTACACCTCGAGGACGAGTTTGCCGTTGGGCAGCATGGTGATCACGATGTCGGCGGCGGCCGCCTCCGACGCCGCGCCGACCACGGTGGCTCCGTCCCGCTCGGCCTGGTCCCGCGCTGCGGGCACCGGATCGAAGGCGAGCACCTCGTAGCCTGCCCGCACCAGGTTGGCCGCCATCGGAGCGCCCATGTGGCCGAGGCCTAGAAAACCGATCTTTTCGCTCATTGCGCCACCTCCGGGGCCACCAAACCCAGTTCCAGCTCGCCCAGTTCGGCGAAATATGCGTCTACCTGCGCGTCTGTTACCTCGGCGACGGTCGGAGGCGACCAGCGTGGGTTACGGTCCTTGTCGATCACCTGGGCGCGGATGCCCTCGACCAGATCATGCGACGACAGCGACGCGATGGACACGCGGTACTCCTCGTTCAGGACCGCCTCGAGGCTCGACGCGGTCCGCGCCGCCCGTAACGACCGCAGCGCGACCTTCAGTGCGACCGGCGATTTCGACAGGATCTCGGCAGCGGCCGCCTGCGCCTCGGGAGCTTCATGAGCTTGCAGGCGCGCGACGATTTCCTCGACCGTGTCGGTGCGGTAGCAAGCGTCGATCCAATCCGACCTTGCTGCCAGCGGTGATCCCGGTGCGTCGGTGGCGAATTTGGCGATCGCGATATCGGCGCTCTCAGTGCGCAGGGTCTCCAGCAGGGCTGGGAGATGTTCGGAGGCGACGAAATAATCGGCGAAGCCCGCCGCGATGGCATCGCCCGCGTTCATCCGCGCGGTCGTCAGCGCGACATGCGTGCCGATCTCGCCTGGGGTGCGAGCGAGCAGATAGGTGCCGCCGACGTCCGGGACGAAGCCGATGCCCACCTCCGGCATACCGATCTTGGATCGTTCGGTGACGATGCGGTGACTGCCGTGTCCGGAGAGGCCGACCCCGCCGCCCATCACGATGCCGTCCATCACCACCACGTAGGGCTTCGGGTAGCGGCCGATCAGCGCGTTGAGTACATACTCGTCGCGCCAGAACCGACCGGTCGCCGAATCAGCGGTGGTGGCACCGCTTTTCGCGTCGCCGTGAATGGCGACGATGTCGCCGCCCGCACACAGACCGCGTTCGCCCGCACCGGTGACGACTACGGTGCGTACCGCGTGGTCGTCCACCCAAGCCCGCAGCGCTTCCGTAATAGCAAGAGCCATAGAATGATTCAGCGCGTTGATAGCCTTCGGCCGGTTCAGCGTGATGAGGCCGAGCCCGTCGCGCCGCTCGATCAGAACTTCCGGCTCGCTCGGCTCCACCATGACCGAGGACTCGGCTGTGTTCATTGTTCGCTCGCTCATGCCGCTCCTACCACCGAGCGGGCGACAACCACCCGCATGATTTCGTTGGTGCCCTCGAGGATCTGGTGCACCCGCAAATCCCGGACGATCTTCTCCAGACCGTACTCGGCCAGATAGCCGTAGCCGCCGTGCAGCTGAAGTGCCTTGTTGGCCACCTCGAAACCGGCGTCGGTGGCGAATCGCTTCGCCATTGCGCACAGCTCGACCTTGTCCGGCGCGTCGGCGTCCAGCGCCGACGCGGCCCGCCACAACAGCGTTCGAGCGGCCTCCAACTCGGTACGCATGTCGGCGAGTTCGAATTGCAGCGCCTGATTCTTCAGCAGCGGCACCCCGAACGCGTGCCGCTCCGCCAGATACGGCACCGTTTTATCCAGCGCCGCCTGGGCGCCGCCGACCGAACAGGCGGCGATGTTGAGCCGACCGCCGTTGAGCCCGTTCATCGCGATGCGGAAGCCGTCGCCCTCCGCGCCGAGCAGGTTCGCCGCCGGAATCCTGGCGTCGGTGAAGATCACCTGGCGGGTCGGCTGGGCGTTCCACCCCATCTTCTTCTCGTTGGCTCCGAAGGAGACGCCCGGAGTGTCGGCGGGCACGATGAACGCCGAGATCCCCCGCGCCCCCGCAATCCCGGTACGTGTCATTACGACGTAGACGTCGGTGGCGCCCGCGCCGGAGATGAATTGTTTTGTGCCGTTGAAGATGTAGTCGTCGCCGTCGCGAACGGCTCTGGTGCTCAAGGCCGCCGCGTCCGAGCCGACTCCCGGCTCGGTCAGCGCGTAGCTGGCCAGCAGTTCCATCGTGGTCAGCCGCGGTAGCCAGCGGCTGCGCTGTTCGTCGTTGCCGTAGCTGTCGATCATCCACGCCGCCATGTTGTGAATGGAGATGTAGGCGGCGATGGCCGGGCAACCGGTAGCCAGCTGCTCGAAGATCCGCACGGCGTCGAGCCTGCGCAGACCCGAGCCGCCCATGTCCTCACGCACGTAGATGCCGCCGAGACCGAGCGGTCCCGCCTTGCGCAGCACGTCGACCGGGAAGTACTTCTGCTCGTCCCATTCCAGCGCGTTCGGGGCGAGGAATTCGTCGGCGAAACCGCGTGCGGTGTCGCGGATCGCCTTCTCGTCGTCGTCTAGAAGGAACATTCGTCAGTCCATCGTCGGTATGACAAAGGCGTTGGGCGCGGAGCCTGCGACGCGCTCTACCGGCACGGCTCTCCGCATGCTCGAAGGCCAACGCTGGGTCACCGTCTTGGTCTTGGTGTAGAAACGGATGGAGTCCGGACCGTGCTGGTTCAGATCACCGAAGCCGGAACGCTTCCAGCCGCCGAAGGTGTAGTAAGCGATCGGAACCGGGATCGGGACGTTGATGCCGACCATGCCGACCTGCACGCGCGCGGCGAAGTCACGGGCGGTGTCGCCATCCCTGGTGAAGATCGCGACACCGTTGCCGTACTCGTGCTCGTTGGCCAGTCGCAGCCCCTCCTCGTAGTCTTCGGCGCGGACCACGGTGAGCACCGGACCGAAGATCTCCTCGCGGTAGATCCGCATCGCCGGGGTCACCTTGTCGAACAGCGTCGCGCCGACGAAGTAGCCATCCTCGGCGCCCTGCACCACCAGTCCGCGTCCGTCTACCACCAGCTCCGCGCCCTCATCGATGCCGACCTGGACGTAGTTGTTCACCCGGTTCACGCCGTCCTGGCCGACCAGCGGGCCATAGTCGGCGCCGGGGTCGTCGGAACGACCGACGTTCAGCTTGCGCACCCGTTCGGTCAGCTTGGCGACGAGGCGGTCCGCGGTCTCCTCGCCGACCGGGACGGCCACCGAAATGGCCATGCAGCGCTCGCCCGCGGAACCGTAACCGGCGCCGATCAGCTGATCGGCGACGTCATCGAGGTCGGCGTCCGGCATCACGATCGCGTGGTTCTTCGCGCCACCGAAGCACTGGGCGCGCTTGCCGTTCGCGCTCGCGGTCTCGTAGATGTACTGCGCGATCGGGGTGGAGCCGACGAAACCGACGGCCTTGATCCGCGGATCGTGCAGCAGTGTGTCGACGGCTTCCTTGTCTCCGTTGACCACGTTGAACACACCGGCGGGCAGACCGGCCTCGAGGAACAGCTCGGCCAGCCGCAGCGGCACGGAGGGGTCTCGCTCGGACGGCTTGAGCACGAATGCGTTGCCGGTGGCCAGCGCGGGACCGGCCTTCCACAACGGGATCATGGCCGGAAAATTGAACGGTGTGATGCCCGCGACGACGCCGAGCGGCTGACGCATCGAGTAGACGTCGATGCCGGTGCCCGCCCCCTCGGTGTACTCGCCCTTGAGCAGGTGCGGGATACCGGTAGCGAATTCGACGACCTCGAGACCGCGTTGGATGTCGCCCTTGGCGTCGGCGATGGTCTTGCCGTGCTCGGACGACAGCAGGGCGGCGAGCGAATCCATTTCCTCCTGCACCAGGGTGAGGAACTTCATCAGCACGCGCGCCCGCTTCTGCGGGTTGAACGCGGCCCACTCCGGCTGCGCCGCCTCGGCATTGGCGATGACCGCCGATACCTCGGACTTGCTTGCCAGCGGCACCCGCGCCTGCACCTGACCGAGGTTGGGGTCGAAGACGTCACCGAAGTTTCCGGATGTGCCAGGCACATGCTGTCCGCCGATGAAATGAGTGAGCTCGCGAACCATGCCAGTCCTGTTCTGTAGCGGATCGGGGCACCGCCATGCGGTATGCGGTCATCCTATAGTTGGATGTCCAAGTATTAACAGCCGTTCATTGCGATGTGATTCATCCCATGCCTCGGACCGTCTCCGAGGGCACAACAGGAGACCTCCGCCGCCTGCCATGCGGCAGGCGCTTGATCGACGCAGCCGGACCAAGTGACCACGCAGCCTGCGCCGGGTCGAGCGAAGGCTCCGAGGCGACCGCTCATGACCGGACTGAGCGAAGGCGAGGGAGCCGCCTAGCTGGGCTTTTTGTGCGATCGAGTGAGCTGGAAGGCGCCGATGGCGAGCATGATCGCGCCGATCGCCACGACCACGGCGGCCGCGCCGAGCGCATCGTCGGTCCATTCGGAGACCGCCTCACCCGCGGCCAAGGCGATCGATACCCCACCACCGATGACGAGCACCACCGATCGATCGCTCGCATATAGCGCGAAGCAGACGAGCGCGATCAGCGCCGTGAGCCCATAGGCCCAGGTCCGACCCCCGACGTCGATGCTTTGCGCGGCCGCCACAGAGGTGACGATCGCAATCAGGTATCCGGCCCGGTTTTCGAGCAAAGCGCCGATTCTGGTCAGACCGAACCACGCGCCACCGAGCAGCAGCACGGCTACGCTGCCCCACGCGTCGTCGCGGTGGAACACATCGGTGAGCATCCCCGCGACGGCCGCAGGCACAAAGCAGGCGCAGACGAGCATGCCGAGCACCGAAGGCAGCGCGAGGTAGCCGAGCACCGCCACCACCGCCCCCGCCGTGCACGCGAAAACCCAAGCAGCGTCGGCAGTTCCGCCCTCGAGTGCGGTGCCGACGGACGCGGCGAGCGCGACGGACGCAAGGGCGAACAGCACCGTCGCAAGCCTGGCGCGCGGGCTGCGCGCGCTCGGACGGGTGAACAGCGCACCGGCGAGCAGGATTCCGCCGAACAGGAGACCGGCCGTGACGACGGCGAGTACACCCACCCGCACCGGCCGGCCGAGGTCCTGCCAGGACGAGGCCAGCACCAGAAAGATCCCGCCGAATAGCAGACCGGCCCCGAGATAAGCCGCGATCTCGGCGATCACCTTCCCGCGCGTCAACACCGACGCGCGTTCGACAGTAAGCGCCGCGAGCACTGCATCAGCCTGTTCTCGAGACAGCACACCGTCCACGACCAGCCGCCCTACCGCGGCCGCCGCCCTGTCGTCGCTCACCACTCGCCCAGTATGCGGTGTTTGGTTTTGCAGCGCTGTGTTTGATTTGCAGCGCCTGCGGCGCTGCGTGTTCGCGGCTGCGTGGTGCGCCGCGGCGTATTCGCGATGCGAGGTCAGCCGGTATTGTCCGCAGCGTCTGGCGATGTGATTGTCATCACCGTAGGATTAGTTTGACGTCCTATTATCGGGCGGCATTCAACTCGCCGGAGGATCCCGTGGCCGACCGCATCGCGCTCCACACGCCGACCCACCCCGTTCGCTTCGTCACCTCCGCCGCCCTGTTCGACGGGCACGACGCGGCGATCAACATCATGCGCCGCATCCTGCAGAACCAAGGCGCGGAGGTGATTCACCTCGGCCACAATCGCGCGGTCAGCGAAGTGGTCGATGCGGTACTCACCGAAGACGTACAGGGTGTCGCGGTCAGCTCCTACCAGGGTGGGCACGTCGAGTACTTCGAATATCTGGCCGACGCACTGAAAAAGGCCGGAGCGGAACATGTCCGGATATTCGGCGGCGGCGGTGGCGTGATTGTCGCCGAGGAGATCGCACGTCTGGCCGAATCCGGCGTGACCATCTTCTCCCCCGAGGACGGACAGCGCCTCGGCCTACCCGGCATGATCAATCGGCTGATCCGCGCCTGCGACGTCGATCCTGCCGCCGACCCACCGGTGCTGGACGCGGTGCTCGCCGGTGAGCGCGCCGCCTTGGCCCGTGCCATCACCTACCTACAACAGGACACGCTGCCGGAAGCCGACCGGCAGACACTGACCTCGGCCGCGGCGGCGCGGACCGTACCGGTGCTCGGCATCACCGGTACCGGCGGATCCGGAAAGTCCTCGCTCACCGACGAATTGGTGCGCAGGCTGCGCTCGGATCAACAGGACAAACTGCGGGTCGCGATCCTCGCGGTGGATCCGACCCGGCGGCGCGGCGGTGGTGCGCTGCTCGGCGACCGCATCCGGATGAACGCACTCGACGGCGAACACATCTTCTTCCGCTCACTGGCCACCCGCGGTG
Source organism: Nocardia sp. NPDC023852 (assembly GCF_040639505.1). Classification (NCBI taxonomy): domain Bacteria; kingdom Bacillati; phylum Actinomycetota; class Actinomycetes; order Mycobacteriales; family Nocardiaceae; genus Nocardia; species Nocardia sp. NPDC023852. The sequence continues at coordinate 44,786 of NZ_JBFAAB010000008.1, forward strand.
GACGGGAATTGCCGGACAACATCGATCTGATCGTGACCGCCTGCAAGGCAGCGGGATATGACCTCGTCATCCTGGAGACACCTGGCATCGGCCAGGGCGACGCCGCCGTGACCGACCACGTCGACGTGTCGATGTACGTCATGACACCTGAGTTCGGCGCCGCCTCCCAGCTCGAGAAGATCGACATGCTCGATTACGCGGACGTGGTGGTGATCAACAAATTCGAGCGCCGCGGGGCCGCGGACGCGCTGCGTGACGTCGCCCGGCAGTTGATCCGCAATCGAGAAGAGTTCGGCGCGGCCCCGGAGGACATGCCCGTCTTCGGCACCAGCGCGGCGACGTTCAACGACGACGGAGTGACGGCCCTCTACCAGCACCTGACCGGCTTGCTCGTGGGCCGCGGCCTGCGACTGGAGCCTGGTGTGCTGCCCAGGGTGAATACCCGCACCTCCACCCGCTTCGCCCAGATCATCCCGCCCGCGCGCGCACGCTACCTGGCCGAGGTCGCCGAGACCGTCCGCGCCTACCACGCCGAGACGGCTACCCAGATCCTCGCCGCGCAACGCCTGCAACGATTCGAACAGGTGGCGGCGGAATTGCCGGACGACACCGCCGTTGCCGAATTGGCCGAACGCGCCCGCGCCGATCTCACCCCGGCGAATGCCGCGCTGCTGGGCGAGTGGCCCGCGCTGGCCGAGTCCTACCGCGGAGACGAACAGGTTGTGCGTGTGCGCCTCCGCGAAATCCACACCCCTCTGCGCAGGGAAACACTATCCGGCAATTCGATTCCGCGAGTCGCGCTGCCCCGATACACCGATCACGGTGAGCTGCTGCGATTCCTTCGCGCCGAGCACCTGCCCGGACGATTCCCGTTCACGGCGGGGGTGTTCCCGTTCAAGCGGGACAACGAGGATCCGGCGCGGATGTTCGCGGGCGAGGGCGATCCGTTCCGCACCAATCGCCGCTTCAAGGTCCTCAGCGAGCATTCCGAGGCGAAAAGGCTGTCCACCGCGTTCGACTCGGTGACGCTCTACGGTCACGATCCCGCCGAGCGCCCCGATATCTACGGCAAGGTCGGCACGTCCGGGGTGTCGATCGCCTCGCTCGACGACATGAAGGCCCTCTACGATGGCTTCGATCTGACCGCACCGACCACTTCGGTGTCGATGACCATCAACGGACCGGCGCCGACCATCCTGGCGTACTTCCTCAACACAGCCATCGACCAGGCGCTGGACCGCTTCGCGGTCGCGGAGCGAAGGCAGCCGACCGACGAGGAAGCCGCGGACATCCGCGCGCAGGCGCTCGCCACGGTGCGCGGCACGGTGCAAGCCGACATCCTGAAAGAGGACCAGGGCCAGAACACCTGCATCTTCTCCACGGAATTCAGTTTGCGCATGATGGCCGACATCCAGGAGTGGTTCGTGCGCAACGGGGTTCGCAACTTCTACTCGGTGTCGATTTCCGGCTACCACATCGCCGAGGCCGGCGCGAACCCGATCAGTCAGCTGGCCTTCACCTTGGCCAACGGATTCACCTATGTGGAGGCGTATCTCGCGCGCGGCATGCGGATCGACGAATTCGCACCGAACCTGTCGTTCTTCTTCTCCAACGGCATGGACCCGGAGTACTCGGTCATCGGCCGGGTGGCCCGGCGTATCTGGTCCGTCGCCATGCGTGATCGCTACGGCGCCGACGAGCGGTCGCAGAAGCTCAAATACCACATCCAGACCTCCGGCCGCTCACTGCACGCGCAGGAGATGAGCTTCAACGACATCCGCACCACCTTGCAGGCGCTGATCGCGATCTACGACAACTGCAACAGCCTGCACACCAACGCCTACGACGAGGCGGTGACCACCCCGACCGAGGAATCGGTGCGCCGCGCGCTGGCCATCCAGCTCATCATCAACCGCGAGTGGGGCGTCGCGATGAACGAGAATCCGCTGCAGGGCAGCTTTCTCGTCGAGGAGCTCACCGACCTGGTCGAAGAGGCCGTGCTGGCCGAGTTCGACCGGATCAGCGAACGTGGTGGCGTGCTCGGCGCCATGGAGACCGGCTACCAGCGCGGCAAGATCCAGGACGAGTCGATGCGCTATGAACAGCGCAAGCACGACGGCTCGCTGCCGATCATCGGCGTCAACACCTTCCGCAGCCCGCACGGCGAGCCGCATCGGGAAATGGAGCTGGCGCGCGGCACCGAGGCGGAGAGGCAGTCCCAGCTTGCGCGGGTCCGCGAGTTCCAGCATCGGCACCGCGATGCCGCCCATGCCGCCCTTGCCCGCCTCGATGCCGTCGCCCGTACCGACGACAACATCTTCGAGGTGCTGATGGACGCTGCCCGTGTGTGCACGCTGCAGCAGATCACCGACGCGTTCTTCACTGTCGGCGGGCAGTATCGCCGCAACGTGTGAGGCCCGAAAGGGGCTGAGTCGTCAGAAGATCCGTACCTCGGGGACGGTGTCCATCAGCTGAGCCCACTCCGGGTACGCGGCGAGCTTTGCCTCGTGTAACGCCATGATCTTGTCGCGCAGGTCGGGATCGGATTCGTCGGCGACGTCGGGACCGATCGCGATCTTCGCGACGTGCGGGAGGATCCGTGGATCGCCATCCAGGTGGACCGGGTCGTGCAGGTAACGCTCCAGTGCCGCCAGATCTTCGATGCCGACGCAGTAGGCGTGGGTCAGCCCCTCGGACGCGTCGCCCAGGTTTTGGCCGACCGTCGAGAACGACACCGACTCGACCGACGCGGTGCGCCGCATCGTCGCGAGTACCTCGGCCTTCTGCTCCTCGGTCGTCTCCTCGTGGAAGCCGAAGCGCAACAGGTGAACGATCATGAACTCCTCCTAGAATGAACTGGTGAGTTCAATCTAGAGAACTGCCTGGTTGATTTACAAGAGTGAACGAACGAGTTCATTTCTGGATTCCGAAGGCGCTAGCATGCAGGGGTGACGGGAACAACGGCGGCGCGGGGCCGCATCGACAAGCGGCAGGCAATCCTGGATGTCGCGTTCACCGTCTTCGCCCGGCGCGGCTACGACAAGGCCTGCGTGCAGGAGATCGCCGACGAAGCCGGTGTCGCCAAGCCAACGGTCTACAACCACCTCACCGACAAGCAGACGCTGTTCGAGCACGCGGTACTGGCCGCGGCCGATGCGGTGGCCGCGCAGACCCTCGCGATCGTGGACGAACTGCGCGAGCCAGGCGAGGATCTCGCGCCGATCCTGACCGACGTGGCGTACCGGCTACTCGAGGTGTGCGCAGGCGATCGCTCCCGCGCGCTGCGCGCCCTCACCTATGCCCAGCTCGCGGCGTTCCCCGACCTCGTCGACACCATTCTCACCCGCACCTCGCGGAACATCGCCGAGGCGATGGCCGATCGGCTGGCCCGGCTCGCACTCGCGGGCAAGCTGCGCGTCACCGAACCGGCCGAGGCCGCCGAGCAACTGCTCGCCCTGCTCACCGCCCCGCTGGAGGCACGCTCGCGCCTCGGCACCCGCGCGGTACCGGAGGCGGAACTCCGTGACATCGCCGGATCCGCGATCCGCACCTTCCTGTCCGCGTATGGGTGCCGCTGATTCTCGAACCCGCCCCGCGCCGAGCGCGCGACAATCGCCCGGCAGACCGTCGGCGCGGCGTGGGACGGTCGAAGGAAACCTCGGGCTGACCGAGGCAGGCGCGGCGTGCGCTTCGACCTGGCCGACTACCGCGAACTCGTCGGAGCTCGCCGCTGCAGTCGAAGTCGTCGGTGTCCGTCGTTAGGATCCGGCGCATGAAAGCAACCGGCACCTTTTCCGTGACATCCTTCGTTCCGACCGAGGTGGTGCCGGATCCGACGATCAGCACAGCGCTGCCGGTCGGCGTAGCGATTATCACCAAGGAGTTCGGCGGCGAGATCACCGGACGCTCCTCGACGCTGTTCACCGCCGCATTCGACCAGAACACCGGTGTGGGTACCTATGTGGCGATGGAGTCGTTCGAGGGCACGCTCAACGGCGCGGAGGGCACCTTCAACTTCTCCCACCTCGCGACCACCACGGGCTCGGACCGCACGGACGAATTCTTCACCATCGTCCCGAGTAGCGGCACCGGCGCCCTCACGGGCATCACCGGCACCGGCGGGCTGCGGGCCGATACCGACGGTACCCACCACATCTGGTTCGACTACGAACTCGGGTGATCCGGTCGGCGAGCGCGGGCCAACTGCGCGGCAAGGATGGCGCGGGCCGTGGCCAGCGACGGCCCGTACCAGGTGAGGGCGCGACCCTCGACCAATGCGACCGGGATGTCCGGGAAAGCTTCAGGACCATCGGATTCGGTGAAGACATAGGGCTCGTCGGGGAGCACGGCGATGTCGACACCCTTGATCAGTTCGGCCTCGGTGACGTGGGGATAACGGTCCGGGAGGTCGGCATGCACCAGCCGCAGGCCGAGACGGTGTGCGAGATCGCCGGTAAAGGTATTTCGGCCGACCACCATCCACGGGTTGCGCCAGATCGGGATGACGGCCGCACGGGACGGCTCGGGTGGCGGCGGTGCCCAGGCGGATTCGGCCTCGCTGAGCCAGGTGGGGATGCCGATTCCGAGCGCCACCGTACAGAGCCTGGCGAGTGAAACCATGGCCTCATCGAGGGATTCGATCTTGGTGACCCACACCGGGATCCCCGCGTCGCGTAGGCATTCGACGTCGACACGGCGGTTTTCCTCCTTGTTGCACAGCACCAGATCGGGGGCCAACTCGATGATGCGCGGCACGTTCGGATTCTTGGTTCCGCGCACTCGTTCGACATCCAGATCGACGGGGTGGGTGCACCACTTCGTCGCCGCGACAAGGGCTTCCGGGCAGGTGAGCGCCACCGCCTCGGTCAGCGAGGGAACCAGGGACACCACTCGGCGCGGGGGTGTGCGAATGGCGACGGGGGTTGCGAGGTCGTCGCGCGGTGGGGTCGCCGACCCGGTCGAATCGCTCATGCCCCCACCGCACCGACGCTCGGCTCCGCCGTGACCGGGCGATGTTCGCGCCTGGTCGACTGGCGCAACTCGTCTGGAGGCACCGGGGGGCAGCATGTTGCCGCGGGTGGCATGTTCTGGATTGCCTGCCTGTACGTCCCAGAACCCGCCATCGCGGTAACCGGTATCGCCACCGTGTGCTTCACAGCGGTGCCGATCGCCGGAAATTCCGCGCGCCTGAGCACTGCCCGAAGTTCGGTGTAAGGGCAGCGGGCGGGCGCTCTTGGGGCAGTTCCGCACCGGGCTCGGCGGCGGGAGACTTAGAAAGGCACTCGGCGTCGGGAAGTCCCGGTCCCCTTTTTGCTTCGCCGGACTCGATCCCGCCCCGAAAGTCCGGACGCAGCCGCCGGCCCCGATGCCGGGTGCCATCCAAGTTGCTCACTACTCCGCCTCGCTGGTGTTCAGCTCCACCATGACCGAGCAATGCTCGGCTGCGCTCGTTCACGAGTCGAACAGGCGGTAGATCGCGGTGAGTTCACGCAGGCCGGTCGCGGCGATCGACTCCTCGGCCGCGGTCATCCGCAGCGCCTTGCGCAGCAGCACCGGATCGAGATCGTCGATGGCCGCGCAAAATTCGATTCTCGGCAGGTCCGGCAAGTCGGCATGGTCCCCGTACGGGTCATCGGATTCGGCGGACGGCTCCTCGCGTTCGATTCCGCTGATCAGCGTGTCCAAGTCGAGGCCGCGCAGGGTGAGGATCTCGCGTGGGCGTTCGTCGAGCCGCTCGGCCAGCAGGTAGCAGACCGCGGCCACATGCTTGCACGGCCAGCCCGGGTCCGGGCAGGTGCAGGTGAAGTCCAGATCCGCCGCGGTGGTCGGCAACAGCAGCGGCCCGAGACCGGTGGGCAATGCGCCCGAAGCGATGTCGGCGAGCATGCCCGGCGCCGACCGAATGGTCTCGATGATCAGCTCCAGCTCCTCTTCGCGCAACGGACGGACGGTGAACACCGCGGTGAACGGACGCGGTTGGCTGCCTTGCACTTCCGCGGTGACGGCGCCCGGCTCGATCCGGTAGCTGACCACCTGACCGGACCGCGCGTAATTGCGGCCGCGCGCCAAACGTCCCGGCTCCGCCATCCGCTCCACCGATTCGATCAGGGCCCTGCCCCACCAGGTACGCCCGAACGCGCCACGACGGCTCCGTGCCTCGACCCCGCCGCGCACCGGCAGTTTCTTGCCGAACTCGCTGTAATCGGTAAAAGGACTCATTCGCCCACCGCCGCGGCGCCTAGGGCGAACAGGTCGCGCAGTTCGTCGGTGCTCAGCTCCGTGATCCAGTTCTCCCCCGCGCCGACGGCCAAGTCGGCGAGGTGCCGCTTACCGTTGATCATTTCGTCGATTCGCTCCTCGATGGTGTCGACGCAGACCAGTTTGCGCACCTGGACGTTGCGCTGCTGCCCGATCCGGAAAGCACGGTCGGTGGCCTGGTTCTCCACTGCGGGATTCCACCAGCGGTCCAAGTGGACGACGTGGTTGGCGGCGGTGAGATTGAGCCCGGTACCACCGGCCTTGAGCGACAACAGCATCAGCGGCGGACCATCCTGCTGCTGGAACCGGGTGACCATGCTGTCGCGCCTCTTCTTCGGCACGCCGCCGTGCAGGAAAGGGACATCGGTGCCGAACCGCTCGGCGAGATAGGGCGCGACGAACTCACCGAACTCGCGGAACTGGGTGAACAGCAATGCCCTCTCACCGTCGGCGAGCACCGCGTCCAGAACATCCTCGACGAGGGCGAGTTTGCCGGACCGGTGGGCGCCGCGATGCAGCACGCCGGACCCGTCGCCGAGGAAGTGCGCCGGATGATTGCACACCTGCTTGAGCCTGGTGAGTGCGCCGAGGACGGCACCCTTGCGTGCCATGCCCTTCGCGTCCCTGATCTTGGCGAGCATGTCCTCGACCACGGCCTGGTAGAGAGCGGCCTGCTCGACGGTGAGGTTGGCCCGCACCGTCATCTCCATTTTCTCCGGCAGATCGCTGATCACCGCGGGATCGGTCTTCACACGGCGCAGCACGAACGGCTGGGTGAGCCAGCGCAGGCGACTGATCGCGTTCGGGTCGCGCTCGCGTTCGATGGGCACCGCGAAGCGGGCCCGGAACGACTGCGGGCTGCCGAGCACCTTGGGCATCGCGAAATCCATGATCGAGCGCAGCTCTTCCAACCGGTTCTCCACCGGAGTACCGGTGAGCGCGAGCCGATGCCGCGCGGGTAGTGTCCGCGCTGCCCGCGCCTGCCTGGTCCCCGAGTTCTTGATGTGCTGCGCCTCGTCCAGCACGACCCGATCCCACTGCTGTCTACCGAGTTCCTCGACGTCGCGGGCGAGCAGCGCGTAGGTCGTGATCACCAGGTCGGCCGCGGCGACCATCTCATCGAGTTCGACGCCCATCCGCCGTCCCACGCCATGATGCACCCACACACGCAGATCCGGCGCGAACCGCTCCGCCTCCCGTTGCCAGTTGCCGACCACCGACATGGGGCACACCAGCAGCGTCGGCCCCTCCGCGCCTGCCTGCTGCACGCCATCGGATACCGAGCGCGCCTCCCGCTCGTGCATCAGCAGGGCCAGCACCTGGATGGTCTTGCCGAGTCCCATGTCGTCGGCGAGGATCCCGCCGAGACCCATGCGGCTCATGGTGGCCAGCCAGGCGAGGCCGCGTTCCTGGTAGGGCCGCAGCTGGGTCTTCAATCCGATCGGCGGGGCGACCGGTTCCGGCTCGCGGGTGTGGTCGAGCAGGTCGGCAGCCCAGCCCGAGGCGGTCACCTCGGCGATCGGCACCTGTTCCACTCGACCGCTCGCGATCTCGCCGAGCATGTCGGCGAAGGTGATCGGGGAATCGTCGGTGTGCGCGGCGACGTAGCGGGCGGCGGCGGCGAGCACCTTGTGGTCCGCTTGCACCCATTCGCCGCGCAACTGGACCAGATCGGATTTGCCGCGCACGAGTCGGTCCATCTCCGCCGCGGTCAGCACGGTGTCGCCGAGCGCGAGTTCCCAGCGGTAGGAGACGAGGCCGCGCATCCCGACGGTGCTCTCGGCGGCGGGCACCGAGCTGTCCACCCGTAACCGCATGGTCGGCTCCGCGATGCTCCACGCGCGCGGAAGGAGCAGCCGGACGCCCGCTGTCTGCAGGGCGTGCGCGCCGTGCGCCACCAGGTCGACGACCACCTCCGTCGGCAGCAGCAGATCCATGCTGTGCGGATCACTCGGCAGATCACGCAGCCTCGGATAGGCCCGCTGCGCCTCGCCGAGCTTCTCCACCGCGATTCGGACGAGGTTCGGATCACCATGCAGCGGAACGGTTTTCGGTGCCTCGCCGGTTATGCGCAGGCATACCTCCAGCCGCCACAACGCCACCGACTCGTCGACGGTGCCGAATTCGCCGTCCGGCTCGAGCAAGCGCAGCACCAAATCGGGTTCGTCACCGGTGAGGCTGGCCCGCCAGCGCTCCAGGACCTCGGCCAGCTGGTAGCTGCCGCCCTCCAACGGAACGTCGCCGACCAAGGCGGCAAGCAGGGGATGCGACGAATCGGGCAGGCCTACCAGTGCCCGCGCGATCGGGTCGGTGAGCTCGGTGACCATATCGTCCAACAGCGCGCCCGGACGTCCGGCCACCCGCAGGGCCTGGGGCATGGCGGCGGCCAGCTCGGCCAGCCAGGCGCGTTGCCGCTCCCCGCCGACCAGCCGCCAGCGCACCCACCACTGGCCGTCCTCCCTGCGCAGTTCCGGCACGACCCGTCCGGCGCGCACCCAGCGTTCGACGCCGTGCGCCACATGGGCGAGGAAGCGGAGATCCCCCGATACCACGTCGGCGGGGAGCCGCTGCCGCAAGCACGCCGCGGCCGCGGACGGCGCCATCGCATGCGCGCGGACCTGCTCGGTAACGGCTCCACCCGGCCCGGCGACCAGAACCTCGGCCCGATGCCGGAACTTCGAGGCCCGCAGCACGCCGCCGAGCGGGTCGGGCAGCGCGGTGACCGGCGAGTCGTGCCAGAGCAGCAACCCGGATCTCGGCGACCACAGACCGTGCAGCATCAGCCCATCCAATCAAATGGGTTCGACATCGCCGCTGCTGCGCCTGCTGGATTTCTGGGCGCGAGCGGAACATACTGGAATATCCGCTGGTCATCGCAGAAGAATCGCAGCTTGCTGTCAACGGAAGCGGAGGAAGCAGCATGACGATTCTGCTCCAGGTTCTCGAGCAAAGCTTCACCCCGACAACCCCATGGGAGCGGCGCAAATTCACCTTTGTGCACGCCGACAAGATCGTCGGGATGCGGCTCGACGGGCAGTCCGGCGTGTGGCTGGACCTGTCGCGGCCAGGTGAATCCCAGCGTCTGGCTCGAACCATCGATCCGCGCGACGCGATTACGTTCCTGCTCACCACCTTCGCGAAGATCGCGGAGTGTGAGGAGCGCGGCGGCTCGTGGCTGATCGGGCACGATGGGGCGCACATCGAATCGATCTCGGCCACGCGGTACCCACCCCGGGCGAGCCAGGTCGCCGACGACGATCTGCTCGCCCGCGCCTGGTTGTGAGGGCGCTTCGCTCCTGACATCCCGGCCCTCGAATGTCGGTCACCGCCGGTACATCTGGCTTCATGGGTGGCGGACATTCGTCGGTGGCTCGTGGGCGCTCTGGTCGCGGCGCTCGCGTTCTGTGGGTGCGCGGAACTCGACACGGTGCCGTGGCCTCCGCGCCGGGCAGCCCCACGCGCGTCGAACTCGACCGCCTGCTCGCCGCCGTCCGGGTGGTCCCGGAACGGCCGCACCCCGGCGGCGAACGCGGTGCGAGCTACCACGTGTACCCGCCGGCCGCCGCCTGGGACATGGGCGCCGCGTTCTGGCCGATCGAGCGCCGGGTCCGCTTCGCAACGACCTGGACGTCACCCTGCTGGCCACCGACGGACCGACCAATCAGGCCGAAGGCGACAAAACACCGCCGGAAGGGTTACCACCGTCCAGGGCGAGCCACTGCTTCTACACGGGCCGGTATCTCACCGCGGCCGCGCGGTACGACCTGCCGCTGACCGCTGCCGATTATGTGGTCTGCAGGACATCGCTCGCGGCTGTCCGTGAGGCGCGCGCCTCAGCTGCCCGTCGCCACCGGCCGCTTCGGGTCGTTCGACCACTGTGACCACGAGCCGGGATACAGCGCCGCCTCGACTCCCGCCACGGCGAGCGCAGCGACCTGATGCGCGGCGGTCACGCCCGACCCGCAATACACCGCGACCGGCCCCGACCCGAATCCGGCGAACCGGTCACGCAGTTCATCTGCGCGGCGGAACCGCCCTTCGGCGTCGAGGTTCTCGGCGGTCGGCGCGCTCAGCGCACCGGGAATATGTCCGGCACGCGGATCGACCGGCTCCACCTCACCGCGGTAGCGCTCGCTCGCCCTGGCGTCGAGCAGCACGCCGTCCCAGCGAGCCGCGCCGTCCGCGCCGATCACCGGCATGTGGCCGGGGCTCAACTCGACATCGCCGGGCTCGGGATCCGGTTCCGCGCCCGCCGCGACGGTGCCGACCTCGCCGACCCAGGCGGGCAGGCCGCCATCGAGGATGCGCACGTCCGCGATGCCCGCCCAGCGCAGCAGCCACCAGGCGCGGGCAGCGGCCATGCCGCCGGTTGCGTCGTAGACGACCACCGGATCGCCGTCGCACACTCCCCAGCTGCGCGCGCACTTCTCCAATTGCGCGGTGTCGGGCAACGGGTGCCTGCCATGCGCGGGTGAAGGCGGCGCGGCCAGTTCGATTTCCAGATCGACGAACACCGCGCCGGGAATGTGGCCGTCGAGATAGTGCTGCGGCCCATCCGGGTCGCCCAACGCCCATCGGACATCCAACAGACGAAGCCGCTTGTCCGCCATGGCTTCCCGAAGCTCTCCTGGTGAGATCAGTACCGCGCTCAACTCAGCTCCTCGTCCCGAATCCTCGCGCACCGACTCCCCACCCTACGCATCCGACACGGCGATGTCGTCGTATCGCGCAGTGGCGACGCGGAACCGGCACGACGCGCGGGAGCGCAATTCAGGCCAGTTTCCGGGCACTGGCTGGCGACACAACGCCGTGACCAGGGGCAATATCCGGAAGATGGCGAACGTTTCCGCGGCAGCGACCCCTGCCACCGCAGCGCACGAACCTGTCGCGCCGAAGACCGGGCTCGCCCAGCCGCTCGGCGCCGGTGCGGTCACGGCGCTGGTGGGGTTCACCAGCTCGTTCGCTGTGGTGCTGAGCGGGCTCACCGCGGTCGGGGCGGACTCGGCGCAAGCCGCGTCGGGCCTGCTCGCGCTGTGCGTCACCCAGGCGATCGGCATGATGCTGCTCAGCTACCGGTATCGGATGCCGATCACGCTGGCCTGGTCCACGCCCGGCGCGGCGATGCTCGCCGGCACCGGCGCCGTGGTGGGTGGGTGGCCCGCGGCGATCGGCGCGTTCGCGCTAGCCGGTGTGCTGATCGTGATCACCGGGCTGTGGCAGCGACTCGGCAACCTGGTCGCCGCGATTCCCGTGGAGATCGCGCAGGCCATGATGGCCGGTGTGCTGCTGCCACTGTGCCTGGCGCCGGTGCGGGCGGTGCAGACCAGTCCCGCGGTGGTGGTTCCGGTGATCCTGATCTGGGTCGTCCTGCAACGGTATGCGCAACGCTGGGCTGTGATCGCGGCCTTCGGCACCGCGGCGGTCGGTGCGGGCATCAGCATTGTCGTGCAGCACAGGCATCTCGACGTCGGCGCCATGGCACCGTCGATGGAACTCACTGTGCCGCAGTGGAATTGGCTAGCGATGATGGGTATCGCGATCCCGCTGTACATCGTCACCATGGCGTCCCAGAACATTCCTGGCACAGCGGTGATGAACTCGTTCGGCTACCAGGTGCCCTGGCGCGCCGCCATGACCGTCACCGGCCTCGGCACCATTCTCGGCGCACCGGCGGGCGGGCACACGATCAATCTCGCCGCGATCAGCGCCGCCCTGTCGGCGGCACCCGCCGCTCATCCCGATCCGAAGCGGCGCTGGATCGCGGCGTTCACGGCGGGCGGGATGTACCTGCTGCTCGCGTTGGGCTCGGCGGCCCTCGTGACGCTGGTCGCGACCGCTCCGACCGGCACTTTGGAGACCGTTGCGGGCCTGGCTCTCCTGGCAGCGCTCGGCGCTGCCCTCAGCGGAGCGCTCCGCTCCGGCGACCACCGCGAGGCAGGCATTGTCACCTTCTTGATCGCGGCATCCGGCGTCGGATTCGGGGGAATCGGCGCGGCCTTCTGGGCCCTGCTCGCCGGTCTCGTGGTCCGCAAGGTCCTGCGCTGACAGCGTTGGGCCGACTATCCCTGCAAGGCGGCTTGGAAGCGGCGCATGCCGTCGAGCCAGCGGTCGTAGTCGGAGCCCTTGTGGCGGTACATCTTCAGTACCTCGGGGTGCGGGAGTATCAGGAAATGCTCGTCCGCGACTCCGGCGAGGACGACCTCGGCAACCTCGTCCGGGGACAGCACCGCGCCCGCCGTGGTCACCGCCTTCACTGCGAGTTCGGCCTCCGCGGCGTGTCCGGGCGGGACCAGGCCGGTGTGCAGCAGCCGGGTATCCACACCCATCGGGCACACGCAACTCACGCGAATCCCATGATCGCCGTAAGTGACCGACAGCCATTCGGCGAACCCGACGGCCGCGTGCTTGGACACCGCGTAGGGCGCCGAACCGAGCTGGGTGAGCAGACCCGCCGCCGACGCCGTCGCCACAAAGTAGCCGCCGCCGCGCTCCCGCCACCCCGGCACCAGCAGCCGCGCGGCGCGGACGTGGGCCATGACATTGACCTCTAGCGCGGCTGCCCACTGCTGGTCGGTGCTGTCCAGTCCGGCGCCACCGCCGATGCCGGCATTCGCGAAATACAGGTCGACCGGCCCGAACACGGTCTCGGCGCGCTCGATCAGCCCGCGGATCACCAGTTCGTCGGACACGTCGCCACCGACCGCGACCGCACCGGCGCCGAGGGACTCGGCAACCCGCCCAACGCCCTCCGCGTCGAGGTCGGCGAGCACCACCCGCGCGCCACCTGCGACGAGCCGACGCGCCAGCGCCGCCCCGATCCCCGCACCTGCCCCCGTGACAATCGCGACCTTGTCCACAATCTCCATCCCCGCACCCTAGCGGGATGTCAGCGTCCCGCCGCCCAGATCTCCGCGACCACTCCGTACGGCTGCGGGTGCGCCGGTCGCCTAGGCCGGTGCGGCGGCAAGCCGCTGTTGGAAGGCGGTATTCAGCTCGAGTTCGCCAGCCGATTCAGCAGCGGAGCCGTGCGCGGCCCGACCAGCTCACGCATCACCAGCGCCATATTGGTCCGCTCCACGCCGGGGATCTTGAGGATCTGCCCGGCGATGCGATACAGGTCGTCGGCGTCGCGCGCGACCACACGCACCGTGAGGTCGGTGAGTCCGGTCATGCCGCACACCTCGGTCACCTCGGGTACCTCGGCGAGTTCGTCCACCACCGAATCCAATTGGTGCTGGTCGACGACGACCGCGACAAACGCCGCCAGTGGATAGCCGAGGGCGCGCGGTTGCACGCGGCGTTCGAAGCTGCCCAGCACGCCGCCCGCCTCCCAGCGGGACAACCGGGCCTGCACAGTGTTGCGGGACAGCCCGAGCCGCGCAGCCAGCTCGACCCCCGTCGCCCTGGGGTTGGCGACCAGTTCCAGCAACAACCGGGCGTCGGTGGCGTCCAGGGCCACATCGGCGGTTTCTCTGGGCATACAACGCAGTATGACATCACAGTGCCGGTTGGAATTGAGCATTCTGCCCATTCGGATGACGGTCACTTGCGCAGTTCGCGTTCCGGTGGATGCTGTGAGTTAGAACACACAGTTATCCGCGGCGCCCCGTGGTGAGGAGGCGGTCACGATGCCAGAAAGGCCCGACTATCCCGTCCAGTTGGTGCAGCCCGACGGTCGTCGCGTCCTCGATCCCGAGCATGCGGCGCTGGTCGCCGACGTCGGACCGCAGCAGCTGCGCGCGCTGTACGAGGACATGGTGGTCACCCGGCGGATCGACATCGAGGGCACCGCGCTCCAACGGCAGGGCCAGCTCGGCCTGTGGGCGCCGTTGCTCGGGCAGGAAGCAGCCCAGGTCGGTTCGGCGCACGCCTTGCACCCCGACGACTACGTGTTCTGTAGCTACCGCGAGGGCGCCGTCGCCTACTGCCGCGGCGTTCCTCCCACCGAGCTCACTCGGCTGTGGCGCGGAGTCGCGCACCACTGCTGGGACCCGCACGCGGTGAACATGACCAATCCGAACATCGTTGTCGGCTCCCAGGGCCTGCACGCGACGGGCTACGCCTTCGCCGCGCACCTGGACGGCGCCGAGATCGCCACCATCGCCTACTTCGGCGACGGGGCCAGCAGCCAGGGTGACATCGCCGAGGCGTTCGGCTTCGCCGCGAGCTGGAGCGCCCCTGTGGTGTTTTTCTGCCAGAACAACCATTGGGCGATCAGTGAACCGGTCCGCGTGCAGAGCGCGACCCCGATCGCGCGCCGCGCCTACGGCTACGGCATGCCCGGCGTGCAGGTCGACGGCAACGACGTGCTCGCCGTGCTCGCGGTGACCAGGCAGGCAGTAGCGAGGGCACGATCCGGTGGCGGACCTTCCTTCATCGAGGCACTCACCTACCGGATGGGGCCGCACACCACCGCGGACGATCCCACCCGCTACCGCTCGGCCGCCGAGACCGAACAGTGGGCGCGCCGCGATCCGATCGACCGGGTACGCAGGCTGCTGGAGCGCGAAGGCCACTGGGACCAAGCATTCGAGCTCTTGGTCGCCGAGCACGCCGACGAGGTCGCGCGCCAGGTGCGCACGGCCACCATCGACCTGCCCGATCCCGCACCGACGGAGCTGTTCGACCACGTCTACGCCACCCCGCACCCGCTGATCACCGAACAGCGGCGGGAGTACACGGAGTACTTGACCGGCGATCCCGACGAGTCCTCCGCGCGACCGGAAGGAGTCCCGCAATGATCACCACGTTCGCCGCCGCGCTCAACATCGGGTTGCGCCGCGCGCTGGAGGACGACTCGAAGGTTTTGCTGATGGGCGAGGACATCGGGCGTCTGGGCGGGGTGTTCCGGGTGACTGACACACTGCAGAAGGACTTCGGGGACAATCGCGTCATCGATACTCCGCTGGCCGAGTCGGGCATTGTCGGAACGGCCTTCGGCATGGCGCTGCGCGGCTATCGGCCGGTGTGCGAGATCCAATTCGACGGCTTCGTCTATCCGGCATTCGATCAGATCGTGTCCCACGTGGCCAAGATCAACTTCCGCACACAGGGGAAGGTGCGCGCCCCCCTCACGATTCGTATCCCGTTCGGCGGCGGCATCGGCTCGGTGGAGCACCACTCCGAATCACCCGAGGCCTATTTCGCGCACACCGCTGGCTTGCGCGTCGTCACCCCGAGCAATCCCGCGGACGCGTATTCGATGATCCGCCAGGCGATCGCGCTGGACGACCCGGTGATCTTCTTCGAGCCCAAGCGCCGGTACTGGGACAAGGCCGACGTCGACTTCGACGCCTGTGACGCCGTGCTGCCGCTGGACCGCGCCAGGGTGTGCACAACCGGCACCGACGCGACCGTCGTCGCCTACGGCGGCACCGTGGCCACCGCGCTGTCGGCGGCGAAAATCGCCGCGGAAGAGGGGCATTCGCTCGAGGTGATCGACCTGCGCAGCCTTTCGCCGATCGACTTCGACACCATCGAGGAGTCGGTCGCCAAAACCGGACGGCTGATCGTCACGCACGAGGCGCCGGTATTCGCCGGCCTCGGCGCCGAGATCGCCGCCCGGATCACCGAGCGCTGCTTCTACCACCTCGAGGCCCCCGTCCTGCGCGTCGGCGGCTTCGACATCCCCTATCCCCCGGCTAAGCTCGAGAAGCACCACCTGCCCGACCCCGACCGCATTCTCGCCGCGGTCGACCGTTCACTCGCCGCCTGACGCGGGTTCGCCGTAGTGAGAGGTGCCCACGTGGAAAATCGCCAGGATGCTCCAGGTGCCGTGCTGGAATTTCGGCTCCCCGACCTCGGAGAAGGCCTCACCGACGCCGAGCTGGTGTCCTGGGCGGTGGCCGTCGGCGACACGGTGCGGCTGAATCAGACCATCGCGGAGGTCGAGACGGCGAAAGCAGTGGTATCGCTGCCGTGCCCGTTCACGGGGCGGGTGGTCGAGTTGCTGGCACAGCCGGGCGACACCATTCCGGTCGGCGCGCCGCTGATTCGGGTGGAGCACGAGCAGGCGTCCGGGCCGGACGCCGCCGGGCACACCTCGGTTCTTGTCGGCTACGGCCCAGAGGGGGAGGCGGTATCCCGGCGACGCAGGCCAGCCGTTGCTCCGCGAGACGTTTCGCACCCCGGCGGCGACGGCGCTGCGGAAACCGCCGCACCTGAGCCGGTCTCGGGGCCGTTCGACGACACGATCCAGGAGCCCGAACATATGCGCCCGAAGATCGGCGTGACGCGGGCGGCGGCCACGCCGGGCGCGCGAAAACTGGCTCGCGAACTCGGCATCGATCTGTGGTTCGTCGCGGGGTCCGGGCCGGGCGGCGCGGTTACTGTCGACGACGTGCGCGGTGCGGTGCCGGTCTCCCAGTCGCGCCCGGCCGAGCAGGCCGAGGCCGCGCCGCCCACCATCACCGAGCCGGACGCGGGCGTTGTCCGTCCGACCACCCGCGAGGCCCGCACCCCGATCAGCGGCATCCGCAAGCGCACCGCCGCGGCGATGCTGACCAGCGCACACACCATCCCGCAGGCCGGCACGTTCGTCACCCTCGACTGCACCGCGTCGATGGAGCTGCTCGACCACCTGCGCAGCACCACATCCTTTGCCGGCCTGACCCTCACGCCGCTCGCGCTGGTGGCCAAGGCGGTGCTGGCCGCGCTCACGGAATTCCCCGGCATGAACAGCTGCTGGGATGAGGCCAACCAAGAGATCGTCACCAAGCACTACGTGAATCTGGGCATCGCGGTGGCCACCGGCCGCGGGCTGCTGGTGCCGAACATCAAAGAGGCGCAGACACTGAGCCTGCGGGATCTGACCCGCGAAATCGGCTGGCTGGCGGACACCGCCCGTTCGGGTGCCGCCACGCCTACCGACCTGCGCGGCGGCACGTTCACCATCACCAACGTCGGGGTGTTCGGCGTCGACGCCGGGATGCCCCTGGTCAATCCCGGCGAGGCCGCGATCCTGTGTCTCGGCTCGATCCGCAAGCGGCCGTGGGTATTCCGTGACGAACTCGCCGTCCGCTGGGTGACCACCCTCGGTGTGAGCTTCGACCACCGGATGATCGATGGCGAACTGGCCGCCCGGTTCCTCACCACCACTGCCGGGCTCATGGAGGACCCACTCACCCTGCTCAGTCGCGTGTGAATCACAGGGTTTCGCTCGCCGGCGGTACGTGGGTACTACTCGGTGACCAGCGCCGCCGCGACGGTGCGGATGACCTCCGGGATCTCGACCGGCTTGCGGGACTCCGCGTCCACGTAGACGTGGACGAAGGTGCCAGTGGCAACCAGTTCCGGTGCGCTGTCGGCCTCGCGGAAGATGGCCAGGTCATAGGTGATGCTGGAGCGACCGAGCCGCGCGATACGCAGGCCGACCTGCAGCTGGTCCGGGAAGCTGATCGAGCCGAGGTACTGGCACGAGGTCTGTGCTACAACCCCGAGCGCCGGCAGCGTGCGGATGTCGGTGCCCGTTGCGTGCATCAACCATGCGTTGACCGCGGTATCGAAGTACGAGTAGTACGTCACGTTGTTCACGTGCCCGTAGTGATCGTTATCCGCCCATCGAGTGGGTACCGGCCAGAGCACCGGATACTGCTGCGTCACCCGGCCGACGATAGCTCAGCCGGGGGCGCGCTGTATCTATGCGCCGCGCGCGGGGCCCTACGTGGCCACGCGAACTCCCTCCTCCAGGCCTGACCGCACGCGGCTGTGGCGGTGGTCGCGCGGGGAGACACCGAAGTGGCGTTTGAACGCGGTACTCAGTGCGAAGGCGCTGCCGTACCCGACCTGACGGGCAATCGCCTCGATCGTGGCGTCGGACTCCTGTAGCAGGTCGGCGGCCAGCGCGAGCCGCCATTCGGTGAGGAACGCCATCGGTGGCTCGCCGACCAAGTCAGTGAACCGGCGGGCCAGCGCGGCCCGCGACACACCCACCGCCTCGGCCAAGCCTGCGACCGTCCACCCGTGCCCCGGATTGTGCTGCAACAGCCGCAACGCCTTGCCGACCAGCGGGTCACCGTACGCGTGGTACCAGGCGGGCGCGTCATTGCGGGCGAACCAGGCGCGCAGCGCGGCGATCAGCACCAGATCGAGCAGCCGGTCGAGCACCGCTCCCTGCGCGGGTTCATCCTTGGTCGCCTCATCGACGAGGATGTCGAGTACCCTGCTGTCGAAGTCGCCGCGCCGCAACACGATGACAGGCGGGAGCGCGCGCAACACACGCTGGCTGGCCGCGCCCGCGGACTCGTAGGTCCCGGTGACCATCATCGTGGCGCCGTGCGGATCGGTCCCCCACTGCCGAACTCCGATACTTAGTGTCTCGCAAAGGATTTCACCGTCCGGCGTCTTCGTCACCTGGCCGGGATGGATGACGATCTGCGGTTCGGTCGCCGGATCGTCGGCCACGGTGTACGGATCGGGCCCGCGGAAGATAGCGACATCGCCTGCGTTCAGCTGTCGCGGCGCATCCTTCTCGGTGCGAATCCACGCACCGCCGCGAATCATCGATAACACGGTCAGCGGGGCCTCGTCCTGAATGCGCAACGACCACGGCGGATCCAGCAGCGAACACATCAGGAACGCACCCCTGGCGCGTGGACCTTCGAGCAGACTGGCGAGCGCATCCACGCATCAACAGTAGACGATCACGCATGATCATAAGCCGCCGAACCATGCGCCGTCTCGTCCAGCGCAGATGTACCAGAACAATGACACACCACCGCTGACCAGCACCTCCGACGTAGTGAAAACCCGCCGGCCCGTTCGGCACCGTGCTCTACGGCCACGCTGGAGCCCGCCGACGAGGTCCGCCGGGTGTTCGACCGGGAACCCGAAGATTTCGCCGACTATGCCACGGACGGCGCCTACCGGAATCCGGAATGTCTCGGGGCAGTGACGCGTTGACACTAGACAAGAAAAAACAGCCCTATCCGCGGGCACGACGCTCAACGACGCGCGTTTCACAGCCGGGTAACCAGGTCGGCGTTGCCCTGGACCGGCTCCGCGGGTGGGCTGGGCATACCGTTCCGGGGACATACCGGACCATTGCTCGCTACCGTCGAAGTGGTGTCGAGCCCCACAGTCGACCGTTCGACCCGCGTCGCGCGTGCCGCGGTGTTCACGGTGTTCGCGTTGAGCGGTTTCCTACTCGCTATGTGGGTGGTGCACATCCCCGTCATCACCGACCGCACAGGCGTCGCGAAGTCGACGCTAGGAATGTTCCTCCTGCTGATGGCCGGTGCCGGCGTGTTCGGCATGCGTCTGGCGGGTCCGCTCGCCGACCGGTTCGGCAGCAGGACCCTGGTCGGCGCGGCCGCGTGCACCACCTCGGTGGCTGTGCTCGGACCCGGCTTCGCGACCGGACCGGTCACGCTCGCGTTGGCACTCGCCTGCTTCGGCTTCGGCAACGGTGCGCTGGACGTGTCGATGAATACCCAAGCGGTACATGTGGAACGGGCGTATCGCCGCCCGATCCTGGCCGCGTTCCACGCCCTGTTCTCCGGCGGTGGCCTGCTTGGTTCGCTACTGGGGGCCGCGACGCTACGCGTGGGCTGGGATGTGCGGCTGACTTCGACACTGGCCGCGATCGGCGGCGTCGCACTGACCCTCGCGCTGGTACCTCGGCTGCTGCGCGACGCTACGCCCGAGGAGGGGACGGCGGACGCGGCGACACCCGGCGTCCAGGCCGTACATGCGACCGAGCACGACACCACACCGCCTCGGCGCGAGCCGGCACCACTCGATGCGGATCTGCCCCAGCACGACGCCGGTTCGCCCCAGCACGCCACGGCACCGATCGAGTACGACGCCGCGCCGAACGCACAGTCGCTCGACGAGCCCGAGCGGGACGCGGCGACACACGCCACGATCGCGCGTCCCGAGGTCGGTGATCGCAGCCGAACGGTGCTGGCGCTGGCCGCGATCGCGTTCGCGCTGCTGCTGGCCGAAGGCGTAGCCGCGGATTGGAGCGCGCTGCAGATGCGCGAGCATCTCGGGGCGGACGCCGCGACAGCGGCGCTCGCCTTCGGTGCCTTCTCCACGACGATGACCGTCGGACGTCTGGCTACCGACCGGGTCAGCGGCGCGTTCGGCCCGGTCGCGGTGGTCCGTTACGGCGCGCTGATCGCCGCGATCGGACTTGCTCTGATCATGGTGTCTCCGTGGATTGCGCTGTCACTGCTCGGCTGGGCCATGGCCGGCCTCGGGCTCTCCGGCGGCGTCCCCCAGATTTTCACCGCCGCGGGAAATCTGGGCTCCGCCACTGCCGCGACCGACATGTCCCGGGTGTTCAGCGTCGGCTATCTGGGGCTGCTCGCCGGCCCCACGGTAATCGGCTGGCTCACAGCGGTGGTACCGCTGACCACGGCCATGGTGGTACCGCTGATCGCGATGCTGCTGTGCTGCCGCTACGCGGGCGTAGTCGCCCCGGCGAGGTAACCGGTCAAGACCGCAAGGTCAGCTCGACCAACGACACCTGGTCGATGTCCGAGCCCGTGGCCTCCTCGATGAGCCCGCCCAGCTTTCGGTACGCCTTGGGGTGTTCGCGGCGATAGCCGTCGAGCACCGTGGCGGACTCGTCGAGGGTTAGGACCCTGGCAACAGCCGAAACCCGATGGCGCGAACCGATGCTGACCCAACAGCGGGCATCGGCTACAAGATTACGGAACCACTGGGCCTGCTTGCCGAATCCGGACGCGATGACCACGCGATCTCGACTCGGTCGCGCGACGGTCTCCAGCACGACGTAGCGCGGTCGGCCGGAGCTGCGCCCGGTGTGTTCCAGCAGCAAGAGCCGCCCGCCGAACAGGAAGCCCAGCCGGGCACGGAACACACCGATCGGCGCTCGCACGAATGACCTGGTCCGCAGTAATCGCACACTAACGCCCGCCATGCTTGAACGTTAGCAACCCCATACGTTAAGCCCTACTTGGGCGGCACCAGGCACAGTGTGATCGGATCCGGCTTGGGATAGACGATCGTTTCGTTCTCGGTCGCTCGCGACCCGCATGCGGACTTGTCCGCGGTACCGCGCACCACCCGGCCGATCTTGAAGTCCGCCGTCGAGCCGCAGGCCACCTTGGTGCTCGCGCCGAGGAAACCGGATTTGATGCAGTCGCCCTCTTTGGCGTTGAGTCGCAGGCAGAGGGTGTAGTCGTTTCTGCCGGTCTGGTAATAGCTGGCGTAGTCCTTGGTCGGGCAGTCCTTGTTCGCCCCGTCGATCCGTTGCGCCACCACATAGTTGGCGTCCGGATCGGAGCATTCCTTCGTGGCGAACTCGGCCTTGACGGTGCTGCCCGACAGCCTCGCGCACTGGCCGATCTCGATCTTCTCGCCATCCGAGCGCAGCACGGTGCGGGCGCCGAAGACCAGGAGACCGATCACCAGCAGGGCGCCGAGCGCGAGGAAGACCTTCCCGATCCCGCTGCCGCCGCCACTGCGCCGCGGCGGTTGCCCGGGCGGCGGGAAACCGCCGACGGGGTAGCCCGGCTGCTGGGGCGCCGGGAAACCGCCCTGCGGCGGATAACCGGGTTGTGGCTGCGCCGGGTACCCCGGCGGAGGATAGCCCTGGGGTTGCCCCGGGTAGCCCTGCGGCACAGCGGCGGGCGCCTGCGGGTATCCCGGCTGGCCGCCATAGCCTGGACCGGCGGGCTGGCCTGGATACGGGTTGTTCGGTGGTGTGGTCATGGATCCCCTCCCCGGGTCTCGCGCAATTACGTCCGCACAGGGGTGGCGGCGAACTCATGGAATCTAGCCGATGGACGCGCGACTCGCCGCCCGGAAGACCGTCCGGTCTGTTCAGCGGCCGCCAGATCGCCGAATCCTCGCTCCCGGCCGACCGTCCACAGAGAGAGCCCCAAGATTCACCGGATCCTGCGCGACACTAGTGATCCGGGCATCACCGTCCCGCAGTGCGACGAGTTCCGCCAGGGTCGCACCGTTGGGGAACGCGGCAGCCGCCGGGATAGCGGCCCGCGCTTCCTGGCGAGCCAGCCGCCGACTCGGCAACACCGCGGACCGCGACGGCCCGGCCGGCTCGGCTCCTCGATCGTGGGCAGGCTGCGTCTGGACCGTTTTACGCCGTGCGCAGGCGACATGACAGCGCCCTCCGTCGAAGGCCTCGGCGGAGGGCGCTTGCCGCGAAACGTACTGGCCTCTACAAGGCTTTCAGTTCTTCGGTGACCGAACCGACGGACTTTTTGGCGTCGCCGAAGAGCATGGAGGTGTGGTCGGCATAGAAGAGGGGGTTATCGATGCCGGCGAAGCCGGAGTTCATCGAACGCTTCAGCACGATCACGGATCGTGCCTGGTCGACGTTGAGGACGGGCATGCCATAGATCGGGCTGGCGGCATCCTCGCGGGCGGAGGGGTTGGTGACGTCGTTGGCGCCGATCACCAAGGCGACATCGGTACGGCTGAACTCGCCGTTGATGTCGTCCATTTCCTTGAGCGCGTCGTAGGAGACTTCGGCCTCGGCCAACAGCACGTTCATATGGCCGGGCATACGGCCCGCGACCGGGTGGATGGCGTATTTGACCTCGACACCCTTGGCCTCCAACAGCGACGCCATTTCCTTGACCGCGTGCTGAGCCTGCGCGACGGCCATGCCGTAGCCGGGCACCACGATCACCTGGTTGGCATACGCCATCTGGATCGCGGCGTCCGCGGCGGACGTGGCCTTGGCCTGCTTCTGCTCACCGCCACCGGCGCCCGGCGCGGTACCGCCGCCGCCGAATCCACCCGCGACGATAGCGGGGATGGAGCGGTTCATCGCCTTGGCCATCAAATTGGTGAGGATGGTGCCGGACGCGCCGACGATCATGCCCGCCACGATCATCGCGGTGTTGTTCAAGGCGAGACCGGCCGCCGCGGCGGACAATCCGGTCAGAGCATTCAGCAAGGAGATAACCACCGGCATGTCGGCGCCGCCGATGGGCAGCACGACCATCAGGCCGAGCACACCCGCGAACACGAGCACCGCGATCATCCACACCTGCGGCACACCGTCGCTGGTTGCCCCGATACCGATTACCACGGCCGCGGCGATGGCGCCGACGAGCAGCAACAGGTTCAACGGTTGCTGCAGCTTGCCCATCCCGATCGGGCGGCCGGGCAGGATCTCCTGCAGTTTGCCGAACGCGATCAACGAGCCCCAGAACGACACCGAACCGATGATCGCCGCGAACAGCGAGCCGATCACGATGTGCACGGTGGGTTCTTCGTCGAAGTGCGAGAAGCCCTGGGAGTTGAGGAACTCCGACCACGCGATCAAAGCCACCGTGCCACCACCGACGCCGTTGAACGCGGCCACCAGCTGCGGCATCGCGGTCATCTTGGTGAACTTGGCCGGCGGAACACCCAGCGCGACACCCACCACCAAGCCGGCGACGATCAGAATCCAGTTGCTGGTGTGGCGAATCGAGATCATAGTGGCCACCACCGCGAGCACCATGCCCGCCGCCGCGATGAGGTTACCGCGCACCGCGGTCTTCGGACCGGTCAAACCCATCAGACCATAGATGAACATGCCGAACGCGACGATGTAGAGGCCGTTGACCAGATAGGTCACATTGTCGAAGGGATGCATCACTGATCCGCCTTCACCGGCGTGGCCGTCTTCTTGGTTTTGAACATGCCCAGCATGCGGTCGGTGACCACGAAACCACCGATGACGTTGAGGGTTCCGAACACGACGGCGACGAACAGGATGATCTGGGTCAGGACCGACGGATCCTGCACGTTCCCGAGCGTGACCAGTGCGCCGAGCACGACGATGCCGTGGATGGCGTTGGTGCCCGACATCAGCGGGGTGTGCAAGGTGTTGGGCACCTTGGAGATGACGGCGAATCCGACGAACCCTGACAGCACCAGGATCGCGATATTCGCCAGCAGTTCGGTATACATCAGGAGGCTTCCTTCCCCGCGGTTTCGATGTCCCCGACCGCACGGGTCACGCAGGAGTCGGCGAGCACCTGATCGCCGAAGTCGGGCGTGAGTTTGCCGTCGACCAGCATCAACTCCAGCAGTGCCGCGACATTCCTGGAGTACAGCTCGCTGGCGTGCTCGGGCATGGTGGCGGGCAGATTCAGCGGCGACGCGATGGTCACCTCATGCTTGACAACGGTGTGGCCAGGCTCGGTGAGCTCGCAGTTGCCTCCGGTCTCGCCCGCCAGGTCGACGATCACGCTGCCGGGCTTCATGCCCTGCACCGCCGCGGCGGTCACCAGTCGCGGCGCGGGACGACCCGGCACCAGCGCGGTGGTGATCACCACGTCGAAACCCTTGATCGCGTCCTCCAAAGCCTGCTGCTGGGTGGCCTTCTCCTCGTCGGTGAGTTCGCGGGCGTATCCACCCTCACCGGCGGCATCGATCCCCAGATCCAGCCACTGCGCACCCACCGAACGCACCTGATCAGCCACCTCCGGCCGCACGTCGTACCCGGTGGTCCGCCCACCGAGCCGCTTCGCCGTGGCCAACGCCTGCAAACCGGCGACACCCACACCCAACACCAGCACCGTCGCCGGCTTCACCGTGCCCGCCGCGGTAGTCAGCATCGGGAAGAACCGAGTCGACTCCGACGCGGCCAACAGCACCGCCTTGTACCCGGCCACATTCGCCTGCGAAGACAACGCATCCATCACCTGCGCACGCGAAATCCGCGGAATCGCTTCCACCGCGAACGCCTGCACCCCAGACGATTTCAGCGCACCGATCTGATTCTCGGCGTTACGCGGGGCAAGAAACCCGATCAGTGTCTGCCCCGACGACAGCTTCCCCACCTCGGCGTCACTGGGTGGGGCCACCTTCACAACAACCTCGGCCGACCAGGGATCGCCGATCGTCGCGCCCACTTCTTCATAGGCACTGTCGGGGATGAGCGCGCCGCTCCCTGCTCCGGACTCGACGACGACCTCGACGCCCCGCTTCAGCAGGCTCGGAATGATCTTCGGCACCAATGCGACACGTCGCTCGCCCGCGTTGGACTCGCGAACGACTCCGACACGCGCGGCACGTAGCGACGGATCGCCTACGCTCTGCGTTGTCTCCACTTGTCAGACTTCCTTCTCGTGCTGAGCTTCCAGGCAACGGGTAGACGGCCGGACGATGCTACTTCAGAGTAAGTTCGCCCAAATCCTCGCCACTGTACCCGGCTCGCCGTGAGCCTAGCCGAGATGTCCGTCACACGTGTCGGCCGGATTCCGCCGGTTCGCTGAGTTGCCCTGCGGTCTACGCGGACCTTACCGCAGCCTCCTGAGCTGCGCTTTGTTCGGTCGCCGCCGCAGTCGACGGTGCCCGCCGCAGGCGACCACGGCAAGACCGTACGTCGAAGTCCTTGCTTACCCCCGGGTTCGAGAACTGATCAGGCCGTCGGCGCGTCGCGGAGCAGAGACGCGTCCTGCCGGATCGCCCACCGGGGTGTTCCGCTCCGCACCTACGCCGTATGGTCCAGCATGTGAACGACTGCGTCTTCTGCCGCATCGTCGCAGGCGAGGCGCCCGCGACCACAGTGTACGAGGACGACACACTGTGTGCGTTCCTCGATACCCGGCCGATCACCCGCGGGCACACGCTGGTGATCCCCAAGCGGCACGCCGCCGAACTGGAGGACTTGGACGCCGAACTCGGCGCACACGTCTTTCGGGCTGGGCATCGGCTCGCACTAGCCATCCGGCGCAGCAGTCTCGCCGCGGACGGCGCCAACCTAGTGCTCAACGACGGCACCGCCGCTTTCCAGACCGTTTCGCACGTCCACCTGCACGTGATCCCCCGCAGACACGGCGACAGACTGAGTTTCGCCAAGGGCTTCCTCCTGCGGCGTCCGCACGACCCGGTCGCCACCGCCGCTGCCATCCGGGGTGGGATCGCGGCACTGGACAACGAGGGCGCAGGCCCGGAAAAAGGAGCCGACGGATGACCGAGACACCGAATCGGACCGAGCAGATCGCCCTGCTGTCGCGGCAATGGGAAGCGATCGAGACGCTCGTCGCCGCACTCGACGAGGACCGCTGGCGCATCCCGGCGCCACTGCCCGGCTGGACTGTGTTCGATGTCGTCGCCCACGTCGTCGGCACCGAGTCTTGGCTGCTCGGCGAGCGCCCGCCCGCACACGACCCGAGCAGGGTCAAGACCGATGTGCGCATGCTTCCCTACGTCCGCAACGAGATCGCGGTGCTCAACGAGATCTGGGTGGACCGGCTTCGCCCACTGCCCGGCGCCCGACTGGTCGATTTATACCGTGACGTTGTCGACCGCAGACATCAGGCGCTCGCGGCGATGGACGACGCCGAATGGGAGAAGGAAACCGTGTCGCCGATCGGTCAGGTGAGCTACGGCCGGTTCATGCGAGTGCGACTGTTCGACTGCTGGATGCACGAACTCGATATCGCCGACGCGCTCGGCGTCCGGGTGGAGGAAGGTGGGCCGCGCGGCGAGCTGGCCTTCGCCGAGTTCGCGGGCGGCATTCCGCGTGTGGTGGCCAAGAAGGGCGGGGCACCGGACGGCTCGCGGATCACCTTCGCTCTGACCGGCCCGCTGGCCAGAACGCTGCACATCCAGGTGGCGGGCCGGGCGAGCTACGTCGACGCTTTCGACGAACCCGCCGGCGTCGAGATCGGCATGGACTCCGGGTTGTTCGTCCGGTTGGGCGGCGGGCGCACGACCGCCGAGAAGCACCTCGACGAGATAACCTTCGACGGCGATACCGAGCTCGGGCAGCGGCTGGTGCGCCACCTCGCGTTCACGCTCTGAAAACCATGCGGCTCTTCCTGTCCAGCTATCGCTTCGGGGCGCACTTCGACCGGCTGGTGGCGCTCGCCGGCCCGCCGGGCCGCGTCGCGGTGATCGGCAACGCCTGTGACGCGTGGCCGTCGATGCGGGCGTCGGCCGTAACCAGCGACCTGGTGCCGCTCGGCAAGCTCGGCTATGCCCCCGAGGAGCTCGACCTGCGCGACTACGTCGGGAACGCGGCGGATCTCGAGCGCAAGCTTGCCGACTACCCGCTGGTGTGGGTGCGCGGCGGGAACACCTTCGTGCTGCGCGCCCAATTCGCCCGCAGCGGAGCGGATCTCGCGCTTTCCCGGCTACTCGCCGACGACGCGCTGGTCTACGCGGGGTACAGCGCGGGCGCCTGCGTGCTCACCCCCGACCTGCACGGCCTGGACACACTCGACGACCCCGCCGAGGTCGAACCCGCCTGTGGTATCGAGCCCCGCTGGGACGGGCTGGGTTTCGTCGATCGCCGGATCGTGCCGCACATCGACTCGGCTACCGATCCGGGCGGTGGATGCAACCGGCTGGCCGCCGAGTACCGGGCCGACGGCGTGGCGCACTGGGCGCTCACCGATGACGACGCGATCGTCGTCGACGGACCACGCATCGAGGAGCTGATCCGTCCGGCGGGGACGTGAGCATCCACAGTTGGACGACCGGTCGGCGCATGTCCGGCGGCCTACCGGCACATATCCGGCGCGGGCGGCTAGCGTGAATGGCGTGGACCTGCATGAGCTGATCACGAGGCTGCCCGAGGGCGCGGTGCTCACCGACCCCGACCTGCTCGCGGGCTACCGACAGGACTGGGCGCGCGATCCCCGCGCGGGCACTGCGCTCGCGGTGGTGCGTCCTACCAGCACCGATGATGTCGCCACCACCGTGCGATGGGCCGCGTCGAACCGCATCCCCGTGATCCCGCGAGGTGCCGGCTCCGGGCTGTCCGGCGGGGCGACCGCGGTCGACGGCGGCCTTGTGCTCAGCACCGAGCGGATGCGCGCGATCACGGTGGATCCGGTCACCCGGACCGCCGTAGTGCAGCCGGGCCTTCTCAACGGGGAGGTGAAGCGCGCGGTCGCCGAACACGGACTGTGGTATCCACCGGACCCGTCATCGTTCGAGATCTGCTCCATCGGCGGCAATGCCGCGACCAATGCGGGCGGCCTGTGTTGCGTGAAGTACGGCGTGACCACGGACTACGTGCTCGGCATGGAGGTGGTGCTGGCCGACGGGACCGTCGTGCGACTGGGCGGGCCCCGACTGAAGGACTCGGCGGGGCTGGCGCTGACCAAGCTGTTCGTCGGTAGCGAGGGCACGCTCGGCGTGATCACCGAACTGACCCTGCGGCTGCTGCCCGCGCAGCCGCCGCAGAGCACGGTCGTCGCGACATTCGGCACACTCACCGCGGCCACCGAGGCGATCCTGGCGATCACCGGGGAACTGCGGCCCTCGATGCTCGAGTTCATGGACTCGGTGTCGATCAATGCCGTCGAGGACGAGATGCGGATGGGCTTGGACCGCGCCGCCGCGGCCCTACTGGTCGCGCGGTCGGACGCGCCAGGCGAATTCGCGCGACGCGAGGCCGAGGCCATGGTGGCCGCGTGCGAAAAGGCCGGTGCGACCGAAGTTTTCCACACCGAGGACCTCGAAGAGGGCGAAGCGTTCACCGCGGCACGGCGTTTCGCGATTCCCGCCGTGGAGAAGCTGGGCGCACTGCTGCTGGAAGACGTCGGCGTGCCACTGCCACGGCTCGGCGATTTGGTGACCGGCGTCGCCGCGATCGCCGAACGCAACGCGGTCACGGTCTCGGTGATCGCGCACGCCGGAGACGGCAACACCCATCCACTGATCGTGCACGACCCGGCCGACGCGGACCTGACCGCGCGGGCGCACCGCGCCTTCGGCGAGATCATGGACTTGGCCATCGTGCTCGGCGGCACCATCACCGGTGAGCACGGCGTGGGGCGATTGAAGAAGGCGTGGCTGCCCGATCAGCTCGGCCCGGACGTCATGGCCTTGACTCAGCGGATCAAGGACGCGCTCGACCCGAACGGCATCCTGAACCCGGGGGCGGTCCTGTGACCGCCGCCACGGAACATTCCCATCCGACAAGGAGTTCTACCCGATCATGACGACCAGGCTCGAGCACAACGTCGCCGACACCCGTTTCGAGATCTACGTCGACGACACCCTAGCCGGGTACGCCGACTACGCCGAACGCGGCGACACCAAGGTCCGCGACCTGCACCACACCATGACCTTCCCCGAGTTCCGTGGCCACGGCATCGCCGCCCAGGTGGTCGAGTTCGCCCTGAAAGACTCCCGCGACGCGGGCTTCTCCATCATCCCCACCTGCTGGTACGTCGAGAAGTACATCACCGAACACCAGGAGTTCGCCGACCTGGTCGTCTAGCGTCGCCCGCCTCGAACGCTTCCCGCCGACGTAAACGGGGCATCAGTCCTCGAGCAACGCGCGGCTCATCACCAGACGCTGGATCTGGTTGGTGCCTTCGTAGATCTGGGTGATCTTCGCGTCGCGCATCATGCGCTCCACCGGGAAATCGGTGGTGTAGCCGGCGCCGCCGAACAGCTGGACGGCGTTGGTGGTGACCTCCATGGCGACGTCGGAGGCGAAGCACTTGGCGGCGGCGGAGATGAAGCCGAGGTTCTTCTCGCCGCGCTCGGCGCGGGCGGCCGACGTGTAGACCATGAGGCGGGCCGCTTCGATCTTCATCGCCATGTCGGCGAGCATGAACTGAGTGTTCTGGAAGTCGGCGATCGACTTGCCGAATTGCTTGCGGTCCTTGGTGTAGGCGATGGCCGCGTCCAGCGCGCCCTGGGCCAGGCCGACGGCCTGCGCGCCGATGGTCGGGCGGGTGTGGTCGAGGGTCTGCAGCGCGGTCTTGAAACCGGTGCCCGGCTCGCCGACGATGCGGTCACCCGGCACTCGGCAGTTCTCGAAGTACAGCTCCGCCGTGGGCGAACCCTTGATGCCGAGCTTGTGCTCCAGCGGGCCGACTACGAAGCCCTCGTCGTCCTTGTGCACCAGGAAGGCCGAAATGCCGTTGGCGCCCTTGTCCGCGTCGGTTACCGCCATGACGGTGTACCAGGAGGACTTGCCGCCGTTGGTGATCCAGCACTTGGAGCCGTTGATGATCCAGTCGTCACCCTCTCGCTTGGCCCGGGTGCGCATACCCGCCGCGTCGGAACCGGCCTCTCGCTCGGACAGCGCGTAGGAAGCCAGCTCGCCGTTGACGATGTCGGGCAGGACCTTCTGCTTCAGCTCCTCGGAACCGTTCAAAATCAGGCCCATGGTGCCGAGCTTGTTGACCGCTGGGATCAGCGAGGAAGAACCGCAGACCCGGGCGACCTCTTCGATCACGATGCAGGTCGCGACCGAGTCCGCGCCCTGGCCGCCGTATGCCTCTGGAACGTGCACGGCATTGAAGCCGGAGGCGTTGAGTGCGGTCAACGCCTCCTCGGGGAAGCGGGAGTTGCCATCGACGTCCTTGGCATGCGGAGCGATTTCTTTCTCCCCGAGACCGCGGATCGCGGCACGCAGCTCATCGTGGAAGTCCTCGAGCTTGAACAGGTCGAAATCGGGGTTTCCCGCCATGTGGGCTCACTCCTGGTCGTCGGTCGTGATCGCTGACTCCGCGGAACGGGCTCAGCTATTCGGCACTCAGTGCCATGCTCACAGCCAGTGTACGCGAGCACGCGCCATTCGCCATGCAGAAATCATGGCACTCAGTGTCAGATTGGTCGCACTTGGGCGTCACAACGTTCCCAGCTTGCGGGCGAGCAGTTCGGCGACCTGTCGGGGGGCGATGTCGCGGGGGAACACGGCGACGACCAGCTCGTCGGCGTTAGATTCACGCCGTGCGCCGCGCGGAATCGCAGCCAGCTCCAGTCGCAGATCGGCGGCACCCGCGGCTGATTCACCGCGCACCATCCGGCGCAGCAGGTAGTTGTGCGTCGCTGTGACGGCCGCGGCGAACTGTACCCGCGCCAGATCCGGCACCTCGGGCAGCCGCTCGCGCAGGTAGTCGGTGAACAGCCGCTCATAGCGGAAGACGGTGACGATCTCCCGTTCGCGCAGCGCGGGCACCTGGCGCACCACCCGATAGCGGCGCACCGCGATCTCCCGCCAGTGGGTGAACCGCTCGAATACCTGCACCACCGCGTCGCACACCGCTTCCCACGGATCCGTGCGCGACGCGGCGAGGAACTCGGCCGCCTGCGCCAGCTGCGACTCATGATCGGCGAAGATCACGTCTTCTTTCGACCGGAACTGCCGGAAGAATGTCCGCCGGGAAATTCCCGCCGCCTCCGCGATCTCGTCCACCGTCGTCGCTTCGTACCCCTTCTCGGCAAACAACCGCAATGCCTGATCCACAACTGTGAGCCGGAACTGCGCAGGGTCGCTGCCTCGCGGTCGGGCGATGTCGCCAGTAGTCACGGACTCAGCCCAGGAGTCTTGTGCGGAGGGCTTCGTCCTTTTCCAGGACCATCAGTTCGAGTCCGGCCTGAAACTGTTCCATTCGAGTGCGCAGCGCCGGGTCGTGGGTGGCGAGGATGCGGGCGGCGAGCAAGCCCGCGTTGCGGGCGCCGCCGATGGAGACCGTGGCTACGGGCACGCCCGCCGGCATCTGGACGATAGACAGCAGCGAATCCATGCCGTCGAGGTACTTCAGCGGGACAGGCACCCCGATGACCGGCAGCGGTGTGGCCGAGGCGACCATGCCGGGCAGATGGGCGGCACCGCCCGCACCCGCGATGATGACCTTCAGTCCGCGGCCCGCGGCGTCCCGCGCGTAGTCGAGCATGCGTTGCGGGGTGCGGTGCGCCGAGACGACGCCCACCTCGAAGCGAATGCCGAACTCTGCCAATGCTTCCGCGGCGGCCTCCATGGTCGGCCAGTCGGAGTCGCTGCCCATGATCAGGCCGACCGCCGGAGTCACTGCCCCTGCTTCACTCATGCGGATCCCATCCGTCGGTCCAAACAGCGTGCGACATCCAGTGCGCCGCACGCTCAGCTTTCTCCCGAACCTCGGCGGCATCGTCGCCGAGGATGTTGACGTGCCCGATCTTGCGGTCGGGCCGCTCGTCCTTGCCGTACAGGTGCACCTTGGCATCGGGCATCCTGGCGAACAGGTGGTGCAGTCGCTCGTCCATCGACATGGCCGGAGACTCGGGCGCGCCGAGGATGTTGACCATCACCGTCACCGGCGCCAGCAGGCTGGTGTCGCCGAGCGGGTAGTCGAGCACGGCGCGCAGATGCTGCTCGAATTGACCGGTGCGCGCGCCGTCCATCCCCCAGTGCCCGGAATTGTGCGGCCGCATCGCCAGCTCGTTCACCAGCAGCACGCCGTCGTCGGTCTCGAACAACTCCACCGCCATGGCCCCGACAACACCCAGTTCCTCGGCGAGGTTCAGCGCCATGGTCTCCGCCTCGGCGGCCCGGGACTCCGGCAGGCCGGGCGCGGGCGCGATCACCACGACGCACTGACCGTTGCGCTGCACGGTCTCCACCACCGGCCAGGTCGCCGCCTGGCCGAACGGCGAACGCGCCACCATCGCCGACAGCTCCCGCTTCAAGTCGACCTTTACCTCCGCGAGCAGTCCCACGCCGTACGCGAGCTGGTCGGTGACGATCGTCTCGGCGGCGGCGGGAGAATCGGGCATCCAGACGCCGCGCCCGTCGTAGCCGCCGCGCACCGCCTTCAGCACGATCCGCCAATCGTGTTCCGCCCCGAACCGCACCGCGTCGGCCACCGAAGTCACCGGCGTGAACGCGGGCACGGGCAGCCCGAGTTCGGTGAGCTTGGTGCGCATGGCCAACTTGTCCTGCGCGTAGACCAGGGCCTGCGGCGGCGGCTGGACATTCACGCCCTCGGCGACCAGCGCCTCCAGGTGCTCGGTCAGCACGTGCTCGTGGTCGAAGGTCAGCGCGTGCGAGCCGACCGCGGCCTTGCGCAGCGCCGTCAGATCGGTGTGGCTGCCGAGCACCACCTCGGGGCTCACCTGCGCGGCCGGGTCGTCAGGGTTCTCGGCGAGCACGCGTAGCCGCTGGCCCAGCGCGATCGCCGCCTGGTGGGTCATACGCGACAGCTGTCCGCCACCGACCATGGTGACGGTGGGCATAGTTGAAGGATCGAAAGAACGTGTGCTCACGTCGGACAATATTGTCACGTCCGGTGCGAACGAACCGTACCGGTACACTCCGGTCTTGTGACATTCGTCGACGACGTGGTCAGCGTCCTCCCCAAGCCGCTGCAAGACATCGCCTACCGGCAGCGGGAATTGATCAAGTTCGCGATCGTCGGCGCGACCACCTTCGTGATCGACAGCGGCATCTTCTACATGTTGAAGTGGACGGTGCTCGCGGAGAAGCCAGTCACCGCCAAGATCATTTCCGGCGTCATCGCCGTGATCGCGTCCTACATCCTCAACCGGGAATGGTCGTTCAAGAACCGGGGCGGACGCGAACGCCATCATGAGGCAGCGCTCTTCTTCGGCGTCAGCGGCGTCGGCGTTGTGCTCTCCTTCACGCCGCTGTGGATTTCCAGCTACGTTTTCGACCTGCGCCAGCCCAATGTGAGCTTCACTGCCGAGAATGTCGCCGACTTCATCAGCGCCTTCGTCATCGGCAACCTACTGCAGATGGCCTTCCGGTTCTGGGCGATGCGCCGCTGGGTCTTCCCCGACGAAATGAACGAGATCGTCGCGGAATTCGAGGAGCTCGTGGAAGAGGAATTCGGCCACAGCTGAGTCACCTCGGCTCGGCCACCACCGAGTTGGGTGCCCGGTACGCCGACGACCCGAGGAAGACCGCGAACAGCGCCGGCCTCCGTCGCTGCAGTTCCAGGCGCCCACCGTCGGCCTCGATCAGCGCCCGCGCCAGCGCCAGTCCCACGCCAGTGGAACCGCCCGCCGAGAACCCCCGATCGAAAATGTGCGGCGCCAGCTCGTCGCGCACCCCGTCGCCCTCGTCGGCGACCTCGACACACACCAGCGGCTCGCGATCGCCGCCCGGTCGTACCGTACGCACCGATACCGTGCAGGGTCCGCCGCCATGCATCAGCGCGTTGTCCACCAGCACTGCCACCGCCTCGCGCAGCCGCGATCCGGTGAGCGGCGCGCGCAGCGACTCATCCCCGATCAGCGTCAACGTCCGGCCCGCCTCGGCGAACGGGTGCGTCCATTCGGCGACCACACCGCGCAGCTCGTCCATGACCGGCACCGGATCGCGGTCCGTCGCGTCCTCGTCCCGCGAGGCCCGCACCAGATCGTCGATCGCTTCGGTGAGCCGGTCCACCTGGGCCATCGCCTCCTCCGCCTCGTGCACCACCTCCGGATCGGAGTGCGCGGAGAGCTCGTCCAAGCGCAGCCGCACGGCGGTGAGCCTGCTGCGCAGCTGGTGCGACACATCGGCGACCAAGGCGTGCTCCCGCTGCAGCCGCCCGGCGATCTCCACGGTCGCCGAATCGAGCACGTCCGAGACGCGGTCCAGTTCCGAGATACCGTGTCTACGTGGATCGGGCCGGAAATCGCCCATCGCCAGCCGCGCGGCACGCGCCGCGACGTCGCGCAGCGGATCCGCCACCCGACGGGCGGTGACCACCGCGACCGCAACCGCCGCTCCCAGCGAGACGAGCACGGCGAGTCCCACCACCGCGACCGCCTGACGCTGCATGGCGTGCATCGGCGCCGAGGGCACCTCCAGGCGCAGCGACCCCGATGTGCCCATCGACAGCGACTCCACCAACGGGTCGGACACAATGTCCGCCCCGACATCGCGCCGGGAGGCGTTGTCCTGCGGCGACGGGTAGACGATGGTGAGCTTGCCGTTCTCGGGCACCAATGGCGCCACCGACCGCGTGTCCAGCTCGCCGAGCACCGTTCCGTCGCCGTGCTCCTGCGCAATGATCTCCGAGGCTATCCGTTCCAGTCGGTTCTGCAGGTCGTTGCGGGTGATGTCCTCGACCCACAGCCAAGCCGTATAGATCAGCGGCACACCGAGCACGACCGTGGTCAGGGTCAGCACGGTGAGCATCGAACGCAGAATCCGGCGGCGCACGTCAGTCGGTGTTCAGTCGGAAGCCCACACCGCGAACGGTGACGATGCGCCGCTCGGCCATCGGCCCTTCGTCGCCGATCTTGCGGCGCAACCAGGACATGTGCATATCCAAGGTCTTGGAGCCGCGCAGCTCGGCGTCACCCCACACCTCGCGCAGGATGGTCTCGCGTGGCACCACCTGCCCGGCCCGGTCGATCAGCACCTTGAGCAACTCGTACTCCTTGTTGGCCAAACCGATTTCGACGCCGTTCACCAGCACCCGTCGCGCCGCCGGTTCCAAACGGATACCGCCGACTTCCACCGTATCGTCACCGATGCCGCTGCGGCGCAACAAGGCTCGCACCCGGGCCAACAGCTCGGCGAGCCGGAAGGGCTTGCCGACGTAGTCGTCGGCGCCCGCGTCCAGCCCGACCACGAAGTCCACCTCGTCGGTGCGCGCGGTGAGCATCAGCACGGCCAGATCCGCGCCGCGGGCGCGCACCTGCCGACACACCTCCAGCCCGTCCATGCCGGGCAGGCCGAGGTCGAGGATGAGCAGATCGTGGTCACCCTCCAGTGCCCGCTTCAGCACGGCGGGCCCGAAACGCTCGACGGTCACCGAATAGCCCTCGCGCCCGAGCGCGCGCGACAGCGGAGCGGCGATGGCCTCGTCGTCCTCGGCCAGCAGTACAGCGGTCATCTGCCCAGGTTACGGCTTATCGGTAGCCGCCACGGTCGTCCCAGCCGCCATGACCGCTGTGGCGCTCGACATCGAACACCTGGTGGTAGAGCAGCGCGTGCACCTGCTGGACGGCCGGGATGTCATCGTACTCGAGCGGTTCGGAGGAGGACGACTCGATGATCAGCGTCCCGGTTCCGAGCATCCGATCGAACAGCCCGTGCCGGAACTGGACACTGGAGATCCGGCTCATCGGAATGTCGATGCCGATGTGCGTGAGCACGCCCTGGCGCACGAGCACCCTACGGTCGGTGATGATGAAATGAGTCGACTTCCAACTGAGAAACGCTGCGACACAACGCCATCCGAGGATGAACAGGTACACCGCCAGCACCGCGATCAACAGCGCGGATCGCGTGGTCCCCTCGGCCTTGCGTGAGATGAGCCCGCCCGCGAAACCGGCGAGTGCGGTAGCGACGATGAGTGTCACGATGGGCCAGAACAGCATTTTCCAATGCGGATGACGATGGAGTATCAGCTGCTCATCGGGCGCCAGCACGTCCTCCGGATAACCCATGCCAGGCACCCTACCGCGTGCGGATGCCGGAATAGCCGACGCAGAAGCGCGTCGTGCTACACAATCGCCTGCCGGCGTGGCGATTCCGCAATATTCGCCTGGACGGCCGCCCGCGCCGCTTTCAGCCTGTCCAACGCATGCAGCCACCGCATCTTCCGGTTCCCGAGCGATCGGAAGTGCGCACTCCGGGTGGTCAGTTCTCCGCGCGCAGATGAGTGACGTCGGCCGCGGATACCGCCTCGCCGCCGATGAGCAGGCGGCCCGCGTCGTCGACGCCGTCGGCCATGCCGGTCAGCACCTGACCACCGGGCAGCTCGGCCCGGACCTGGGCACCGATCGTGGCGCACCGTTCACGGTAGGCGGCAGCCAGCTCGCCGTTCGCCCAGTTCCCATCGCGCC
This sequence comes from Nocardia sp. NPDC023852, assembly GCF_040639505.1. Taxonomy (NCBI): domain Bacteria; kingdom Bacillati; phylum Actinomycetota; class Actinomycetes; order Mycobacteriales; family Nocardiaceae; genus Nocardia; species Nocardia sp. NPDC023852. The sequence continues at coordinate 81,518 of NZ_JBFAAB010000008.1, forward strand.
ATGCGGTGAAGCGGCGGGCGAATTCGGTCAGCAGCGACCGCACCAGCACAGTCCGGTCGGTCTCCTCCGCGCCCGCGAGGGTGAGCGAGGTCGCATGCGGCACCGGCAGTTCCGCCTCGGTGAGGCTCACGTTCAGTCCGACTCCGATCACCACGGCCGGCTCGCCGCCGCTTGTCGCGACCTCGGCGAGGATGCCCGCGACCTTGCGTCCGTCGATCAGCACGTCGTTGGGCCACTTGAGGTCCGCGGCGACCCCCGCCGTTTCGCGTAGCGCGTCTACCACGCTGACGCCGGTCAGCAGCGACAGCCAGCCGAGCGAGGCCGAGTCGATCCCGCGCAACCGCACCAGCAGCGACATCGCGATCTGCGCCCGCGGCGGGCTCACCCAGGTCCGCGCGTGTCGACCGCGGCCGTGCTCCTGCGTCTCCGCCAGGAGCACCACACGATCGGTGTCCGGCTCGCCTGCCCGCGCTACCAGGTCCGCGTTCGTGGACCCGGTCGTCTCCACCACCTCGATCTGGGAGAAGAACGACAGCTCGGGCGACTCGATGACACTGCGCCGCAATTGCTCTGCATCCAACGGTGGCCTCTGCACACCGGGCAGGCTACTCGCAGCGCTATCCGACGAGGTCGTACCCGCCGATCGGGTCGCGTGCCGCCATGCCCACCCTGTCGCCTTCCGCGGACTCGTCCCGTTCGATCTCGGCCCGATACTCGGCGTCGCGGTACTTCGGCTCGGTCTCCTCGCTCCGTGTGCTCGTCCACGCCGCAGCGGCGGCGTATTCGGTGACCGTCCTGCTCCATTCCCACATGGCGGGCTCCTCCCCTGAGCTCGAGAATCGGTCGTATCAAGCTATCTGGACACCCCCCGGCGGCGACACTCGTTTTCCGCCGATCGCGCCCGTCGATCGACCAGGGATTTTGCGTTCCGCAACCTGATCTAGCTGCGGTTTTTACTCGCCGGTAGCCCGGAGTCGGATAGAAAGAAGCATTGGCACTCGTTACACTCCGGAGCCATGACGAGTGTCCAGCAGCAGCCCGCCTCAGGTCCGGCGGGTTCCCCCGATATCCACACCACCGCCGGGAAGCTGGCTGACCTGCGGAATCGGCTGGAAGAGGCCAAGCACCCGATGGGTGAGGCCGCAGTCGACAAAGTGCACGCGAAGGGCAAGATGACTGCCCGTGAGCGCATCCTTGCCCTGCTGGACGAGGGTTCCTTCGTCGAACTCGACGCGCTGGCACGCCACCGCAGCGTGAACTTCGGCCTGGAGAACAACCGCCCGCTCGGCGACGGCGTGGTGACCGGTTACGGCACCATCGACGGCCGTGACGTGTGCATCTTCAGCCAGGACGTCACCGTGTTCGGCGGCAGCCTCGGCGAGGTCTACGGCGAGAAGATCGTCAAGGTGATGGACCTGGCCCTGAAGACCGGCCGTCCGCTGATCGGCATCAACGAGGGCGCGGGCGCGCGCATCCAGGAGGGCGTGGTCTCGCTCGGCCTCTACGGCGAGATCTTCCACCGCAACATCCAGGCCTCTGGCGTGATCCCGCAGATTTCGCTGATCATGGGCCCGGCCGCCGGTGGTCACGTGTACTCGCCCGCGCTGACCGACTTCGTGGTGATGGTCGACGGCACCAGCCAGATGTTCGTCACCGGGCCGGACGTCATCAAGACGGTGACCGGCGAGGACGTCACCATGGAGGATCTGGGCGGTGCGCACACGCACATGACCAAGTCCGGGGTCGCGCACTACGTCGCCTCCGGCGAGCAGGACGCGCTGGACTACGTCAAGGACCTGCTGTCCTACCTGCCGAGCAACAACCGCGCCGAGGCGCCGCGGTTCCCGGCCACCGACCCGGTCTCGGGCGCGATCGAGGACTCGCTCACCGACGAGGACCTCGAGCTGGACACGATCATCCCGGACTCCCCGAACCAGCCCTACGACATGCACGAGGTGATCCGTCGCCTGCTGGACGACGACGAGTTCCTCGAGGTGCAGGCCGAGCGCGCGATGAACATCATCGTCGGCTTCGGCCGAATCGACGGCCGCAGCGTCGGTATCGTGGCCAATCAGCCCACCCAGTTCGCAGGCTGCCTGGACATCGATGCCTCCGAGAAGGCGGCTCGATTCGTGCGCACCTGCGACGCGTTCAACATCCCGATCATCACCCTGGTCGACGTTCCCGGCTTCCTGCCCGGCACCGGCCAGGAGTACAACGGCATCATCCGGCGTGGCGCGAAGCTGCTCTACGCCTACGGCGAGGCCACTGTGGGCAAAATCACGATCATCACCCGCAAGGCCTACGGTGGCGCCTACGACGTTATGGGTTCCAAGCACATGGGTGCGGACGTGAACCTCGCCTGGCCGTCCGCTCAGATCGCCGTGATGGGCGCATCGGGCGCGGTCGGATTCGTCTACCGCAAGCAACTGCAGCAGGCCGCCAGAGAGGGCGGAGACGTCGATGCGCTGCGGCTCGAGCTGCAGAACGAGTACGAAGACACGCTCGTGAACCCGTACATCGCCGCCGAGCGCGGCTACGTGGACGCGGTCATCCCGCCGTCGCACACGCGCGGTCAAATCGTATCGGCGCTGCGATTGCTCGAACGCAAAATGGTTACCCTTCCGCCGAAGAAACACGGCAACATCCCGCTGTGATCAAGCGATATCCTCGTAAGCCGCGCACACTTGCGGAGACGCAATGAGTTGATCCGAGGATGATCTGCTTTGTTCGGGTATTTCGAAATATGGGAACGCCTGATCAAATCAACGCGATCGAGGCAAAGAGAGGATCTGGCACTGTGACGACCGTGGCAGAAGAAGATGTGTTGAGCGCCGTCGAACTGGAACTCGCGGCCGACCCGGTCATGGATCAGGTCCGAGTGGCCACCGACGCGAACGCGACCGCCGCGCTACCGGCCGAAGCCACCGCGGAGCCCTTCTTCCGGATAGTGAAGGGCGCACCCACCGACGAGGAACTCGCCGCGCTGGTGTGTGTCCTGTCCGCCGCCGCGAACGGTGCCGCACCGGCGGGCCGGTCCGGTCCGCCGGACCTGTGGGGCCGCCCGACGCTGATGCACCGCGGCAGTTCGCCGTTCTCCCCGTACGCCTTCCCCCAACTGTCCCACCTGCGCGAGTGACGCGCCTGGTTCTCGCTTCCGCATCCCCTGCCCGCAGGGAAGTACTCCGTTCGGCGGGCATCGACCCGATCGTCCGAGTATCCGACGTGGACGAGGACGCGGTGGCCCGTGCCCTCCCCCAGGGCACCGCGCCCCAGCTGGTCGTGGTCGAACTGGCCCGCGCCAAGGCGGCAGCCGTCGCCGCCGACATATCCGAGTTCGCCACCGATTGTGTGGTGGTGGCCTGTGATTCGATGCTGCTCATCGATGGCGAGCTGCAGGGCAAGCCGCACACCCCCGAGGTCGCCCGCGCCCGCTGGGGCGCCATGGCGGGGCGCAGCGCGGACCTGGTGACCGGCCACTGCGTGCTACGGCTGCTAAACGGGCAGGTCACCACCGAGGCGATAGACCACAGTTCCACCACGGTGCATTTCGCCAAGCCGGAACCGGACGAGCTGGACGCCTACATCGCGACCGGCGAGCCGTTGCAGGTAGCGGGCGCGTTCACCCTCGATGGGCTGGGCGGCTGGTTCGTCGATCGCATCGACGGCGACCCCTCCAGCGTCATCGGAATCGGGCTACCACTGCTGCGCCGATTGCTTGATGACGTTGGGGTCGGAGTTACGCAGTTGTGGGGCCACACGGCCTGACGGCGCGCTCAGCGGCTCGGGAATCTCCACATCACCACCGGCGGGCACCGTTGCCGCCTCGTGGGTTTCAGCGTGCCGCGCGGCAATGAGTTCCAGTCGCGCCACGCAGAGCTCCGGCTCGACGAACGGATGCATCTGGACATCGACCTCGCCGCGCGCACCGTTGCGATCGAGCACCTCTTCGATCAGGCCGAGATGCACACCGCACACCACCTCGGAGTGCGTCCGCGCGAGTTCGCGCAGCGGGCAAGCCGTCAGCCGGATCAACACCCGCTCGTCGGTCTCCGAAGAAGGATCGCGTTCCGGCGCGAAGCCGAGCTCCGACATCAGCGTCATGGTGACGTCTTTGGCGTCCTCCAGCGATTCGATCCGATGGTCGCCGACATCGAGCTTGGCGCCCCAGGCCCGGCCTGCCGCGACGGCAGCCTCCGACCGACGCCGCGGATCGGGCCCCAACTGATCGGCGAGCACCTGCGCCAAATCCTGGTAGCCGACCGATCGCTGGACCGCGCTGTATCCGATGCGCGGGCGCCCGCGGCCGCGAGGTGGCTGCTGGAATTGCCGGACAAGGGATTCCCTGGTGAGAACGTCCAGATGAAACCGAACCGTGGTGACGTGCTGTCCGGTGATTCTGGCCAGTTCTTGGGCGTCGAGAGGTTCGCTGGCGCCACGTAGGATCGCGAGCAGTCGCCGCCGCGGCCAAGAATCGGACATAGCTCACCCCTCCTCTCGGGAGACTTTATCGGATGTAGGTGCGATTAATTCGCCCTCAGCCGATTTGTGATCTGAAACGAGAGTCACTATCGCCCCACACCTAGCATCGCTGTGAGACCCGAAGCCGTTGTCACCACCGCCTACTCACGCGTGAAGGACCCCATCGTGCCCGTTGCCCCGGATCCTCATTCCTCATTCGGTTCCTACGCACATCCTCACCGACTAGTAACCACCGAATGGCTGTCGGCAAACATCGGCACGAAGGGACTCGCGATCATCGAGTCCAACGAGGACATATTGCTCTATGACATCGGGCACGTTCCGGGCGCCACCAAGCTGGATTGGCGAGGCGATCTGAACGATTCGGTCACGCGCGACTATATCGACGGAACCCGCTTCACCGAACTGATGCGCGCCAAAGGAATCGAAGTCGACGACACGGTGGTGGTCTACGGCGATCGAGGCAATGCCCAGGCGGCGCACACGGCATGGGTGTTCACTTTGTTCGGGCACGAGGACGTGCGGTTGCTCGACGGTGGGCGGGCGGCATGGATCTCCGAAGGACGCGACGCGACCTTCGAGCCGGCCTACGGTGTCGGCAGCGAGTACCCGACCGTGCGCCGCGACGACGGCACCGCTCGTGCCTTCCGCGGGGACGTGCTCGCCCACCTGGGCAAGCCGCTGATCGACGTGCGCTCACCCGAGGAGTATTCCGGTGCGCCGAAGCCGGACAACCCCCAGTACGCCGCGCTGCGCGACGGCCACATTCCGACCGCGCTCAACATCCCGTGGACCGAGTCGCTCGCCCCGGACGGACGGTTCCGCCCGCGCGCGGAACTCGACGAGATCTACCGCCCGCTGGCCGGCCGGGACGACCTGGTGGTCTACAGCCGGGTCGGTGTACGGTCCAGCCACACCTGGTTCGTCCTCACCTATCTGCTCGGCTATGACACCGTCCGCAACTACGACGGTTCCTGGACCGAATGGGGGAACACGGTGCGGATGCCGATCACCAAGGGTGATGATTCCGGCGAGGTCCCTACGGGCGCCGCACGGCGCGCCCGCAGCAGGTAGGGCGGACTGCGGTCCCGAAAACTGCCCGCGTAGGTTGTGATCTACGACCTACCGTTGAGTAGGGCTAGCCGAGTTCTGTGTCTGTTGGCAGACTGCCTACACTCGCCCGAGACGTAAGTTTGTCGACCACGGGAGCGGAGCCCTGCGCAGCGACCCCACCCCCCGCGAAGCGACCAAAGATTGCACACAGGAGGCTCAGTGCCCAGCCATGCCAGCGCACGGATCACGAAGGTACTCGTAGCTAACCGAGGCGAAATCGCGGTGCGCGTAATCCGGGCAGCCAAGGACGCCGGCATCGGCAGCGTCGCGGTGTACGCCGAGCCGGACGCCGATGCCCCGTTCGTGAAGCTTGCCGACGAGGCTTTCGCCCTGGGTGGGCAGACCTCGGCCGAGTCGTATCTCGTGTTCGACAAGATCCTCGACGCCGCCGCCAGATCCGGCGCCGATGCCATCCACCCCGGCTACGGCTTCCTGTCGGAGAACGCCGATTTCGCCCAGGCCGTCATCGACGCCGGGCTGATCTGGATCGGCCCCTCGCCGCAATCGATTCGCGACCTGGGTGACAAGGTCACCGCCCGCCACATCGCCGAACGCGCGAACGCGCCGATGGCCGCCGGCACCAAGGACCCGGTCAAGAACGCCGACGAGGTGGTGGAATTCGCGAAGAAGTACGGCGTTCCGGTCGCTATCAAGGCCGCGTTCGGCGGCGGCGGTCGTGGCATGAAGGTCGCGCACTCCATCGAGGAAATCCCCGAGCTGTTCGAGTCGGCTACCCGTGAGGCGACCGCCGCCTTCGGCCGCGGCGAGTGCTTCGTCGAGCAGTATCTGGACAAGGCCCGCCACGTCGAGGCGCAGGTCATCGCCGACAAGCACGGCAATGTCGTGGTCGCAGGCACCCGCGACTGCTCGCTGCAGCGGCGCTTCCAGAAGCTTGTCGAGGAGGCACCCGCGCCGTTCCTGACCGATGAGGTGCGTGCGAAGATCCACGCCTCGGCCAAAGCGATCTGCAAGGAAGCCCACTACTACGGCGCGGGCACCGTCGAATACCTCGTGCAGGGCGACACCGTCTCGTTCCTCGAGGTGAACACCCGCCTCCAGGTCGAGCATCCGGTCACCGAGGAGACCGCGGGCATCGACCTGGTGCGCCAGCAGTTCCGCATCGCCAACGGCGAAGAGCTGGAGATCAAGGAGGACCCGAAGCCGCGCGGCCACTCCTTCGAGTTCCGCATCAACGGCGAGGACGCCGGCCGCGGCTTCCTGCCCGCCCCCGGCCCGGTCGCGGTGTACAAGGAGCCGACCGGCCCCGGCGTCCGCGTGGACTCCGGCGTGGTGCAGGGCAGCGTGATCGGCGGACAGTTCGACTCGATGCTGGCCAAGCTGATCGTCACCGGCGAGAACCGCACGCAGGCGCTGGAGCGGGCACGACGCGCCCTGGCCGAGTTCGAGGTCGACGGCCTTGCCACCGTCATCCCGTTCCACCGGGCGATCGTCGAGGACCCGGCGTTCGTCGGAGACGGCGAGAGGTTCGAGGTCTACACCAAGTGGATCGAAACCGAGTGGGTCAACACTGTCGAGCCGTTCAGCGTGAGTGCCGCCGCGGCCGACGAGGACGAGGATCTGCCGCGACAGAAGGTTGTCGTCGAGGTCGGCGGTCGCCGGGTCGAGGTGTCGCTGCCCGGAAACTTCACCGTGGGCGCCGGAGCAGCTGGAGCGGCGAGCAACGGCGCCGGTGTGATCCGCAAGAAGCCGAAGCCCCGCAAGCGTGGCGGCGTGGGCGGCGGTGCGACCTCCGGTGACGCGGTCACCGCGCCGATGCAGGGCACGGTCGTCAAGGTCGCCGTCGAGGAAGGCCAGTCCGTCGAAGCGGGTGACCTGATCCTGGTACTCGAGGCGATGAAGATGGAGAACCCGGTCAACGCGCACAAGGCGGGCGTGGTCACCGGCCTGTCCGTCGAGGCGGGCGCGGCGATCACCCAGGGTACGGTTCTCGCGGAAATCAAGTAGACACCGGGCTAAGACCGTCTCCGAGCGGGCGCTGGACAACAGGGTCCGCGCCCGCTCGGTTTCGATCGGCGGCGGCGTTCTCGGCCCTCGCGTCAGTTGAGGTGCACCTGGACGCCGTTGGAGAGGACGAAGTCGTGGAGTTCGAGACGGTCGGGGCTGACCTGCGGCGGTAGATCGAAGACCAGTTGGGTGGTGGCGGACTGGCCAGGGCGCAGCTCGAACGAATAGCCGAGGCGCTGTTGGGTGTTCTGCCACATGGTGGCGGTGGCATTGTGCTCGAAAGGGGTGCCCTGGGCGTCGAACAGGCGCTGGCCCAGTGGCAGAAACCACTTCACCTCGTCGGAGATGTTGCGGACGGCCAGGGTGACGATCAGGAACGATCCTGCGGTCGTTTGCAATCCGACCCGCGTCACGTCCGCATCGACCTTCGTCACGACGAACTCGAATTTGCCGTCGCGGACCGGGGTGTCCACCGACGCCGGTACGACGGGCTCCGGCAGCGACCGATCCTGCGGTCCGGGATGCTCGTCCGCACGCACCGAGGGTGGGGAGGCGGGTGCACCGCCGCCCGAATCACTTGCCTTGCTCCCGACGGCGATCAGCGCGAAACATCCCGCGGCGAGGGCGAACGGCGCCAGGAAGATCACGATCAGGGAACCGATCACCTTCGACATCAAGCTCCGCCGCTGCCGTCGCCGCGGCACCGGGACGAGCGGGCGCGCCTGACGAGGTCGGTAGCCAGGACGATTGACCGGAGTGGGGAAGACCCTGCGCGCGGGTGTGCCTGTCCGCGGATACGGCACGGGCAACGGGGCGGCGGGCCTCGGTGCCAGCACCCGCGCCTGGAGTGCGAGCAGCCGCGCCTGCCATCCGCCTGGGTTGGGCCCGGTGCCCGCCTGGCCACGTCGAGCGGGAACCGCCGGATACGGCGCGTTCGGGTGCCACTGCTGCGCGCCTGCATGCGACTGCCCAGCAACTGGATACATCGGACCCACACTCACCTGTGGTCGGCGCGCATCGAAATAGGCCTGCCGATTACTCTCCGCTGCGTCGGGGGACGAGAAATCATGCTGTCCCACAACGGGATTTGCTTGTAACGCGATCGGGGATATATCCAGCCTCGTCGCTACCAAGGTCGGCGGCGGCCCCGGTTCCGGCAGCACCTTCGTCGGCGTCGGCCCGCATCCCGCGGCGACCGCCGCGGGAGCCTGCCCGGATCGCGGCGGATGTTCCGCAGCGGGTTCGTCGGCCAGGAGTTTCGTTGCCGGACGGCTGGGTTCGGGGAGGTGCGTGGTCGGCGGCATCGAGTCGGCTGCGGCAACCGGTGCAATCTGCGCACGCAGGGCGGGCGCACCGATCGCCGCGCGTGCGGCGGCGGCGAATTCTCCTGCGGTGGAGAATCGTTCGGCTGGGTCTTTGGCCAGACCCCGGTCGATGACGGCGTCGAGTTCGACCGGGACGTCGACGCGAGCCGAGCTGGCGTGCGGCGGTGCCGACATCAGGTGGGCGTGCATCTGCTGGGCGGGATCGGTGTCGCCGTAGGGCCGGGAGCCGGTGAGGCATTCGTAGAGCACACAGGCCAGTGAATAGACGTCCGCGCGACCGTCCACCTTGCCGGTGAACCGCTCCGGAGCCATGTACGCCAGGGTGCCGATCGCCATGCCGGTGGTGGTCACGGCCGTCTGGCCAAGCCCATGTGCGATGCCGAAGTCGATCAGGTAGGTAAAGCCGGTGGGGTGGACGATGATGTTCGACGGTTTGACGTCGCGGTGTACCAGCCCGGCCCGATGCGCCACATCGAGCGCCACCGCCACGTGACCGACGATACCGACCGCGATGTCCGGTGCCAGCGGCCCCTCGGCCGCGAGCCTGCCCGCCAGGTCAGCGCCCTCGACGAACTGCATGTCGATATAGAACCGACCGTCGATCTCGCCGAAGTGGTGAATCCGCGGCACGTGCGGATCGCGCAACGCGGCAACGGCCTCGGCTTCGCGCTCGAATCGCTTGCGATATCCCCCGACGGCCGCGAGTTCGGCGGGCAGGAGTTTCAGCGCCACCCATCGCGTCGCAGCCAGGTCGTACGCCAACCAGACCTGCCCCATGCCGCCCTTGCCGAGTAGCCGCTCCAGCCGGTAACCCCCGAATCGCACCTCCCCCATCGCGAACCTCCAGTCACCATTGACGTCTGGCGGACCCGGCCTTCACCTGAACGAGCCGACAACGGAAATCAGCAGCTCACCATACGAATACCGAATAATCCATCCTCTTTCGGAGCCTAACCGCACCCGGCCGTACGCACCACTGTGGGCTGGACGACAGTCCCGAGCACGCCCACCTACCTGCGTGGCTTTTCCGGCTTGCCGTTGCCTTGGTTCGAGTGGCCCGGCTGGTCCTTGCCCGGCTTGTCCTTGCGCGGTTCGTCGATCCCGGATTCGGCGCCACCTTTATCAGCCTTCCCCGCTGCCACCTCATCGCCTGGCTTGCCCAACGACGGAGTCCAGCTCGCGCTACCCGGCGCCACCGCCACGCAGGTCAGCGGGATGCCGTCGACGGCGACCGCCTGCGCGTCGACGGCGGGATCACACGGCTGGCCGGCTGCGGACACCACACGGGTCGGCGCCGAAATCGGCACCGGCGGCGGCGCGGCTGGCCCCTGCGACGTCAAGTCCGGTCGCGGCGCGTGCCCGGCCTCCGACGACGGGGCCGAGGGAGTGACCGGGCCCGCGTCGGCTGTCTCTGGTCGCCCGATCCAGAGCGCGCCGGCGATCATCGCGACGAGGGCGGTGATGGCCGCGACCGCCAGCCGCGGCTCCACAGCCGTCCGCGCCACCACCCTGCTCGAGCGGGCTGCCTTCGGCACCCAGCGTGGTGACGGCGGGATGCGCGTTCGCACCACCGCCGGCGTGATCTCGACCGTCGTCGCGTCCCGTCCGGTCACCGCCGCGTAGCCCGCCGACGCGAGTTCACCCGCGCTGGACCACCGCTGGTCCGGGTCCTTCGCCATGCCGCGGGCGATCACCGCGTCCAACGCGGCGGGCACGGCCGGATCGACCTCGGAAGCGAGCGGCGGGGCGTCCATCACGTGGGCACGCAACTGCCGGACCGAGTCGCCGTTGCCGAATGGCCGTTGCCCGGTAAGGCATTCGTAGAGCACGCAGGCCAGCGAGTACTGGTCGGACCGGGCACTCGCCGAGCCGTCGAACCGTTCCGGCGCCATGTATGCCAGCGTGCCGACCACAGTGCCGGTGACCGTGATCGCGGGTTGGTCGGTCCGGTGCGCGGTGCCGAAGTCGATCAGGTACACCGTGCCGCTGGGCGTCACCATGAGATTGGACGGCTTGACGTCACGGTGCACCAGGCCCGCGCGATGAACGGTGTCGAGCGCTGCCGCGGTCTGGGCCACGATCTCGACCGCGGCAGCCGGTGCCATCGGCCCGTCCCGCCGCAGCAGCGCGGCTACATCAGCACCCTCGACGAAGCCCATGGCGATGTACAGTCGCCCGTCCAGTTCACCGAAGGAATGGACCGGCACCAGGTGCGGCCCACGCACCTGAGCCGCCAGCCGCGCTTCCCTGGTGAACCGCTGCCGGAATGCGGGATCAACCGCGTGCCCCGCGGACAGCACCTTCAATGCGACGGATCGGTTGGCGACAGTGTCGTACGCCAACCAGACCTCCCCGGTGCCGCCGCTACCCAGCAACCGATCGAGGCGGTAGTGGCCGAACCACATCTCGCCCATCGCGAAATATCCTCCCGCTAGCCTTTTCCTCATGGAGGAGTTACCCGAAATTCGGATCGGCACCGCGGAACGCGAGCAGGCGATGCGGCGACTGTCCGATCATTTCGCATCGGGGCGGCTCAGCGTCGCGGAATTCGACGAGCGCAGCGGCTCAGTCGCTGCGGCGCTCACCCATGGTGATCTGGACGAGGTGTTCACGGATCTGCCCGCCGAGCCCGTGACGGCGGCGGCGCCGCCCGCCGATCGCACCGGCGGATTCCTCGCCGACTGGCGCGCTCGGGTGGTCGCCGCCATCCCGATCATCGCGGTCATTCTATTCTTCACCACCGGCAGTTGGCTCTGGTTCCTGGCCATCCCGCTCGCGGGGGCACTGTTCGGCACCCGGCGGCACCAGCGCGACGAGGAGGACAAGGACTGATGGAACCGATCGAGATCAACGCGGGCACTTGGTATCTGCGCTCTCTCCGCGCGGACGACCGCATCGATGACCGCCCCGCGCTGGCGGCCGGGGGGATCACCGACCCGGATTACGTAGCCAGGCGCAGTGCGGGCTGGGACGAGGAGACCCACTTCTCCTGGGCCGTCTGCGAGCCGACCACCGCCGAGCTGGTGGCCGAGATCGGCGTGACTCCTGCTAGCGACGGCACCGCGAGGCTCACCGGGTGGGCGCGCCCTGGCTACGAGCCCGCGCTGGACGCCGGGCTGACTACCGTCCGTCGTTTTGTCGAGGGTGGATTGGGCCTGTGCCCGGTTGCCTCCTGATCTGTCTCCGAGTACGAGGGCGACCCTCCTTCGGATTCCTCATCCGCCGGTACCTAAACAGCCCTGCGATGCTGACTTTTGGCGCTGGTGTGCTTTCTGTACCGCACACGCGGTTCGGCGAGGTGTGTGGGGCTCAGCGCATGACACCGGTGTGCCCGGTGGAATAGCGGCCGGGCTGGGGCCAGATGGTGAGACCATGCGGTCCCCTGCCGACGCGGATGCGCGCCAAGAGGTTCCAGCCGACGATGTCGATGGCGTACACCTCCCCGTGGTGGCGACCGGTGGCCCAGAAGACGCGGCCGTCCGCGGACAGGTTGCCCATGTCCGGACTGCCGCCCCCGGGCACGAACCACTTGTGCACCAGCGCGTGCGCCGCGAAATCCCAGACCGAGATGCTGCCTTCGTGCCGGTTGGTGATGAGCATCTGCCTGGAGTCGCGGGTGACGTAGAGCCCGTGTGTCCCCTTGCCGGTCGGTACGAACCCGATGCTGTCGAAGGTGTGCGCGTCGACCGTGTAGATACCGTTCGCGACCATGTCGGCGACGAAGAACGTGTGGCCGTCCGGCGACAGCTTCACATCCTGCGGCTTTCCGGAGCGACCGCCCGGCAGGTCGATCATCTTGACGACCCTGTGCTCGGCGACGTCGAAAACGAGCATCCGGCCCACGAATTCGCACGAGGCCAGGGCGAACCGGCCGTCGGCTGTGAAGTCCATGTGGTCGACGCCGGCGCAGTCGGGCACCGCGAGGGCGTGCACTTTCTGCCAGGTCCGTGGATCGTAGAAGTCCAGCGACTTGTCCGCCTCCGCGACGACCAGCGCATATCGGCCGTCCGGCGTGAAGTACATGTTGTAGGGATCACGCACCGGAACCGGCTGCCCCGGCTTGCCGGTGCGCGGATCGATCGGCAACAGGCTGCCCCCGCCCAGCGGCATGTCGTTGGTGACGAACAGCGTCTGCATGTCGTAGGACGGCACGACGTGCTGAGGTTCCAGTCCACCGGCGGGGAAGGTGTCGATTACCTGAAAGGAGTTCGGATCGATCACCGAAACCGTGTTCGACTCGCTGTTGGGCACATAGACGAGCGGGCGGTGGTCGGCCACGCTCGGGAGCAGCTCACGGTTGGCCGCATACACGTCGGTCGGCGAGAGCGGCGGGGGCATTCCAGGAAGCAGATCGGTCAGATGCGGCGGAAACGCCGTGGTGGTCCCGGGGGCGATGGTGGTCTCGGCCGTCGGGCCGGTCGCCGTGCCCGCGTCGCTGGTGGCGCAGCCTGCCACGGCGGCCAGCGCTGCGAGGCAAACCACGAAGTCGTGGGGTGCGCGGCTGCGGTCTGTGCGCTGTCGGTTCACGCGCTGCACCGGGCGGTGAAGACGAGAGGACATGCCTGCGAAGCCTAGGGGGTGAATCCGGGATTCCGGCGCATCCGCGCCGAGGACACCGGAATGCCCGGACCATCCCGTTACGCGAGTGATTCGAGACCGGTCAGCACCCTGTCCAGCGCGTCGACCGCCTCGTCCAGTTCGGCGGCGGTGACCGTCAACGGCGGGCGGAAGCGGATGCCCCGCTCGCCGGTTCCGAGGATCAGCACGTGCTCGCGCTCGCGCAACGAGGTGAGCACCTCGTCCCGCAGCCGGACCGAGGACAGGGTGATCGCGCACATCAGTCCGCGCCCGCGCGGCTCACTGACGTCGGTGTGATCGACGGCCAGCGATTCCAGCCGATCGAGCAGGTGCGCGCCGAGCAGACGAGACCGTTCGATCAGCTCGTCGCGCTCGAGCACCTCGAGGATGCGCCGGGTGCGCACCATATCGGTGAGGTTGCCACCCCAGGTCGAGTTGAGCCGGGAGCTGACCGCGAATACGTTGTCGGGCACCTCGTCCAAGCGCCCGCCCGCCATCACGCCACACACCTGAGTCTTCTTGCCGAAGGCGACCACGTCGGGCTCGAGTCCGAGTTGCTGGTAGGCCCAGGTGGTTCCGGTCATGCCGACACCGGTCTGCACCTCGTCGAGCACGAACAGCGCGTCGTTCTCGTGACACAGCCGCTGCACGGCCTGAAGAAACTCCGGACGCAAATGCCGGTCGCCGCCTTCGCCTTGAATCGGCTCGGCGATGAAACATGCGATGTCGTGCGGGTATTCCGTGAACGCGCGCCGCGCCTGGTCCAGAGCACTCGCCTCGGCGTCCTCGATATCGAATGCTTCGGTGTGGTACGGCGCCTTGATGCGGGGCCAGTCGAACTTGGGGAAGCGCGCGGTCTTCACCGGGTCGGTATTGGTGAGCGACATGGTGTAGCCGGTGCGGCCGTGGAACGCGCCGGTCAGATGTAGCACTTTGGTGCCGAGTTCCGGTGCGCGGCCGTGGGATTCGTTATGCCTGGACTTCCAGTCGAACGCGATCTTGAGCGCGTTCTCCACCGCCAGGCCGCCACTGTCGATGAAGAACAGGTGCGGTAGCCGTGGATCGCCGAGCACCCGCACGAAGGTTTCGACGAAGCGGGCCATCTCGACGGTGTAGATGTCGGAGTTGCTCGGCTTGTTGAGCGCCGCGGTGACGAGCTCGGCGCGGAACTCCTCATCGTCGGCGAGGTCGGGATGGTTCATGCCCAGCGCGTTGGACGCGAAGAAGCCGAACATATCGAGGTAGGAGCTGCCGTCACGTTCGTCGACGAGACGGCAGCCGCGGGACTGCCGTAGATCCAGCACCAAATCGAAGCCATCGGCAAGGATGCTGGCCGACAAGATCTCATGTACCCGGGCGGCGGGGGTGACCGCCGGGCGGGTGCGTTCCAGTTCGATGGTCACGCCCCCGAGGGTACGTAAATATTTACGGAATCTCTACAGAACAGAGGATTAATTACGTGCTATGGCTACCTGTCATAGAATGTCTGCAAGATGATGGTGCTTCGGGTTCTGACATTGGCGGTCGCTCTGATCTCCTGCAGCAGCTGCTCGAGGTGTCTCGGGGACGCGACGCGCACCAGCAGGACGTAGCTCTCGTCGCCCGCGACCGAGTGGCATGCCTCGATACCGGGGATGTGCTGCAACACCGCGGGGGCGTCATCGGGTTGAGACGGGTCGAGAGGAGTGATCGCGACGAATGCCGACAAGAGCTGGCCGAGAGATTCGGGATCGACGTGCGCGGTGTATCCGCGAATCACGCCGCGTGCCTCCAGTCGACGGACCCGTGATTGTACGGCGGACACCGACAGACTTGCCTTTTCGGCCAGATTCGACAGCGTGGCCCGTCCATCGGCCATCAGTTCACGAATCAGCAGGCGATCGATGTCATCGAGTACGGGTCGAGCCGGTGTATCCGCCATCAGCGAAGGCTAACCCAGGCGGCCCGCCCCGTGTCCGAAACCTGACCCCCACCCTCCCGCTATGTGGGATAGATACGCCGCGACGCGGCTGAAAGGTACGGCGGAACAACACATGACTGAAGTACTCGGCGCCAAGACCACCCAGGAACTCGCTGCTCGCGCGGCCGCGGTATTGCACGGACTCGGCGCGCGCCCGCCCGAGCCCGGCGAGCTGCCCGCGCGCACTCCGATCACCGGAGGACAGCTGCTGACCCTGCGCCCGAGCTCGCTCGACGAGGTCGACGCCGCGATCGGCCGGGCCGCCAGCGCATTCCAGGCGTGGCGCCGCGATCCGGCCCCCGTCCGGGCCGCGGTGGTACGCAGACTGGCGGAGCTGCTCACCGCGCACAAGAGTGAGCTGGCCGAGCTGGTGACGCTGGAGGCGGGCAAGATCCCCGCCGAGGCCGCGGGCGAGGTGCAGGAGATGATCGACATCTGCGAGTTCACCATCGGACTCTCCCGGCAGCTGTACGGACATACCATGCCGTCGGAGCGGCCGGGGCACCGATTGATGGAGACCTGGCACCCACTCGGCGTGGTCGGGGTGATCTCGGCGTTCAACTTCCCGGTCGCGGTATGGGCGTGGAATACGGCGGTCGCGCTCGTCTGCGGCGACACCGTGGTGTGGAAGCCGTCGGAGACCACACCGCTGACGGCGGTGGCCTGTCACGCCCTGCTGCGGCGCGCCGCCGTCGATGTCGGCGCGGATCCTGAAGTGCACCAACTGATTCAGGGCGCGAGCGAAGTCGGGTCCCGGCTGGTGGAGGACGAGCGGGTAGCGCTGGTCAGCGCGACCGGCTCGGTGCGGATGGGCCGGCTCGTCGCACCACGGGTCGCCGATCGGTTGGGGCGCTGCCTGTTGGAACTGGGTGGCAACAACGGCGCCATCGTCACACAGTCGGCAGATCTGGAGCTGGCGGCACGGGCGGTCGTGTTCGCGGCGGCGGGCACGGCCGGGCAGCGGTGCACCACGCTGCGGCGGCTGATCGCGCACCGCGACGTGATCGGCCCGCTGGTCGACCGACTCGAGCGCGCGTATCGACAACTGCCCGTTGGCAATCCGCTCGACGACGGGGTTCTCGTCGGTCCGCTGATCGACGGCAGGGCCTACGCCGGGATGCGTGCCGCGCTGGACAAGGCGCTCGCGGACGGCGGCGAACTGGTCTGCGGCGGCGAGCGAGTGGAGGGATTCGGCGACGACGCCTACTACGTGCGGCCCGCCATCGTGCGCATGCCCGCGCAGACCGCCGTGGTGCGCGAGGAGACCTTCGCACCGATTCTGTACGTGCTCACCTACGACGACTTCGACCGCGCGATTACCTTGCACAACCAAGTGCCACAGGGCCTTTCGTCGTCGATCTTCACCACCGACCAGCGCGAGGCCGAGCGCTTCCTCGCCGCCGACGGCTCCGACTGCGGTATCGCCAACGTCAACATCGGCACCTCCGGCGCCGAGATCGGCGGCGCCTTCGGCGGGGAGAAGCAAACCGGCGGTGGCCGTGAATCCGGTTCCGACGCCTGGAAAGCCTACATGCGCCGGGCCACCAACACCGTCAACTACTCCACCGAACTACCCCTCGCGCAGGGCATAAAGTTCGGCTGAGCAACCCTCCACACCCCCCTCCACCTGCACGATTCGGTGTTACGCGCACACCTGTGTAGTGTTGTGCATACCCGACGCGGGGTGGAGCAGCTCGGTAGCTCGCTGGGCTCATAACCCAGAGGTCGCAGGTTCAAATCCTGTCCCCGCTACTACGCGAAGTGGCCCGGAGAGATATCTCCGGGCCACTTCGCATTGTGCGATCCAGCGCCCCGCCTCGGGGGGCACGTCTCGTGTCGGGGATAGTCCGTCAGGTGTGACCCGGTCTGCGATGATCTCCGGTATGAGCGCTCCCGATCAGCAACACGAACTGCGTCTGACTGCTGAGGAGTTCATCGAGGGGAAGGCGGCTGGGCTCGGTGACATCGAGATCGTGAACGGGCGCGTGGTCCGGCTGCTGGCACAGAGTCCCCTGCACAGCCGGGTTGTCCGGCGGCTGGCTGGGATGCTGGAGACTGCGCGACGTGATGGTGGGCCGTGCATGGTGGTGGATTCCGACGTTGCCGCACGATTCGCAGATGCGGAGTCGTCGGCAGCGGATCGTCGATTGAACATCCGCTATCCCGATATCTGGATCCGAGACTGCGAGCTGTATGACGTCAATTCCGTGTGTGAGCACATTCTGCTGATGGTCGAGGTTACCTCCGAATCGACCATCGACGTCGATATCACCGACAAGCGAATTCAGTACGCCACTGCGGGCATTCCTCATTACCTGATCGTCCGGCTGGACCAGAAGGAAGAACGGATCGAGGAGATCGAAGAATATCGCCTCGACTGGTCCGGTCGTCGCTATCGAGTTCACACCGTCCATCGGCGTGTGCTGTTGCTGGATGACCCTGTCGAGGCGACCATCCCGTTCGACATGCTGGAACAGCCCTAGATACCTGCCTGAGCGGAGTGGTCGCTGCCGGTCGGTGATTCAACAGAGTCCGTCAGGTGCGCCCCGCCGGGGCGCAGGTCGGTGAACTGATGATCGCGGCACCGCCAATCGTTGTACACGATTATGTACGCAATGAGGCATATTGGCTGTTGATCCAACTATTGCTATCGAAACTCGGAGAGTCGCCATGCGTGCTATGCATGCCAGTGAAGCTCGTGCCAACTTCGCCGCAGTTCTCGACGCCGCCACCGAAGACAACGACGAGGTCGTCATCACGCGCAGTGGGGGCAAAGAAGCTGCTGTCGTCATCAGCCTGCGGGAGTGGGAGGCGATGAAGGAAACCACCTACCTCCTGTCCAACGCCGCCAACGCCGCGTGGCTCGCCAAGGGTATCGCCCAGGCCGACGCCGGGCAGGTGCACGCTCGTGAACTCATCGATGTGGACGACGCCGAGGGCACTGACGCGTGAGCCGGAAACTCACCTTCACCGACACCGGTGGGATCGACTATCTGAGCTGGCAGCAAGACCGGCCGACGCTGAAGAAGCTCAACCGGCTGATCGAGGAGATTCGCCGCAACGGCAACGCCGAAGGCATCGGCAAGCCTGAGCCGTTGCGGCAGAATCTGACCGGCTGGTGGTCGCGGCGCATCGACCACGAACACCGCATCGTCTACCGTGCCGACGAGGACGGCGTGGTCGTCATCGCCTGCCGTGGCCACTATGGCGATTGAGCCGCCCGCCCTGTCGCTGGTACCAACGGTCGCGCGGACTCCGGCGGGGTTGCCGCAGTGGGCAGTCTGGCCGCGCCGGCTGGCATCCGCGGGCTCCGCCATGAATGGAGTCGTCGACGTTGTGGTGCCTGTTCACGGGCTCCTACCGATGGTCGACCGGAACGCCTGAGGAGCGCATCGGCGCCCTCAGACGCGCGGCGGCTCGATGCCGAGTTCGGACAGGCGGTCGCAGTAGCGCTCGACGTTGGCGAGCTTGATGTCCTCGTAGCCGCGTACCAGGTCGGGCAGGCTCGCGGCCTCGACGGCACGGTCGTAGTTCGAGGCGTCCAGGGTGTCGGCGAGGGTGGTCACCATCTCGATGTAGTGCTCGAGCAGGGCGCGCTCGACCCGGCGCACGTGCGCGTAGCCGAACGGGTCGAGCTTGGTGCCGCGCAGCCTCTTTCCCTTGGCCAGTAGACGCAGTGCGAAGTGGCTCCTGGGCCCGATGCCGATCTTTTTCTCGCGCCCCATCGCGCGGAGGATCGGCGGGTGCAGCCGGTAGGTCAAGTTCGCACCGTCGGGCAGCTGCGCGGCCACGTCGTCCAGGAAGTCCGGATCGGTGAGCCGCCGCGCCACCTCGTACTCGTCCTTGTAGGCGGTGAACTTGTACAGGCCGCGCGCCACCTGCTCGCTGAACTCGGTGCGGTCACCCAGCTGGGTCTGTGCCTCCCAGATCTGTTGCACAGTTCGCACGTACTCGCAAGCAACCTTCGCGCTGTGGAATCCGACCAGCTCGGCGGCCCGCGACTCGACCAGCCGCCGGGTCTCCCCCGCCGCGGTGAGCCCCTCGAAAAGGTCCGCCGGAATGGCGATCTCGGACTTCGACCGCCGGTGCCGGCTGGTGGCCGCGGCGAACTCGTCGGGCCGGGCCACCGCCACTCGTCCCCAACGGAAGGCAGCGATATTCGCCTCGACCGCGACACCGTTGATCGCGATGGCCTCCTCGATCGCCGGGGCGGGCAGCCGCAGGCCGCCGATCTGGTAGGCGGCGCCCACCAGGAGGAAGTTGGCAGCGGCGGTGTTGCCGAACAGCACGTCGGCCGCGGCCAGCGCATCGAACGACCACACCGAGCGCGACACCTGTTCCAGCCGGGACAACAGCAGACTCTCGTCCGGGTAGGCGACCGACTTGTCATAGACCATGTCGCCGGTCGGCGTCTTGCTGGTCGACGCGACGGAGCTGGTGACCGCCTTCGAGCCGTAGGCGAGATTCTTGTTGTCGGTGGCGGCGAGCAGGTCGAAGGCCACGATGCAGTCTGCCGAGGCGGGCGTCAGCCGGTTGGCCGGTTCCAGTTCGCCGAGCGCGAACCGCAAGTGCGAGACGACCGGGCCGGCTTTCTGGCTCATTCCGATCTGGTCCAGGCTCGCCACCTCGTAACCGGCACGCACCGCCGCGGTTGCCAGCACCTGGTTCACGGTGACGATGCCGGTGCCGCCGATCCCCGCGAGAAGAACGTTCGACGTCGACGTCGGCGTGACGAAGGGGAGTTCGGGCAGTCGCGGCGGCTGGGCGTGCCGAATCCTGATGCGCCGCTTCGCCTTCGCCGGATCCGGCAGCTCGACCGTGACGAACGATGGACAGTCGCCGTCCAGGCAGCTGTAGTCGGTGTTACAAGAAGTCTGGTCGATCCTGGTCTTCCTGCCGAATTCGGTGTCCACCGGCTGGACCGAGAGGCAGTTGCTCTTGACCCCGCAGTCGCCGCAGCCCTCACACACCGCCTCATTGATGATCACCCGGGTGCGGCGCACCGGGAGTGCACCACGCTTGCGCTGCCGCCGCGCGTCGGCGGCGCAGTGCTGGTCGTAGATGAGCACCGTGACACCGGGGATTTCACGAAGGGTGCGCTGGGCCTCGTCGAGGCGATCCCGGTGCCACAGTAGGGTTCCGGCCGCGAGATCGCGCTTCCGGTAACGCTTGGGTTCGTCGGCGCAGATGATGACCTGCCGGACACCCTCGGTGGAGAGCTTGTGCGTGAGCATCGGCACCGTGAGCGCGCCTTCGGCGTGCTGCGCACCGGTCATCGCGACGACGTCGTTGTGCAGAAGCTTGAAGGTGATATTCACGCCGGCGGCGACGCACGCCTGCACTGCGAGCTGGCCGGAGTGGAAATACGTTCCGTCGCCGATGTTCTGGAACAGGTGCGGCACGTCGGTGAACGGGGCCTGACCGATCCACTGCGCGCCCTCGCCACCCATCTGAGTCAACCCGGTGACCTTGCTGTCGGCGCGGCCCGACATGGTCACCATGGTGTGACAGCCGATCCCGCCGCCTGCCAACGAGCCGGCCGGCACCGCGGTGGAGCGGTTGTGCGGGCAACCACTGCAGAAGTAGGCAGCGCGCTTGACAGGCAGGACAGACAGCGAAATCGGTTGTGGCAGAGTTCGTTTCATGTCGATATAGCCGTCGAGTGCGCGGCGAAGCGGCGGAGTGATGCGTCCGGTGGTGAGTTCGCCGTCGGTCGCGAACAGCGGACGACGCTCGGCGTCGCGTTTGCCGACGATCTCGGGCGCGCCCGGAGTGCCGTACAGGATGTCCCGGATCTGGGTTTCGACGAAAGCGGTCTTGTCCTCGACGACGATCAGTCGCGCGAGCCCGTCGGCGAACTCCAGGACCCGCTCGGGTGCGATGGGGTACGGCATGCCGATGCGCAGTAGCCGCACTCCTGCGCGGTGCAGCGCGTCATCGTCCACGCCCAGGTCGATCAGCGCCTGGCGGACGGCATCGAAGGTCGTTCCGGTCGCGGCGATCCCGACCGTGGCGCGGACCGGGTTCACCTCGATCACGTCCAGGCCGTTGCGCGTGCTGTAGGCCTGCACCAGCTCCCAACGCGGACCGTAGAGGTCGGCTTCGGCGAGCACGCTGTCGGTCGGCGCGGCCATCGGACGCTGGCGATAGGTGAATGGGGCACCGTCCCAGTCGAGCTCGGGCATGACGATGTCGATGTCGCCGACCGAACCCTCGACGGTCCACGCGCCGTCCGCGACGTCGGCGACGATTTTCAGCGCCACGAGGCATCCCGAGGCGCGCGACAGCGCGACACCGTGCAGGCCCATGGTGATGATCTCGCGGGCGTTGCGCGGGAACAGCACCGGGATGTTCATGGCCGCCAGCGAACGCTCGCTCGCCGCCGGCACGGTGGAGGATTTCGACGCCGGATCGTCACCGACCAGAAGCAGAACGCCGCCACGGGCGTTCGCGCCGTACATATTGGCATGCCGCAGGGCGTCGGTCGCACGGTCGAGCCCGGGACCCTTGCCGTACCAGACCCCGACGACGCCGTCGTGGGTGGCGTCGCCGGCGGGCAGGTCCGCCTGACTGCCCCACACCGAGGTGGCGGCCAGTTCCTCGTTCAACCCTGGGACGAAAGAGATATCGTGCTCGGCGAGGACATCGGGCATCCCGGCCAGCATCTTGTCGACGCCGCCGAGCGGACTGCCCTGATACCCCGACACGAACGTGCCTACCCGGCGACCGGCACGCAGGTCACGCACGTGCTGCTCGACCAACTGCCGGGCGATCGCCTGGACGCCGGTGAGGACAACGGTCCCCGCGCCGACGCGGTAACGGTCGGCAAGGTCATAGGGGGCTGCGATCAGATCGCGGTCAGCGAGCTCGGTCATCCAAATCCACCCGTCCGCTCGGCACCGATCGGGCACCTCGCACCATTGAGCACTTGTTGCCGCCATCCTGGCCCTGAAAGAACTGAACGCACAATAGTCTGTCCAAAAATTAAGCATTCTGCCCAATTTCCAGAGATCAAGTTGAGCATCACCTATGCAGGGTGTGAGGTCGATGTACCGGCGTACACGGACGCTATCGCGGCGGCGAGGATGTCGCCCGGGCAAGCAGGCGAGCCACGACCGATCCCGCCGCGATACCCGCACGCGAACGCGACCACAGAGGCCCTACTCCCGCTTCCGAGCGCAGCGATATCGACCGTTCCCTCTTCGCCACGGCCGAAGAACACTGCCTCCGCAATGTCGAGGGGGAGCTATGTGAAGGTGGAGGAATGGGTATGCGGAGGAGGGTCGCGTCCGGAATCGTCGCGATGACCGCGGTCGCGGGGTTGACCGCGTGCGGTGGGCAGCAGGCCCCTCCGGCAGACTCGGGCGTCACGCCCTCGGCAGACGCAACCGCGGGTGCGCCGACGGGGATGCCGGCCGACCCCGGCCCCCGGCACTTCGCGGGCGGAGCGATGGTCGTCGTCCCGCATTCGGCGGATCTCGAGACCAGTTCGGTGATGGCCTTCTCGGCGTATGACATCGAAGACGGCACGGACAGGCTCGCGATCCACATCCCGGGACCGGTCGGCTGCCCGAGCATCGGCTTCACAGCGCAGGTCGAGGAATCGGCCGAGCTGGTGAGCGTGAAGCTCATCCGTGGCCTGCACCGTGGCATGCCGCCGTGCCAGGGCGCTAATTCGGAGCAAAAGCGTGAGTACGGCGTGGTCGTGGTCGGCCTGCGGCACCCACTGGGCAACCGGGCGGTATTGAGCCTCGCCTGAGCAGCCAATATCCAGCTCTGCGGTATCTGCCGCAACGGACGGGGTCCCCTCTTCGGCTATCGCCTACCCCAAAGCCGAAGAGCGTGCTAATCTTCAGCAAACATTTTGCGTTCGCTCCGGCTGCCGTTGCCTTCTTTCGATCCACGCAGTGAACAAGGTGGTTCGCTGCGACTTCCCATGCCGTGCCGATCCATCCGAGATGCCGACCTAGGGAATGAGCCCCGTCGGTCGGTGTATCGGTGGCGGCTGACCTTCGAAGGAAAAACCGTGACCAGAGTCGTGTTCCGGATCGCGATCCTACTGTTGAGCATCTTCTCGGTCGGCCTGCTCGGCCCACCCGCGACAGCACAGCCACTGTATCCCACCCCGGATCCCGATCCCTTCTACGCCGCGCCGCCGAACCTTGGCGCACTTCAGCCGGGTGACGTGGTGCGCGCCCGCAGGATCGACAGCGGTCCTTTCGCGGGGACCGACAGCTGGCAGGTGGCGTTCCGCTCCACCAACTCGCAAGGCAATCCCGTCATGGGAGTCACAACCGTCCTGCTGCCCCCCGGGGTGCAGAACCCGCCGCTGGTCTCCTACCAGGCGTTGATCAATTCCCTCGGCACCCGGTGCAGCCCGTCGCGCTCGCTGTTCAACGGCGAATTGGACGACGCGGCCGGCATGATGCTGCCCATCAGACGCGGCTGGGCGGTCTCGGTCCCGGACTATTTCGGCCCCACCTCCGCCTACGGCGCGGCGCGGCTGGGCGGAATGATGACCCTCGACAGCGTCAGGGCCGTGCGCAAGGTCGCCGAGCTCGGCCTGGCCGACTCGCCGGTCGCCCTCGCCGGCTACTCGGGCGGCGGTTTGGCCACCGCGTGGGCGGCCGCGATGCAACCCACCTACGCGCCGGACCTGCACCTCACCGCCGCCGTCGCGGGCGGCATCCCCGCCGACCTCGGGGAGATGGCACACGCGCTCGGCTTCAACCCGCACCCCGGGTTCGGCCTGGCCTTCGCCGCGGCCATGGGGCTGGAACGCGAATACCCGGACCGGTTGCCGATCTCTGATCAGCTCAACGAAACCGGGCTGTGGTTCCGGGATCTCACGCACGATGCCTGCCGCCGGTTCCTGCTCCACGAGGGCGCCTTCCACAGCGCGGAACAGATGGCGGCGTCCAAGAATCTGATGGACGTCCCGGAAGCGCTCTCTGTGCTGCGGGAGAACAGCCTGCGCTACTTCGAGGGCGTGCCGACCGTTCCGACTTTCATCTGGCAGGGCCGCTTCGACCAGCTCACCGCCTTCGGCCCCGTCGCCGAGGTCGCCAACCGGTATTGCAGGGCAGGGGCTCGGGTACAGTTCCGCCCCTACGAGATCGCCGAGCACATGACCACGGCCATCGCCGGATTCGCCGAGGCATGGAACTACATCGACGCCAGGTTCCGCGGCGAACCCGCACCGGTCAGCTGCTAGCCACACCGGACCAAGCGGCCCCGGAGACATACTCCGAGGCCGCTTGGGTTCGCAGGTGGACGCGGCGGTGGGCCTGCCGACGTCTGCCCGAGGCGGTCGAGCCCGCGACGGCGTCGACGAACCGACGGCCGGCAATCGTGATCGGCGGGAACCAGCGCGTCAAGCCGTGAAGTGCAGCGTCCATTCGCCGCGATAGTGCAGACGGGTGACGCTGCCCGGCGGGATGTCGATTCGCCAGAACGATTTCGGCGGGGCGTCCAGGGTCACCAACAGCGCCGCCCGAATGACGGCTGGATGGGTGACCGCGATGGTGGACTTCCCCGCCGCGGCGACCTCCGCCATCCAGTTCCTGGTTCGCTCGATCACATCCACCACGGACTCGCCACCGTGCCCGCGGAACGCGGGGTCGGTGAGCCAGGCGTACAGCTCGTCCTGTGGCACCGACATCAGTTCCCCGCCGCGCCACGCGCCCGCGTCCAGATCGCGCAGCCGGGTGTCCTCGTCGCCGGGCAACCCCAGCAGGGCAGCGGTTTCCACGGTCCTGCGCTCGGGGCCCGTGAGCACCCGCGCGGCCGCGAGCGGTCCACACTCGGCGATAGCCCGGCGGCCTGCCTCGGTCAGCGATTCGTCGACCGGAAAACGTGCCTTTCGCATCGCCTCGGTCATACCATGGCTGACCAGGTCGACTCTGAGCACCTTTTGCACGGATCGAAGCGTACGGCGCGACGCCGACGGCCGTACCTCGATTGCTCCCGCTTCGCTCGTGGAACGGTGCGGACGTGCTTGTCGGTGTCTGGGTGCACACTGATGCCATGGCCCAGTTCTCCCGTGCGACCAAGGAGTGGTTCGACGGCGCGTTCCCTGGGCCGACATCCGCTCAGCTCGGGGCGTGGGATGCCATCGCGGCGGGCGACCACACGCTGGTCATCGCGCCGACGGGGTCAGGGAAGACGCTCTCGGCGTTCCTTTGGGCGATCGATCGGCTGGCGACGCGGGAACGGCCCGCCGAGAAGACCGGGACCTCGGTGCTCTACGTCTCCCCCTTGAAGGCGCTCGCGGTGGACGTGGAGCGCAATCTGCGTGCGCCGCTGGTCGGCGTCACGCAGACCGCCATGCGGCTCGGACTCGATTCACCGCGGATCACCGTTGGAGTCCGCTCGGGCGACACCAGCGCCGCGGAGCGCCGGTCTCTGCAGCGCACCCCGCCGGATATCCTGATCACGACGCCGGAATCGCTGTTCCTGATGCTCACCTCGGCGGCACGAGAGACGCTGCGGGATGTGAGCACGGTGATCGTGGACGAGGTGCACGCGATCGCCGGTTCCAAGCGCGGCGCACATCTGGCGTTGTCGCTGGCCCGGCTCGACCTGCTGACCGAGCGGCCCGCGCAGCGGATCGGCCTGTCCGCCACCGTCCGCCCCCCGGAGGAGGTCGGTCGGTTCCTGGTCGGCAACGCGCCGATCACGCTGGTCGCGCCGCCCGCACCGAAGACGTTCGACCTGTCGGTGCGCGTGCCGGTGCCGGACATGACCGAGCCGGGCGACTCCGACCAGCCGGGATCGATTTGGCCGCATGTGGACGAAGCGATCGTGGACCTCGTTCTGGAACATCGGTCCTCGATCGTGTTCGCGAACTCCCGCAGGCTGGCCGAGCGTCTCACGGCCAGGCTGAACGAGGCCTATGCGGCGAGGCTCGACGAGCAGCCGGTGGAGACCATGCCCGATACGGCGCGCGCCGGTCACAAGCCGCCCGCCCAGCTCGGGCCGTCCACCGAGGTGACCCACGGCGCTGGAGCACTGCTGACGCGGGCCCACCACGGTTCGGTGAGCAAGGAGCAGCGCGCGCTGATCGAAGACGATTTGAAGAGCGGACGGCTGCGCTGCGTCGTCGCGACCAGCAGCCTGGAGCTCGGCATCGACATGGGCGCGGTCGATCTCGTGGTGCAGGTGGAGGCGCCGCCTTCGGTGGCGAGTGGGTTGCAGCGGATCGGACGGGCCGGACACCAGGTCGGCGAGATCTCGCGAGGGGTGATCTTCCCGAAGCATCGCACCGACGTCATCCATTGCGCGGTGGCCGCCCAGCGGATGGCCGCGGGGCGGATCGAGGCGATCCAGATTCCCGCGCACCCGCTGGACATCCTCGCCCAGCAGACGGTCGCCGCGTGCGCTCTCGACCCGATCGACGTCGACGCGTGGTTCGAGGTCGTTCGCGGCACGGGAAGTTATGCGTCACTGCCGCGTTCGGCCTACGAGTCGGTGCTGGATCTGCTGTCGGGCCGGTATCCCTCGGACGAGTTCGCCGAGCTGAGGCCCCGGCTGGTCTGGGACCGCGACGCGGGAACGCTGACGGGGCGGCCCGGCGCGCAACGCCTGGCGGTGACCTCGGGAGGAGCGATTCCGGACCGCGGCATGTTCGCGGTGTACATGGTCGGTGAGAAGGCGTCACGGGTTGGCGAACTCGACGAGGAGATGGTCTACGAGTCGCGGGTCGGCGACGTGTTCGCGCTCGGCGCGACAAGTTGGCGGATCGAAGAGATCACATTCGACCGGGTGCTTGTGACACCCGCGTTCGGACAGCCGGGCCGGTTGCCGTTCTGGCACGGCGACGGGCTCGGGCGGCCCGCGGAACTCGGTGCGGCGCTCGGCGAGTTCGTACGCATGGTCGGACAGCAGCGCGCCTCCGAGTCGATCCCCGCGGGGGATACGCGAAAACCGATGCGACGCAAGGGCATTGCCGCGCCAGAGGAGTCGAGGTCCCCTGACGCGGCGGCGTCGGATGTGCCTGCACCCGGTTCGGTCGCGCCGGGCTCGGTAGCCGTTGGTTCGGTGACTTCTTACGCGCAAGCTGAGCACGCAGAACCCGGCCGCCCGGCCGACACGTCCGCTCAGCGGCCATCGCGGCGAAAGTCCGCCGATCCCGTCACGGGACGGGCGCACGACGGCATCACACAACTCATGGGCTCGGCCGGACTCGACGACAACGCGACGGCGAACCTGATCACGTTGCTGGACGAACAGCGCACCGCGACCGGACAGCTGCCCACCGATCGCACCCTGGTGGTCGAGCGGTTCCGCGACGAGCTCGGCGACTGGCGGCTGGTCCTGCATTCGCCGTACGGCCTGCCGGTGCACGCGCCGTGGGCGCTGGCCATCGGGGCGCGGCTGCGCGAGCGGTTCGGCGTGGACGCCACGCCGAACGCCTCCGATGACGGCATTGTCCTGCGGCTGCCCGACACCACGGACGATCCGCCCGGCGCCGAGCTGTTCGTCTTCGAGCCCGACGAGATCGATGACATCGTCACCGAGCAGGTCGGCGGCTCGGCATTGTTCGCCTCCCGATTCCGCGAGTGCGCGGCGCGCGCACTGCTGCTGCCCCGCCGCGACCCGGGCAAGCGCGCACCACTGTGGCAGCAGCGTCAGCGCTCGGCCCAACTGCTCGACGTCGCACGCAAGTTTCCCGAGTTCCCGATCCTGCTGGAGACGGTGCGCGAATGCCTGCGTGACGTCTACGACCTGCCGTCGCTGCGCGACCTGCTCGGACGGGTGGCGCGACGCCAGTTGCGGCTGGTCGAGGTGGCGACAGCGACGCCGTCACCGTTCGCGAACGCCCTACTGTTCGACTACATCGGGCAGTTCATGTACGACGGGGACAGCCCGCTGGCCGAGCGCCGCGCCGCCGCCCTCTCACTCGACTCCGGGCTGCTCGCCGAACTACTCGGCCGGGTCAAGCTGCGCGAGCTGCTGGACGCCACGGTCATCGAGCAGACCGAACGGGAATTGCAGCGGCTGACACCGGAACGCCGCGCCAGAGACGCCGAGGGCTTGGCGGATCTGCTGCGGCTGCTCGGTCCGCTCACCACCGCCGAGGCCGCCGAGCGCTGCGATGAGGACCCTGCCCCCTGGTTCGCCGGGCTCGCGTCTTCGCGTCGAGCACTGGAGGTTTCGTTCGCGGGCCGGAGCTGGTGGGTGGCGGTGGAGGATGCGGCGCGGCTGCGCGACGCGCTGGGAGTGCCGTTGCCGATCGGCACGCCGTCGGCTTTCATCGAACCGGTGGCCGACCCGCTCGGTGACCTTGTCGGCCGCTACGCCCGCACACACGGCCCGTTCGGCGTCGAAGCGGTCGCGGCGCGGTTCGGTCTCGGAACCGCCGTCGCCGCCACCGCGCTGCGTCGGCTCGCCGCCGAAAAGAGGCTGGTGGAGGGCGAATTCACGCCCGCCGCCACCGGCTCGGAATGGTGCGACGCACAGGTGCTGCGCCGCCTGCGCCGCCGGTCACTCGCCGCGGCACGGCACGATGTCGAGCCGGTCTCGACCGCCGCGCTCGGCTGCTTCCTTGCCTCATGGCAGCACATCGACACGGGCGAGCTGCGCGGCGTCGACGGCGTGGCGACCGTCGTGGAACAGCTCGCGGGCGTCCCGATTCCGGCGTCAGCCTGGGAATCGCTCGTCCTGCCCGCGCGGGTGCGCGACTACTCCCCCGCCATGCTCGACGAACTCATGGCGACCGGCGAGGTGATCTGGTCCGGCCACGGCGCCATCACCGCCAAGGACGGCTGGATCGCCCTGCACCTGGCCGATCAAGCCCCGTTCACCTTGACGCCACCGGACGACATCGACCTCTCCGAGATTCAACTGCGACTGCTCACCGCGCTTGGCGCGTCCCTGGTGCCGAGGACTCCGCTTCCTCCCGCCGAGGACCCGCTCGGCCGAGCACCGGTGTCGCTCGATGAACCGCATTCGCGCGGCGAAACCGGGGAAGACTTCGGGATGCCCACGGATTCGACCGACCAACGCTCGGCGCGCCGAACGCCGCAGAATGCTCGTGACTCGGCGAACCATGCGCAGGCACCCGACGGGAGCGGGCCCGGCTCCACGAGCGCGAATCGGGGCGCCGCCGGACGACGATCACCCTCCGAACACTCCGCGGCAGTGTGGTCGGACGCTTCCGCCTCCGGCGCCCCCCAACTCGTTCCGGTACCGCAGGCCGGCGGCGCGTTCTTCTTCCGGCAGCTCTCCGATGCGACCGGCCTGCTCGACGACAGTGCGGTAGCCGCTGCGCTATGGGAATTGGTCTGGGCGGGCATAGTTTCCGGCGACACGTTTGCGCCTGTGCGTGCGCTGCTGTCCGGCACGACGCGGACCACCACCGCGCACCGGACACCGCGCCGCGCGCCGCGCGGCCGGGCCTACCTGCCCCGACCGAGCATGCCGACCCGATCCGGCCCGCCCGCGGTCGCCGGGCGGTGGTCGCTGCTGCCGGAGCGGATATCGGACAACACCGTGCGCGCGCACGCGACCGCGGACCTGCTGCTGGAGCGATACGGGGTGCTGACCAGAGGCTCGGTGCAGAACGAGGGTGTGCCCGGCGGGTTCGCGCTGATGTATCGGGTGCTCACCGAGTTCGAAGATCGTGGGCGCTGCCGCCGAGGCTATTTCGTCGACTCGCTGGGCGGCGCCCAGTTCTCCACCACTGACGTGGTCGACCGGCTGCGCTCCTTCGACACCGAACGCACTCGTCCCGAGTCCAGGCAGCCGACCGGCACGGCGCTGGCACTGGCGGCGTCGGATCCCGCGAACCCGTACGGCGCCGCGCTGGCCTGGCCGAAGGGCGACGTCGAGGGCGGACATCGGCCGGGACGCAAAGCCGGGGCCCTCGTCGTGCTCGTCGACGGTGAACTGGTCCTGTACCTGGAACGGGGCGGCAAGACCCTGCTGACCTTCACCGAGGCCCCGGAGGCTCGCCGCCGTGCCGCGCAGGCGCTGGCCGACCTGGTGCATCGCCGCCGGGTGGACTCGCTGGTGATCGACCGCGTCAACGGCGACTCCGTGCACGGAAACACCTTCGCCGGTTTCCTCACCGAGGCGGGCTTCTCCGCCACCCCACGCGGGCTGCGCCTGCGGAGCCGCCCGTGAACCCGCACACTTGGGTGAGCCGCGGAGCCGACGCCGCGGAGCCGGAGCCGCCGTATGCCTGAGGGCGACACGGTCTACCTGACCGCCGGACGTCTCCGTGCCGCGCTGGCCGGCAAAGAACTGACCCGCAGCGATTTCCGCGTGCCGCGGTTCGCGACGGTCGACCTGCGCGGACAGGTGGTCGAGAGCGTCGGCAGCTATGGGAAGCATCTATTCATCCGAACGCCGACCTGGAGCATCCATAGCCACCTCAAGATGGAGGGCAGCTGGCGCGTCTTCCACTGCGGGCAGCGGTGGACCGGCCCCCGAGTTGCCGCGCGGGTCGTGCTGGGCACCGACGAGGTGGAGGCCGTCGGGTTCTCGCTGGGCACTGTCGAGGTGGTGCGGGTGAGCGAGGAGCACCGGATCGTCGACCACCTCGGGCCGGACCTGCTCGGGTCGAATTGGGACGCGGCCGAAGCCGTCCGGCGGCTGAAGCGGTATCCGAATCAAGCTATCGGCGTAGCGCTGCTCGACCAGCGCAATCTTGCCGGCATCGGCAATATCTTCCGCAGCGAAGTGTGCTTTCTGCGCCGAATCCACCCGGCCACCAGGGTCGGCGACATCCCTGACCTGTTCGCGCTGGCCAACGAGGCGCACCGGGTGCTGACCGAGGCCGTCGACAAACCCCCGCGCCGCCCGCTGGCCTTTGGCCGCACGCACCGCCCGTGCCAACGCTGCGGTACACCGCTGGTCGCCGACCTGCTCGGCGACACCGCTCCCGACTCCGACCGTGTCGTCCAACGAGAACGCGGTATCTACTTCTGCCCGCGCTGTCAGCCGATGCCGGCTACCTGGATCAGGCGGGATGCCGCGACTGGAATGTAATTCGCCACTCCATTGCTAACGATCCACGCCCGCGCCACGACATGCAGTGTGGCAGGCCGGATCCAGCACGGGAGCAGACACATGACGACGGTATCGCAATCGAGCACGCGGCTGCTCCTCGCGATCTCCATGCGTCTTCTGGTCGCCGCCATGGCGGCCCTCGCCACCGTCGCGTTCACTTACCTTCTGCTGCACCCGAATTCGTCGACCCGCGCCCCGGAATCCCCGCGCGCGCCCGTGTCGACGATGTCGCCGCATCCTTGACACTCGACCAACCCACCCGATCTGGATGAGGCTGCCACAGGTGGTCTAGCACGAAGCTCGGGCAGACGGTTGGATCAGCCTTCCCATGGCACGGGCTCCAGGAGTTCCGGCCGGGGTTCGGGCGCCGCGACGCGGAGGGCGTCGGCGGAGGCGTCGTCCGGCTGGGTCTGCGAGCGGATCTCCGCCTCGACGCGCGCCTGATAGGTCTGGACTTCCCGGTCGATCTCGTCCGCGTCCCAGCCCAGGATCGGCGCGACCAATCCGGCCACCTGTTCGGCACAGTTGGCGCCCCGGTGCGGGTACTCGATCGAGATCCTGGTCCGCCGGGCCAGAATGTCGTCCAGGTGCAGCGCGCCCTCGGCTTCCGCCGCGTATACCGCCTCCACCTGCAGATACGACGGAGCGTCCGTGAGCGGCTGCAATAGTTCGGGTTTGCCATCGGCGAAGGCCATCACTTGGTCGATCAGCGAGCCATAGCGGTCGAGCAGGTGCTTGATCCGATACGGGTGCACACCGTATGCCTCGGCCAGCTGCACCGTCTGATTGACCAGCGCGAAGTAGCCGTCCGCGCCGAGCAGCGGCACCTTCTCGGTGATCGAGGGCGAGACCCGGGCCGGAATGTCCTGTGCCGCTTCGTCTACCGCGTCATAGGCCATCACGCGGTAGGTGGTGTACTTGCCGCCCGCGATGCCGACCAGTCCGGGTGCCACCCGAGCGACGGCGTGCTCACGCGACAGCTTGGAGGTCTCGTCGCTCTCGCCCGCCAGCAGCGGCCGCAGTCCCGCGTACACACCGTCGATGTCGTCCGGGGTGAGCGGGGTGACCAGCACCTGGTTCACCCGGTCGAGCAGGTAGTCGACGTCGGCCTTGGTGGCCGCCGGATGCGCGAGGTCGAGGTTCCAGTGGGTGTCGGTCGTACCGATGATCCAGTGCGTACCCCACGGGATGACGAACAACACCGAGGACGCGGTGCGCAGAATGATCGCGGTGTCGCTGACGATCCGGTCGCGCGGCACCACGATATGCACCCCTTTGGAGGCGCGGACGTGGAACCGGCCCCTCTGCTGGGAGAGAGCCTGGACCTCGTCGGTCCACACGCCGGTCGCGTTGATCACCACGTGTCCACGCACTTCTCCGGTGCGCCCGTCCTCGGTGTCGCGCACCTTCACGCCCACCACCCGGTCGGCCTCGCGCAGGAAACCGACCACCTGGGTGGAGGCACGGATCACCGCACCGTAGTGTGCGGCGGTGCGGGCCACGGTCATGGTGTGGCGCGCGTCGTCGACCACCGTGTCGTAGTAGCTGACGCCGCCGATCAGTGCGTCGCGCCGCAACCCCGGCGCCAGCCGCAACGCGCCGGCACGGGTGAGATGTCGTTGTCCAGGGACGGATTTGGCACCACCCATGGTGTCGTAGAGGACCAGCCCGGCCGCGACGTACGGACGCTCCCACGCTCGATGGGTCAGCGGGTACAGGAAGCGCAGCGGCTTCACCAGATGGGGCGCCAGGGTCGACAGCGCGAGTTCACGTTCCCGCAGGGCCTCGCGCACCAGTCCGAACTCCAACTGCTCCAGATAACGCAGTCCGCCGTGGAACATCTTCGACGAGCGACTGGAGGTGCCCGAGGCGAGATCGCGCGCCTCGACCAGTGCGACCTGCAGGCCCCGGGTCGCCGCGTCCAGGGCGATCCCAGCGCCGACCACGCCACCGCCGACCACGACCACGTCGAAATGATCCTTGTCGAAGCGCTCCCACGCCGTTCTGCGCTGCTCCGGGCCGAGGAACTGCGAAACCGGTTTCTTGGTCATGCTCGACTCCTCCAACCGATGCGGATGTATCCGATCGAGCCGTTCGACTCCAGGCTAGGCGAATCGCCGTTGCTCGACCGGACGCGTCCGTGTCGTCATGCACTACTCTTCGGTAACAAGACCACCCTAACCGAGCGGCCGGCCATCGCGCGGCCCTCGCAACCGCACCGGCCCGACCCCTCATTGCGGGCGTGAACCGAGGGTCGGGCTCGCTACGTCGTGGGCACCTCCGGTCAAATCGAGGGCGCAACCTACCGCACGCCCATCGGCCCATTCCCCGGTTCCGAGCGCAGCGAGACCGAGCATTCCCCGTTCGCGGCCCGGCTCAGGGGGCCGCGAACCCGCCGCGCCCGCGCGGCCAAAGACACAGCAAAAACAAACACAGCGCTGCAAAATACAACACATGCGTCGCTATGTGGCCGCCATCGACCAAGGCACGACCTCGAGTCGGTGCATCGTCTTCGACCGCCAGGGCCGCGTCGTCGGTGTCGCCCAGCGGGAACACGAACAGATCTTCCCACGGCCAGGCTGGGTCGAGCACGATCCCGAAACCATTTGGCGCAATGTCGAACTCGTGCTCGGCGAGGTGCTGGAGCGCAACGGGCTCACCCGCGACGACATCGCCGCGGCCGGGGTCACCAATCAGCGCGAGACTACGGTGGTGTGGGATCGCAACACCGGCAAGCCGGTGCACAACGCCATCGTCTGGCAGGACACCCGCACCGATCGGCTGTGCACCGAGCTGGGCGGCGAGGCGGGAGCGACCCGCTACCAGGACCGCACCGGCCTGCCGCTGTCCACCTACTTCGCGGGGCCGAAGCTGCGCTGGATCCTCGACAATATCGAGGGCGCGCGGGCCCGCGCCGAGGCGGGCGAGCTGTGTTTCGGCACGGTCGACAGCTGGGTGCTGTGGAACCTCACCGGCGAGCACCTCACCGACGTGACCAATGCCTCGCGCACCATGTTGATGGATCTTCGTTCGCTGCAGTGGGATTCGCGGATCTGCGCGGAGTTCGGCGTGCCGGAGGCGATGTTGCCGCGAATCCGTAGCTCCTCGGAGGTGTACGCGGAGATCAATTCCGGGCCGTTGGCCGGGGTACCTGTGGCCGGCATTCTCGGCGACCAGCAGGCCGCCACCTTCGGCCAGGCATGTCTGGCGCCCGGCGAGGCCAAGAACACCTACGGCACCGGCAATTTCATGCTGCTGAACACCGGCACCACGCCGGTGTTCAGCAGGCACGGTCTCCTCACCACGGTGTGCTATCGCCTCGGTGACGCGGACGCCGTGTACGCGCTGGAGGGCGCCATAGCGGTCACCGGCTCGCTGGTGCAGTGGTTTCGCGACAATCTCGGCATCATCTCCGCCGCCGACGAGATCGAGCCGCTGGCCCGCAGCGTCGCCGACAACGGCGGCGCCTACATCGTCCCCGCCTTCTCCGGGCTGTTCGCGCCGCGCTGGCGACCGGACGCGCGGGGTGTGATCGCCGGGCTCACCAGGTTCGTCACCAAAGCGCATCTCGCGCGGGCGGTGCTCGAGTCCACCGCCTTCCAGACCCGCGAAGTCGTCGACGCGATGCGCGCCGACGCCGAGTCCGAACACCTCGGCCTAGAGCTCACCACACTGAAGGTGGACGGCGGCATGGTCGGCAACGACCTGCTCATGCAATTCCAGTCCGACATTCTCGACGCGCCCGTTGTGCGCCCCGTGGTCAACGAGACCACCGCGCTCGGCGCCGCCTACGCGGCGGGTCTGGCCGTCGGTTTCTGGCCGAGCACCGACGATATCCGCGCCAACTGGGCGGCCGACAAGACCTGGCACCCGACCATGTCGGACGCGGACCGGACCAAGCACCTCGAAGCATGGGACAAGGCCGTCGAACGTACCTACGGCTGGGTAGATTAGCGGCCGCGAACACGCCGCGGCCGAACAAACACAGTTATTCACCTACTGCATGGGCCAAGCGGACGGTCGCCTGCTGAAGGGTATCCGCCTCGGAAGTGGTGAAGCACAGGCGCATCGAATCGCGGTGGGCGCCGGACATCGAGAAAGCCTCGCCGGGGACGTAGGCTACGCCGAGATCGACCGCGCGCGGTAGCAGGTCCACGGTGTCGGTTCCATCGGTGAAGTCGACCCACACGAACATGCCGCCAGCGGCTTCGGTACTCACCACTCGGTCACCGAAGCGCTCGCGCATACCCCCCACCAAGACGCGCGCCCGCTCACCGTAGACGCGCCGGATCTTGTCCAGATGCGCCTCCAGCCAATCGGTGTCGTCGAGCAGGTCGGCGGCGATCTGCTGAGTCAGCGCCGAACCACACAGGTCCGCACCCTGCTTCAGCAACTCCACGCCACGGCACACCGTATTCGGTGCGATCATCCACCCCACCCGGAGTGTCGGCGCCAGCGTCTTCGACGCACTCGACAGCCGGATCACGTTGGCCGAGTAGCGCGCAACCGGCTCCGGCGATGGCCGATCGAACCACAGCTCGCCGTACGGATCGTCTTCGATCACCCAGAATCCGTACCGTTCGGCGAGTTCGGCGAGTTCGCGGCGACGCGGCAGGCTCATGGTGACGCCACGCGGATTGTGGAAATTGCTCACTGTGTGCACCAGCGCGGGGCGCTCCCCACGGCCGAGCAGTTCGACCAGCACGTCGATCCGCATGCCCTCGGCATCCAGCGGAACCGTCACGATTCGCGCTGCCGCAGCCCGAAACACTTGGAGCGCGCCGACATACGCCGGATCCTCGACCACGACGAGAGCGCCTGGATCCAGCAGCACCTCGGCAAGCAGCGACAGCGCCTGCTGCGAGCCGTGCGTGACGAACACCTCCTCGAGCGGCACCGGCCGACCGAGTCGTGCCGTCTCGCGTGCCGCCAGCACCTCGCGCAGCGGTCCCCAGCCCGCCGATTCGGTGTACTGCAGCCGTGCGCGGTCCGCGAGAGCCGACTCGGCCGCCAGCGCGATCCGATCGCGCGGCATGAGTTGCTCGTCGGGCAGCCCACCGGCCAGGCTGATGACGTCGTCGCGGGCGGTCAGCTTCAACAGGTCGCGAATCGCCGAACTCGTCAGGCCTTCGAGGTGCCGGGCCAGCGGTGGAGTGGTCGGCGACATGAAACCTCCGAGGGGCGCCACGATGGTGAGACCTCACTCTCACACACCGCTACCAGGATATGAAATCCTATTCCCAATATATGAGAGGATGTCACCGTTCCCGGATGACGAAGACCAGTTTCCTGCCGTCCCTGTCGACGGTTGTGACACTCTGCTGGTACACGATCGTCGTGCCGTTGGGGCGATGCTCGGTCAGGTCGACGTCGAAGGTGTCCTGGCCCAACTGGGTGATCCGCACGCAATGCGTGGTGCCCACCGGGATCTGCTCATCAATGGCCTTCTGGAGGACGGTGGCGGTCGAAAAATCCGCATCCGACGCAACGAACGACCTGGCCCGTTCCCCATTGCGCGCAACGTAGAACGCGTTCTGGAACCCCAGAATGGCCCCGGCCCCACTGGCGGTGTCGCCGGGGCCGTTGCCGACGGTCACTGTGCCGTCCTTGCTGGACGGGCAGCTCAACGCCGCCGTGGTGCCGCCGACGTCGGGAGCGGCGCTGGTGTCCCCGTTGTCGCGTGAGACTGCGATGATGGTCACCGTCAGCGCGATCAGCACGACCACCGCCGCAAGCGCGCCGAGTACACGCCCCCGAGCCGAGGAACCGGACCGGCCGGCGGGCGGAGGCGTTGCAGGTACGCGCAGCGCCAGCCGCATGGCGATCGGGTCCTCGGCCCAGGACAGGCCCGACTCGGACGGTAGAGGCGGTTTCGGTACGCCGCCCTCGGCGGTCGGCCGGTTCCACCATGAGTCCTGCTCGCCGTCTATGGGCTGCGGGCGCGCGGTCTCCGCGGCGGGTTGCTCGGGCTCGGCAGGCGCGGGCAGCCGTTCGGCGTGAACCGTGGAATCCGGCGCGCGATACTGCGGCGGCGGTGCGAGCGTCGCCTCCGGGTCGCCCGCGGGACGCCAGCTGAGTTCGGGGTCGGTCGGCTGCTGCGGCACCTCCCAGAGCGGTCCAGCGTCGGCGCTCATCGGCGGACCGAACTCCGAAACGGGCGGACCGAACTCCGAAACGGGCGGCCCGAACTCCCCCAACGGCGGACCGAATTCCGACCCGGACCGGCCGGATTCGTTTTCCCTCGCATCACCCTCGGAGGTCACACCCAATCCTTTCCAAGGACACACGAGTGGGGCGGTCGTGAACGACCGCCCCACTCGCCGAAATCAGGCTCGTGTCAGTACTGGAGTGAACCACCCCACTGGGTGACGACACCAGCCACCTCAACGGTCTGCGGAGCAATATCGCCCGACTGAAGCGGAAGCTTAACCTGTGCGGCGGCCTCGAGGGCAGCGGCGCCGCCCGGCTGCTCCCGGATCCAGTCCTCGACGGCGGCCTTGGCCGCGTTCAGCTGAGTGGTATCGAAGACCGCGGTGGTGTTGTTGTCGGCCAAGCCCTCGCCACCGGTGTAGGTGGTCAGCTTGACGGTGTTCTTGTCGACGAACTCCACCGAGACGCCGGCCTCGCCCGCACCGGTGGGCGTGCGGTAGCCGATGGTCCCGACGTAACCCGCCTCGTTGCTGAAGTGGTGGGTGTTGGCCACGTAGCCCGGCAGCAACGTGCCACCGTCGACATTCGCGCCGACCTCTCCGTGTGGACCGGTCATCTCCACGACCGGTGCGGGTGGGGCGGCCTGCATACGCGGCGCCTCCCACCTCGGCTGTACCAGTGTCGAGGTCTCCGGCTGCTGCGCCTCGGCGTTCTCGCCACCCGGGGCGTCCGGCTGGGTGGCATCCGGCTGCGCGCCCTGCTCCGGCGTGACCGCAGGCTGCGGCTCGCCCGGCTGCTGACCGGGGACGGGCAGCGGCGCGACGCGCGGGGGTGTCACGCCCGGCTGCGTCGGCCGGGGCAGCCGCGGATCCTTCTGGTCGGGCATGGCATGGTCCGAATCCGGGGTGGTGACGCCGGGCTGGCTCGGTGTCGGCTTGCTCTCCGGCTTCTCTGGATCCTGCTTCGATTCCGGCTTGTCCGGATCCGGCTTGGTGGTCTCCGGGGTGCTCGGCGTCTCGTTCACTCCCGGCTGCGCGGGAGCGGGCGTCGGCGGAGTGGTCGGCTGATCGTTGGGAGCCGCCCCCGCCGGCGCCGCGAAGAGAGTGGCCACCGCAGCCGCGGTGGCCAGTGGCAACGAGGTGCTCGCCATCGCTCGCTGCGTTCGACTCGGCTTACGATGTTTCACTTTTCGCAATCCTTCCCGGGGTGCGGACCGAATAGACCGCACTCTGTGGTCCCTGGGTGAGACGCCTGATCGTCGAACTAAGCCGAGTCGTTCGCCGTTCCGATTTGGAAAGAACCTATCCCCCCACACCGAACCTCGCGACCGCCCTCCGATCGCATCTCTGTCGAGGAGTGAACCACATGTGTGCACGATGGGCAACGCGGCGAATATCCAAGGGTGGCAAGAGCACCCACCCCGAACGCCTGCGCCATGTTCACGGGGCCCTATGTCCGATATCGGACACGGCACCGCACGCGTCAATCCAGGTCGTCGTGCCGCATCAGCAGACGCGCTGCCTCGGTCACCGAACCGGTGAGGGACGGGTAGACCGAGAAAGTCTGCGCCAAGTCGTTGACCGTCAGATTGTTCTGCACCGCAAGCGCGATCGGCAGGATCAGCTCCGAGGCGATCGGCGCGACGACGACGCCGCCGATCACCACACCGGTCGCGGGCCGACAGAAAATCTTGACGAAACCGCGTCGCAGCCCGGACATCTTGGCCCGCGGGTTGGTGTTCAGCGGCAGCATCACTGTGCGCGCGGGAATCTCGCCGTTGTCGATGGCGGTTTGGCTGACGCCGACGGTCGCGATCTCCGGGCGGGTGAACACCGCGGAGGCGACGGTCTTCAAGCGGATCGGGCTCACGCCCTCGCCGAGCGCGTGGTACATCGCGATGCGGCCCTGCATCGCGGCCACCGAGGCCAACGGCAGCAGGCCGGTGCAGTCGCCCGCGGCGTAGATGCCCGGCACCGACGTGCGAGACACCCGGTCCACCCGCAGGTAGCCGCCGCGGTCGAGTTCGATGCCTACCCGCTCCAACCCGAGCCCCCCGGTGTTCGGAGTGGAGCCGACGGTCATCAGCGCGTGCGAGCCGGAGACCGTGCGGCCGTCGGACAGCTTGACCACGATGCCCTCGGCGGTGTGCTCCACCGCGTCGGCGCGCGCGTGCTTGACCAGCTCGACGCCGCGCTCGGCGAGCGCGTCTTCGAGCACCAGCGCCGCGTCGGCGTCCTCGCCGGGCAGCACCCGGTCCCGGCTGGAGACCAGCTTCACCCGCACGCCCATTTCGGTGTAGGCGGAGACGAACTCGGCGCCGGTCACGCCGGAACCGACCACTACCA
This sequence comes from Nocardia sp. NPDC023852, assembly GCF_040639505.1. Lineage (NCBI taxonomy): Bacteria > Bacillati > Actinomycetota > Actinomycetes > Mycobacteriales > Nocardiaceae > Nocardia > Nocardia sp. NPDC023852. The sequence continues at coordinate 121,450 of NZ_JBFAAB010000008.1, forward strand.
GCGTCTCCGGCAGTTCCTCCAGGTCGTAGAGCTGACGCCAGTTGAGAATGCGTTCGCCGTCCGGCTCGGCACCGGGCAGCACGCGGGGGCTCGCTCCGGTCGCGATCAGCACCACCTCGGCCTCGACGGTCAGCTGCGCGCCGTCGGAAAGCTTGGCGAGCACCCGGTGCGCGGCGAGGCCCGAGGCGGGATCGATCAACTCGCCGCGCCCGGACAGCACCGTCACCCCGATGGTCTGCAGTTTCGAGCGGATATCGGAGGACTGGGCAAGCGCGAGCGCCTTCACTCGCGCGTTCACCTCGGTCAGCTGCACCCGCGCCTGGTTCGGGTCGAGTGTGATGCCGAGATCGCGGGCGCGGCGCAGGTCGGTGCGCACACCGGTCGAGGCGATAAACGTCTTGGAGGGGACACAGTCCCACAGCACACACGCGCCACCGATGCCATCGGCATCGATCAGCGTCACCGACGCGCCGTGCTGGGCCGCCACCAACGCCGCCTCGTAGCCGGCTGGTCCACCACCGATGATCGCGATGCGGGTCATTGATACCTCCGCTCGAGCTTCGCGCCGGGATCTCCGGCACGTACTAAACGTTATCCGGCAACTGCCCCGCACCCCCGATCGCATTACCGGTGCGCAACAGTTCCGCGGCGCGCGCCCCGGGTGCGGCAATCAAACGCAGTCTCCGACGGTTATTGGCTACCCTTTGCAGGTGCCGATCTACGCCGCTTATGGGTCCAACATGGACTCAACGCAGATGCTCGAGCGCTGTCCGCACTCCCCCATGTCCGGGACGGGCTGGTTGGAGGGCTGGCGGCTCACCTTCGCGGGTGACGATATCTATTGGGAAGGGCCTCTCGCGACGGTTGTAGAGGAGCCGGGTTCCCGGGTGTTCGTCGTGCTCTACGACGTGTCCCCGGAGGACGAGCAGCGACTGGACCGCTGGGAGGGCTCGGACTTCGGTATCCACAAGAAGATCCGCCTGCGCGTCACCCGCAACGCGGACGGTGGCGGCGAACCCACGCTGGCCTGGCTGTATGTGCTCGACGCCTACGAGGGCGGACTACCGTCGGCCCGCTACATCGGCGTGATCGCCGACGCCGCCGAAAAAGCGGGTGCGCCAGAGGATTACGTCCACGCGCTGCGTACCCGCAACAGCCGCAACGTCGGACCTGGCAACTTCGGCTGACGGCGGGGCAGTCGAAAGGCGACAGCGGTGTGGCCGCCCCCGAAAGGCCGGCTACACCGCTGTGACGAAGAACTCAGCGCGCGTTCAGCACGAGTTTGGTCAGCACCCGGACGCCGACCGCGAGCGCCCGCTCGTCGATGTCGAAGGTCGGCTGGTGCAGATCCAACTGCTCGCCCTGCCCAGACCAGACGCCGAGGCGCGCCATCGCACCCGGCACCTCCTCCAGGTACCAGGAGAAGTCCTCGCCGCCGCCGGATTGCATGGTGTCGGCCAGCGCGTCGGGGCCGAGCTCGCGGATCACATCCTCGAACATCCGGGTGGAGTGTTCGTCGTTGACGACCGGCGGCACGCCGCGCCGGTAGTTCAACTGGTAGCGCACACCCGTCGGGGCGAGCAGGCCGTCGACGATCTCGCGCACCATCGGCTCCAACAGCGACCAGGTCGCGTGGTCGCCGGTGCGGACGGTGCCGGTGAGCATGCCCGTCTGCGGAATCGCGTTCGGCGCTTTGCCCGCGCTGACCGCACCCCACACCATCACCGTGCTGGTACGCGGGTCGATGCGGCGGCTGAGCAGACCGGGCAGGCCGGTGATCACCGTGCCGATCGCGTAGACCAGGTCGCTGGTCAGATGCGGGCGCGAAGTGTGGCCGCCCGGCGAGTCCAGCACCAGCTCGACGGTGTCGGCGGCCGAGGTGATCGCGCCGACGCGGATGCCGACCCGGCCCACCTCGAGGCGGGGGTCGCAGTGCAGCGCGAAGATCCGCTCGACGCCCGCCATCGCGCCGGTGGCAACGACGTCGATCGCACCGCCCGGCATGACCTCCTCGGCGGGCTGGAAGATCAGCCGCACTCCGACCGGCAGCTTTACCTCGGCCAGCGCCAGAGCCGTGCCGAGCAGAATCGTGGTGTGCGCGTCGTGGCCGCACGCGTGCGAGACGCCCGGCACGGTGGAGGCGAAGGCGAGTCCGGTGAACTCCTGTAGCGGGAGCGCGTCCATGTCGGCACGCAGGCCGATGCGCGGTCCCCCCGGACCGATGTCACAGATGAGTCCGGTGCCACCAGGCAGTACCTGTGGTGCGAGGCCGGCCTTGGTCAACCAGGACGAGACGAACTCGGTGGTGGCGAACTCCGTGCGAGAAAGCTCCGGGTTGGCGTGGATGTGCCTGCGCCATTGGACGAGGTCGACTGCGTGCTCGGCCAACCACGACTCGACCGCTTCCTGCCCGGTTCTCACGGCGTCCGACGATGCCGGGGTCCCGGAACCCTCCGTGGCTACGCATGGGCCCGTCGCCCGCGCCGCCGTACGGCCGGTAGTGCTCACCGAATGTCCTCCTGTCGTTGAACGAGCCGTTGCAACAACCTGTCCCTATGTATGTCATCGCGGGCGACGGCGATCGCGGTACGCGCGAGCGCGCCATCGAGAACCGCCTGATCCGCCGAGGCGTTGATGCTCGCCGCGGCGAAGCCCGGCTGATGTGTCACCGCACCACCGGCATCGATGCCGATAACCGGGTGTATGCCCGGAATGACGTTGGTGACGTTGCCCATGTCCGTGCTGCCCAGCGGCCGCTGCGCCTCGAGTTCCGGTGCGATCGGCACACGTCCCAATCCGGTGATCTGCTCACGATAGGCGAACAGTAACTCCGGATCCGGGGTGAGCTCGGTGTATGTCGGCGCGAGTGTCCGGATCTCGTGGGTGCAGCCGGTCGCGAGGGCACCCGCCTCGAAACAAGCCGACGCTCGTCGCATCAGATCGTCGAGGGATGCGGAGTCGACTGCGCGTAGGTAATACAGCAGTTCCGCACGTCCGGGCACGATGTTGGGAGCTACGCCACCGTCGCCGACTATACCGTGTAGTTGCTGGCCGGGCAGGAGATGTTGCCGCAGCAATCCGAGAGCAACCTGAGCGACGGTGACCGCGTCGCCCGCGTTGCGGCCCAGCTCCGGGGCCGCGCTGGCGTGCGCCTCGCGCCCGTGGAAGACCACCGACACGTCGGCAAGGGCCAGCGAGCGGGCACCGACGATGTCGAGTGGACCAGGGTGCACCATCATCGCCATCGCGACGTCGTCGAATACCCCGCGCTCCAGCATGAGCACCTTGCCGCCGCCACTCTCCTCGGCAGGGGTGCCGAACACCAGCACGGTGAGGCCGAGCACGTCCGCGACCTCGGCGAGGCCGAGCCCCGCGCCGACCGCGGCGGCGGCGATGACGTTGTGGCCGCAGGCATGGCCGATCTCGGGGAGCGCGTCGTACTCCGCGCAGATACCGACCGTCATAGGCCCGCTGCCGAAGCGTGCGCGGAACGCGGTGGGCAGTTCGGCGACGCCGGTCTCGATCTCGAAGCCGCGTTCGGCCAGCGGAGCGATGGCCTTGGCGACACTGCGAGTCTCCTCGAACGCCAACTCCGGTTCGGCATGAATCGCATGCGAGAGCGCGATCAGCTCGGCGGACGCCGCTTTGATCGCGGCATCGGAGCGGCCCGCCGCGTCGTCGACATCGGTGCGCAGGATGTGATCGTCGCGGTGCGATTCATGGTGTCCGCTGCGCGGTGGTGGCATGAAACACAGTCTTGCATTGCGTCGGCAAACCGGTTGTGTTTGTTTTCGGTGCCTCTCTGCCAGCGGGGTTGCTTTGCCGCGGTAGCCGCAGGACCTGAGTGTTCGCCGCCGCGGAGAACGGCAACACCGATCAGCCGGCCGCGAAGGCCAAGTTCTCCGGGGCGGTCGGTACCGCGAGGCCGGCCAGCGCCTTCGCGTGCAGCGCGCGCTTGATCACCGGCAGATTCGGCTTGCGATTGCCGGCGAGTGTCCCAGCCCGCTCGATCGCGGCCGGTAGCAACGAAGGCGCATCTGCCTTGCCGTCCACGATGCCTGCGGCGATCGCCTCGTCGGCCGGGTAGCGGTGCCCGGTGGTCATCGCCTGTACGCAGACCTGGTTGGCCAGCCGCTCGGTGAGCAGAGCGTTCATCCCGACGGTGAAAGGCATGCCCAAGTGCACCTCGGGCAGGCACCAGAAGCCGCGGTCTGCGCGCATCACCCGGAAATCGTGCGAGGTGGCAAGCATGGCGCCCGCACCGAAGGCGTGGCCGTTGATCGCGGCGACCGTCGGCATCGGGAAGGCCAGCAGACGGGTGTAGAGCGAGTGCACACGATCCAGGTAGCCGTGCATCTTGTCCAGGTTGCCGAACAGCCAATCGGTGTCCAGGCCGTTGCTGTAAAACTTTCCGTCCGCGGTGGTCACCAGGGCCGCGGGTCCCTCGAAGCTTTCGACCTGGTCCAGCAGCCCGTGGAATTCGTCGATCCAGTTCGGGTGGAAGCGGTTCTCGCTGTCGGTCTGTCCGTCGTTGCCGAGGTAGACGACGAACACTTCCCCTTGACGTTCCAGATGCGGCATGTGTGCAGCGTATCGGGCATGCGCCGACAACCCTACTCGCGGGTAGGGGCTGTGTTCGTTTCGCAGCGTCGTAGGCGCTGCGAAACAAACACACTATCGTGACGATCATGCTTGCCGAACAGGCCGCCGAGGCGATCGCCGAACGTACAGGAGTACCGCGCCACCGGGTCGCGGTGGTGCTGGGATCAGGCTGGCAGGACGCGGCCGCGGAGATCGGGCCGCCACGCGCGTCGGTGCCGATGCCCGAGCTACCGGGGTTCGGAACGCCGAGCGCGCAGGGCCACGTCGGCGTAATCCACTCCGTCGAGCTGGACAACACCGCCGTGCTGGTACTGATGGGCCGCCAGCATCTCTACGAGGGTTACCAGCCCACCGATGTGGTGCACCCGGTGACCGCTGCCGTCGCCGCGGGCGCGGAGATCGTCGTGCTGACCAACGCCGCGGGCGGCATCCGTCCCGGACTCCGGGTCGGCGACCCGGTGCTGATCAGCGATCACCTCAACCTGACCGGCCGCACCCCGCTGGCCGGCGCGACCTTCGTCGACTTGGTCGACGCGTGGGATCCCGAATTACGATCTCTGGCAAAGGAACTCGACCCGAGTCTGACGGAGGGCGTGTACGCGGGTCTGACCGGTCCGCAGTATGAGACCCCGGCCGAGATCCGGATGCTGCGCACGATCGGCGCGGATCTGGTCGGGATGTCCACGGTTCTGGAGGCGATCGCCTGCCGCGCACTCGGCGCAAAGGTGCTCGGCATCTCGCTGGTCACCAACCTGGCCGCGGGCGTCACAGGTGCGCACCTGTCGCACGCCGAGGTGCTCGCCGAGGGCAACGCCGCAGCGCCGCGGCTCGGCAAACTGCTGCGCGGCGTGCTGGAACGGGTGTAGATGCTGCGCTTCGGCACGGCCGGCCTGCGCGGACCGCTGCAGGAGGGTCCGGACGGCATGAATGTCGCGACGGTGACCAGAGCGACCGCGGGGATCGTCGACTGGCTGCGCGGTCGTTGCCTCGGCGGCGGCGCGGTGGTCGTCGGCCGCGATGCCAGGCACGGGTCCGCCGAATTCGCCACGGCGACGGCGGAAATCTTCGCCGCGGCGGGCTTTCGGGTAACGCTGCTGCCGAGTCCGCTGCCCACGCCGGTGGTCGCGTACGCGGTGCGCGAGCTGGGTGCCGTCGCCGGCGTGCAGATCACCGCGTCGCACAACCCGGCCACCGACAACGGCTACAAGGTGTACCTCGACGGCGGCGCGCAGCTGATCGCCCCCGCCGACACCGAAATCGAGCGCTGCATCGAGGCGGTCACCGAGCCGGTCGCCCGCACGCCGGTCGCCGCCGCGGACGACGATGCGGTGCGGCACTATCTGCACCGGGTGACCGAACTGCCCATGCTGATCGGCGGTGCCGGCGAGCGCGCGGGGATCAGGATCGCGCTCTCCCCCCTGCATGGCGTCGGCGGCGCTCTCGCCGTGCAAGCGCTCACCGCGGCGGGATTCACCGACATCCACGTGGTCGACCAGCAGTTCGAGCCCGACCCCGACTTCCCCACGGTCGCCTTCCCGAACCCGGAGGAGCCCGGCGCCACCGATTTGCTGCTCGCGCTGGCCGCACGGGTCGGCGCCGACCTGGCGATCGCACTCGACCCGGACGCCGACCGGTGCGCCGTAGGCATCCCGCTGCCCGACCACACCTGGCGGATGCTGCGCGGCGACGAGACAGGCGTGCTGCTGGGCGACTGCACGCTGCGCACCGCGCGTCCCGGCGCGCTGGTGGCCACGACAATCGTGTCGTCCCGGCTGCTGTCCAAGCTGGCTCCCGCCCGCGGCGGGCGTTACGCGGAAACCCTCACCGGCTTCAAATGGCTGGCCCGCGCGGGCGACGGCCTGGTGTATGCCTACGAAGAGGCGATCGGGCACTGTGTCGACCCGGCAACCGTCCGAGACAAGGACGGCATCTCCGCCGCCGTGCTGACCGCCGATCTGGTGGCCCGCCTGAAGGCCATGGACCGCACTCTCGGCGACGAACTCGATGACTATGCCGTCGAATTCGGCCTGCACGCCGGCGACCAGCTGTCACTGCGGCTTGCGTCGGCCGAGGACGCCGCCGCGGTTGTCGAACGGCTACGGGGTAATCCGCCGGACGAAATCGCGGGTGAGCCGGTGAAATACACCGACCAGCTCCAGGTGCGCGGCCGGATGCGGACCGACGCGCTGATCTTCGAGGGCGGCTCGTCACGCCTGGTGGTCCGTCCCTCCGGCACCGAGCCGAAGCTGAAGTGCTACCTGGAAGTGGTCGAGCCGGTCGCCTCGCGCGCCGACCTGGCCGCCGCGCGAGCCGCTGCGCAAGTGCGACTTTCGACGCTGCGCGACTTCTGCCGAACACTCTGACCGGTTGACGCGGCCCACCCGCGCGGGCGAGATTCAGCGCGAGCCGAACTGCCGGTCGCCCGCGTCACCCAGGCCGGGCACGATGTAGGCGTTCTCGTTCAGTCCGGCGTCGACGGCAGCGGTGACGAGCCGCACCGGAAGTCCCGAGTCGGCCAGCGCCGCAATGCCTTCCGGAGCCGCGACGACGCATACCGCGGTGATGTCGGTGGCGCCGCGCGCGGTGAGCAGATGCAGTGTGTGGCGCATCGAGCCGCCGGTGGCCAGCATCGGGTCGAGCACGAAGACCGGCAGTCCGGCGAGGTCGGCGGGCAGCGACTGCATGTAGGGGACCGGCTGGTGGGTCGCTTCGTCGCGGGCGATGCCGACGAATCCGACCCTGGCGTCGGGGATCAGCTCGGCGGCCGCGTCGACCATGCCGAGCCCGGCACGCAACACCGGAACCAGCAGCGGCGGCTCGGCCAGCCGGATGCCCTCGGTGGTGGCGACCGGCGTGACGATCTCGAACCGCTCGACCGGCGCCTCGCGCAGCGCCTCGTAGATCAGGATTCCGGTGAGATCGCGCAGCGCGGCACGGAAAGCCGCGTTCGCCGTTCGCTTGTCCCGCATCGTCGTGAGCAGTGCGGTGACGAGTGGATGGTCCACGGTGTGGGTGCGCATGAGGGAACGATAAGGTCGGTCGCGGGTACTCCGTCGAACTCCGCCCGACTTTTTTGCGAACCGGTGGAACCGAACGGGAAGAGCGCGCGTCGAATCAAGTGGATGACGTACTCTGCCTGGGAACAACAGATGGGGGAAGCTCTGATGCGAAAGATGTCGGCGGACACCGAGGGTATCGCAGCCTATGGTGTCACCGCCCAAGACATGGCGAGTGAGATGGCGGCGGCGGGGGTGAGCGCGGCGGCGGCCGAGCCGGTGTTACTCGGTCCGATCATGGGCCTCATCGGCGGCGATTTCATGGCCGCCTACACCGCGGCGCACGCTGGGCACATCGCCTCGATCGGCCAGCTCTCGGCGGTACTCGCCAGCATGGGTGGCGCGGCCGCCGGCGCGGCGACCGTACTCACCGAGACCGATACATCCCACGCGAGCGCGCTGCGGAACGCGGCGACCGAACTGGAGTGAGCCTGTGATCGACGTCAACGCGCTGGCCAAGCCGCTCTTCGACCTGCTCGCCAGCTTCGGCTCCGGCGTGCTGCCCACCGGCGGCCCCGCCGACGCACTACGCAACACCTCGACCGCGGTCGACCAGATCCACCACATGGGTCGCGACAGCATCAACGGCATGAACTCCGCGTGGGACGGCCGCGCCGCCGACGCCGCCACCGCCAAAGCACTACGGGTGCAGACCTCGGCAGCCACGATCTCGGATCGTGGCAACGACATGGCAACCGTGGTGAACCAGGCCGCGGCCGAGGTCGAGGCGGGCCAGAAGGAACTCACCGGCATCGCCCAGTCGTTCGTGAACACCGCGGCGAGCATGGGCCCCGCTCTGGCGACGCCCGAGGGGCTGACGGTGATCGTCGGCTCGGCGATCGACCACCTCGGCCAGGCGCTCAACGTGGTCGGCCGGGTGCAGAACGAGCTGCAGACGCATACCGCGTCGATGAACGACCTCACCCCGCCGCCGCCGACTCCGCCGCCCGCCGGTCTGCCCGTCTCCGCCCCTGTGCAGCAGCTGGCGTCCACCGCGTCCGGCGTGTTCACCGGCGCGGGCCAGATGATGAGCACTGCGATGAGTACACCGCGTCCCTCGCCGCAGTCCCAACGAAGTCCCAGCACCCCGGGTGCGCCACGGCCCGACACCGGCTCGTCGGGAAGGCCCGCCGACGGCAAGGGCGTGAAGATCACGTTGCCCGACGGCAGCATCGTGGAGGCGCCGAACGAGCAGGCCGCGACGGCGGTCCGCTCGGCGATCGGCGCCGTCGGCACCCCCTACGTGTGGGGTGGCAACAGTCCGGGCGCCGGGCTGGACTGCAGCGGCCTCACCAAGTACGCCTACGGCGAGGCGGGTGTCGACCTGCCTCGGCTCGCAGCCGATCAAGGCAACGGGGCCACAGCGGTATCCGCCGGTGATCTGATGCCCGGCGACCTCGCGATCTGGGACGGCCATGTGGCCATGGTGGTCGGCAACGGGCAGTTCGTCGAGGCGGGTGACCCGGTCCAGATCAGCTCGATTCGAACGGAGAATTCAGGCATGGACTTCCACGGCTTCTACAGGCCGACGGCATGACCGGTCAGGCCCGGAGGCGGCAGCGAAGCGTGACCACGGAGGGCCCCGGTCATGCCAGAAAGGACAACGCATGACCGGACCGCAGGTCCCCAACGTCACGGTGGCGAGCAGCAGCAACCGGTCCGGCACCATCTCGGTGCGGGCGACCGATCAGGGCATGCCGGTGGAAATCAAATTCGAGCGAAGCGAATACCGTTACGGTGCGCAGTCTCTCGCCAACGAGATCCTGCGGCTCACCCAGCGCTCTGCTATCGCGGCGCGGGCGCGACGGCGCGAACTGCTCGCCGAGGCGGGCATGCCCGCGGACATTCTCGATCGGCTCGGCCTACCCACCCGTCAGCAGGCAGTGGACGAGCTGGACCGGATCGATGACGCGGACACGGGACCCACGAGCTGGATGAGGCCGGTATGAGTGCGGAAATGGACGCCTTGGTCGCGTCGGCGACCCAGAAGCTCGAAGCGCTGGAGGCGGCGCTGTTCGGCCTGAAGCAGGTGCGCGGACAGTTCACCAGCGAGGACGGCTCGGTCGGCGTCGAGGTGGACAGCGACGGTGCACTGGTCGGTCTCAGCTTGGCGGAGTCGGTCACGACGTTGTCGCCCGCCGAGGTCGGACAGCTGATTGTTTGGGCGTGCCGGCGGGCCGCCGAGGATGCCGGCACACAGCGCTCGAAGGTCGTTGCAACACTGAACGAGTCATTCGTTCCGGCCGGGCAGGAGCCCGGAGGAACAAATGGGGGCGGGCCGGATAGTGCCTGACGCGGAAGGTCGATAGGCTTCCGCTCATGGCTTCTGGAGACATCGTCCCGATCGAGCTCGGCCTGACCGACGGCGATCTCGTCACCCTGTGGGCACCGCGCTGGCGAGACGGTGACGACGAGTGGGAGGCGTTCCTCGGGCACGAGGACTCCCTCTACGGTTTCGACTCCGTTGCGGAGCTGGCCGCGTTCATCCGCACCAACTCCGACAACGACCTAGTCGACCATCCGGCATGGAAGGTCGTCGCCGGCCTCTCGGCGGTCGAACTGGAGCCGGAGGAGGACTTCACCTTCGACCTGGTCGCGGTGCCGGAACTGGCTGCGGGCGACCCCGACGTGGACACCATCGCCGAGTTGGAGGACACCCTCGGTATGGTGCGCAACATCGGCGAGGTCTGCGAGCTGGAGACGGTGACCAAGTTCTTCGGTTCGCACCCGGTGCTCGGGGCCCTGCCCGGCGGGGTCAGCGCCTTCGTCGGGCGCGACGGCGAGGAGCTGTGGGATCAGATCGGCGCTGCCATCGCCAAGGGCTGGGACGACGTCCTGGACGCCATCGACTCCGTGGTCCAGACCCCGGAGGTGGACGCGGAGGCGGTCGCTGTCGCGGAGGCCGAGCTGCTCGCCGCCGAGGAGAACGTGGTCGACGCCGACGACGCGTCCGACAGCGAGGAGGACGAGGAGTTCGAGTCCGTCGACCTCGACGAGGAAGACGAGGAGGAGGACGAGTCGTTCTGGAACGAGGTCGGTATCGACCCGGTCAAGATCGTCACCTCCGAGGGCAGCTTCTTCACACTGCGCTGTTACCTCGATGACGAACCGATCTTCCTCGGTGCGAAGCGCTCGATCACGGTCTTCTCCTCCGAGCGCGCGCTGGCCCGCTATCTCGCCGACGACCATGAGCACGACCTGGCCCGGGTGAGCACATTCGCCGACGTGCAAACCGCAGCGGTCGACGGCTCCCTGGAGGTCGAGGTCACCGACGAGAATGTCTACGTGCTGCCCGGCCTGGCCGACGACCTCGCCGAGGGGCCGGAGGCGGTCGACATCGAACAGCTCGACCTTGCGGTCGAACTATTCACCGACGCCGCCGACTACGCCGAAGACGACACCGTCGAGCAGGCGCTGGCGCAGTCCACTCCACTCGGCTGGTACATCTCCTACCTGCTGAACCCGGACCCGACCCGGATGGCGCCCAACCCACCGTTCACCGCCGAGGCGCAAGCCTGGCGCGAGCTGGAACGCAATCTCGAGTCCCGGCTCGACCAGCAGTAGGCGGCTGCCTCGCCTTCGCTCGACCCGGCGCAGCCTGATGACGGACACGATCCCGGCAGTGTCCGACATCCGGCTACCTCCGCCTCCGCTCGCCCCGGCGCAAGCTTCGGGCGGATACGGTCCGACGTGTCTGACATGGGGCTATCTCCGACTTGCTCGACCCGGCGCAAGCTCCGCGCGGGCATGGCGCACCAATGCTGCGGTTGCCACCTCACCGCAACTACTCGGCGCGACCCCCGCTTCCGAGCGCAGCGAGACCGAGCATTGCCCGTTCGCGGCCCGGCTCGCGTCCGAGCGACCGAAGCGCATGCGACGCAGTCGCCAGTCTCGGTCGCTCGGACGCGAGCCAAGAGGGGGCCGCGAACACGCAGCGCCGCAGGCGCTGCAAATTGAACACGAGCTATCCGATCAGCACGGCGTATCCGGGCTTGATGATGTCGTCGATGATGCGCAGTCGCTCGGGGAACGGGATGAATGCCGATTTCATGGCATTGATGGTGAACCGCTCCAGATCACTCCAGCCGTAACCGAATGTCTCGACCAACTTGAGCATCTCCTGGCTCATGCTGGTGTCACTCATCAGCCGGTTATCGGTGTTCACCGTGACACGGAAGCGCAGCCGGGCAAGCAGGTCGAACGGATGCTTGTCCAACGAAGGCACGGCGCCGGTCTGCACGTTCGACGAAGGGCACAGCTCCAGCGGAATACGCATATCCCGCACGTAGTTCGCCACCAATCCGAGCCGCGCGTCCTCGACCGCGCCCGGTGCGCTGATGTCGTCGGTGATCCGCACGCCGTGACCGAGCCGGTCGCACCCGCAGAACGCGAGCGCCTCGTGGATGGAGGGGAGCCCGAATGCCTCGCCCGCGTGGATTGTGAAGTGCGCGCTGTTGGCGCGCATGTACTCGAACGCATCGAGGTGCCTGCTGGGTGGGAAACCCGCCTCCGCACCCGCGATGTCGAAGCCGCCGACGCCGCGGTCGCGGAAGCGCACCGCCAGCTCCGCGATCTCCCGCGAGCGCGCCGCATGCCGCATGGCGGTGAGCAGGCAGGTCACCACAATGGTGTGGCCCTGTTCCGCGGCGGCCGCCTCGCCCTCGCGAAAACCGGCGAGGGTGTGGTCGACCACCTCGTCCAACGTCAGCCCGCGCTCCAAGTGCTGCTCAGGAGCGAAGCGGACCTCGGCGTACACCACGCCGTCGGCGGCGAGGTCCTCGGCGCATTCACGGGCGACCCGGCGCAGACCCTCCGGGGTCTGCATCACCGCGACGGTGTGCGCGAAGGTCTCCAGATACCGCTCCAGCGAACCACTGTCGGCCGCGTCGCGGAACCAGGCGCCGAGCGCGGTCGCGTCGGTCGCGGGTAGTTCGTCGTAACCGCAGGTCGCGGCGAGCTCGAGCACCGTAGCCGGCCGCAGACCACCGTCGAGGTGGTCATGCAGCAGCGCTTTGGGTGCTTGGCGGATCGAGGCGAGAGTCAGAGGCATCGGTCCAGTCATGTATCGACGGTAGCCGCATCACGCCGAAACGGCAGCGAACTCCTCCATGGCAACCATCTCGTCGCCGATTCGACTCGGCCCGGTTCCCAACGGGACACCGAACCGACCGGCACCGCCCCTGCGCCACGCCGGGCGCGGATCAAGCTCCGATTCGTCCGAGGACCAGTGGGGCGGGCGAGGGCGTTGCGGCGGCCTCGACGGTGACGGCGTCGCGCAGGGCCGCCGACGCGCCCGCGAATGCCGCCGGGGTATCCGTGTGCATGGTGAGCATCGGCTGTCCCGCCGTCACGGAATCGCCTGGCTTGGCATGCATTTCGACGCCCGCGCCGAACTGGACCGGGTCGCCCTGCCGCGCACGGCCCGCACCGAGCCGCCAGGCGGCGAGGCCGACGCCCAGCGCGTCGAGCCTGGTCAGCACACCATCGCTCTCGGCCCGGACGGTCTCGGTGTGCTTCGCGATGGGCAGCGGCGCGTCCGGCTCGCCACCCTGAGCGCGAACCATCGCGCGCCAGTGGTCCATCGCCTTGCCGTCGGCGAGCACATCAGCGGGATCGATCTCCAGTCCGGCCAGCGCCACCATCTCGCGCGCCAGGGTGAGCGTCAGCTCGACGACGTCGGCGGGGCCGCCGCCCGCGAGCACCTCCACCGATTCCGCCACTTCGAGTGCGTTACCCGCGGCGCGGCCGAGCGGGGTGTCCATGGCGGTGAGGAGCGCGACCGTCCGCACGCCCGCGTCGGTGCCCAGTTCCACCATGGCCGTGGCCAGTTCGCGCGCGCCATCGAGGGTCTTCAGGAAGGCGCCGGAGCCGACCTTGACGTCGAGCACCAGCGCCGCGGTGCCCTCGGCGATCTTCTTGCTCATGATCGAGCTGGCGATCAGCGGGATCGATTCGACCGTGCCGGTAACGTCGCGCAGGGCATAGAGCCGCTTGTCCGCCGGTGCGAGATCCGCGCCCGCCGCACAGACCACCGCGCCGATGCCCGGGTCCGCCAGGATGTCGCGCATCCGCGGCACCGCCACGTCCGCCTGCCAGCCAGGAATGGCCTCCAGCTTGTCCAGCGTCCCTCCGGTGTGGCCGAGCCCGCGCCCCGAGAGCTGTGGCACGGCGGCGCCACACGCGGCGACCAGCGGCGCCAGCGGAAGCGTGATCTTGTCGCCGACCCCGCCGGTCGAGTGTTTGTCCACCGTCGGGCGCGGCAGATCGGTGAAGTCCATGCGCTGCCCCGACGCGATCATCGCGGATGTCCACCTGGCCGTCTCGCTCCGCGTCATACCCCGCCACACGATCGCCATGGCCAGCGCGGACATCTGCTCGTCGGCGACCTCGCCGCGGGTGAACCCGTCGATCACCCAGTCGATCTGCGCGTCGGACAGTTCCCCTCCGTCGCGCTTGGTCGTGATGATCGAAACCGCGTCCAGTGCCGTCACATCCGTCAGTCTGGCACGAGCCGACGCGGATCCCGATTCTTACCGGTGCATCGGTCAGCCAGCCCTCACCGCATCATTCGGGCGAGGTTGGGGAAGGAACACACGCAGGCGGACCAGCGGATCCTCGGGCTCGAGCCCGGAGCGCCGATATCCGGAAAGGCTGCGGCGAGACTCGGCTCGCGCTGACGCGATGGATGAGCGGCCTCGGCGCTCGAGACCGACTGCTGACCACTCGGCTCACATCTGCCCCGCGTCCAGGTCGTCGGGTCCGAAGGCATCCGGAAGAAGCGTGCGCAGCGGCACCGCTCCGGCCTGGTGATCGACCAGGAGTTCGGCGCCGCCGTGCTCATAGAGCAATTGACGGCAGCGACCACAGGGCATGAGGATTTCACCGCGGGAATCGGTCACGGAGATCGCCAGAAGACGTCCTCCGCCACCCGCAATCAAGTTACCGATCAGTACACATTCGGCACATAGGCCCAATCCATATGAGACATTCTCCACATTGCAACCGCTCACAATTCGGCCATCACTACTGAGAGCGGCGGCGCCGACCGGAAACCGCGAGTACGGCGCATAGGCGTTATGCCTAACTTGAATAGCCTTGGCACGCAAGACATTCCAGTCTATTTGCGACACGGGAAGCCCCTCTCGGACCGAGCCGAACATGGCCGCGCGAGGGCCACGAAAGAACCCCGCGCACATCGAGAAAGGTAAACCTAACCCGGCCGGTTGTCGCGCAACGCACGGCACTCCGAATTAGTTCCGGCATTGCGAGAGGATTAGAGTCCACAACAGATCGGTTCAGGTTCCCTTCGGCGGGTCGGAGTGCAGCCACCTGGGCATTCGCCCCCCAACGCGGCCTGCAACCGGGTCCATCAACGACGTTGGAGGCGACCGCACGCTATGACCACGATTGAAGCTCCGGCCCAGCCGAAGCGGAAGACGCTGTACCGAGGCGACCCCGGAATGTGGTCATGGGCATTGCACCGGATCACCGGCGTCGCCATCTTCTTCTTCCTCTTCGTCCATGTCCTGGACACCGCGTTGGTGCGGGTCAGCCCTGACACCTACAACGAGGCGATCGAGATCTACAAGAACCCGCTCGTCGCTTTGATGGAGATGGGCCTTGTCGTCGTCGTGCTGTTCCACGCGCTCAACGGCGTCCGCGTGATCCTGGTGGACTTCTGGTCCAAGGGCCCGAAGTACCAGCGCCTGATGCTCTGGATCATCCTCGCGATCTGGTTCCTGCTGGCGGTTCCCGCGATCGGACGCCAGTTCTTCTACCTGTTCACGGAGCACTGACACAATGACCGCACCTGTCATCGGGAAGTCGTACGACCGTCCGGCCAGCCTGGATCTGCCCCGCTCGCCGCGCGCCCGCTCGAGCAACAACTTCGAGAAGTACGCGTGGCTGTTCATGCGCTTCTCCGGCCTGCTGCTGATCGTGCTCGTGCTCGGCCATATGTCGATCATGCTGCTGCTCGACGGCGGCGTGAAGCGCCTCAACTTCGCCTTCGTAGCCGGTCGCTGGTCCAGCCCGTTCTGGCAGTTCTGGGACCTCACCATGCTGTGGCTCGCCCAGCTGCACGGCGGCAACGGGCTGCGCACCGTGATCGCGGACTACTCCCGCAAGGATTCGACCCGGTTCTGGCTGAACACGCTGCTGGCCATCTCGATGATCCTGATCATGGGCGTGGGCACCTACGTCATCTTCACCTTCGACCCCAACATCAGTTAGGAACAGGCCACCTCGATGATTGAATCCCGGATTCAGGAGCATCGCTACGACGTCGTGATCGTCGGGGCGGGTGGCGCTGGTATGCGCGCCGCTATCGAGGCGGGTCCGCGTGTTCGGACGGCGGTGCTGACCAAGCTGTACCCGACCCGCAGCCACACCGGCGCCGCACAAGGTGGCATGTGTGCCGCGCTGGCCAACGTCGAAGAGGACAACTGGGAGTGGCACACCTTCGACACCGTCAAGGGTGGTGACTACCTGGTCGACCAGGACGCCGCGGAGATCATGGCCAAGGAGGCCATCGACGCGGTGCTCGACCTGGAGAAGATGGGCCTGCCGTTCAACCGCACGCCCGAAGGCAAGATCGATCAGCGCCGCTTCGGCGGCCACACCCGCGACCATGGCAAGGCCCCGGTCCGCCGCGCGTGCTACGCCGCCGACCGCACCGGCCACATGATCCTGCAGACGCTCTACCAGAACTGCGTCAAACACGACGTGGAGTTCTACAACGAGTTCTATGTGCTGGATCTGGTGCTTACCGAGACCGAACGCGGCCCGGTCGCGACCGGCGTCGTCGCCTACGAGCTGGCCACCGGCGACATCCACGTCTTCCATGCCAAGTCGATCGTGTTCGCCACCGGCGGCTCGGGCCGGATGTACAAGACCACCTCGAACGCGCACACGCTGACCGGCGACGGCATGGCGATCGTGTTCCGCAAGGGTCTTCCGCTGGAGGACATGGAGTTCCACCAGTTCCACCCGACAGGTCTTGCCGGGCTCGGCATCCTGATCTCCGAGGCGGTCCGCGGCGAGGGCGGCATCCTGCGCAACGCCGACGGCGAGCGCTTCATGGAGCGCTACGCCCCCACCATCAAGGACCTCGCGCCGCGCGACATCGTGGCCCGGTCGATGGTGCTCGAGGTGCTGGAAGGCCGCGGCGCGGGACCGAACAAGGACTACGTCTACATCGACGTGACCCACCTCGGCGAAGACGTGCTCGAGGAGAAGCTGCCCGACATCACCGAGTTCTCCCGCACCTACCTCGGTGTCGACCCGGTGAAGGAATTGGTGCCGGTGTTCCCGACCTGTCACTACGTGATGGGCGGCATCCCGACCCGGATCCGCGGCGAGGTGCTGCGCAACAACTCCGACATCGTGCCCGGTCTGTACGCGGCGGGCGAGTGCGCCTGCGTCTCGGTGCACGGCGCCAACCGGCTCGGCACCAACTCGCTGCTGGACATCAATGTATTCGGTCGCCGCGCGGGCATCGCCGCCGCGGAGTACGCGCAGCGCAGCGACTTCGTGGATCTGCCGGAACAGCCGGCGCAGATGGTGCAGGACTGGCTGGCCATGCTGCTGAGCGAGCACGGGAACGAGCGGGTGGCCGATATCCGCACCGAGCTGCAGCGCTCGATGGACAACAACGCCTCGGTTTTCCGCACCGAGGACACGCTCAAGCAGGCCCTCACCGACATCCACGCGCTCAAAGAGCGCTACGCGCGGATCACGGTGCAGGACAAGGGAAAGCGGTACAACAGCGATTTGCTCGAGGCCGTCGAACTCGGCTTCTTGCTTGAGCTGGCCGAGGTCACCGTGGTCGGTGCGCTCAACCGCAAGGAATCGCGCGGTGGCCACGCCCGCGAGGACTACCCGGACCGCGACGACGTGAACTTCATGCGGCACACGATGGCCTACAAGGAAGTCGAACCGGGATCTCCTCCGGAGCTTGTTTCCGAGATCCGTCTCGACTTCAAGCCGGTGGTGCAGACCCGTTACGAGCCGATGGAGCGTAAGTACTGATGACTGCTGTAGCCGAAGCACCCGCGACACAGGCTCCCGCACCGGTCCCCGAGGGCTCGGTGATGATCACCGTCAAGGTGGCCCGGTTCAACCCGGAGGACGACAAGGGCGCGCACTGGGAGTCCTTCCAAGTACCGGTCCTGACGACCGACCGCTTCCTGAACGTGCTGATCTACATCAAGTCCTACCTGGACGGCACGCTCACCTTCCGCCGCTCCTGTGCGCACGGTGTCTGCGGTTCCGATGCGATGCGTATCAACGGCGTCAACCGGCTGGCGTGCAAGGTGCTGATGAAGGACATGCTGCCCAAGGGCGGCAAGTCGATCACGGTCACCGTCGAGCCGATCCGCGGACTGCCCGTGGAAAAGGACCTCGTGGTGAACATGGAGCCGTTCTTCGACGCGTTCCGCGCCGTCAAGCCCTACCTGATCACCACGGGTAACGAGCCCACGCGCGAACGCATCCAGAGCCAGGCCGACCGCGCCCGGTTCGACGACACCACCAAGTGCATCCTCTGCGCCTGCTGCACCACCTCCTGCCCCGTGTACTGGAGCGACGGCAGCTACTTCGGCCCGGCCGCGATCGTGAACGCGCACCGCTTCATCTTCGACAGCCGGGACGAAGCCGCCCGCGAACGCCTCGACATCCTCAACGATGTCGAAGGCGTCTGGCGCTGCCGCACCACCTTCAACTGCACCGACGCCTGCCCCCGCGGTATCGAAGTCACCAAGGCCATCCAGGAAGTCAAGCGCGCACTGCTGTTCACCCGCTGACCTCCCTGATCTCGAAAACGAAGGCCGCCTCCGTCTTTCGACGGTGGCGGCCTTCGCTCTCGCGCCAGGGTTGCTCAGTCCACGGTGAACCTACCCGTCACCACCTGCCAACCCGGACGCACTGGCCCATTCCTCTCCCGCGATCACCACATGGTCGAGGAATCGCAGACCCACCGTGTGGGCGGCGTCGGCGAGAAAGGTCGTGGCGCGTCGGTCGTCCACGCTGGGGGTTGGGTCGCCCGAGGGGTGGTTGTGCACCACGGCGAAGGCGCGGCCGTCGTGCCGCAGGACGGTGTTCATGATCTCCCGCACCGGGACGGCGACCTGGTCGACGGCGCCTTCCGCGACGAACACCTTGCGCCGCAACCGGTTCTGCGCATCGCACACCAAGACGAGCAGCCGCTCCACCCGCGCACCGGCGAACAGCGGCCGGGCGGCCGAGGCGACGTCGGCGGGAGTGGTCAGCCGGATCGACGGATCCCCTCCGCCCCGCGCCCGCGCGCCCAGGTGAAACGCGGCGATGATGGCGGACGCCTTCGCCACGCCGACCCCGGCTCGGCGTGACAACTCCTCCGGACGCGCCGCCGCCAACCCCGCGAGCCCCCCGTGCTCGACCAGCAATTCCACTGCCAGATCCAACGCACTCGCGCCACGCCTGCCGTGCCGCAACAACAGCGCGAGCAACTCCACATCGGTGAGCGCCTGCGGCCCGAGCGCCACCAACCGCTCCCGCGGCCGCTGCGCGGCAGGCACATCGACAAGAGAGACCGCCATAATTCCACCCCTCGACCGCATCAACAGTCCCTCGGATTCTGCCAGCCCCCACCGACACTGCGCACACGATGCGCGGTGCCGTGGGTTACTCCCACCGCCCGGCAGTAGGCTGCGTGGCCGCGGCGGCTATCGGTCGACTATTACCGCCTTCGGCTCGGATAGGTCGAAGAAAGCGTTGGCAGCCAGCTTTTCGAGGTGGTGCAGCTGGCGCTCGTGCACGACGATTCGGCGCAGAGCCTCGTTGACGGTGGCGTGACTCGTCGACGTGCCCATGATGGCGGCCGCGTCGTCGAGTAACTTCTGGTCGAGATCGATCCGCACGGATTTCATGCGCCCTCCTTCATCCTTTCGTTATCTTGCGGCACGAGGCCCGCTCATGTCTGGCAAATCGCGAACTCCATCTTCCGCATTCATACCTTACAGGGGTATCGTACGACGCATGGAGCACAGGTACGAGGGGGCCAGAGAACACGTTTCCCACTCCGCGCAGGCAACGCGCACTGCCGAAGACCATGCTGGACGGTACGCTCCGGCTACCTGGCGGATGGCGGCCGCGGCGACACTGCACTGCCTGACCGGCTGTGCCATCGGCGAAATTTTGGGCATGGTGATCGGCACCGCGCTGGGCTGGAACAACGCCTCGACGATGGCCCTGGCCATCGTGCTGGCATTCCTGTTCGGCTACGCGTTCACCATGCGCGGCGTGCTGCGGGCGGGGCTGCCGTTAGCCGCCGCCGTCACCACGGCGCTCGCGGCCGACACCGTGTCGATCACGGTCATGGAGATCGTGGACAACGCCGTGATCCTCGCCGTCCCCGGTGCCATGGACGCCCATCTGGACAGCGCGCTGTTCTGGGCCACCCTCGTGTTCTCTCTCGCGGTGGCGTTCGTACTGACCACCCCGGTGAACAAGTGGATGATCGGGCGCGGCAAGGGACACGCGGTGGTGCACTCGCTGCACGCCCACCACTGATCAGAGCCCGTCGAGCTACGACGTCCGCCAAAATCGCATGGAAAAGCTTGTTCAGCTAGGCAATGTGCCCAGCTGAACGGGCTTTTGTTGTCGGAAGCGCCGAGCGGTGCTTGCATCGAGGGATGTTCAGCGAGGCTCAGTTGTATTCGCCGGTGACCCGCACCGGCGAGGGTGATGTGAAGGTGCACCTGAGCGACGAACATCCCGGCGTGCACGACTCGGACTATCAGGCACGGCGCAACGCTATCGCTGCGCTGGCGCTGAACTACACACCAGGCTCACCGCTTCCCCACATCGCCTACACCGATGAGGAACAGCAGGTATGGCGCATCGCGTCCGCCGAACTCGCCCGCAAGCACCGCACATACGCCAGCGCGGAGGTGCTCGCGGCCGCCGAAGCGCTCGCTCTGCCGGACGATCACATCCCGCAGTTGGACGAGGTATCCGCAGCGCTCGCGCCGCTCAGCGGGTTCCGCTATGTCCCAGCCGCGGGCCTGGTGCCGCTGCGGGAGTTCTTCGGCTCATTCGCTGATCGGATCTTCCACTCCACGCAGTACATCCGGCACCACTCGGCACCGCTGTACACCCCGGAGCCAGATGCCATCCACGAGATCATCGGGCACGCCAACCAGATCGCCAGCCCCCGGTTCGCGGCCGTCTATGCCGAGGTCGGCGCCGCCGTGGGGCGACTGAGCAGCGAAAGCGCGCTGAAGTTCCTCGCCAACGTGTTCTGGTTCTCGATGGAATTCGGCGTTGTCCGCGAAGGCGACGAGATCCGTTGCTACGGGGCAGGTTTGCTGTCCTCCTACGGCGAGATCGAGGAGTTCCGGCACGCCGAGCTGCGCCCCCTCGACGTTGCCGAAATGGGCAGCGCGATCTACGACATCACCCACTACCAGCCGACCCTCTACTGTGCGGAATCGATCGCTGAGATCGAGGACGTGATCGGCGGCTTCTTCGCGACGGTGAACGACGAGACTCCCGAACGCCTGAGGCACGCGAGCGCCGCCGAGGCGCAGTAGGCTCGCGGGCGGATTCCCCGCGTTCGGCCTGCGGGACCGGCGACAGCTGCTCCCGGCGACGTACTCCGACCAGTCGAATCCTCAGTCCCGCCCCGCCTCGGGACCCGAGCCCAGCGGGAGCCCCGCGGCAAGGAAATCCAATGTGTGCGTGATGTTCTCGACATTCATCGGCGTCATCCGCGAGATGGCCAAGGCGGCGCCCGCCATCGCGCCCGCCGCCACCCGCACCTCGAAGTCATCGGGCGATCGGCCGACGTGTTCGGCCATCAGACCCGCAATGAGATCGATGCTGCGCACGATCTCCAAACCGATAGCCGACCGCAGCTCCGGCACGTGGTACAGCAGCGCCTGCCGCTCCTGCTCGAAGGCCAGCTCGGCGGCAGGCAGCGTCCCGAAGACCTCGACCACCGCGTTGCGGAAAGCGGCCATCGGCGAGATGTCGCGCGGCTGGCGCCGCAGCGCCTCGAACAACAGCGGATCGAGATCGTCGGCGAGCACCAGCTGCTCTTTGGTCGGGAAGTAGCGGAAGAAGGTGCTCGGCGAGACATCGGCGACCGCGGCGATCTGCTCGATCGTCGTCTCGTTGTACCCCTGCTCGCGGAACAGCCGGAATGCCTCCATGCGGATCGTGCGGCGAGTCCGTTCCTTCTTCCGCTCGCGCAGACCCTGCGCCGTCCCGTTCGCGGGTATCTCAACCGACATGCATCGATTCTGCCGTACCAGGCTCCCGCACCTCCGCAGGTCGCTTCGAGCGGATGAACACCACCGCGACCGCGGCCGAAAGCAGGCAGAGTGCGGCACAGGCCCACAGCATCGCGCCCATCCCGCCGACGAACGCGCTCTGCACCTGCTGCAGCATCGACGGATCCCCGAGCTTGTGCGCGATCGCTACTCCCGCGTTGACGCCGTCGGCGATCGGATCGCGGTTCAGTTCACCCAATTCCGCGCGGTACCGGGTGGACAGGACGCTGCCGAGCACCGCGACGCCGATGGTGCCGCCGGCCTGGCGCAGCGCCTGCAGCAGCGCGGACCCGGACCCGGACCGCTCGGCGGTCAGCTCGCCCATCGCCAGGCCCATGGCGGCGGGCATCACCAGACCCATCCCCGCGCCGAGCAGCGTGATCCACAGCGCGGTGCGCCCGTATCCACTGTCCACAGTGGTCAGCGCGCCCAGCGTGAGCGAGCCCGCGAGCAGTGCGAATCCCATTGTGAGCACCACACGGATACCTAGTTTCGGCAGTGCCCGGTCCACGAGCCTGCTGCCGACCAGCAATCCACCGATCAGGGGAAGCAGCCGCAGCCCGCTGCCGAGTGCGTCCACGCCGAGCACCGCCTGGAAGTATTGCGGAACGGTGAAGAACATACCGAACATGGCGAAGTTCACCATGATGGAAAAAGCAGTACCCCACCGGAATCCATCGGTGGCGAAGAGTGCGAGGTCGACGAGCGGCTGCGCGGTCCTGCGCTGCCACGCTGCGAATGCGCCGAGCAATAACGCTCCGGCCAGGACAGTGATCCAGGCAGGGCCGTCACCCCATCCTCCCTCGCCGATCCGGATGAAGCCATACGTGAGTCCGAGCATGCCTGCTGCCGACAGCACGACGCCGGGCAGATCGATACGGAAGCGGTGGGCACTGCGCGATTCCGGCACCAGCACGGCGACGGCGACCGCGCCGATCACCACCATGGGCACGTTGATCAAAAACACCGAGCCCCACCAGAAGTTGCGCAGCAGCCAACCGCCCACGATCGGGCCGAGCGGCAGCCCGATCGCGGTCGAGGTGATCCAGATGGTGAGCGCGCGCTGCCGTTCGGCCGGCTCGGGGAACATCGCGGGCAGCACCGACATCGACAGCGGCATCATGGCCGCCGCCGCGATCCCGAGCACGACACGCGCTGCGATGAGCTGACCGGCCGAGGTGGACACGGCGCAGGCGATGGACGCGGCTCCGAACAGCAGTAGCGCGGCAAGCAGGAACTTCTTGCGACCGTAGCGGTCGCCGAGCGCGCCGGCGGGCAGCATCACGGCGGCCAGCGCCAGCGTGTACGCACTGCTGAACCACTGCAGCGCGGAGGTATTCGCGTTCAGGTCGACGGCGAGCGTGGGCAGCGCCACGGTCAGCACCGTGACATCGAGCCCAATCGTGAGCATCGCCACCGCCAGCGCGCCGAGGGCAAGCCAGCGGCGGGTCGAGTCGGTCTTCATGAAGCCTCCGTAAATGAAAGTTAATACTTTTTGATAGTAACTTCCATTTAGTAGTAACTGTCAATCTGTTGGCAGTAATCTGGCTCGCCTTCGGCCGCCGGGCCGATCGCTCGCTAGGCTCATTGCCGATGAAGATCAGGGAGTTCCGTCGCCGCGCCACGCTCTGCGCCGGCGCCGTGCTGGCCGTCGCCGCGATCGGGACGGCGGCCACGCCCTCGCTCGCCGCACCGAGTACGACAACCACGCCGTTCGCCACCCCGAACACCGACGGCTGTCCGCAGAAGACGCAGCCGCCCGCGCCGATCGACGAATCCGAGGTACCCGCCCCCGGACAGCCGACGCCGACGCCGCTGCCGGTCCCCACACCCGTGGTCGGCGGCGCCCGACTCGGCGACTGCGGTGTGGTGCTGCCACAGAGTGCGGCGCCGGTGCCCCAGGACATTTCGGCGACGGCCTGGCTCGTGTCCGATCTGGACACCGGCGAGGTGCTGGCGGCGAAGGACCCGCACGGACGCTACCGGCCTGCCAGCACGATCAAGGTGCTGCTCGCCACGGTGGCACTGCGGACACTGGATCTGAACAAGGTAGTGGTCGGCACGCAAGCGGACGCCGATGTCGACGGCACCAAGGTCGGTATCGGTTCCGGCGGGGTCTACACCAATCGACAGCTGCTGCAGGCGCTGATCATGGCCTCCGGCAACGACGCGGCACACGCCATCGCCGCCCAGCTCGGCGGCGATGCTGCCACCGTCGCGAAGATGAACGAAATGGCGAAGTCGTTGCGCGCCTGGGATACTCGCGCGGCCAGTCCCTCCGGCCTGGACGGCCCCGGCATGAGCACCTCAGCCTACGACCTGGCACTGCTGTTCCGGGAGGCCATGACAATTCCGCTGTTCGCCGAGCTGATCCACACCGAGCAGGTCGACTTCCCCGGCTATCCGGCAGACCCGAAGATCCCCGGAGATACCGACCACCCCGGCTTCCTCATAGGCAACGACAACCACCTGCTCTACAACTACGAGGGCGCCCTCGGCGGCAAGACCGGGTTCACCGACGACGCCCGGCAGACGTTCGTCGCCGCCGCCCAGCGTGACGGCCGTAGGCTCGCCGTCACTTTGCTGAAGGCCGATGTGCTCCCGCTGCGCCCGTGGGAACAGGCGGCCCGTCTGCTCGACTACGGCTTCGCGCTCCCCCGCGGCACATCGATCGGCGACATGCACGAGGCCACCGTCCAGTCCACGGAGACCGACGTGGCTCTCGCCGCACCACCCGCGAGTGGGAGTGGATATTCCGCCGCGCCCCCTGCGGAAGACCGGCGTGTCAGTACCAGAACCCTGCTGATCGTCGGCGGCATCATCGTAATTCTTGCCCTGCTGGTCGGCGCGCGACAGGCCAAACGGCGGCGGTAGTCCGGGCATGCGGAGGGCGGCGTCCACCCGGCCCTGAAAGCCGCCGAAAAGGCCGATATCGGAATTTCCGCGCCGATCACGGGGTGCGTTGGTCAGCGGCGACCAGGCGGTCGACGCAGTCCCGAAAGCGCCAGGACCGCAAGGGCACCCGCGCCGAAGAAGGCGGCGCCTACTCCCACGGACACGTCGCGGGCGCTGACCCGCGGCGCGATGACGGCGGGACCGGGCGCGGGAACGTCGGCCTCGGGTTCGTTCTCGGCGGCGGTGGCGGCCCAGGCGGTGGCGAACAGGATGATGCGGTAGGTGATGTAACTGAACACCATCAGACCGATGATCGAGCCGAACGTGGCGCCCGCGGGACTGCTCAGCACGGAGTGCAGGTAGATCGAGGCGACGATCTTGAACACCTCGAACACCGCCGCGGCCAGTGCCGCCGCCTTGGCCGCACTGGCCAGCGTGACCGGCTCCCGCGGCAGCCGTGCGATGATCCAGGCGAACACCGCCCAAGAGGCCAGGAACCCGAGCAGGATCGACGCCAGCGCCAGCAGCAGCCGGGCGCCGGGCAGATTACCGAGACCCAGGGTGCTGAGCAGCTGCGCCCCAAGGGTGCTCGACGCCAACGCCGACAGACCCAGCGAGACGACGAACGCGAGGCCGAGGCCGATCAGCGCGCCCAGATCCGAGAATTTGGTCATCAGCCAGTTACCGTCCGGGCTCTTCTGCTCCCACTGCTCGGTGAGCGCTGCGCGCAGGTGGGTCATCCAGCCGAGACCGGTATAGAGGCCGGTGAGCAAGCCGATGGTGCCGACTGTCCGCCGCGATTCGACCGCCCGATCGACCAGGTCGTTCAGCTGAGTGCCGAATGAGCCCGGGATGTTGTCGACGATCTTGGCCCGTAGCTCGCCGAGCAGTTCCGGATTGCTGTACAGCACGACGCCTGCGATCGAGAAAGCGACCATCAACAGCGGAAACAGCGACAGGACAGTAAAATACGTGATTCCTGCCGCGTAGTAGTCACCGCGCTGTCGCTGATATCGTCCGCCGGCCCGCACCAAGTGATCCAGCCACGGCAGCACTTGCACCCGGCGTTCGATCCCGGCCTTGATGTTGTCGATCACCTGCACCATTCGCCCCTTCGAACAAGAGATCTCGCAGGCGCCGCCCTAGCGACCCAGTAGGCCGACCCGGTCGTATACCTGTGCGAGGGTGTTGCCGGCGATCTCGCGCGCCCGCTCCGCCCCGGCGGCGAGGATGCGGTCGAGTTCGCCTTGATCCGACAAGTACTCTTGCACTTTCGCGCGCAACGGCGTGACGAATTCGGCCAACGCGTCGGCGACGTCGGCTTTCAAATCGCCATAGCCCTTGCCCTCGAAATCCTTTTCCAGCGTGACGATCGGCGCGCCGGTCAGGGAACTCAGGATCACCAGCAGGTTACTGACGCCCGGCTTGCGCTCCAGGTCGTAGCGGATCTCGCGTTCGGTGTCGGTGACCGCCGATTTCACCTTCTTGGCGGTGACCTTCGGATCGTCGAGCAGGTTGATCAGGCCCGCGTCGGAGGCGGCCGACTTGCTCATCTTCGCGGTCGGGTCCTGCAAGTCGTAGATCTTCGCCGTGCCCTTGACGATGTGCGCCTCCGGAACCACGAACGTCTTCTTGAATCGAGTATTGAAACGTTGGGCCAGGTTTCGGGTCAGCTCCAGGTGCTGGCGCTGGTCTTCGCCGACCGGGACCTGGTGGGCGCGGTAGAGCAGGATGTCCGCGGCCATCAACACCGGGTAGGTGAACAGGCCTACGGTCGCGTTCTCCGCGCCCTGCTTCACCGACTTGTCCTTGAACTGGGTCATCCGACTGGCTTCGCCGAAACCGGTGACGCAGCTGAGCACCCAGGTCAACTCGGCGTGCTCGGGTACCTGGCTTTGCACGAACAGGGTGGACTTCTTCGGGTCGATGCCGAGCGCGAGCAGCTGTGCGGCGGCGGCCCTGGTGCGCGCCTTCAGCTCCTTGGGATCCTGCGGCACCGTGATCGCGTGCAGGTTCGGGATGAAATACAGCGCGTCGTAGTCGTCCTGCATGGTCACCCAGTACTGCAGCGCGCCAAGGTAGTTGCCGAGATGGAAGGAGGAGCTGGTCGGCTGGATCCCGGACAGGACCCGCTGCTTGCGTTCAGCGGCCGGGGTTTGCGCAGGACTGGACATACCCCGATCTTCGCATGGGGCTCAAGCCGAATTTCGCTGCACCCAGTTGCGCGGATCGATACCTGGCATGCTCGGCCGCCCGGCGCCGGCCAGTTCGTGTTCGCGCTTGGAGAGCAGTTTGTAGACCGGCGCGCTCGGCCCGGCGAGCGCGCCGCGCAGCACCGGGGGCACCAGCGGGAACGACACGTGCGCGGTGCGGACGGCCCGCGACAGCACCCGGTAGGCGACCTCGTCGGCAACACCCCAGCGCATCCCGTACATCCGGCGAATCCGTGGCGGCAGGCTGCCCTGTACCAGCAGGTAGAACGCGGAGGTGACTTGGTGCAGCGGCACACCCTGCGCGTAGGGCACACGCTGTCCGGCCAGGTAGGAGCCGACCAGCCGCGCCTCGTCGGTGAGGAACAGCTCATCGGAGGCGAGGTAGCCGTCGAAGAACGCGCGAAACTCACGGTAGCTGCCCGGCGCGGCGTCCGCGGGCATGCCGAACAGCTCGCCCCAGCGCAGGTAATCCTGGTAGAGGCCGTCGCGTTCGCCATCGGTCATGGTGCGCACCAGCAGGTCGTAGGTCACCTCGGCGGAGTCGAAGGTGAAGGCCATCGTCATGAACATCAGATGTGGATCGAGCGCGGAATAACCGGTGCCCGCCGGATGGCGT
This sequence comes from Nocardia sp. NPDC023852, assembly GCF_040639505.1. Taxonomy (NCBI): domain Bacteria; kingdom Bacillati; phylum Actinomycetota; class Actinomycetes; order Mycobacteriales; family Nocardiaceae; genus Nocardia; species Nocardia sp. NPDC023852. The sequence continues at coordinate 149,144 of NZ_JBFAAB010000008.1, forward strand.
GGGCCCGCGTCCTCCGGCAGCGCACCGCGCACCCTTGCGTGCTTCTTCGTGGTGAAGGCCAGCGCGCGGTCGGCCTCGGCCTTGCTGCCGAGGAACACGGCCTCGAACAGATGCCCGGTCAGTGCCAGCCTGGTGTAAGGCGTCATCCGATGCTCGGTGTTCTCCGCGGTACCGACGTAGAGCAGTGGGTGCACCGCCCCGACGACCAGGGCGCGCAGGCCGTACGTGACACCTACCGCGCGCTTGCTCATGACTCGTCGAATCATGGAGTGGTCACTGAAATAGCCGGGCTCGGACATCGTCGTCTCCTCATCGAGAGCATCTGGCAACAGCATCCACCAGATTTACATTTCTGGCAATACTCCCTACCAGAAGTGAGACCGCAACCTGACCTGCCCACGCCACCGGCCATCGCGCCCGTTCGTAGCCGGCCGCCACCGCACAACAATCACAGTGCGCAGATCAATGCTGCTGCGTTTGCCTCGCATACGACCACCCCGGCCCCACCCGGCTTCCGAGCGAAGCGAGACCGAGCATTCCCCGTTCGCGGCCCGGCTCGCGTCCGAGCGGCCGCCGCGTCCGCGACGAAGTCGCCAGCGGCGGTCGCTCGGACGCGAGCCAGAAGGGGCCGCGAACACGCCGCGCCCGCGCGGCCGAAAACACAGCCCGCGAACACGCCGCGCCGCAGGCGCTGCAGAATAAACACCGTGACCGTGCAGCGGACCTACGGGGGCATCTCGGCGCAGCAGCGCCGGGCGCAGCGGCGCGCGGCGCTGCTGGAGGCCGCGCTGGAGATCGTCGGGACCGAGGGGCTGGCGAAGCTGACCGTCTCCGGGCTGTGTGCACAGGCCGGGCTCAACGAGCGGTACTACTACGAGAATTTCGCCGGCCGTGACGCCGTGCTGGCGGCGCTGATCGACGGGATCGCGGAGGAACTCGCGGCCGCGATTGTCTCGGCGGTGCGCACCGCACCGCCGGACACCCGCGCGACCGCGCACGCCGCCATCACCGCGGGCGTGCATCTGCTCACCGACGACCCCCGCAAGGCGAAGGTCGCACTGATCGCGGGCATGGCGACGCCGGAGCTGCGCGCCCGCACCACCGAGACCGTGCGGGTATTCGCGCGGATGGTGGCCGCGGAGGGCATCGACTTCTACCGGATGAGCGACGCTGCCCCCGATCCCGCGATCGATTTCCGCGCCATGTACCTGGTCGGCGGATTGGTGCAGACGCTGACCGCCTGGCTCCATGGCGATCTGGACCTCACCCGCGACGAACTGATCGAACACACCGTCGACGTATTCGTGCTGCTTGGCGAGGATCTGGCCGACAAGCTGACGTAAGCGCGCACGTCACAGGCGCAGCGGTACGTCCTGGATGTCGGGCGCGTCCCCCTGCAGCACCACACGGAAAGCCACCTCGCGCCGAGACCAGTAGGCCGCGCAGTCGCGCATGGCTTCGGCGAACCAGTCTCGCTCGACCAGCTCGTCGGCGAGCAGCTCGGCCGAGTCGCGGACCGCGGCAATGTATCCGGGCGCGTCCCCGATGAAATCGTCAAGGTCACGGAGGCATTCATCGAAGGCGTCTTTGTTCTCGCCGAAGTAGTACGGGAACTGGAACACGGCGGCGAACTCGTCGAAGACACCCCCGGTGGTGCGCATCTTCGCGCCGCGCAGCTCGCGCACCAGGTAGCCGGAGGGCACCTTGTCTCGCAGCCCACTGAACTCGGCGGCGTCGCCCGCGAAGGCACCGAGCGTGAGTGGCGCGGACCGAGCGGGAGCGTGCTCGGCGCCATCGCCGACAGGACGGGCAAGGAACTGCGACAACGTGACCGGTTTCGGCATCAGCGCATCCTCGTGAAGCTCTTGTAGTGGTCGCCCGTATACCAGGCCGAGCCGTCACTGCCGGTGACGATGCGTTCGGCGTCCCGGGATCGGCCGGGCTGTTTCGGATTGACATCCCATTCCTGGTAGGTGATGGGTTTACCGGATGCGTCCGAGGCGGGCAGGTCGCCACCGCGGTTCATCCAGCGTTCGCCCCCCTTGGTGCCAGGGGAGTTCGCCGAGTCGGGCCAGCGGCCCGCATCGATCTCACGCAGGGTGGTGTAGGCGCGGTCCGGGACGCCGGGCGCCTGGGTTACCGGCGACACGGACGATCCGCGCGGGCCGGTGGCCCCGGCTGTGGAGGTCTGCACCGTGGTGGCGCGAGCGGTCGCGACCGTGGTGGCGGCGGTGTTCTCATCGCCGCCGCCGCGCAACGCGAGCACCGCGACGACCACCAGTGCCAGCGCGACCGCGCCGAGCACGGCGAGGGCGCGAAGCACCTTCGGCGAGAGGCTCATCGGTACTGCACCGTGACGGGCGCGTGGTCGGACCAGCGCTGGTCGTAGGCGGCGGCGCGTTCCACCACCGCCTGCTTGGCGCGTGCGGCGAGATCGCCGCGGGCCAACTGGTAGTCGATGCGCCAGCCCGTGTCGTTGTCGAAAGCGCGCCCGCGGTAGGACCACCAGCTGTACGGTCCCTCGACCTCGGGATGCAGCCTGCGCACGACGTCGACATAGCCCGCGGCGAGCATCTCGTCGATCCAGGCGCGCTCCTCGGGCAGAAACCCGGCCGACTTCAGGTTGCCTTTCCAGTTCTTCAGATCGAGCTCGGTGTGCGCGATGTTCCAATCCCCGCTGACCACGAAATCGCCGGTACGCGCGGTCATGGAAACGCCTAGTTCGGCCAGGAAGCGGTACTTCTCGTCTTGGCGCGTGGTGCCCGCTTCCCCTGAGTGCACATACACGCTGGCTACGGTGACGTGGTCGAAGTCCGCCTCGAGGTAGCGGCCGGATGCGCCGAACTCGCTGCTGCCGAAGCCGATTCGTACCGCATGCGGCGCACGCCGGGACAGGATGCCGACACCGGCGCGCCCTTTGGACTCCGGCTCGGCGTGCGACAGCCACCACCCGGCATCGAGCGCGGGCGCCAGCGCCGCCCTGACCTGTTCGTCGGTGGCGCGTGTTTCCTGCACACAGACGATGTCGGCCTCGGTGGCCGCGAGCCAAGCGAGCATGCCTTTGCCGGTTGCCGCGCGGACACCGTTCACGTTCACTGTTGAGATGATGTACGGCACTACACGACCGTACAATGCTGGTCAGATGAACTCCCCCGGACACCGCCGTCCAGGAAGGGGTGATGACGATGTCGTCTGACACCTCCAAGTCCTCCTCTGCCGCCGATCGCTCCGGCACCGCCCCGCGAAAGACCGTCGCGCACGGCGCCGCCACTGAACCCCGGCCGATCAAAGCGCTGCACCTGGGTTCCGGCGACCCGCTGTTATTGCTACACGGATTCATGCTGTCGCCGCATTGCTGGGAGCAGACCGCGGCGCGGCTTTCGTCGCAGTGCGAGGTGTTCGCGCCCGCGCTCGCGGGTCACTGGGGCGGCGTGCCCGCGGACGACTGGTCGGTCGACGTGCACGCGCTCGCCGACCGGATCGAGGATCAGCTCGACGATCTCGGCTGGCGCACCTGCCATATCGCGGGAAACGCGCTCGGCGGCTGGGTCGGCGTCGAACTCGCCCGCCGCGGCCGGGCCCGCACGCTGACGCTGATCGCGCCCACCGGTGGTTGGCACAAACCCTCGCTCACCCAGCTGCGGGTCAGCCTGAAGTTCCTCGCGCTGGTTCCGTTCGTCGAAATCGCCAAGCGCCTGGGCGGATTCGCGGTGAACAACCCGATCGCCCAGCGCATCGCCCTGCTCGCGCTGAGCAAGAACGCCGCAGCGGTATCGCGGCGCGACACCGTTGCCGCCATCGCCGCAGCATTGCACTGCCCTGCCATGATTCCGATGATTCTCGGCAGCATCCGTTCGCCGGAGCAGGAAGATCTATCCACCCTTCAGACGCCGGTCCGGCTGCTCCTGTCGGAATACGACCGGGTCATCCCCAATCGCGTCTACGCACGCCGCTATCTGAAGGAACTGCCGGAATCCGCCGACCGCATCCTGGTCAACGGAGTCGGCCACGTGCCGATGCTCGAGGCACCGGACCGCATCGCCACCCTCATCGCCGAACACGTCTACGCCAGCCGGAATCGCCTGCGCGCTGTGTAATCGGCCGCGCGGGCGCGGCGTGTTCGCGGCCCGGGCAATGCTCGGTCTCGCTTCGCTCGGAGGGGGAGTCGGCCTCTGTGTTGCGTCGGTTGGCGAACGCGATACTGATTGCGGCTTGCCCGCCCTACCTCGTTCGAGAGTGTTGAACACCATAGGCAATCCACCGTCGCTTCCAGCAGCCGGGTGCGCATCTCGGTGCTGCGGTGCTCCTGCGTACGCCGCTGCTGCTTCACCGCTACACCATGACCATCCCCCGATACTCCACTTGCATACAGCTCTGTATCTTCTGCCGTGCGGATGGCAAGGGGACCTCTGCTCCGATGCCCCACTGCCGCTGACGCTGGGGTCAGAAGTGGGTGGTGTGGCGGCGGGCGATCCAGGTGGTGAGGAGGAAGAGGAGGATGCCGAGCACAGCGAGACCCGCGCCGACAATGGCTGGGGCGGAATAGCCGAGGCCCGCGGCGATGACGACACCACCGAGCCAGGCACCGACAGCGTTGGCGGTGTTCAGAGCGGCGTGGTTGAGGGCGGCGGCGAGCGTTTGGGCGTCGGCGGCGACGTCCATCAAGCGGGTCTGCAGGCCAGGCGACAACATGGCTCCCGAGGCGCCGACCAGGAATGCTCCGACAGCCGCGGTATAGGGGTTGTGCGCGGCGGCGACGAAACCGGCGAGGATGACGGCCATGGCGATCATGGCCGCGAAGATCGTACGGTCGACGCCGCGGTCGGCCAGCACGCCACCGATGATGTTGCCGACCACCATGCCGACGCCGAACAGCATCAGCACCACGGGCACCAGCCCGGCCCGCATGCCCACGACCTCGGTGAGCGTGGTCGCGATGTAGGTGTAGACGGCGAACATGCCGCCGAAGCCGACGGCACCGACCAGCAGGGTCAACAGCACCTGCGGGCGACGCAGCGCGCCGAGTTCGGTCATCGGGTTGGTCCCTTTGATGCCGGTGAGTTCCGGGACGAAACGGATCAGGGCCGCGACGGTGGCGACGCCGATCATCGCGACCACCACGAATGCGTCGCGCCAGCCGAGATGCTGGCCGAGCCAGGTGGCGGCGGGAACGCCGACGACATTGGCGGCGCTCAACCCCAGCATAACTGCGGCAATCGCCTTGGCCCGATGCCCCACCGGGGCGAGCGTGGCGGCGGCGAGCGAGGCGACACCGAAGTAGGCGCCGTGCGGCAACCCGGAGACGAACCGCGCGAGCACCAACGTCTGGAACGAGGGTGCCAGCACTGTAGCCACGTTACCGAGGGTGAACGCGACCATCAGCGCGACGAGCAATCGCTTGCGCGGAACTCGCGCGCACAGTGCGGCGATCACCGGAGCGCCGACCACCACACCGAGCGCGTAGGCCGACACCGCGTGGCCCGCGATCGGTTCGGAGATTCGCATGGCGGAAGCGATGTCTGGCAGCAAACCCATAGTGACGAATTCGGTTGTGCCGATCCCGAATCCGCCGAGCGCCAGCGCCAGCATGGCGGGAATGTGCCAAGTAGTCCGCTCGGCCTTGTCGGGACGTACGAGCGTACGAATAGCTACTGGGGTCACACGGTCATGCAACCGCTCGGCCGGCGGATCCGCTTCCTGGAGCAGACGTGAGTTCGACCACCGTGCCATCGAGAAATCATGTGGGCCAGCTCCGGAAGCCGCAAAGGGACGAACCTCCCGCACGTGACAAGGACGGCGCCGCAGTTGCTACCCCGACCCGACAGCAGTAGACGAGCCGGTAGCTCCCGAGAGCGCGGGCCCACGACGGACCCGCGGGAGAATGCCGAGAACCGCGAGGGGGACGCCCACGGTGACGGGGTGGTACAGCTGAAGCCTGCGGCGATCACAAGGCCGCCGACGCACGCCTGCGTGTTCCGCTGCAAGACAAGAGAATTCGCTAGTAGGCGAGAGAATGATGCGTGGAACGCTTCAGTCCGCCGCCGATCCGACCCGGGGTTTCCTACCCGCACCGGAACCGGCCGGCGAGCGCCGCTGGAAAGTGCGGCGGTATTCCGCCGGAGTAACCCCGATGACGCCGGAGAAGTGGCGGCGCAGGTTGGTGGCGGTGCCGAGGCCGGACATGCGGCTGATTCGTTCGATGCCGTAATCGGTCGATTCCAGCAGGGATTGGGCGTGCGCGAGGCGCTGGCCGAGCAGCCACTGCATCGGGGTAACGCCGGTGGCCTGCTGCAGGCGGCGGTGGAAGGTGCGTTGGCTCATATTGGCCTTGGCGGCGAGGGTCTCGACGGTGAGCGGCTCGTCGAGGTGCGCGATGGCCCATTGCAGCACGGGGCCGAGATCGTCCTCCGTGCGCGCCGGAATGGTCAGGTCGACGAACTGCGCCTGTCCTCCGGAGCGGTGCGGCGGGATCACCATGCGCCGGGCCAGCCCATTGGCGACGACCGCACCGAGATCCCGCCGGACCAGGTGCAGACAGAGGTCGAGCGCGGCGGTCATGCCCGCGCTGGTGAGGATGTCGTCATCGTCGACATAGAGCACCGAGCCGTCGACCTCGATACTCGGGTAGCGCTTGGCCAGCAGGGGCGCGTGTTCCCAGTGCGCGGTGACCCGGCGCCCGTGCAAGATCCCGGCGGCGGCGAGGGCGAACGTGCCGTCACACAGGGCGACCATGCGCGTGCCGCGGCGATGGGCTTCGGCAAGGGCGTCGAGCAGTTCCCGCGGCAATTCACGTTCGGCAGTGACGCAGTCCTGCGCGACCGAAGGGACGATAACCGTGTCGGCCTCCAGGAGTTCCGCCAGCCCGTACTCCGGCCGCAGGAACGCGCCGAAGCCCATCGGCTGCGCGTCCTTCGCCGACGTCACCGAGCAGACGCGCAGGTCGTACCACGGGTCGGCCAGATCGGGCTGCGGCGTGCCGAAGATCGAGGCCACCACGCCCAGCTCGTAGAGATCCCAGGGATGCATGGCGCCGGGAGCGAGTGCCATCGCGACGGTTCGACCAGTCATACCACCAGCATGGCAGGAAGCGTTCGATTATGGGCAGTTCTGCCACTCACTCCCCGCTGCCCGGAGCACCGAGACTGGTCTCCGGGCGCCCCGCACACTCGAACTCACGAACCGACGGAGAAACCAATGAACGACAACCGGACTCCGGTGACCGTCCTCGGCCTGGGGCGCATCGGCGCGACGATCGCCGAGATCTTCCTACGCAACGGTCACCCGACCACCGTGTGGAACCGGTCCGCCGACAAGGGAACCCGACTCGCGGAGCTGGGCGCGCGGAGGGCGCCGACGCCCGCCGAGGCGATCGCCGCGGGCAGGCTGATCGTGGTCGCGGTAGCCGACACCGGCGGGGCCGCCGCCCTGCTCGGCTCGACACCGGGTGGGCTGGACGGGCGCACCATCCTGAACGTCGCCACCGGACGCCCGGACGAGGCGCGCGCACTGGACAGCGCGCTCAGCGGCCGAGGCGGCTACTTCCTGGACGGCGGCATCCTGGGGGTGCCGCAGACCCTCGGCACGCCCGACACCCTGCTGGTGTACAGCGGCTCCCCCATCGCGCAGGCCGAGCACGCCGACACCATCGTCGAACTCGGGAACGCGAAGTACCTCGGTGCGGACGCCGGCCTGGCAGGACTGCACGACATGGCGGTGCTCGCGGGCATGTACGGCATGTTCGGCGGCTTCTTCCAGGCCGTCGCGATGGTGGGCAGCGAGAATTTCACTGCGGGCGAATTCACCGACAGCTTCCTTGTCCCGTGGTTCCGCGCACTGCTGGACATGCTGCCGGTACTCGCCGCGGAAGTCGACTCCGGGAAGTTCCCGGTCAACTATTCCGACCTGGCGGTCAACCAGGCGGGCCTGGCCAATATCCGAACAGTCAGCCGCGCCCAGGGCGTGCCTACGGATCTGCTCGACCCGCTGCAGCGACTGTTCGACGCGGAAGTCGAACGCGGCAACGGTTCGGCGAGTTTCACCCGTGCCGTCGCCGGCCTGATCGGCAGCGGTGCGGCGAGCCGGAACTGACCCAGGAAGCGGTCCGGGCACCCGTTCCACCACAGGGTCGGGTGCCCGATTCCGTTCAGCGCGGCGCTGGGTACCTACCCAGCGCCGGAGTCGGCCGTGCGTTATGTCTCGGTACGCAGCTCGCCGCCGAGACTCCGGATCGGCTCAGCGCAGCGCGTGAGCCAGGTTGGCGTCCAGCGCGCCGAGGAACTCCTCGGTGCTCAGGTAGCCCTGGTCCCCGCCGACGAGCAGCGCGAGGTCCTTGGTCATCTGCCCGCCCTCGACGGTCTTGATGACGACGTCCTCCAGGGTCTGCGCGAAGCCGATGACCTCAGGAGTGTTGTCCAGCTTGCCGCGGTGCTCGAGGCCGCGGGTCCAGGCGAAGATCGACGCGATCGGGTTGGTCGAGGTCGGCTTGCCCTGCTGGTGCTGGCGGTAGTGCCGGGTGACGGTGCCGTGCGCGGCCTCGGCCTCGCAGGTGCGGCCATCCGGGGTCAGCAGCACGGAGGTCATCAGGCCGAGCGAACCGAAGCCCTGCGCGACGGTGTCGGACTGCACGTCGCCGTCATAGTTCTTGCAGGCCCAGACGTAACCGCCCTCCCATTTCATGGACGAGGCGACCATGTCGTCGATCAGGCGGTGTTCGTAGGTGAGGCCCGCCGCGTCGTACTGGGTCTTGAACTCGGCGTCGAAGACGTCCTGGAAAGTGTCCTTGAACATGCCGTCGTAGGCCTTCAGGATGGTGTTCTTCGTGGAGAGGTACACCGGGTAGTTCTGCTGCAGGCCGTAGTTGAACGAGGCCCGCGCGAAGTCCTCGATGGACTTCTTGAAGTTGTACATGCCGAGCACGACACCGCCGTCCTCGGGCATCTTCACGACCTCGTGCTGAATCGGCTCGCTGCCGTCGTCAGGAGTGAAGGTCACGGTGACCGTGCCCGCCTGATACACCTTGAAGTCGGTAGCGCGGTACTGGTCGCCGAAGGCGTGCCTGCCGATGATGATCGGCTTGGTCCAGCCCGGCACCAGCCGCGGAACGTTGGAGATGATGATCGGGGCACGGAAGATGGTCCCGCCAAGAATGTTGCGGATGGTGCCGTTCGGCGACCGCCACATCTTCTTCAGGCCGAATTCCTTGACGCGCGCCTCGTCCGGTGTGATGGTGGCGCACTTCACGCCGACGCCGTGCTTCTTGATGGCCTCGGCGGCGTCGATCGTGACCTGGTCGTCCGTCTTGTCCCGGTACTCGATGCCCAGGTCGTAATACTCCAGGTTCACATCGAGATACGGGTGGATCAGCTTGTCCTTGATGAACTGCCAGATGATCCGGGTCATCTCGTCGCCGTCGAGTTCGACGACGGTGCCTTCAACCTTGATCTTGGACATGGATCTTCGTGTCCTCCTAGGATGGTGCCCTTATTGCACGGCCAGGCGAACACGCTTGTGAGCGGACCCCAGCTGTTCCAACAGACAACGTATATGTCCCGCGTTGTCCGCGAGACTTCTGGTGCAAACAAGACAAGCGTACTGGTTCCGGACATCTCACCACGCGGGCAGCCCCCCGAGTGAGCTGAGCCACGATAGTTACCGATCGGTAGGTCGGCGGCCTCTTCGCGGCGCGCAACCACCGTGGCCGTCGGCAACCCCTCGATACCGCGACACACAGGGAAACGACGAGGTCCGCGCATCGCCGGTGCGATACGCGGACCTCGTGCGACCGAATCAGACCGCGACCGGAACCCGGGCGTCCGAGGCGTCCGCAGCGCCTTGTTCGGAGCCTTCGATCAGGCTCTCGGGCCGATCCCGGATCATGAGGGCGATGACCGGGATAGCCGCGAGGAAGAACCCGGCGCCGACGTAGAAGGCCACGTCGTAGCTGTGGATCGCGGCACGCGCGGCCAAGTTGTCGATGGCTGGATTGTTCGCCGCGAAGGTCTTGGCGACCTGCACCGAGATGGTGGTCAGCAACGCTGTGCCGACCGCGCCGCCGACCTGCTGCGCCGCGTTCAGCAGCGCGGAGGCCACACCCGAGTCTGCTTCCTCCACTTGATGCAGGGCAACGGTCTGCATGCCGACGAACAGCGGACCCATGCCCAGCGCGATCAACACCTGCGCGGGCAGCACACCCGCGAGGTAACTGTCGCCGAAGCCCAGTTGCGCGAGCAGCACCAGGCCGATGACCCCGAGCACGGCGCCGCCCACCATCAGCGGTCGCGGCCCGAGCTTGGGCAGCAACGCGCTGGTGACGCCCGCGGAGATCGCGATGCCCGCCGGGAAGGGCAGGAACGCGAAGCCTGCCTTCAGCGCGGAGTAGCCGAGCGTGATCTGGAAGTAGTAGCTCAGGAACAGGAACATCGCGAACATGGCGATCGGGATGAGCAACGCGGCAAGGAACGCGCCACCCCGGTTGATCTCCCCAGGAATGTGCAGCGGCAACAGCGGGTTCGACGAGCGCCGTTCGATCGCGACGAAGGCGACGAGCAAGCCCAGCCCCACGATGAGCAGCGCGAGGGTGCTGCCCGCCAGCCAGCCGTCGTCGGCGGCGCGGCTGAAGCCGTACACAATGGCGATCAGGCCCGTCGTCACGGTGACGGCGCCCGGCACGTCGTAACCTCCGCTGCGCGGCGTCGGCACGTCCTTCACCACCCAGGCCAGCGCGCCGAGCAGCGCGAGCAACGCGACCGGCGTGTTGACCAGCAGGCACCAGCGCCAGGAGGCGTACTCGGTGAGCGCGCCGCCCGCGATCAATCCGAGCGCCGCGCCGCCGGCGGAGACGCCGGCGAACAGGCCGAAGGCCTTGGCGCGCTCACCGGGTTCGGTGAAGGTCACCGACAGCAGCGAGAGCGCGGCCGGCGCGAGCAGTGCGGCGAACGCACCCTGGAGCGCACGCCCGGCAAACATCTCGGCGCCATTCTGCGCGAGACCGGCCAGAGCGGAGGCCCCCGCGAAGCCGACCAGCCCGATGAGGAAGATCCGGCGACGCCCCAGGTAATCGGCCAGCCGACCGCCCAGCAGCAGCAGGCCGCCGAAGATCAGCGTGTAGGCCGTGAGCATCCATTGCCGGTTGCCGTCACTGATATCGAGATCGCGCTGGGCGAACGGCAGCGAGATGGTCACGATCGTGGCGTCCAGAACCACCATGAGCTGGGCTGATGCGATCACCCCCAGCGCAAGCCAGCGCGCCGAACTGCCCTGTCTTTCCGGAACGTCTACCGCTTTCGCAGTCTCGGTCACCGTCATCTCCTCGTTGGTCGAAGTAGTGGAGCCATCCTGTCATTTAGCGACATTTGTCGTCAAGAGAAAAATGTCGCAATCCGACATTTGACTGTTCTAGACATGAAACTGTCAGATCGCGATACGATGTGCAGATGCTCGAGTCATCAGCGCCGATCGGCGCGAGCGCAGCGGCGGACACCTCCGCGAGCCCACCAGCTAACCCGGGGCGGCCCGGCCTGCGCGAACGCAAGAAGCAGCAGACCAGGCTGCGCATCATCGAGGTCGGCCTCGACCTGTGTGACACCCAGGGCTTCGACGCGACAACGGTCGAGCAGATCGCCAACGCCGCCGATGTCTCGCCGCGAACGATCAACCGCTACTTCGACAGCAAAGAGGACATCGTCCTCGGCCCGGTGAAGGACTTCGGGCTCGCCGTCGCCGAGACTCTGCGCGACCTTCCGGTCGCAGGCAACGAACTCGAGTCGCTGCGCGAGGCGTTCTTGCGCGTAGTGGGCCGGGCTGCCGACGAAGGCGACACGGGACCGATCTCGTTCCGGCAGTTCCAGCAGATGCAGCGGATTCTGCGCAGCAACCCGTCGGTCAGCGCGCGCAGCCTCGAACAGGCCGACGACAAGACCGCCGCGATCGCGGCCGTGGTGGCCGAGCGGCTCGGCACCGAACCCGACTCACCCGCGGTGCGCCTGATCGTCGGAACCTGGCAGCTGATCGGCCACGTCGGCATGGAGTGCTCAGGCGAGGCGTTCGTTCAGGACGACCTTGCGACCGCGGCCGCGGCCGCGGCAGGACGCGCCGCGTTCATCGCCACCTTCGACGAGTTCGTACGCACCTGCTGCGTCGCGCGGACCAGCGATGGCCAGTGAGTTCGCCGGAAGATTTCTAAGGCTGACCGCCTGCCAGCTATGATGCCGAAAAGGTCATGAGTGCCAGCGCCAAGCCCCGGCTCGCTGGCCGGCAACCCTCCAGCTGCGGTGGGGTGCTCCGGGTGATGACCTGGCTCCCGAAAGTCGGGAGCAAGCGCGCACAGGAGGTCGCCGAAATGTGTTGTTGTTCACACATACCCGGATAACCCTTCAGTACCGGCGAACACCTGCTTTGGAGCAAAACCATGAGTGATTTCACCGCGCCCGCGACCGGAAACTACCTGCCGCAGGTGCCGTTCGACACTGAGCAGATCCAGGTCGGACAGGTTCGTTCCGGCATGACGAGCGCTCGTCCGCACCGGCAGCGACTGGTCCCGAAGGGCACGGTCGCCGCGTTCGCGCCGCGCGGCGGCGTCGGCGCGGGCAAGAAGTTCGTCGACGGATCGGCCCCGCAGAGCCATGTGGCTAACATCGGGGATGTGCGTTCTCTCGTGATGGACCCCGCGCCGAGGACGCATTCTCACCTGACACCCGACGAGAGATCGGCCTCCGGAGCGATCTACCGCCTGGTCCGCCTGGCAGTTGGTATCCGAGATTCCGACGCCGACCCTCGCGCCGGTTTCGCGGTGGCTGCGTCGTGACCGTGCGTATCGAACCGAATATCGCCTGTTCGTCCGGCGTGGTACTGCCGCCTCCAGACGGGCGGCTCGGCATCATCGCCATCGGGGATGCGCTGCTGGAGAGCGGCGCGGTCGTTCCGGACGTCCACTTGGCGGTGCAGCGCTGGGGTGAGCTCTCCCCCGCGCTGGACAATGTCGTGCTTGTCGAACACGCGCTGACCGGCGACTCGCACGTCGTCGGCAGGGCCGATGACATCCACCCGCTGCCGGGCTGGTGGGACGGGATGGTCGGTCCCGGCGCGCCGCTGGACACCGACGAATGGTGTGTGATCGCGACGAACGTGCTCGGCGGCTGCATGGGCAGTACTGGCCCGGCCACCCGCGCTCCGGACGGAAAGCCTTGGGGCGCACGGTTTCCGGAGATCTCCATCCGAGACCAGGTGACCGCGGAGGCGGCGTTGATGGACCTGCTCGGCATCCGGCGGCTCGCCGCCGTCGTCGGCGGGTCGATGGGCGGCATGCGGGTGCTGGAGTGGATGGTCGGCGCGCCGGAACGGGTCGCCTCCGCGCTGGTACTCGCGGTCGGCGCGCGTGCCACCGCCGACCAGATCGGCACTCAGACCACGCAGATCGCGGCGATCAAAGCCGACCCCGACTGGCAGGGTGGCGACTATCACGACACCGGCCGCGCCCCGATGGCCGGCATGGGCATCGCCCGGCGCATCGCGCACCTGACCTACCGCACCGAGTCCGAGCTCGACCACCGGTTCCAGAACAAGCCCCAGGGCGATGAGGATCCGTTGCGCGGCGGCCGCTATGCGGTGCAGAGCTACCTGGACCACCAGGCCGAGAAGCTGTGCAAGCGCTTCGATCCCGCCACATACGTGCTGTTGACCGAGGCGATGAACCGCCACGACGTCGGCCGCGAGCGCGGCGGTGTCGCGGCGGCGCTCGCGGCCACGCCGGTGCCCTGCGTGGTCGGTGGCGTCGATTCCGATCGGCTCTATCCGCTCTGGACCCAGCAGGAGCTGGCTGATCTGCTACCCGGCTGCGACGGGCTGGAGGTCGTGCACTCGCGCGACGGGCACGACGGTTTCCTCACCGAGGCGGCCGCGGTCTCGAAGCTGCTGACCGAGACCATGCGGCTGGCGCGGATCGGCCTGCGGTCCGGACGCTGAGCCGCTGACCTCCGGGCGGGGGCTTGTACGCCTGAATGTCAGCCGCCACCGACACGAAACATCGTGCGCTAGCCGACACCCATCGTGTTGATCGTGACCGCGAGGAAAACGATGCTGGAGCCGAGCAGGGTGAGCGCACCCACGTCGAACGGCTTGCTGCGCACCGCGAGCAGACCGACCCGCGCCGTCGGCAGGCACAGGCGGAACGCCGCGGCCAGCAGCGTCGCACCACCGAAGAACAACGCCCCACGTCGCCACCGGTCGGAGGCGACGAACACCACGGCCACCACAATCACCACTGTGACGACGACCATCGGCAGATGGCAGCGCAGGAACTGCGCACCCAGGCTGCGGCTGCCGGACCGGTGTTCGGCGGTGGGCATGTCAGCGTCGGTCACGCCTCCGATTCTTGCAGACGCACCCACCCCGCTCCGATGACAGGCATCAGGTACAACGACGACACCGGAAAATCTTCGGTGACAATAACAACGCCACATCCTTCGCCAACCCGAACGGACAGATGCACGTGCGCTGTGCACGTGCCTAGGAATGCCCCACCGGGAATCACGACTATGCGTCGACGAAGGACGTCATCACCGCCGACGTGACCGGCCAGCCCACCTGATTAACTGGCCTGTGTTCCATCTGATGTTCCATGAGCCGTACATCACCGTTCGCAGAACGTCAGCGACGGCATGACAGCCCGGAGTGTTCGGTGCTACGGCAGGGATGGTGCGCAGTCAACGCTATGGCGTGCAGTTCTCACTACAATCAGTCCCATGACCGCAGCGTACGACTACGAAGATCTCCATCGTCTGGTCGATCGGCTCACACCGGACCAAGCGCATGCGTTGCGGGCTGTGGCGTTGCAGTTGGTCGTCACCGAGACAGCTGAGCGAGGTCCCGCCACCGAGCCTCCAGGCGAGCAGCGTCGGCGCCTCTCATTTGCCGGTTTGATGCACGCTGAGTCTGATCTAGCGGCAAGGTCGGAAGAGTTGCTCCGCGAGGAACGTGATAGACAAGCCGAGTGATCGTCTGCGACACCGGCCCGCTCGTCGCTGTGCTCAACGAGAACGACGCGGATCATCGACGCTGCCTTGATCTCCTCGAGACGCACCCTGGGCCACTACTGGTTCCCGGTCCGGTTCTCGCAGAAGTCTGCTATTTCTTGGAAACGCGGGTTGGACCTTCGGCCGAAGCCATGTTCCTGGAATCTATCGCCAACGAGGAAATCGAGCTTGTCGATCTCACCCGGGCCGATCTGCTTCGGATGGCCGAGTTGGTCAGAAAGTACGCCGACTTCCCGCTCGGTGCTGTCGATGCTGCCGTACTGGCCGTCACCGAACGACTCGACGTGAAGGAAGTCGCTACATTGGATCGCCGACACTTCAGCGCGGTCCGAACCCGTCATCCGATTCCGCTCCGACTGCTGCCCGACTGACAGAAGTTGTCAGTGGCGCTCGACGACCTGATTGACTGACACCTGTGTTCCATCTGATGTTCCATGAGCCGTGCATCCCGCCGAATACCGGGAACGCGATTCGATTGGTCGCGGGGACCGGGTGCCATCTTCATCTGATCGAGCCGCTGGGGTTCGATCTGTCCGAGCCGAAGTTGCGGCGGGCCGGGTTGGATTACCACGATCTGGCGTCGGTGACGGTGCACTCCGATTTGGCGGCGGCGTGGGAAGCGCTGCGCCCGGAGCGGGTTTATGCGTTCACCACGCAGGCCACTACCAGGTTCACCGACGTGACGTACCGCGAGAACGACGTGCTGCTGTTCGGGACCGAACCCACCGGCCTGCCCGAGGCGGTGCTCACCGATCCGCGCGTCACCGATCTGCTGCGCATCCCGATGCTGCCGGGACGCCGCTCGATGAACCTCTCGAACGCGGCGGCGGTGACGGTGTACGAGGCGTGGCGCCAGCTGGGGTTCCCCGGAGGGGTTTAGACGACGGACGGAAAGCATTGTCCGTCAACGAAACCGCGGATCAGACGTTGATCTCGAACCGTTTGAAACGCGACGCGGCGCCCGCCGCCAGCCGGACCGCGGACTTGGGCACCCCGTAGTGCTCGGCGATCAGCTCGATCGCGGCCTTGTTGGCCTTGCCTTCGACAGCGGGAGCCCGCACGTACAGTTGCAGGCTCCCGTCGTCGAAGGTTTCCACCAGCGGGCCCTTACGACTGTTCGGCTTGATCGTCGCCCTTACTACCGTCGTCACCCTTGTCTCCTGCGCTGGTATCCGCGCCTCGCGAGGGTTCGGCGCTGGTCGAAGGCTCCACCGGAGCCGGTGCCGATTCTTCCCCTCCACGCACGGCTTTCCTACGCCGCGGCACCAGCCGGGCGATGCCCCACACCAGGGCGGCGATCACCAGCACGAAGCCGAGCCACGGTATGGCCTTGCCGGTGAACACGACCGCGTCCTCGAGCCAGTTCACCAGCGAGTTCCAGCCGGAGACGATGCCGTCCCAGAAGGTGTCGGCGTCGTCGTCGGATTTCTTGTCTCCCGTGGTGATATCGATGGTCAGCGTGGACAGGGCGACCTGATCGTCGAGATGCCGCTTCTGCGCCGTGAGACTGTCGAGTTCACCTTGTCGGCTGGTCATCGCCTGCTCCGCATTGAGCAGGTCGGCGGTGTTGGTGGCGCCCGCGATAAGCGCGCGCAGCCGGTCGACCGAAGCCTGTAGCGCCTTGATCCTGGCGTCCAGGTCCTCCCACTGCATGGTGACGTCGTCCCGATTGGTGCTGACCCGGGTGACACGCCCGACGCCGCCGAGGGCATCGATGAACCTGTCGGTCTTGTCGGCGGGTACCCGGACGGTGAGCGTGGCGCTCGGCTCGTCGTCGTCGGTGCCGGGCTGCTCGGTGCGGCTGTCGATCCGGCCGCCTACCTCGCGCACCCGATCGGCGATCGTGCCCGCCGCGGCGACGGGCGCGTCAGCAGTGATCTCGACACTGCCGGTGACGACCTCCTTGCGCACGGAAACCGTTTCTCCGCGGGAGTTGTCGTCCCGCTTCGGCGGCGCTTTTTCGCGTAGCCCTGGAGGAACCATCGCGGGAGCCGGCCCGGTGGCCAGCGTCGACGATCGGCCAGGCACGGACTTCTCGTCGTCATCACCGCACCCGGCGAGCACAGTCAAACCCAGCACAGCGACGCACAGCACAGCAAGCTTCCTCATTGCTCGCACGACGTCCTTTCCGCCCGAAGGCAGGAGATTCCGGCCTGTGCGGGCTGTGCCGCGCTTCCGGTGGGTTCCTGCTGCAACTCCGACTGCTCGACCGAGGCCGAGGCTGACACCAGCTCCCCAAGCGTTGGACTGTCCGCACGCCCTGCGGCCAGAATATTCTTCGCGGCGTTCACATCGCGATCATGGGTCACACCACACATGCACGTCCACTCCCGGACATACAACGGCTTCTTTCCGCCCAGCGCTCCGCACACCGAGCACAGCTGCGTAGACGATGTTTCGATTCGGTGAGCCGCTTGGACAGTTCTCCATCGCTGATCCGCTGCCCGGCCTCGAACGCTTCCCGCCGCGCCCGGAGTGCATCGTTGTACACCACCCGCGCGCCTCCGAATGCCTTCGCCAACGACCGCTGTTGTCCCACAGAGGGATACAAGCGGAAGTTGTACCGAAGCCGCACACTCCGATCCTACCGTCGGTTCATGACCGAAAATGCACTATTCGCACGGCAAACACGGCGTTTTCATGCTGCACGCGATCTTGGTACATGACCACCCGGTTCAGGGCACGCTCGACCCTGACGGGCTCCCGTGAGGGCCTTCACCACCGCCCGGAAGGGCGGCAGCACCAGCCCACACCCGATAGCACCCGGCGCGAACAGCTCCTGATAATCCTTCTCCAGAACACTTCCAACACTTCTTGACGTCCTCCCCATGCCGACACCTATCCGACGTCGGATGGATGACGCTGGCGACGTTGGCCTCGGACTGACGCTTGCCTTACAGAAGATCCGGGGGTCTGCGCGCCCCTCTCTCGAATCAGCGGAAGTCGCGCGATCTCGACTCCATCCGCAAATTCAAACGCTGCAGGTGTTCGGCGACAACGCTGACCGCGCCCTCGGCATTCTGCACCCGGCCGCGGATGAGCAAGGCGGGAGCGCCCTGGGCGAGACGGCGGTAGCGGCTCCACAGACCCACCGAGCAGACGATGTTCACCATCCCGGTTTCGTCCTCCAGGTTGAGGAAGGTGACGCCCTCGGCGGTGGCGGGGCGCTGCCGGTGCGTTACCGCGCCGCCCACCAGGACGCGCGAGCCGTCGGGGACGTCGAGCAGGCCGGAAGCCGGTGTGACGCCGAGGGCGTCGAGCCGAGGGCGCAGGAACTGGGTCGGATAGCTGTCCGGGGAGACACCCGTGGCCCAGACGTCGGCGGCGGCCATTTCCAGATCGCTCATACCGGGCAGAGCGGGCGCGGTGGTGGCCGCACCGGTGCCGGGCAGCCGGTCCGGACGTTCACCGGCGGCGGCGCCCGCCGCCCACAGGGCTTCCCGGCGCGTACTGCCGAGGCTGCCGAGCGCACCGGCCGTAGCGAGGGATTCCGCTTGGGCGACCGTGAGTTCCACCCGTCCGGTCAGGTCGAGGAAGGAGGTGTAGGGCCGCTCGCCCCTGGCAACGACGATGCGTTCGGCGAGGTCGGTGCCGATATGGCGGACGGCAGCGAGGCCGAGGCGCACCTCGGTGCCCTTCGCTTCGAGGGTGGGTTCGGCGCGGCTGGCGTTGATGTCGGGGCCGTGCACCGCGACGCCGTGCCTGCGGGCGTCGGCGACCAGGGACTGTGGCGAGTAGAAGCCCATCGGCTGAGCGCGCAGCAGACCCGCGCAGAAGGCGGCGGGGTGATGCAGCTTGAACCAGGCCGAGTAGAACACGATCGAGGCGAAGCTCTGCGAATGACTTTCCGGAAAACCGAAATTCGCGAAAGCGTAGAGCTTCTCGTAGATGCGGTCGGCGACTTCGCCGGTGATGCCGTGCCGCTCGCGCATGCCCTGGTAGAGCCGTTCCTTCAGGCGGTCCATGCGTTCCGGAGACCGCTTCGAGCCCATGGCGCGGCGCAGCTGATCGGCTTCGACCGCGGTGAACCCGGCGGCATCGACGGCCATCTGCATGAGCTGTTCCTGGAACAGCGGAACACCGAGAGTGCGTTCCAGCGAATTCCGCAGCGCGGGATGGTCGTAGACGATCTCCTCCGCCCCGTTGCGACGCCGGATATAGGGGTGCACCGAACCGCCC
The DNA here is from genome assembly GCF_040639505.1 of Nocardia sp. NPDC023852. NCBI lineage: Bacteria > Bacillati > Actinomycetota > Actinomycetes > Mycobacteriales > Nocardiaceae > Nocardia > Nocardia sp. NPDC023852. The sequence goes on from NZ_JBFAAB010000008.1 coordinate 168,352, forward strand.
TGGATGGGGCCGGGACGGATCAGCGCCACCTCGACCACCAAGTCGTAGAAGCTCCGTGGTTTCAGCCGGGGCAACGTGGCCATCTGCGCCCGCGACTCGACTTGGAAGACGCCCACCGAGTCCGCGCGCGTCAGCATCTCGTAGACGGCGGGTTCGGCAAGATCCAACGTGTGCAGCTCGACGGTCTCGCCCTTGTGCTCGCGCACCATGTCGATCATGTAGTGCAGCGCGGAGAGCATGCCGAGCCCGAGCAGGTCGAACTTCACCAGATCGATGGCGGCGCAATCGTCCTTGTCCCATTGCAATACGCTGCGGCCGGGCATGCGCGCCCACTCCACCGGACAGACGTCGGCGATCGGCCGGTCGCAGATCACCATGCCGCCGGAGTGGATGCCCAGATGCCGTGGCAGCCCCTCGATGTCGGCGGCCAGCTCCAGCACCTCGGCGGGAATGTCGGTGTTCGACTCGGCGCCGACGCCGGCGCGAGCGACGGGCTCGGAGGCGGTAGCTTGCGTAACCACGGAGAGCCCCGGGAGCGCCGCCGATTCAACACTGCTCCAGCGACTCACCTGCTTGCTCCACGCGTCCTGCTGACCCGGCGAAAAACCCAGTGCCCGTGCGGCATCGCGCACCGCGGACTTGCCGCGATAAGTGATCACGTTGGCCACCTGCGCGGCGTACTCGCGGCCGTACTTGGCGTAGACGTGCTGGATCGCCTCTTCGCGGCGGTCGGATTCGATGTCGACATCGATATCGGGCGGGCCATCGCGTTCCGGGGAGAGGAACCGCTCGAACAGCAGCTGGTTGCGCACCGGGTCGACATTGGTGATGCCGATCGCGTAGCAGACCGCGGAGTTGGCCGCGGAACCGCGCCCCTGGCAGAGGATGTCGTTGTCCTTGCAGAAGCTGACGATGTCGTGCACCACCAGGAAGTAGCCGGGGAACTCCAGGGCGGCGATCACCGCGAGTTCGTGCTCGATCTGCCGGTAGGCCTGCGGGTTCCGTTCCGGATGGCCGTAGCGCCGCGCGGCACCCGCTAAGGCGAGTTCGCGGAGCCAGGACTGCTCGTCGTGTCCGGAGGGCACGTCGAACGGCGGCAGTCTCGGGGCGATCAGCTTCAGGTCGAAAGCGCATTCGCGGGCCAGCGCCGCCGCGTTCGCCACCGCATGGGGACAGTCGGCGAACAGCCGCGCCATCTCCGCCCCGGAACGCAGGTGCGCGCCGCCCGCGGGCGCCAGCCAGCCCGCCACCTCGTCCAGACTCTGCCGCGCCCGGATCGCCGCGAGCGCCATGGCTCGCCTGCGCTGCCCCGGCGCGGCGAAATGCGCTCCGGTACTGGCGAGCACCGGCAGGCCGAGGCGATCGGCCAGGGCGAGGAGGTGGGCGTTGCGCTCGTCGTCCTCCGGGATGCCGTGGTGGGTGAGTTCCACACTCACCCGTTCGGCGCCGAAGCGTTCGGCCAGGTCGCGCAGCGCGGCCTCCGCGTGCACGAGACGTGTACTCCCGGTGCGCAAGTCGCGCTCCAGCGCCTGGCGGAGGTGCCCCTTTCGGCAGCCGGTCAGGATGTGCCAGTGCCCCTCGGCCGCGGCGGTGAGCGCGTCCAAGTCGTAGCGCAGGATGCCCTTCTCCCCCGCGGCCAGGTGCGCGGCCGCGATCGCACGGGACAGTCGGCGGTAGCCCTCCCGGCCACGGGCCAGCACCAGCAGGTGCGGCCCGGCCGGATCCGGCGAGCCGGTACGCGCCGCCGAGTTGGCGGCGTCGTGCCCATGTTCCGTCGCGGGACCGCGCGGCTCGGGCTGGACGCCGAGCGACAGCTCGGCGCCGAAGACCGTGGGCATTCCCCATTCCTTGGCCGCCTCGGCGAAGCGGACGGTGCCGTAGAAGCCGTCGTGGTCGGTGAGCGCGATCGCTTCCAGGCCGAGCCGCACCGCCTCCTCCACCAGTTCCTCCGGCTGGCTCGCACCGTCCAGAAAGCTGTAGGCCGAATGCGCGTGCAGCTCCGCGTAGGGCACCGACGGTTCGTCGGCACGCTCAACCGGCTCGGGCCGATACTCGACACGCTTGCGCGACCACGCCGGGCTGTCGCCACCATCGCCGGGGTGCCTGGCGTCCGGGTCGGCTCGTCCGGACCGCCCGGACAGCACCCGCTCCATTTCCGCCCAGCTCGGCGGCCCGTTGGCCCAGCCCACACCACACCTCCTCATGCTCGAACGTACATTCGAACAACGCCGTTGTACAGCCAGGTCAGGAGCCCGGAAGTCGCTCCGCGGAACCGACGGCAAGGGCGGCTTCGACGCCACGGAGCCGACCCCGGATCAAAGCGCCGTAGGCGTCGGCGGCAAGGACGTCGAGATGTCCGCGAGCGATGGCCAGCTGCATCCGAGCCACCTCGAACTCCCCGACGCGACGATGACTGTCGGCCAGATTCAGATACAGCGCGGGAAGAAAACCGCGCAGTCCTTCGTCCAGCGGAATACCGGGCCCGAACACCGCGGCAAGCGCCCGCTGATCCCAGCGGAGCGCATCGGCGGCCTCGTCCTGCAGGTCGGCCAAGTGGTGCGCGATGACGCAGCGGTGCAACGCGTCCGCATGTTCACCGAGTTCGTTCCACAGCTTCTCCAGCGTCTGCCGCGCCGCCGTCGAGTCAACGCCCCCGAGCCGCACCGCGGCAAAAACCTCCGCCATCCGATCGTCCGCCATGCGCCGAGTATCGCACATATGTTCGATTGATTCGAGAGTGTTCGACCCGGCTCGCCGCGCCGGAACTCCCCCTGCACGGGGAATCTCGAATGCGCGGATCGCGTCGGTGCGACACCCGCCATCACGGCGAGAGCGGCCCGATCCTGGACGCGACCAGGACCACTCGACGAGTAAACTTACTTCAAAGTAAGTTAATGTCGACTCGACCCCGCACAGGAGGTAGCGATGTCCGACGCATCCGCCGAGACCGCCGGCTTACCCGGGAAGATCCGGCGCCACCGCCGCGACCGCGACCTGGCCGAACGGCATGTCCTCATCACCGGAGCCTCCTCCGGGATCGGACGAGCCGCGGCGTCGGCCGTCGCCGGCAAAGGCGCCACCGTATTCCTGCTCGCGCGGCGCGGCGGCGAGCTCACCGCCCTGGTCGAAGAGATCAGGGCCGCGGGCGGCGTCGCTTACGCATACCCGTGCGACATCACCGATTCCGACTCCGTCGAGCACACGGTCAAGACCATCCTGGACGAGCACGGACACGTCGACATGCTGGTGAACAATGCGGGCAGATCCATCCGCCGCGCCATCCACCGCTCCACCGACCGGCTGCACGACTTCGAACGCACCATGGCGGTCAACTACTTCGGCGCGCTGCGGCTGACGCTGGCACTGCTGCCACAGATGCGGAAACGTAAGTTCGGGCACATCGTCAACATCAGCAGCGCGGGCGTGCAGGTGGCCACGCCCCGGTTCTCGGCATATCTGGCCAGCAAGGCGGCGCTGGACAAGTTCACAGAGGTGGCCGCGATCGAAACCATGGCCGACGGCGTCACTTTCACCACCATCCACATGCCGCTGGTGCGTACCCCGATGATCACCCCGAGCGGCGATCAGGGCCCACCCGCCGAGTCCCCTGAGTGGGCGGCCGCGACGATCGTGCGCGCACTGACCGAACGCCCGAAGCGCATCGACGTGCCGCTGGGCACCATCGCCGAATACTGCGCCCTGATCACCCCGAATATCCGCGACCGCATCCTGCACCGCTACTACCGCGCCCTGCCGGACTCCCCCGCCGCCAGGGGCGAGCACACCGAACATGCCGAGGGCCATGCCGAACCCGGCGCCTCTCGACCGAAGCCACGAAGGCAGTCGATGGCCGGCCGCGTGACCGGCACCGCCCTGCGTCGGGCGGCCCGCTGGGTTCCCGGCACGCACTGGTAATCGCGGCAGCCGCCGCACCGTGCTGCCCGATCGGCTCGGTGTCCCGCACTCCAGAAAGCCGGACGCCGCACCTGTGCTCAGCCCGCCAGGAATGGGCGGACTACCGCGGCGAACTCCTGGTAACGGTCGCGGTGGATGCTGTGGCCGCAGGTAAACGCCACCACAGTGCAGTCAGGGATACCGGCCTGCAGGGCAGGCAGCTTCTCCGGATCGACCATGCCGCCGGGACCGCCGCGCAGCACCAACGTCGGCGCGGTGATGTCGGAGAGCCGGTCCCACCACTCCGGGTTCGGCTTGCGGAACTGCTCCAGCGCGGTCCTCGTCATGGACCGGTCGAACGTGAGCACCGCGCGCGGGTGCCTGGCCAGGCTCGACGTGGCGTGCCACAGTTCGGGCACGGTCGGGAAGCGGCGGGTCAGCCGCATTTCCTCGGCGCCGGAGCGCAGTGGCAGCGGGCACTCCTCGATGACCAGCCTGCGCACCAGCTCCGGCCGCTCCTGCGCGACGCAGGACGCCGCGTAGCCGCCGAGTGAATGCCCGACCAGATCGACCGAGGTCAGGTCCAGCCGATCGCAGAGTCGTAGCAGGTCGGTGCCGAAGTCGTCGAAGCGGTAGGAATCGGTGTGCGAGCTACGACCGTGTCCGCGCAGGTCGGGAATGACCACCCGGCGCCCGGACCGCACCAGGACACGGGCGAACCGGTCCCAGGTGTACCCGTCACCACCCATGCCGTGCACCAGCATCACGGGAACGTCGCTGACCGCGCCCACCCCCGAATCCCGGTAGGCGACCCGCACGTCTCCGAATGCCACCCGGTCCACCGTCAGATCCACGACTTTCGAGAATACTTGCCGTTATTCGCCCGGCGCGAGTTGTAGCGCGGATCACTCGAATGTGCTGCGGTGCCGCCGAATCAGGCGCGCCGAATACCGAGGCGGCCGAAGCCCCAGGTGGGCACGCCGTTTCGGCGGATAGCACACCACGTGCGCGGTCGGTAAATTCCTGGCGTGGAATCGATCTCAGGAGACATACTCGCCCGCATGCCGTCCTTCGCCGATTTCGACCGTCGCCACTACCGCACCGTCGACGTGACCAGCGGGTACGACGGATGGGCGCCGACCTACGAGCAGACGGTGCTGGACGAGATGGATCTCGCGCTGCTGGGGCGACTGCGGCGGCTGGACCTCGGCCGGGTGCGGCGGGCGGCCGACCTGGGCTGCGGTACCGGGCGAACCGGAGCCTGGCTGCGGAAACACGGAATCCCACACATCGACGGGGTCGACCTGAGCCCGGGCATGCTGGAGCAGGCCATCCAACGCGGCGCCCACACCACGCTGACCGAAGGTGACGTACGGGCGACAGGGCTGACCGAGGGCGCGTACGACCTGGTGATCGCCTCGCTGATCGACGAGCACCTGCCGGAACTGGCGCCGTTCTACGCGGAGGCGTGGCGGCTGGCCGCGCCAGGAGCGCTGTGCGTGCTGGTCAGCTACCATCCGCAATTCATCATGGTGTCCGGCATGCCGACGCACTACACAGGCGCCTCCGGTGAGCCGGTGGCGATCAGCACGCATCTGCATCTGTTCAGCGAGCACATGTCGGCCGGGTTGGCCGCCGGGTGGGTGCTCACCGAGGTCGCCGAGGCGCTGGTGGACGACGCGTTCCTGACGAAGAAGCCGAAATGGGCTGAGCTGCGCGGACATCCGTTCACCATGGCGACGGTGTGGTCCCGCCCTGGGTTTCAGCCGTAAAGCCCTTCGACACGCCAGGTTTCGTCATAGTAGATCAGCAGCAGCACCCGGACGTCGGCGGGCGCGCCGTCGAGTTGGACCTGTGCGCGGGCAGCGCATTCCGCAGAGGTGTCGTCCGGATCCGGCGCCCACCAGCGTTCGTCCACCGGCCACGGCCCCGCCCAGCCGGTCAGCCGCCACTGTCTGCTTCCCCAGCGCAGCAGCGCGGGGTCGGCGTCGAACATGGCACGGCCGGTGACTTCGACGGGGGTGCCGTCGGCGGCTTCCAGACGCACCAACGGACGGTTCAGCAGGATCACGGCGGGTGCGGGCTCGGGCAGGCGCCCGGGCCAGGGCTGCGTGGGGTCGGCCGCGGGGACGAGTTCGTCACCCAGTGCGACCATGGTGATGCGCTCGGCGGGGCCGCGTCCGCCGCTGAGCACGCCGACCCGCACCGCTTCCCCGCCGAGCAGGCCCTGCACCCGGATCAACGCGCGGCGGGCTCGCTCGTCCTCCTCGCCGACCCCACCCCACAACCCGAGTTGCAGCGCGCCCGCCGCGACCACTTCGACGGGTTCCAGCCGCAGGACGGTGATCGGTGCGGTGGGTCGTCCACCGTCCCGCCGGGTCAGCCAGCCGTCCAACTGCCAGCGCACCCGGTCCGCAGTACTCTCCGGCGTCAATGGCTCGGCACACCGCCAGATACGCGAAAGCTCCTCCCCCGCCTCTGTTTCCGCGAACACCGACAGTCTGGTGCAGGCCAGCCCGGCAGCCGCGAGCGCGACATGCAGGCGGGTGGCGAGCAGGCGACCGGCGAAGGCGGCGGCGTCGACTCGCTCGATCGGCGGATCGCAGCGGTACTCCACCACCAGATCCGGCGATGGCCGCCGCGCGGACGGCGGACGTTCCGGCTCGGCCCGCGCACAGCGATGCGCGCGCACAGCGTCGGCTCCGAACCGGGAGGCGACCTCGATCGTGGACAGCGCGGCGAAATCACCGACTCGGCGTAAACCCAAGCGGTGCAATAGATCGACCAGGTCGGCGCGCGCCGGCGCGGCCAGGCTCGGCTCGACCGCGAGTTCGCCCACCGGCAGCGGCGCGAGAAACCGCGCTCCCGCCCCGGCGGGCACGATCGCGGCACGGCGGGCCGCGATCACCGCCGTGGACAGCTCGTCGGCGATCCCGATCTGAGTCTCCACCCCGACCGCGGCCGCCGCGTCGACGAGACGCTCGGCCGCCGCCTCCTCGGACCCGAAGAACCGCGCCGCACCGCGCGCACCGAGCAGGAGCAGCCCGGGGCGCAGCACCTCTACTCCGGGCACCGTCGCGGCCACGGCCGCGACCACTGGCTCGAACAGTCGCGCATCCCGATCCGGATCCGCTTGCGCGAGAAAAAGCTCGGGGCATCGTGCCTGCGCCTCCCTCCGCCGCAGCCCGCGGCGCACGCCCTCCGCCCGCGCTATCGCCGAACACGCCACCACCCGGTTGGCGAACAGCACCGCCACCGGCCGCGTCGTGGGTAGTTCCGCCATCGCCGCGGCGGCGACCGCGGGCCAGTCCGGACACCACAGGGCGAGCACCCGCTTCGAGTTCGGCCGAATCACGGCCCCGCACCGCATTCGTCGATCGCCGCACCGTTGCCCGCACCACCTGCGCCGCCCATATCTCCGACCGCGCTGGTGACACCCTCCACCCCAACGAACACCAGCCGGCCGAGAAGCCGATTGCCACGTAGGGGTCGACTCAGGGAACTCATGACACCGCCTCGCGCGCCACGGCCGTTTCGACTGTTCGAGCGGACTTTTCGTGCAGCACCCATTCCACGCGCCCCGCGTTCGGGCATAACTCGAGCCGCCCGCGCCGCGGCGGCCCCGCCTTGCCGCGCACCTCGACCGCGAGGCCGAGCGACCGCAGCCGCCCGCGACCGCGGCCGAGACCGACGTAGCCCGCGATGCGGGCATCGAGCTGGAGGGACGCTCCGGGCCAGCGGCCATCGACGACTACGAGGGTGGCGCCCTTGTTGCGTGCGCGGGCCGCGATGACCCGGGTGCGGGCAGGCGGGACGGCAGTGCCGCCGAGCCCGAGCACGATCAGGTCGAGCCCGTCGAGCAGTACCGCGGCCACCTCCACCGGGTCCGGGCCGGGGTCGGCGACCACGGCCAGCCGCGGCAGCTGAGCCCCCATCTCCACCGCGGCGAGCAACCCGAGCCGGGGCATCCCCACCACCGCGGCATGACCACCGCCCTCGGTCACGGCAGCGAGCAGACCCGCCAGCAGCGAACTGGCCCCCGTGTATGCCACGACGGAGCCCTTGACCAAGCCACCACCGGGCAACAGCGGAGCGAGCGCAGGCGGCACCGGCAGCACCTCTCTGCGCATTTCGGCGCCGAGCGGAACCCGATCCGCCGCCAACTCTCCGCGACCGGGTACGGCGGCGATGCTTCTGCGCAGTTCAGCCAGCGAAGGCGGGTCTTCACGCCGGTTTCCGCGCGGCATCGCGCCCCGGCTCATCCCCTCCTGCGATGTCGCATCCGAACCCATCTCTATCACCCACTTCCCACGAGGGACCCGAGGCGAAGCATGCGGAGTGGCCTGCCCGATTCGAGAGGCCAGCACCGATTCAGCTATCGATCTGTATCGAATATACGTTCGATATCGCCCCAGTAGAAACCGACCCCCAGGTTTCGTCAAGGGCCCTGTGACGGCAGGTTGTAGTTGTCACTTGCAGGTTGTATCTGTCACCGGGTGCGTGGTCGGCGTCCGAGTGGTGGGTTGGGGTGGGCATGGGTGTAGGCGGTGATGGCGGCGTGTAGTCCTGGTGAGCAAAAGTCTTTGGCGGGGAGGAATCGGCGTTGCCAGATGTTGCGGTGCGGGGTGTTGCTCAGGTCGTGTTGGAGGAGTTCGTCGAGCATTGTGGAGGCTTCGGTGTTGTTGGTGGTGGCCAGTAGTTGGGTCGCGGTGGCGAGCAAGGCGCAGGATTCTCCGGCGGTCCGTTTGCGATCGGCGACGCGCATGGGGTTCCGGCATTTGTGCCGGGTGCAGATCTGCGCGACTGTTGGCGATCAGCAGGTCGGTGCCGTCGCTGCTGGGCGTTCGGGCCTGGCGGCTGTTCACCGGTTCCTGGCATTGGGGCAGAGGTGTTCCAGGAGCCTGTGGTGGTGAGGCAGCAGAAGGTGATGAGCAAACGCCATGCCCTCTTCCAGGGGCCGCCGTGGCGTTGCTGGATGGTGCTGCCATCGCCAGCCGCACGAATGAGACCAGATCGGCGCCGAGGTCACGTCCAACCGCGACATCCAAGACCACCCCGCAACACGACATGCGGAAATTCACCGAAACAACATCCCGACAACCGATTGCCGCTCGACAGCACCAGGCCACCACTGGCCCGGCACAGAAGACGTTCCGTCATGGGGTGAGGTTTCAGGGGCGGCGTTGCAGGGAGGACAGTCCCCATAGTTCAGCAATGCGGCCGTCGCGCACCCGGAAGATTTCGAGCATTGTCGGCTCTGGCTGATCGGGAATGCCGTGCACGCTGGTGCGGACGGCGACGGTGTCGTTCTCGACGATCATATCCTCGACGATGACCTGCGCCTCAGGGAATGTCTCGTGGAACCGCTGCCAGGATCGGGTGACGCTGTCGGGACCTGTCATGTCGAGAGGGTGGCTGTAGAAGTCGGCGGTGAAGATGTCTTCCGCGGCATCGTGGTTGCGGGCGTTGAACGCCGCATACATACCTCGAGCCACCGCCCGCACGTCGTCGGTCACGAGTTCTCCAGTTCGGTTGTATTCGCGCGGATGCGCTTCAGCACATCGAGCACGACCTGTTGTTGCCGCGCGGTGATGCCGTCGAGCAACCGTTGCTGATATTGCTCGTGAGCTCGCTCGAGATCGGCAGCCGTTCGCTCGCCGACGGGCGTCAGCGCAGCAAGGGTGTAGCGGTTGTCGGCCGGGTCGAGGCGGCGGCCGAGCAGTCCCTGGGTTTCCAGCTGCTTGACCAGCCGAGTGAGGCTCGCCCCGTCGATACCCAACGCTCGACGCAGGTTGCTGTGGCTGGTCTCCCCGTCACGCCGCAACCGGACCAGTATCTGGACCTGATGGGGACTGCGGTTGACATGCCGGGCAAACGCCTGCCGAAGTTCGGAACAGGCGCTGCCGAGCTCACGAAAGAACATGTCTTCGGGGGGCTCTGCACGCACCCATCTATTAGTATCATCAACTATTGACGGCATCAAGAATTAGCGTGGTCTTACCGCAATCCGCGCGGTCGGTGACAGTTACAGCCTGTAAACCATTCCGGGGTCGCCCGCGGTATCCCGCGCGGGTGCCTACGGATGCCTGCTCGTGATAGATCACCGGTACGCCGTACACGGTCTGGCCGGCGAGAAGTGTGCATATCGCCGACGACCACGCGATTCGATCGCCGACCGCGCGGGGATTCACCGCTACCCGATGTGGTGCGAATCCGGCGCGTGCCCGGCTACGACATCCGCCCACCGTTCATCGGTATGGTGAGTGGCACGCATCCGAACCGGTTGCCCCAAAGGTCGGCGTGGCGAGCCCCCAGTCCCCCATGTCTCGTCCCGGCGTGGCCACGAATCAGGCCCGCTGGCCTCATTTTCCGCTACCCTGCACCCGTGACCGAACGCGCTCGTCCCACTGTCGGCCCCGATTACCTCGTCGCAGGCCGTTATCGTCTGCAGTCGAAGCTGGGCGGCGGCGGCATGGGCGCGGTCTGGCTGGCGCACGACCGCTTGCTCGACCGGGACGTCGCGATCAAACAGGTCCTCACCACGGCCGGGCTCGACGAGGAAGAAGCCAACGCCGTCCGCAATCAGATCATGCACGAGGGCCGGGTCGCGGCCAAGCTCTCGCATGAGCACGCCATCGCCGTGTACGACGTGGTGCTCGAGGCCGGTGAGCCCTGGCTGGTGATGGAGCACCTGCCCTCGCGCAGCGTCGCGAAAGCGCTGGCACTGGTCGACACACTGCCGCCGATCGAGGTCGCGCAGATCGGCGCGCAGGTCGCCGACGCACTGGCCGCCGCACACGCGGCAGGCATCGTGCATCGAGATATCAAGCCGGGCAATATCCTTGTGGCCGACCGTGGCCCCATCGTCGGCATGGCCAAACTCAGCGACTTCGGTATCTCCCGCGGCGCGGGAGATCTGTCCGACGAACCGGACGGCGTGATCACCGGCACCCCCTCCTACCTTCCCCCGGAGGTGGCGCGTGGCGCGCAGCCGATCAAGGCCAGCGACGTGTTCTCGCTCGGCGCAACGCTCTACACCGCGATCGAGGGGCAGCCGCCGTTCGGTTTCGACGAGAACAGCGACGTCATCGTGCAGCGTGCCGCCATGGCGCAGATCATCCCGCCGAGCCGCAGCGGCGTGCTCACCCAGGCACTACTGCACATGATGGAGCCCGCACCGCAGCGACGTCCCACCATGGCCGAGGCGAGGGATGAAATCCTCACTGCCGCTTTCGGTCCCGGCACCGGACCGTACATCCTCGGTGCTCCGGTACGGACCGAAGACGGAACCATCCCCGCCTGGGCAGCACGCAATTCCGCATCCGGCCTGCGCAGCCCCCACTCCACTCCGCTCCCCCGACCGCACCGCAACCCCGTCGGCGCCACCGCGGCCCCCCCACTCCAACGCGCCAAAACCTCCCAGCCCAGCAATGCCCCGCTCGCCATTGCCGTAGGCCTCCTCATCGGCCTGATCATCATCATCGCCATTATCGTCGCCGTCATGTAGCCCGCGGGCCGCAGCCACACTGCATGCTTCGAAAGGGACTCTTCGCATACCTGGTATGTCCTCCCACACCCTGTGGCATATGCGGGGAGTCGCGCTGGCTTGTGCAGCGGTTCAGTCGATGCGGCGGCGGTGAGCCCATCGGGTCAGGGCGTTGCGATTGGACTGCTGGGTTTTGCGGAGCACGTTAGAGGCGTGGGTCTCCACGGTTTTGACCGATATGAAAAGAGATTCGGCAATTTCACGATAGGTGTAGCCGCGGGCAAGCAGGCGCAGGACTTCCAGTTCACGGGGTGTCAGGGAGTCCAGCTCGGGGTCGAGCGGGGGCTCGGGCACCGAAGACTTTCCGGTGAACGAGTCGAGCACGAAGCCGGCCAGCCGGGGACTGAAGACCGCGTCGCCGCCTGCCACCCGACGAATACCGTCCGCCAGTTCTGATCCCGAAATAGTCTTGGTCACATACCCTCTGGCTCCGGCGCGGATCACCGCGATCACATCTTCGGCGGCGTCGGACACGCTCAGCGCCAGGCACACCGGCCCCGGCTCGATGCCCGACAGCACCGCGACTCCACCGCCGTCGGGCATGTGCACATCGAGCAGGACGACATCCGGTCGCGCAACGTTGATCCCCGCGATCGCGTTGGCCACCCCCCCGGCCTCGCCGACCACCTCCATATCGGTTTCCCGGCTGAGCTCCGCCCGCACACCCGACCGGAACACGGCGTGATCATCAACGAGAAAGACCCGCACGCTCTCCCGCCTCTCCGCGTCTTTTGGCCGTACTAGTTCGGTGACGCGGGATTTGCGTTCAGCTCCGGCGTTGGGTACCACCCGTGTTCTGGGTGTACCTGGTGAGTTACCCATGCGCTCCCCCGCCTCTCCGGGTATTCAGGCCGTACTAGTTGAGTAGCGCGGGATTTGCGTTCAGGTCCGGCGTTGGGTATCACGCGCGTTCTGGGCGTACCCGGTGAGTTACTCATGTTCGCGCAAGATCAATTGTCCGGTTTGCTCTGCCACCTTAGCCGGTTCAGTCATCGCCGGAGAATCCTGAGATGCGGCGGTGGGATTCGCTTCATCGCACTGACCGCCGGAATCGCTGCGCGGCATGATGATTCGAACCTCGGTGCCACGGCCCGGTGTCGACAGGATTTCTACCTGGCCGCCGCGGCGCTCGATTCTGCCCCGGACGGATTTTGCCAGGCCCTGGCGGTCCTGTGGCACGGACGTGAGGTCGAAGCCCGCACCGCGGTCGCGGACGAAAATGCTCACCTGGTGCGGCTCGGTCTCGGCGAACAGGTCGATCTCAGGGACGCCCGCGTGCTTCGCTGCGTTGACCAGCGCTTCCCTGCTTGCGCCGAGCAGCGCGGTGAAGCGTTCCTTCGGCAGACCTGCTTCGGAGCCGTCGGTGTCCATCGAGACGTCTCCCACGGTGACCGGCGTCACCTTCACACCGTGCTGATCCTCCACCTCGCCCGCGATGGTGCGCAGGGCGGCCGCCAGACTGGACTGGGCCGGAGCGGAATCCTCGAACAGCCACTTGCGCAGTTCCCGCTCCTGGCTGCGGGCCAGCCGCACAACCTCCTGCGAGTCGTCGGCCTGCCGCTGGATGAGAGCGAGGGTCTGCAAGACCGAATCATGCAGATGGGAAGCGATCTCCTCACGTTCCTCGTTACGGATGCGGGCAGCGCGCTCAGCGTTCAGCGCACGCATCATGCGCAGCCACAGCGGCACGGTCAACAGTCCCGCGCCGACCAGCGTGACCGCCACCGCGATCAGCGCGGACCCGAGCGAACTCAGATCGATCCTGGCCAGCACCACCACACCGAGACCGACCACCACCAGTGTCGCGCCGGCGACGATGCGCGACCAGGTCACCACCGAAGGCCGCGCGGGCAGACCGAGCAATGAGCGCGGCCCGTCGACGTCGTATTCCCGCCACACCAGCGCCGCGCCGATCGCGACCACGATCACCGGCGCGATCACCTTCGCCGCCGTCCCGCTGAACACCCAGGACACGGCGATCGCGAGACCGAGCCCGAGCATGGCGAGCCCGATGGCCTGGCGCCGCTCCGTGCCGGAGGGCTTCACCAGGTCGGAGCCACCCGGCGTGAAAATCCACAGCAGCCCATACCCGACGATGCCTGCCCCCGCCAGTGCGGAAAGCAGCACGAACGTCATCCGCACCTTGAACACATCGACACCGAGATGATCAGCGATACCGCCTGCCACCCCGCCGACGATCCGGCCACCGGACCGGCGCACCATCCGCACCGGCGGCTCCTGTCCCGGGGCCAGCGCGGGCGCGGGGCCGAGCCCGCGCGCAGCGTCGAATCCCCGAATGTCGGACGCTGGAGCAGACGGGTACATGCCTTCGATACTGGCACGAGCATCCCACCATCGGCATCGGGAATCACCCTGATCCCGCCATATCACCCGCTCCGACCGGGGTCGCGCGGTCTTCGATGCTCCGATCACGTAGTAGCCGAACAATTGCGTATTCAGTTGATGGTCCAAAAGGATCCAGAGATTTTTCAGGGTTCCCCCCGATGTGCCGGTGCGTGAATCGGGCCCACCATGAGAAACATGACGAAAACGAGCTTCGGCGATCAGCTCCAGCAGATATGGCACACGCGGCCCGTGCGGTTGCCGCGGCAGGGCCCGATCGCGGGCGTCGCGGCGGGGTTCGGTCAGCGCTATGACGTGGACCCGGTGCTGGTCCGGGTGGCTTTCGTGGTGTCGACGATCTTCGGCGGAGCGGGCATCGTGCTCTACCTGCTGGCCTGGCTGCTGCTGAGCGAGTCGGGCTACCAAGCGTCGGCAGCCGAGTCGCTGCTCGGCAAGGGGCAGAGTTCGCAGTCCCAGACCAAGACCATCGTGCTGATCGTGGCGCTGGCCATCGCGGTCAGCACGATGGGCCCGGTCGGAGTGGGTCTCGGCGGATCCGGCCTGATCAGCCTCGCGTTGATGCTGGCAGGCTGGTGGATGCTGCATATGCGCACCCCTGAGCCACCGCCGGGTACGACCACCGTGTTCGGAGAGTTCACCCCGGACGGCGGGATCACCGCCACCGGCTACCCCGGCGCCGTCTTCCCCCAGGGATCACCCCGGACCGTCGGTGCCATGTACACGCCGCCGACCAGCGTTTACACGCCCTACACGAAGCTGCCGGATTCATACATCCCCGAGGCACCGGTGCCCGGAGCGCAACCTGCGTACGGTGACGCCGAAACCTCCCTGCTGGACAAGCGCGATACCGAGGACGCGTCCGGCATGCATGAGGACGCGCGCAGTGACGCCGAACCCGCGCTGTCCGACAAGTCGGCAGTGCACACGACCTCGATAGCTGCCGAAACCGAGCGCCTCAGCCCGACAACGGCATCGTCACCGACGACCGGCTCCCTTTCGCTCGGAAAAGAGTCCGGGGACTCCCCGGCAGCCAGCAACAAACCCACCCCCGTCCGGAGCGCGAACCGCTCCGCGGCGGTCGCAGGCTCCGCATTCACCGGCAGCCCCACCCCACCTTCTTGGGACCCCCTCGGCGTCGCCCCGCTCGCCTGGGACCTCCCGGAGCCCCCACCCGCCCACGCCCTCGTCGCCCCGGCACCGAAGCGTCCCCGCTCCCGGTTGACCCCGGTGGTGATCGGCCTGGCCATCCTCGCGGCTGCCGGCGCGGGCGCGGCGGCAGCCTCGGGCGTGGAATGGATGACGCCCGGCCGGATCGGAGCGGCGGCGCTGGCGGTGATCGGTCTCGGCCTGGTGCTCGGCGCGTTCCTGCGTCGCGGCTACGGTCTGCTGGTACTCACCGCCCCGCTCGCCGGATTCGTACTGCTCGCCTCCGCGATCGGCCCGGTCGAGTTCGACCGTGGCACGATGGGCGAGCACACCTGGGCGCCGACCTCGGTCACCGACCTGTCATCGGACTACAAGGTGACCATGGGCTCCGGCACGCTCGACCTGCGTGCGCTGAACCTGACCGAGAACCGCACCGTGGACGTCGACGTCCAGATGGGCGACGTCCACGTGCTGGTGCCCTCAACCATGACGGTGCGCACCAACTGCACGGCGACCATGGGTGAAGCGCGGTGCGTCAACGGCATCAGCGGCCCGAACACCCCTGGTGCGCCGGTGCTCGACCTGAACGTCGATGTCCGTGCCGGAAGTGCGGAGGTGCAACGTGGTTGAGACCGAGAACACCGAAGCGACCACCGAGCGTCCCCGCGGCCCGTCCGCCTCGCTGCTCATCGTCGGGCTGCTGGCCCTCGCGGTGAGCGTGTGGGCATTCGTCGGCCCCGCGTCCTGGCCCGCGGCCAGCATGATCCCGATCGGATGGATCGTGGTGCTCGCCGCGATCATCATCGGCATCGTGCTGGTCATCTCCCCACAAAAACAGCCCTGAGCACACGACGATGCGAACCCGATGGCCCGTCCACACGACGGGCCATCGTCATTGGACGACAGGAAAGCCCGATGGAACACGAAAGTGTCAGAGACCAAGCATCACCCGTTCCCGGCCCGGCTCGCATCCGCGCAACCGATGCATCCGCCACGAAGCGCGCCAGCCGCAGTCGCTCCGCATAGAGCCACGCAGGCCGCGGACACCCCGCGCCACGAGCGGACAGATCAATACCGCGTTCACGACCCGACGCAACCACATCGGCCCAACCCCCGCTTCCGAGCGCAGCGAGACCGAGCATTGCCCGTTCGCGGCGCTGCAAATTAGATACGGCTCACTCCCACTCGATGGTGCCCGGTGGCTTGCTGGTCACATCGAGGACCACGCGGTTGACTTCCGGGACCTCGTTGGTGATCCGGGTCGAGATCCGTTCCAGGACGTCGTACGGGAGGCGAGTCCAGTCGGCCGTCATCGCGTCTTCGCTGGAGACCGGGCGCAGCACGATGGGGTGGCCGTAGGTTCGGCCGTCGCCCTGCACGCCGACGCTGCGGACATCCGCGAGCAGCACCACAGGGCACTGCCAGATCTGACGGTCCAGACCGGCCGCAGTCAGTTCCTCTCGGGCGATCGCGTCGGCCTGGCGCAGCGTGTCCAGGCGCTCCGCGGTGACCTCGCCGACGATCCGGATGGCGAGACCGGGACCGGGGAACGGTTGGCGGGCAACGATTTCCTCCGGCAACCCGAGTTCGCGGCCCACCGCACGGACCTCGTCCTTGAACAGCAGCCGCAGCGGCTCGACGAGTTCGAACTCCAGATCGTCCGGCAGACCGCCGACATTGTGGTGGCTCTTGATGTTCGCGGTACCGCTGCCGCCGCCGGACTCCACGACGTCTGGATACAGCGTGCCCTGCACCAGGAACTCGACCTTCGGCGTCGCATGGTCGGTGCCCTGCTCGAGCACCACATCGCCCACGGCGTCCTCGAAGGAGCGGATGAACTCCCGCCCGATGATCTTGCGCTTCTCCTCGGGATCGGTGACGCCCTTCAGCTCACCGAGGAATTTGTCGACCGCGTCCACGGTCACCAGCTTGGCGCCGGTCGCGGCGACGAAGTCCTGCTGCACCTGCTCGCGCTCGCCCGCCCGCAGCAGGCCGTGGTCGACGAACACGCAGGTCAGTCGATCGCCGATGGCGCGCTGCACCAGCGCCGCGGCCACCGCGCTGTCCACACCGCCGGACAGGCCACAGATCGCATGCCCGGCACCGACCTGCGCACGCACCGAGGTGACCAGCGCGTCGGCGATATTGGCGGGGGTCCAGGTGGCCGGAATGCCCGCGAGCTCGTGCAGGAAGCGGCTGAGGATCTGCTGTCCGTGTGGCGAGTGCAACACCTCGGGGTGGTACTGCACACCGGCCAGGCGGCGGTCTCGGTTCTCGAACGCGGCGACCGGGGCACCCGCGGTGGTGCCGGTGACCTCGAAGCCCTCGGGCGCGTCGGTGACCGCGTCGCCGTGGCTCATCCACACCGGCTGGATGGTGGGCAGGCCGCCGTGCAGCAAACCGCCGTCGATGTTGAGTTCGGTGCGGCCGTACTCCCTGGTGCCGGTGTGCGCGACCGTGCCGCCGAGGGCCTGCGCCATCGCCTGAAAGCCATAGCAGATGCCGAAGACCGGCAGACCGAGATCGAACAGTCGCGCATCCAGCTTCGGCGCGCCCTCGGCGTATACGCTGGCCGGGCCGCCGGACAGGATCACAGCCAGTGGCTGCCTCTCCGCGATCTCCTCCACCGTCGTGGTATGTGGAATCACCTCGGAGAACACGCTCGATTCGCGGACCCGCCGTGCGATCAGCTGGGCGTACTGTGCTCCGAAGTCGACGACGAGGACCGGTCTCTGGGTTTTTGCCACCAGCACAGTTTAGTGAGCGGGCCGTTCGAACGAATCATCGGCACAGCGGCCGCGTGAACGGCGGATCCGACCGCCCAAATCCCCCCGCGCGCCCCGGCGCCGCTGGTTATCCTCTTGCACGTGCCATTCGCCCGCGCGATCGATGCCGATATCCATTATGAAGACAGCGGCGGCAGCGGTCCGGTGGTGCTGCTAGCGCACGAGTTCTTCATGGACCGCACCATGTTCGCCGCCCAGATGGCCGCGCTGGCACCGGAATTCCGGATCGTCTCCTGGGATGCGCGCGGCCACGGCCGCACCAGGGATGAAGGTTTGCCGTTCACTTACTGGACTGCCGCGCGCGACGCCCTGACGGTGCTCGATCACCTCGGCGCCGAACGGGCTGTAGTCGGCGGAACCGCACAGGGTGGCTTCACGGCGTTGCGCACCGCGCTGATCGCGCCCGAACGCGTCTCCGCACTGATCTTGATCAGCACCGACGCACACGGCCCTACCCCCGAACAGTCCGCCGCCACCCAGAAATTCCTGGCCGAATGGTACGACAACGGCTCCCGCGAACGGGCCGTGCACCAGTTGGCCTCCTGGCTGATCGGCGACGACGAGTGGTACCGCTCGATCTGGACCAAACGCTGGCTGGTGCGCGACCGGCGCGAGATCGAGGTCGCGGCGGGATGTCTGCTCAGCCGGGATTCGGTGCTGGAGCGGCTCGACGAAATCACCTGCCCGGCCTTGGTGATTCACGCCACCGACAGCGGCATCGCCCGCGAGCGCGCCCAGCAGTTGGCCCGCGGGCTCTCCGGCGCCACGTTCGTCGAAATCGCCAACGCGCGACTCGCAGTGACGATGACCCACCCGGAGCCGGTGAACCATGCGATCCGGCAGTTCCTGCGGGCCAGGACGGCACCGACCCGGGCGCGTTGAAACCCGCCCACACGGGCACCGCGTCCGTAATCGGAAAGCCTTTCGGGACAAGGCTGGAGGCAGCATGCTCAACGACGGCCGACGGTGAGCGAACAACGCGGCGCGGCCTTTGCCACCTACCTGCGCAACCTATCTGCCACTTGGCAGACGTTGGAGGTGCGAGTCTTATGAGCGCCGTTCGCGGCGCCGCAGGCGCTGCGAATCAGAGACAGCTCAGGCGCGAACGCTGAGCCCGACCTTCTGGAACTCCTTCAGATCCGAGTACCCGGCCTTGGCCATCGAACGCCGCAGACCGCCCACGAGATTCAGCGACCCGAACGGTTCGTCCGACGGACCGTAGAGCACCCGCTCCAGGCTCGGGCGCACGGAAGCGCCGTCCTCGCCACCGAGATCCCACGGGTCGTCCACGTGCAGCAGCGAACCCCGCGGCACCGACGGGTGCGCGGCGGCCGACGGCCAGTACCAGCCGCGGCCCGGCGCCTCCGCGGCGACAGCGAGTGGCACGCCGAGCACAGCGGCGTCGGCTCCGCACGCGATCGCCTTCGCCAGCTGGCCCGAGGTGGCGATGTCACCGTCCGCGATGACGTGTACGTAGCGGCCGCCGGTCTCGTCGAGGTAGTCGCGCCTTGCCGCGGCGGCGTCCGCGATCGCGGTGGCCATCGGCACCCCGATACCGAGCACCTCGCCGGTGGTGGTCGCGCCGGGATAGGAGCCGTAGCCGACGATCACGCCCGCCGCGCCGGTACGCATCAGGTGCAGCGCGGTACGGTGATCGCTCACACCGCCGGCGACCACCGGCACATCCAGTTCGGCGATGAAGGTCTTGAGATTCAGCGGCTCACCATCGCTGACATGTTCGGCGGAGATGATCGTGCCGTGCACCACGAGCAGGTCGACGCCCGCCTGCAGTAGCGCGGGAGTGAGCGTGCGCGCGTTCTGCGGGCTCACCCGCACCGCGACGGTGACACCGGCCGTACGAACCCGCGCAACCGCGGAGGCGAGCAAATCCGGCTGCATGGGCGCGGCATGCAATTCCTGCAGCAGCGACACGGCCCGTTCATAGCCGCCCTTACCGACGAGCTCGACCAACTGGTCGATCTTCGCGGAGACGTCTGCATGCCGCGCCCACAAGCCCTCACCGTTGATCACGCCGAGACCGCCGAGGCGGCCGAGCTCGATGGCAAACTCCGGCGACACCAGCGCGTCGGTCGGATGCGCGAGGCATGGGATCTCGAAGCGGTAGGCGTCCAGCTGCCACGACAGCGACACCTGCTTCGACGAGCGGGTCCGGCGCGAGGGGACGATGTCGACATCGTCCAACTCGTAGGTACGCCGAGCGGTCCGGCCCATGCCGATCTCCACCATGTCGCGCACGCGAAATCTCCTTAATATTGGCCGCGGCTGTGTTTGTTTGGCAGCGCCTGCGGCGCTGCGTGTTCGCGGCCCGGCTCGTGTCCGAGTGACCGAGACTCGCCTGCGGCGCATGCGCTTCGGTCGCTCGAACGAGCCGGGCCGCGAACGGCGCTCGCGAACTCGCGCCTGCAGTGGTTACCGGTAGCGGGACGATCGGACGGTGCCGCCAGCCAACTCACCGCCACGGCCTCTGAGCAAGCTCGATCATGCACGGACCGATCGGTCCTGTATATGAACCTAGCGGGCTAGCCGCGGCCGGTGTAGTTAGGGGCCTCGACGGTCATCGTGATGTCGTGCGGGTGGCTCTCCTTGAGACCGGCCGCGGTGATCTGCACGAACTGCGCCTCCTGCAGGTGAGCGATCGACTGTGAACCGGTGTAGCCCATGGCCGCGCGCAGGCCGCCGACGAGCTGGTGGATGACCTGGTTGACCGGACCACGGAACGGCACCCTGCCCTCGATCCCCTCCGGCACCAGCTTGTCCTCCGCCAGCACGTCGTCCTGGAAGTAGCGGTCCTTGGAGAACGATTTGGCCTGCCCCCGACCCTGCATAGCGCCGAGCGAGCCCATACCGCGGTAGCTCTTGAACTGCTTGCCGCCGACCAGGATCAGCTCGCCCGGCGATTCGGCGGTGCCCGCGAGCAGCGAGCCGAGCATTACGGTGGACGCGCCCGCGGCGATCGCCTTGGCGATATCGCCGGAGAATTGGATGCCGCCGTCGGCGATCACCGGGACCCCGGCGGGCTTGCACGCGGCGACCGCCTCCATGATCGCGGTGATCTGTGGCGCGCCGACGCCGGCGACCACGCGGGTGGTGCAGATGGAGCCGGGACCGACACCCACCTTCACCGCGTCCGCGCCCGCCTCGACCAGGGCGGCCGCGCCCTCCCGGGTGGCCACGTTGCCGCCGATGACCTGGATCCGGTCACCGACCTCGGTCTTCACCTTGGCGACCATCTGCAGTACCTGCACCTGATGACCGTGCGCGGTGTCCACCACGAGCACGTCGACGCCGGCGTCGGCCAGCGTCATGGCGCGCGACCACGCGTCCTCGCCGACACCGACCGCGGCGCCGACCAGCAGGCGGCCGTCGCGGTCCTTGGTGGCGTTCGGGTACTGATCGGTCTTGACGAAGTCCTTGACGGTGATGAGACCGCGCAGCCGTCCGTTCCCGTCGACGATCGGCAGCTTCTCCACCTTGTGGCGGCGCAGCAGGCCGAGCGCGGCCTCCGCGGTCACGCCCTCCTGCGCGGTGATCAGCGGAGCCTTGGTCATCACATCGGCGACCCGGCGATTCTGATCCACCTCGAAACGCATGTCGCGGTTGGTGATAATGCCCACAAGCGCACCGGTCTCGTCCACCACCGGAAGGCCGGAGATACGGAACCGGGCACACATCGCGTCGACCTCGGCGAGAGTGTCGGTCGGACGGCAGGTGACCGGGTCGGTGACCATGCCGGCCTCGGACCGCTTGACCGTCTCCACCTGAGCAGCCTGATCAGATGCCGAAAGGTTGCGATGCAATACGCCCATGCCGCCCGCGCGGGCCATGGAGATGGCCATCCTGGCCTCGGTCACCGTGTCCATGGCCGAGCTGACCAGCGGGGTGCGCAGGCGGATCTCCCTGGTCAACCGGCTGGATGTTTCCACAGAGCTGGGGATGAGATCCGAGGCGGCAGGCAGCAGCAGCACATCGTCGAACGTGAGGCCGAGCATGGCGATCTTGTTCGGATCGTCGCCACCCGTAGGAGGGCGGACTGCGATTCGTTCGCCCGATACGGGATTACTCATTCGGATCGACCCCTCCTGGACGTCGATTAGCGACCGATGCCGGACGAACCGGCATCGTGGCGGCTGATGGAATGGACGGTGGCGGTCGGCGGAAATGGTGTTCGGGACCGCCGTCGCCTGCCACCCATGGTATCTGTCCCGCGAACTCGCCCCGACCGCGCCTCGCTGACGCTCGGGATCCGTCGCGCGCGAGGGCGCCTGGGCCGATGGTTCATTCGTTACGCGCCCATGGTTCACTCGCTACGCTGACTCACGGAAGTGAGCCCATCGCCGAAACTTGCACGCCGCATAGCTGGCGCAGACCACCCTGTTCTGCGTACCGTGGGGATGTGCGTGACCATCTACCACCTGGCTTGCCGCCGGATCCGTTCGCCGGAGACCCCTCCGACCCGTCCGCCGCGCTCGATGCCATCGAGCCCGGCGAGCCGCTGGATCCCCACGAGCGCCTTGCGGTCGAGGAGGATCTCGCCGACTTGGCGGTATACGAGGCACTGCTGGCCCACCGTGGCATTCGCGGACTCGTGGTCAGCTGCGAAGACTGCAGACAGGACCACTACCACGACTGGGACATGCTGCGCGCCAACCTGCTTCAACTGCTGGTCGACGGGACGGTCCGCCCGCACGAGCCCGCCTATGATCCGACGCCGGAAGCGTACGTCACCTGGGATTACTGCCGGGGCTACGCGGACGCCTCGATGAATGAGGCATTCCACGGCGACGGGTTCGACGGATTCGATAGCTGAGCGAGTCCTACTGATTCCTGCGCGAGCCTTTCGAGGCTCGCGCAATTCGACGTACGCCGCCGTGATCTTCGACGCACACGATCACGGTTGCCGCACAGGAACGACAGAAAACCGACCGCCGGAGGGCGATCGGTTATGTCTTGTTCGAGGTTCTTGTCAGCGACCGGGCAGGGATGATCCCGGCACACCCGGCAGGCCTGGTATGACAATGGTCGGCGGTTGGTAGTCCTGGGTCGGTTGGATCTGAGTCGGCACCCGTGTGATCGGCTGCTGCGGCGGCGGCACGCTCGGCGGCCCGGTGTCGCCCGTGGGCACGGCAACCGTCGGCTTGCTCCCGGTGTCGGGCGCAGTCGGAGGCGACTGCACCTGCGTGCTGGGTTCGACAGGGGGCTGCTGCGGCGTGGTCACCACCGGCGGCGACGCGGTCGTCGGCTTGCTGCCGTTCGGCGTGGTCGCATCGGTGGAATCCGAGGGCTTCCCGGACGGCGCCGAGGGCTTTCCGGATGGCTCCCCCGGCTGCTGCAGGATCGTCGGCGCGGTGCTTCCGCTGGTCGGCTTCGGCTTCGAGGTCGCGTGAGTCTCGGAGGTCGGCCTCGGTTCACCCGACTTCGGCACCGTCGTGTCGAGCTGATCGGCCAGCTCCGGCGACAACTTGCGCAGTTCGACGAGCAGACGGTCCCACTCGGTCATCACTTCGTTGCGCTTCTGCGGATCGTTGATCTGCGCGGCGTTCTCCTTGGCCCGCTCCAGACGCGCCTTCGCCTGCACCGGATCCTGGGCGACCAACGTCGATGCCTCGGCCAGGTCGTTGTCGGCACGCTGCACGACGGTGGTCTGGGCCTGTTCACTGAACACGACCTCTTTGACCCGCCACAGCGGATCACCCGGCTCGGCGTTGTACGAGAACGCCGTCATGCCGCCGAAGACCAGGGCCAGTGCCGCCGCGGTTCCGGCGATCGGACGAAGTAGCCGTAGCCGCCCTCCGCTGTGCGCGCCGATGCGGACCTGACGCGCGCCGATCTCCTGATTGACCGCTGCCACGATCACATCCAAGTCCGGCTCCGCGGACATCGGCGGGGCGATCAGCTCCGCCCGCCAATCCGCGAGCAGCGTCGCGAGCTGATACTCCTCGGCGCTGTCGGTGCTCACCGGACCATCGCTGGCGATGGCATCGATCAGAGCATCGTCGCGGCGTACCGCTGCGATGTCGACCGGGCCGGAATCACCGGACGCCTCGGCGTAGGGACCGCTGTTTCGCGATCCAAGCCGCGCCTTCCAGTCACCCCGACCGCGCTCGCCATCCCTAGCCATACATTTCACCTGCCCTCGCCACTTGTGACTTGAGTTTCGCGAGTGCCCGGTGTTGGGCCACCCGTATCGCGCCCGCCGTACTGCCCACGGCGACTGCGGTTTCTTCTGCCGACAAACCCATGACCAAGCGCAGGATCAAGATCTCCCGATGCTTCTCAGGAAGCGTTGCGAGCAGACGGTTCATCTGCCTGCTCGTCTCGGACTCGAGAGCTCGTTGTTCCGGTCCCTGGTCGGTGGATATGACATCTGGTACTTCGGCCATCGCCTCCGCCTTGTTACGGGCGGCGTTGCGATGCGCGTCAGCGACCTTGTGCGAAGCGATTCCGTAGACGAAGGCCATGAAGGGCCTGCCCTGGTCCTGATACCTGGGCAAGGCGGTCATCACAGCCAGACAAACCTCCTGCGCA
Organism: Nocardia sp. NPDC023852; assembly: GCF_040639505.1. Taxonomy (NCBI): domain Bacteria; kingdom Bacillati; phylum Actinomycetota; class Actinomycetes; order Mycobacteriales; family Nocardiaceae; genus Nocardia; species Nocardia sp. NPDC023852. The sequence continues at coordinate 192,634 of NZ_JBFAAB010000008.1, forward strand.
ACGTCGTCCGCGGAGAGCTGCCCACGCTCCGCGGCTCCGATCCGCGCGCGGCAGTAGCGCACCACCAGCGGGCGGACCATCTCGAGTACCTGAGCTAAAGCGGATCTGTCGCCCTGCGCAGCGGCAGTGACGGCGAGGTCCAACTCTTCGCCCGTATGCGTCATCGTCAGAGATATTCCTGGCGTTACAAGTGGCACCGTCCGGTGACGACCAGTGCTTCCACCGAAGGGGCGGAACGGATCTAACAATAGCGACCCGCTGCCGGGAACCGGGCAACACGGTCATCTCCGCGATCACCTACCGACCACCCATGGGACGGAATACCCCGCCCCGGCGAGCGATGGTCGCGGCGCACTCGGCAGCCTCCGCCGCAGCGCCCTCGACCCCCAGCCCGGCGCGCAGCATATCGCTTGCCCACCGCAGCGGTAGCAGCCCGTACTCGCGACACTGCTCGGCGACTTCTTCGGCAAGCGACATGGACCGGTCGTGCTCACCCCCCGCCGCGGCGGCTGCGGCGAGCAGTAGGCGGGATTTGACCCGGTGCCGCACCGACGGTGCGCTTTCGGCCAACTCCATCGCGGCATCGGCGTGCCCGGTCGCAGGCCCCGAATTTCCTGCGATCAGGGCGGTTTCCGCGCAGACCCAGTGCCACCTGAGCGCGGAGCGCCAACCCATCTCCCCCGGCGCTGTCGCCGCACGACTGCGTCGCAGAAGCCGGTCGGCCAGCGCGAGCCGCCCGACGCCGAGCGCGTCGGCGGCGAGCCCGGTCAGCGCGTCGCAGAGGGCGTCGTGGCGGTCGGGGCCGTCGTCATCGGACCGTTTCCGAGTGGTCTCGGTCGCGGCGGCATCGGTCGCGAGGATCAGGGCGGCGGCGCGTCCGTCGAATGCCGCAGCGCGCGCATGCCAGCCGAGTTGGCGCAACAGTGAACCCGCCGTACTTCCCGCCAGTGAGAGGAGTACCGGGTCGGTGCTGTGATTGCATACCTTTCGCAGTTCGACCCGAGCCGCAGCGTAACGCCCCTGGCCGCCGAGTACCACCGCGCGATACCAGGAGCCGAGGGCGTCCGAGGCGGGTGGCAACTCGGCGACGGCGCGACCAGGGTCGATGCCGAAGGCGGCCTCGGCGAGGAGCGCGAGGTCAGGATCTCCTGGCGGAGCGGGCGCGAACACGGGCGCACTCTATCCTGTGGTGCGCGCGGGCTCGGCCCGCAGAAAGGAGGCCGCGGCAAACCGGCAACTTCTCAGCATTTTCGCCGTCTCTCGATGTTTCCATCAGGTAAATCTCGTCCGGCAACCTCGGGGTGTGCGCGATCGGAATTCACCCGCGCTTCGAGTAATTAACCTGAGCGCCCCATTTTTCGCCATCTCGGTTCCATACACCGCGAACGCGCCGACGACCACTGCGACCACCCCACCAACCAGCCGACCAAGGCGGGCCGCCAAAGGGACCAGACCCATAAAACGCTTCTACCTGCGCAAATAGGGAAGCCACTTACGCAGCACGAAGCCACGAACCGCTAGCCAACCGACCAGTATCGCCGGAACCGACGCAAAAAGTAAATAGCTCTGAGGTTAAATTTCCCAGCCTAGAATTCGGAGAACGGCTGCGTGGAACTATTGACGGAATTTCGCGGCTGGACCTAACGTAGCTCATCGTCACGGACGGCGCCGCGCGAAATTGCAGCGACCGAAGGCAAGCCCGAGGGCACCCTCGCCGACCCGGCGCCGTGGCCCACAACTGTTGCAGAACAACTGCTCGACAATGCTGACGAGCTCGCACTACGAGGAGTTCACCATGCCCATGCCGACCCACCTCCCCGGACCGAACGCCGATGTCTGGGATTGGCAGATGCGAGGGTCCTGCCGCGGGCAGGACTCCGCGGTGTTCTTCCATCCCGACGGCGAGCGAGGCAGAGCCCGCACGGCGCGCGAGATGCGCGCCAAGGAGATTTGCCGCAGCTGCCCGGTGCTCATGCAGTGCCGCAGTCACGCGCTGAAAGTCAGCGAGCCCTATGGCATCTGGGGCGGCATGTCGGAGACCGAGCGCGAGATGCACACGCGGCGCAACCGCCGCCGCATGGCCGTATAGACGAATTCCTTCCCATCCACACGCCGCTGGGCGCCGAATGCCTAGCAAACAACGGGCCACTGCAATTGGCCTCGGCCGAGCCGGTCACGGCAACACGGTGATCGGTTCCGCACCGAGGATCGGCGCGTGGGCTCCGATCGGTCACCACCGATCCGCCGGCCGCCGCAGCGCGCAGCTGCCGGTCCGGCGTTTTGCGACATCGCGCGGCGCGTTACGGCGTGTCCACTCCTGAGCCGCCTTGCGTGTCGGCGCTTTTCGTAAAGCCGCTGGCCTACAGGCGGTTTGTCGGCACCCCACCGGAAGGGAGGTCATAGCGGCACGCTACGGTAGTGACCGATGACACAGAATGGAGCGTTGTGACAACGCGGCCGCCAGCCGCAGAGGGCGACTCGTTCCGAAGAGAAGCCTTCCCACCCACAGTGGATTCTGCGGTTACGGCACGCGCAGCCGAAAGTATCGAGCTCGCCGCGCTTTTGCATCGATGCGGCCTGTCGGACCATGAAGCATTCGCGGAGCTGTACGACCGGACGTGCGCGCGCGTCTTCGGTCTTGTGCTGCGCGTCCTACACGATCCCGGATATGCGGAGGAGACCACCCAGGAGGTCTATCTGCAGATTTGGCGAACGGCAGCGAGTTTCGACCCGGCGAAGGGCTCGGCAGTGACGTGGTTGATGACTCTCGCGCACCGACGCGCCGTCGACCGGGTCCGCGCCGAGCAGGCCCATACCCAGCGTGAAGCCGCCTATGGGATACGGGTTCTCGGCAACGAATTCGACGAGGTCACCGAAGAAGTCGAGCGTAGGCTCGAACAACAGGCCGTCCTGGGGAGTCTCGCCACACTGACGGAGACCCAGCGGGAAGCCATCTCGCTCGCCTACTACGGCGGGCGAACCTATGCGGAGGTAGCGCACTACCTCGGCATCGGGTTACCGACCGTTAAGTCCCGTATTCGGGACGGATTGACACGACTGAAAAGAAGTTTGGGGGTGACGTGAGATGAACGAATACCAGATCGATCTCGCGCACACCGTCGCGCTCGGATCGATCGACGACGAAGACCATCACGAGGTGCAGAAACTGCTCGACAGCGAGGACCCCGTGCTACGCGCGGCGTTCAGCCAGGAAGTACGAGATACGAAGGAAGCTCTTTCCCTTCTTGCCGCAGCGACGGCGGCTACGCCGTCGCCCGCGCTGCGTGCTCGCTTACTCGCGGCCATCGCCGCGGAACAGCCACCAGTCGCCAGCTGATCCGGCGCTTCGCCACGGATTTCCCGCTCCGCATGTCCAGAACCGTAGCAGTCGGACGGACCCGCGGCCCTTGTTCCGGCCCCGCGGTCGACAGTGTGTCGAGCTTCGGAATACCTGGTACTCACCGCGAGCCACAGGTCGAGGTAGCGACTTCGGGTTGTCGAGTGCACAGACGAGGCCCCCGGGCCAAGAGGCGGTCCGAGGGCCTTGTCGTCCTGCGTTATCGTCGTCCTGCGTTATCCGAGCGGCGACGGAGTCAGTGCGCGTGTCCGTGATGACTGTGCTCGTGCTGCTCCTCGGCAGGCTTGTCGACCACAGCGCTCTCGGTGGTGAGCACCATCCTGGCGACCGAAGCCGCGTTGACAACAGCCGAGCGGGTTACCTTCACCGGGTCGACGACACCGTCGGTGAGCAGGTCACCATAGCTGAGCGTGGCGGCGTTGAAGCCCTCTTTGCCCTCGGTTACCCTGCTGACCACCACGGCCCCATCCAACCCCGCGTTGGTGGCGATCCAGTACAACGGCGCACGCAGCGCGGTGCGCACCACCTCGACGCCGACGGCCTCGTCGCCGGACAGCGAGTCGCGCAGCTCGACCAGCTTGGCGCTCGCCTGCACCAGCGCGGTGCCGCCACCGGGCACGATGCCCTCCTCGACGGCGGCCTTGGCCGCGCTCACCGCGTCTTCGACGCGGTACTTGCGCTCCTTGAGCGCGGTCTCGGTAGCAGCGCCGACCTTGATCACCGCGACGCCGCCGGACAGTTTGGCCAGCCGCTCCTCGAGCTTCTCCCGGTCCCAGTCGGAATCGGTGGCCTCGATCTCGCCGCGCAGTTGCGCGCTGCGCGCTGCGATGTCCTCCGCGGTGCCCGCACCATCGATGACGGTGGTGTCGTCCTTGGTGACCACCACGCGACGGGCCTTACCCAGCACGTCGATGCCCGCCTCGCGCAGTGAGATGCCGAGATCGGGGTTGATCACGGTGCCCGCGGTGACCACGGCAAGATCGTCGAGGAACGCCTTGCGACGGTCACCGAAGAACGGCGCCTTCACCGCGACTGCCTTGATCGTCTTACGAATCGCGTTGACCACCAAGGTGGACAGCGCCTCGCCCTCGACGTCCTCGGCGATGATCAGGACGGCCTTGCCGCTCTCGGCAATCTTCTCCAGCAGCGGGAGGAAGTCCGGAAGCGAGCTGATCTTCTCGCGGTGCAGCAGGACGAACGCGTCCTCCAAGACGGCCTGCTGGCTGTCGGCGTCGGTGACGAAGTAGGGCGAGAGGTAGCCCTTGTCGAATTGGACGCCCTCGGTGACCACCAGCTCGGTCTGCAATGTCGAGGACTCCTCGACGGTGACGACTCCGTCCTTACCCACGGCGGTCAGCGCCTTGCCGACCATCGCGCCGATCTCCTCGTCGCGCGAGGACACGGTGGCGACCTGTGCGATCGCCTGCTCGCCCGAGACCGGGGTGGCCTGCGCGAGCAACGCCTCGGAGACCGCGTCGGCGGCCTTGGCGATGCCGGAGCCGATCGAGATCGGATTCGCGCCGGCCGCCACATTCTTCAGTCCGGCCCGGACCAGCGCCTGGGCCAGCACGGTGGCGGTGGTCGTCCCGTCGCCCGCGACGTCGTTGGTCTTGGTGGCGACGCTCTTGACCAGCTGTGCGCCGAGGTTCTCGAACGGATCTTCCAGCTCGATGTCGCGCGCGATGGTGACGCCGTCGTTGGTCACGGTCGGGCCGCCGAAGGCCTTCGCGAGCACGACGTGGCGTCCGCGCGGACCGAGGGTGACCTTCACGGCGTCGGCGAGCTTGTCGACACCGCGTTCCAGAGCTCGACGAGCCTTCTCGTCGAACGCGATCTGCTTTGCCATGTATTTTGCTCCTGTATCGGGTTCACGGCGCTCCGGGTGGTTACCGAAACCACGCCAGGCAATACGCCGAAGGCGCTGGACAACGCACTCCGCCCCGGGTCGAAAGAGACACCGGGGCGGAACACATTCGTGCCTGATCGGCTACTTGGTGACGACGGCCAGCACGTCGCGCGCCGACAGGATGAGGTATTCCTCGCCCTGGTACTTGATCTCGGTGCCGCCGTACTTGCTGTAGATAACGGTGTCACCCTCCTTGACATCGACCGGGATGCGGTCGCCCTTGTCGGTGACGCGTCCCTCGCCGACGGCGATGACGGTGCCCTCCTGCGGCTTCTCCTTCGCCGTGTCGGGGATGACCAGGCCGGAGGCCGTCGTCGTCTCGGCCTCGTTGGCCTGGACGAGGATCTTGTCCTCGAGCGGCTTGATGTTCACGCTCGCCACGTTGAGCCCTCCACTTTCAGGGGATTTCGGTCGTCCGGAACTGTTGTTCCGGACTCGTCGGTTCGGTCACGATGCTGACGCCTGCGCATAGCCCCGTCGTCGCGGGTGCCGGGACCCCTGCTCAGTAGTCACACTGCTGGCACACGCACTACAACACAGTGCCGACTAGCACTCTATACATGAGAGTGCCAGCGCTCAAGGGCGGGCGGTGCCAAGTTTGCGGACGGCTCGCCCATGATGGTCGGGACTTCCTATTGGTTCAGGAAATCTGTAACGTTCGGATAACGGATTGTGACACTATTGACGACGGTCGCTGTCCGGCGCCTCGGCGCCGCCGAGGCTACGCAGGGGTACCGCAGCGTCATCGGAATAGACAGCGTCACAGAACAATCGTTCCACCCCAGCTTCACCAGAGAGCAAGCCAGACGTGATTCATGGCCGGTCCCCGAGACCCACCCGGACAAGGGGCCTGCCCTATCCCCGGTTCGGGTCGTGCGTCATCCATACAACGGTCCGGCAGTTCATTCGAGATGGTCGACGACACCACGACCATCCGCTCGAAGGGAGGTGAACATGCGAACATCCCTGGGCATTTCGGCCGGGGCAGAGGTCGTGTGCTCGGCGCTGGTCGCTACCGCGCCGAACGGCGCGCAGAGCTTCGACTACCGCGTCGTCTCCGCCGACGCGGCCAATTCCGATCTCGGCGACCTGGTGGCGTCCTCGATCGAACTGATGACCACTCAGCTGCCGACCACCCAGCCGCCGCGCGAGGTCATCCATCCGCTCGGGGCACGCAGCGCGGGCACGCAGCGCGGGCACGCGTCCGCCACCAGCCGGCCGCCCACCAGCGTGGCCGTCGCCTACCGCACCAGGGAGCAGGCACAGGCCATCCGCTCGGCAACCGGTAAGCAGCGCGAGCTACGGCTGATCCCGGAGGGCACCGCAGCGCTGACCTATCTGCGGCACACCGGCCTGCTCGACCGCTACGACACCGTCGCCATCGTCGACCTCGGCGCGTCCGGGCTCACCGTCACCATCGCCGACTTGGCCGACGACGCCATGCTCCGGTCCGATCGGACCGCGACCATCAGCGGCAAAGCCATCGACGACCTCGTCTACCACCATCTGGTGGACCAGCACTTCGCCCGGCGCGGCACCCGCCCGAACCGCGGCATGCTGACCAACCGGGGCCGCGCGGCCAAGGAGCACCTGTCGATCGCGCCCGCCGTCACCATCGACCACGTCGCCGGACGTCCGCTGAAGCTGACCAAGGCCGACTTCGAGGTGCTGATCGCCGACCTACTGCGCGACATGGCCGTGTTCGTCGCGGCGGTGTGCGCGCGGGCGCCGAAGTTCCCGCAGGCAGTCGCGTTGATCGGCGGCGGAGCCAACATCCCCGCCGCGCTGAACACGCTTACCGGCACGCTGAACATGCCGGTGTTCACCGTGCCCGATCCGGAGGCCGTCACCGCCAAAGGCGCGGCGCTGGTGGCCGATTCGGTGCAGCCCTCGGTGTTTCCGGTCGGCGCGCGCGGCAGCGATGCACCCGCCGGGACGTTCGCCAAGGTGGTCGGCACGCTCGCGGGCGCGATCGTGGTCGTCGGCCTGATCATCGGCTACGGCGTGAAGACGTTCGCGCCCACGTCGGACGACGAGGTTTCCCCAGCAGGAACGACGAGTACGGCCCCCCAGCCGCCGACGCCGCCGATACTGCCGCCGAACGGAGCGGGACCCGCCCTTGGAGGCCGGAACCAGGAGAGCACCAGCAGGCCCGGCGATAGCGCCGGACCAACCCCGGACAGCGCGCAGCCGAGCCCGACCGGCATTCCGTCCACAACGCAGGCGACCACACCGGCGCAGCCCACGCTGCGTCCGGATCCGAACCTCCCGCCGATTCCGTTCCCCGAACTGCTCGGCCCACTGTTCGGCCATCCGAGGTCGGCGCAGGGGGGTTCGTCCGGCCAGTAGCAGAGCCGCACACCAACCAGGCCCGCACGCGAGCCGGGCACCCAGCACGAGCCGCACACGATCCAGCGCCCGCACGGGCTGGTATCCCGTTCCCCTCGCGCGCGAACTCGGTTTCGGCGGCGAGCACTGACGCCGACCGGCACAGCCCAACCCGACCGACCGGCAGTCCATGTCAGTCGCGGCGCACCCGAACCGGGCCTACTCCCGGACCGGCATTCGCTGTGACCACTAGTACGGCGAGGGCCGACATATCCCACCTGACGCGACCTCCAGAACCGACCCTGTCGAGCGCGAGTCCTACGAGCACCGCCCGCGGGACGGCTGGCGTCCGAGCGGCCGAAGCACCTGCTCCGCAGGCATCAGCGAATCGGACAGAGTTCGCAGAGTCCGGATCGGGTCACCGGACCGAGCTGACCGACACCGGCAGACCCGGATCGGTGGCGACCGTCAGCGGCGACGGCGCCGCGCCGCCCGCGATCACATGGGCGCCGAGCGCGGCGATCATCACACCGTTGTCCGTGCACAGCCGGGGCTTGGGCACGCGAAGGGCCAAACCGGCCGACGCGCACCGCTCCTCGGCCATCGAGCGGATCCGCGAGTTGGCCGTCGCGCCGCCGCCGAGCACCAGCGTGCCGACACCGATGTCCTTGGCCGCACGCACGGCCTTCATGGTGAGCACGTCCGCGACCGACTCCTGGAACGACGCCGCGATGTCCGAGATCGGCAGGTCCTCCGCGCCGATGCCGTCGCGCTGCGCTGCCTCCACATAGCGGGCGACCGCGGTCTTGAGACCGGAGAAGGAAAAATCGTAGCGCGGGTCACGCGGCCCGGTCATGCCGCGCGGGAATGCGATCGCGCGCGGATTACCGGTCATCGCGGCGGCATCGAGTGCGGGACCACCGGGAAAGCCGAGCCCGAGCAGGCGCGCCACCTTGTCGAACGCCTCCCCCGCCGCGTCGTCGACGGTGCTGCCCAGTTCCACGATCGGCTCGGCCAGGTCCGTGACATGCAGCAAATGCGTATGCCCGCCGGACACCAGCAGCGCGACACAAGGCGGCATAGGACCGTGTTCGAGGGTGTCCACCGCGACATGCCCACCGAGGTGATTGAGCGCGTAGAACGGCACATCCCATGCCCCCGCATACGCTTTCGCCGCCGCGACACCGACGAGTAGCGCACCGGCCAGACCCGGCCCGATCGTCACGGCCAGCGCATCCGGCTTCGCGATACCCGCCGCGGACAGCGCGCGCCGCATGGCAGGCACGATCGCCTCGAGATGTGCGCGCGAGGCGATTTCGGGCACAACGCCGCCGAAGCGCGCGTGCTGGTCGACACTGGAGGCGACCTCGTCCGCGAGAAGTTCGCAGGTGCCGTCAGGGTCCCTTCGGACGATGCCGACACCGGTTTCGTCGCAGGAACTCTCGATCCCCATGATGATCACGAGAGCACCTCATCCGGTTTGCTCGCTCGCCACTCCCGGTCCTCGGCGGTGAGCGTGGGACGGCGCATCGTGTACGCGTCCGCACCGCTGGGGTGGTAGTAGTTCTTGCGCAACCCGATGATGTGGAAGCCGTGCTTGGCATACAGCGCGATCGCGGGCGCGTTGTCGGTGCGAACCTCGAGGAACACCGGTCCGCCGCGGCCGCCCGCCTCGGCGAGCAGCGCCTCGAGCAGCAACGTGCCGATGCCCGCGCGATGACAGCCGGGGTCGACACCGATGGTATGCACCTCGGCCTCGGGGTGTTCGGCATCACCAAGCAGGGCTATCCCCGCATAGCCGACCATTCGCCCGTCGTCGTCCCGAGCGGTGATATAGCGGTTGTGCGGGCCGGCCAGCTCCGACTGGAACGCGATCGCGTGCCATGGGTCGTCCTCGGGGAACAGCAGCTGCTCCAATTCGACACAGCGCTCGATGTCCGCAGCCACCATCGGCTCGATCCGGAAACCCACCCGCCTCACGCTCCCGTCCGGTCGAGGGCGCGGTAGGCGTTCTCGACGGCGTCCGGCCTGCGCAAATACAGCGGTACCAAAGGCTCGGGCACGGTGCGGGCGAGCACCTCTGCCGCCGCGACCCGCACCAGCCCGACGGGTGAGGGGGTCTCGGCCGGAAGCACGGGGAGATCGAAGAAGTCGACATGCGACGCGGATCCGGCGATCGCCGTGGCCTGATTTGCGTCGAGGTCGGCGGGCTTGCACACCTCTGGCCCCGCCACGCGGGCACCTTCGCGATATCGCGCCCAGTACACCTCGCGTCGGCGGGCGTCGGTCACCACCAGCAGCTCGCTGGTCGGCGGGAGCACGGCCGCCTCGGGGCGCTGGCCGAGATCGATCGCCGCGTCGGCGGCGATCGCGTCGAGACTGCACACGCCGTAGACCGGAATGCCGAGCGCGTCACCGAATGCGGCCGCCGTCGCCATGCCGACCCGGAGGCCGGTGAACGGACCAGGACCGACGCCGACCACGAGCGCGGCGATGTCGGTCCTGGAACGGCCTGCCTCGGTGAGGCATTCGAGGATCTGCGGGGTGAGCACCTCGGCATGCGCCCGCGGGTCGACCCGCACCCGGGAGGCGACAATGCGCGTCTGGGCAGGGGTGGCCGGATCGGCGCCTTGCTCCAGTTCCACCAGTCCCGCTGTGACGGCGGGTGTCGCGGTGTCGACGGCTAGTACAAGCATGATTGGCCTAACGATACCGCTTGGTAGTTGCCACCGGCGCGTAGCTATCTAGCAGTTAATCCACCCATTCCCAGATCGCGGTGCGCACATCCGAATCCGGTTCGCGCGAGAGCAGCACGCGCAGGTGCCGATCCGTGAGGTGCTCCACCACCCCACGGCCCCACTCCACAACGACCACCGCCTGATGCAGATCGGTGTCCAGATCGAGCGCGTCCAGCTCGTCCAGGTCGCCGCCGAGCCGATACGCGTCCACGTGCACCATCGGCACCGCGGGAGCGCCCTCGCGATGCCCGGCGCGGTGCTGGCGGGCGATGATGAACGTCGGTGAGCTGACCCGGCCCTGCACACCGAGGCCTGCGGCGATGCCACGGGCGAGTGCGGTCTTGCCCGCACCGAGCGGGCCGTCCAGCACCACCAGGTCACCGGCGTGCAGGTCTCTGGCCAGTTCCCGGCCGAGTGCCTCGGTGTCTGCGACGGTGGGCAGAATCCGTTGCCGCCGTTCAGCCACCGGACACCTCCGGTGCGCTCAGCGGTGCCGGTTCGACCGCGCCCGCCCGCAGGAGCAACCGGTCGAGTGCGGCGTTGACGATCTCCGGGTACTGCAGCTGCGGCATGTGCGCCGCACCCGGAAGCAAGACCAGTTCGCTGTTCGGCAGCGCGTCGGCGAGAGCGCGGGAATTGCGCCAAGGAATCACCAGATCGTGCGCGCCGCCGAGCACCAGGACCGGCGTGTCCGCCAACGTGGGCAACGCCGCCGATTCGTCGTGCAGCTCGATCGCCTCGAGGAAGCTCACTATGGTCTCGACCGGCGTCTGATCGATCATCATCGTCGAGTAGCGCGACAAGGTCGGACTCACATGGCCGTGAAAGGCGCTGACGTGCAAGATCGGTGTAATCACGTGGCGTGCGGTGGTGCGGCCCACCTGCACGAGTGCGGGCGCGGTGCGTACGGCCAGCCGGAAGCCGTCGATCGCGGGGTTGCGCAGCAGCTGTCCGATGCCCGCCGAAGTGACCTCGGCGGCGGCGGTGCAGAACAGGGCGATCCCGATCACCCTGGCCGCGAACAACTCCGGGTACCGCGCGGCCGCGGCAAGCACCGCCATCCCACCCAGCGAATGCCCGACCAGCACGATGGGTCCGGTCGCGGCGGTGGACTCCAGCACAGTGACGATGTCGCGCCCGAGCTGGGCAACGGTGCAGCTCGCGGTGCTCGGCGTACCGGAGCGGCCGTGTCCGCGCAGATCGAACAGCACCATGCGCACTTGTGCTCCCCAGCGCTTTTCCAGGTCACGGCGCTGGAAATGGAAAGACTCCATGCTGTTGCAGAAACCGTGCACGAAAATCACCGTGACCGGCGCATCCGGCGGACCGCATTCGCGAGTGGCCAGTCGAACGCCGTCCTCGGTGAACACCGCGCCGGGACGGTCCCCGTCCAGGAGGGCGAAATTCTCGTCGCGGTATTCGTCACGACGCGCGGGCCACAGCATCCGCGCACCGGCACGGCGCAGCGCGTGCGCGCCGGCCAATGCGCCGACCAAGCCGACGGTGGCCAGCCCGCCGCGCACCGGGGTGACCAGCTGGCGTTTCATCGGGCACCGCCGGTGAAACGTCTGGCGACCCGGCCGCGGGGCGAACACACCACCTCGTAATGGATGGTGCCGAGCAAGTCCGCCCAGTCCTGGGCGTGCGGTTCCACGCCGAACAGTACCGCGGTGTCACCCTCGCGGACGCCCGCAGCGTTGTCGCCGAGATCGACGACGAACTGGTCCATGCATACCCGGCCGACGTTCCTGCGGCGCGCGCCGCCGAGCCAGACGTCGAAACGTCCGCTCAAGGGGCGGAACACGCCGTCGGCGTAGCCCGCGGGGATCAGCGCCACGGTGGTGTCGCGCGGCGCTGTCCACTGGTGCCCGTACGAGACACCCTCCCCCGCCGCCACCTTCTTGACCAGGGCGACCCTGGCCTGGAAAGTCATGGCCGGACGTAGACCGAAGTCGCCGAGGTCGGTTACCGGGGACAGGCCGTAGATGGCGATGCCTGGACGAACCATGTCGAAGGCCAGGTCGGAGCGGGTCAGGGTGGCGGCCGAATTGGCGAGATGCACCAGCTCGGGTTCGAGCCCGTGCTCCTTGGCCGCGGCGATCGCCTCCAGGAACCGGGCGCGCTGCACGTCGTTGTTGGAATGCTCCGGCTCGTCGGCGTGCGCGAGATGGGAGAAGATCGCGCGGAAGCGCACCGCCTGCTCATCGACCAGAGCGCGCAGGGCAGTCAGGACCTGAGGGTATTCGATCGGCGATACACCGTTGCGGTTCATTCCGGTGTCCACTTTGATCGTGACCGTGGCGGTGCGGCCCGTGCTGCGCGCTGCCGCCTCGACCGCGCGCAGATGGGCGAGCGAGGAGATGCCTATCTCGATATCGGCGGCGATCGCGGTCGCGAAATCCGCGTCGGAGTTGTTGAGCCAGCATAGTATCGGCGCTGTGATCCCGGCCGTGCGCAACCGTACCGCCTCGGCCACCGTGGTGACCCCCAGCTCGACGGCCCCCGCCGCCAGCGCCGCGCGCGCGACCTCGACTGCGCCGTGGTTGTAGCCGTCCGCCTTCACCACCGCCATCACCGCGGCATCGCGTGCGTGTTCCCGCAGGATCCGCACATTGTGAGCGATGGCATCCAGATCGATGACCGTCTCGACCTGCGCTCCCCCGCCTCGCCCGGTCTCCAGGCCGGACGAGTCGGGTGCCGCGGGAATTTCGTTCGGGTCCCGCGCTGGGATCGCTTCGGTTCTGGACGTACCCGACGAGTTACCCATGTGCTCCCCCGCCTCTCCGGGCCTTCAGACTCCCCCGCCTCTCCGGACCTCGAGGCCGTACCAGTGGGGTGACGTGAGATTTTCGTTCAGGTCCTGCGTTTGGTGCCGCTTCAGTTCTGGACGTACCCGACGAGTTACCCATGTGCTCCCCCGCCTCTCCGGGCCTTCAGGCCATACCAGTCGGGTGACACGGGATTTTCGTTCAGGTCCTGCGTTGGGACCGCTTCAGTTCTGGACGTACCCGACGAGTTACCCATGTGCTTTCGGAATCAGTTGTCGCGTTTGTTTCGGTCGAGTGTATTGGCGCGCTGGGCTCTGGTTGCAGCCAGCTCGTGTGGCGGTTCCTGGAAGCGCGGTGGGCGTCAGGCCCCGTCGGTGTAATGACGACCAGCCGATCGGCAGCCTCCGGTCGACAGGCCGGATCAGCTCGATCATGCGGGGGTGACGACCCGGTTCACGATTGCGGAAGAGCCAGGGCGCGGAGGGCGCGGATGGCCGGACGGACGTGATCGAGCAGCGGCATGGCCGAGGTGGGAGCGCCGATGGAATGGTTCTCGTGGGCGGCGAGGTCGGCGGCGAGGGAGTGGGCGCGAGCCGCGGCGGCGGCGGACCAGGCGGGGTCGCGGCCCGCGGCGAGGAGAGTGCCGATGATGCCCGAGAGCACGTCGCCAGCGCCCGCGGTGGCGGTCCAGGATCCGCCCGCCTCGTTGACCAGAACGGCGTGCCCCGGCGTGGCGACCAGCGTGGCACGGCCCTTCAACAGCACGGTGACCCGCCAGGAGTCGGCGAGGTCGCGGACTGCGGACACCCGGTCCTTGCCCGCCTCACGGCCGGTGAGGCGGGCGAACTCCCCCGCGTGCGGCGTCAGCACAGTTGGGGCCGGGCGATCGCGAACCAGCGTCGGCTCGGCGGCGAGCAAAGTCAGGCCATCGGCGTCGACGACGACCGGGAGGTCGGTGGACAAGATTTCGGCGAGGCGCTTCCTAGCGTCGCTGTCGGTGCCGGCACCGGGACCGAAGACCCAGGACTGGACCCGGCCGGTCCCGGAAACATGCTGGGTCGCGATCACTTCCGGGAAGTGACGCAGCACCTCGGCCGCGCCGGTTCCGGCATAACGGACCATGCCAGAGGTTGCGGCGACGGCGGCGCCCGTACACAGCACCGCCGCGCCCGGATACGTCGCGCTGCCCGCGCAGACGCCGGTGACGCCCTGTGTGTACTTGTCGTCGGCCGGACCGGGTACCGGCCATGCGGCGCCGATCGATGCGGGCTCCAGCGCGGCGAGATTCGGTTCCTGGAGACGTAAACCGATGGGGACCAAGACGATTCGTCCGCAATACGGCACGGCGAGTGCGTGCACCGGTTTGTAGGCGCCGAAGGCGACCGTGACCTCGGCGCGCACGGCGGGGCCTTCGACCGCGCCGGTGTCCGGGTCGACGCCGCTCGGCAGGTCGGCCGCGATGATCGGAGCATCCAGCGCCGCAACGAGTTCCGCGGCGCGCGGGCGTAGCGCACCGTGACCGGAGATGCCCACGATACCGTCGATCACCAGGTCCGGATCGCCGATTTCGTCCCGCACCCGGCCGCCGGCCTTGCGCAGCGCGGCAAGCCCTTTCGCATGGGCCCGATCCGGGTTCAACAGCACCGCGGTCACCGCGACACCTCGGCGGCGCAGCATCGAACCGGCCCAGAGCACGTCGCCACCGTTGTCGCCGGATCCGACCAGGAGCGTCACCGCACGTCCCGCGATACCACCGGTGCGCGACCGCAGTTCCGCCGCGACGACCGTGGCCAAACCATGCGCCGCGCGCCGCATGGGGACACCGTCCGGAACACGGGTGAACAGCTCGGCCTCGGCCGCGCGCACTTCGTCGGCGGTGAAATAGCCCCGCTGCGTGGACATCGCATTCCCTCCGTCGGTCTTGCCCGTGCCGAGCCGATGGTCATGGGCCGATTCGTCGTTATGGGCACTGCCTGCCGATCCTGACACCCACCGACTCGGCGGCGCCGAGCCGATCGGAATGCCGCCGCGCCACCACATAGGCTCGCGACGGCGGCAGACTACGCTTGGCCATCATGCCAATCGTCCGCCGTCGCACAAGGCCCACGTGGGTTGTCACGGGATTCGTTATCGGTGCGCTGGTGCTGTCCGGATGCGGTGGCGGAGATTCCGGCTCGGCCACCACGACCACGAAGAGACCTCCCCGCGCGGCCACCACGACCTCCCAGCAGGCAGGCGCGCACAAGGCCACCGCCACCGTCGCGGTCGATGACATGAAGTTCTCGCCCGGCGAGGTCACCGTCAAGGTCGGCGACACGGTCACCTGGAAGTTCGACGACAAGGTGCCACACACCGTGCAGGGCATCGGCGACAAGGCGATGGGCATCAACAGCCCCATCTTCGACAAAGGCGAGTGGAGCTACACCTTCAGTTCCCCCGGCACCTTCCGCTACCTCTGCTCGCTGCACCCGGAGATGCGCGGCACGGTCACCGTCGAGTAGGAGGCTCGGCGTCGCCCTGGTGCTGGTCGCCCTCGGCCTTGCCGTCCGCTCCGGCACCCTCGAGCGCCGCACCACGACGACTGGACCGACCACTCCGACCGAACCTTTCGTCCCGGCCCGAGTGTGACCTACCCGAGCTGCGCGCCACAAACGTCGAGTGGCACACCATTGCGGTATTTCGCGCAATAATGTGCCACTCGTCGTTGTAGCGGGTGGGTTATTCGACTGTGACCGACTTTGCGAGGTTGCGGGGTTTGTCGACGTCGTAGCCCCGGGCCTGCGCCACTTCGGCGGCGAAGATCTGCAGCGGAACCGTCGACAGTAGTGGCTGGAAAAGGGTTGGGGCGGTGGGGATTTCGATGAGGTCGTCGGCGAACGGACGGACCGTGTCGTCGCCTTCCTCCGCGATCACGATGGTGCGTGCGCCACGGGCCTGGATCTCGCGGATGTTGCTCAGCAGCTTGGAGTGCAACACCGCACGGCCCTTCGGGGAAGGCATCACCACGATCACCGGCAGCTCGTCCTCGATCAGCGCGATCGGGCCGTGCTTGAGTTCACCCGCCGCGAAACCCTCGGCGTGCATGTACGCCAGCTCCTTGAGCTTGAGGGCACCCTCCAGCGCCACCGGGTAGCCGACATGACGACCGAGGAACAGCACGGTCGGCACGTGCGCCAGCTCGCGCGCGATGGTCCGCACCTGCGGCGCCGTCTCCAGCACCCGCTCGACCAGCCGCGGCATCGCCTCGAGTTCGGCGAACTCGCGCGCGACCTCATCCGGGTATTTGGTGCCGCGCGCCTGCGCCAAGGCCAGCCCGACCAGGTAGTTCGCCGTCACCTGAGCCAGGAACGCCTTGGTGGAAGCGACGCCGATCTCCGGGCCCGCCCTGGTGTAGAGAACCGCGTCGGACTCGCGGGGAATCTGCGCGCCGTTGGTGTTGCAGATCGCCAGGACGCGCGCCTTCTGCTCCTTGGCGTGGCGCACGGCCTCCAGCGTGTCGGCGGTCTCGCCGGACTGGGAGATCGCCACCACCAGCGTGGAACGGTCCAGAACCGGATCACGGTATCGGAATTCGCTGGCCAGCTCCACTTCGACGGGCAGCCGGGTCCAGTGCTCGATCGCGTACTTGGCCAGCAGACCGGAATGATAGGCACTGCCGCAGGCGACGACGAACACCTTGTCGAAGTCGCGCAGCTCTTGGTCGGCCAGACGCTGCTCGTCCAGCACAATCCGGCCGGAACCATCCTGATCAGTGCTGAAATGGCCGATCAGGGTGTCGGCGACGGCGGCCGGCTGCTCCTCGATCTCCTTCAGCATGAAGTAGTCGTGGCCCCCCTTCTCCGCGGCCGCCAGATCCCAGTCGATCGTGAACGGGCGGGTACGCGGTCCCGCGTCGTTGCCCGCGAAGTCGGTGACCAGGTAGCTGTCCGAGGTGATCACCACTGCTTGATCCTGGCCGAGTTCGACCGCCTCCCGGGTGTGCTCGATGAACGCCGTGACATCGGAGGCGATGAACATCTCGCCCTTGCCGACACCGACCACCAATGGTGTGGAGCGCCGCGCGGCCACGATCGTGTCCGGGTGGTCGGCATGCGTGAAGACCAGGGTGAACGCACCCTCCAGCCGGCGGAGCACAGCCAGCGTGCTGGCAGCGAAGTCGCCCGCGGTCGGGCCTGCGGCGTAGGCGCGAGCCACCAGGTGCACGGCGACCTCGGTGTCGGTGTCGCTGCGCAGCTCAACCCCGGCATCCTCCAGCTCACGACGCAGCGGTGCGAAGTTCTCGATGATGCCGTTGTGCACCACTGCGACCTTGCCGCTGTCGTCGCGGTGCGGATGCGCGTTGCGGTCAGTCGGCGCGCCGTGCGTCGCCCAACGGGTGTGTCCCATGCCGGTGGTGCCCACGAAGCGGTCGACTTCGGCTACCGACAGCTCGGCCTCCAAATTGGCCAGTCGACCAGCTTTGCGTTCCACCGCCAGCGCCCCCGCGCCGTCCAGGATCGCCACACCCGCGGAGTCGTAGCCGCGATATTCCATGCGGCGCAACGCGTCAACGACGACGCCGAGCGCGTCTCGGTACCCGACGTACCCCACGATTCCGCACATGGCTCCCCACACTACTTATCGGATAACGTTCACGTCGTGTCGGCGTCTGTGAAATCGCTTCTGAGCACCCTTACCGGCCGCGGCCCGCACCGGGTGCTGCGCGGCAATCTGGCCATCGCAGGCCAGCCGGGGGTGGTGTGCACGCCCGAGTCCGGGTTGAACCTGCCTGCTGTCGCGTTCGGGCACGGCTGGCTGACCGGTGTCGCGCAGTATCGTGGCCTGCTCGAACATCTCGCTTCCTGGGGGATTGTGGCCGCCGCCCCGGACACCGAGCGCGGGCCGATCCCGTCGCACCTCGGCTTGGCCGCCGATCTGCTCACCACGCTCGACATCTGCACCGGCGTCCGGCTCGGAGACGGCGCTATCAGCGTGCACCCCGAACGCCTCGCCCTGGTCGGGCACGGCATGGGTGCGGGTGCCGCCGCCATCGCCGCCGCCCAGCGTCGGGTCGCCGCCGTCGCTGCTCTCTTCCCCGCGCCGACGGCGCCGTCCACCGAAACCCTCGCGCCTGACCTCGACGTCCCTGCGCTGATCCTGGCGGGAGCCACCGACATCACCTCGGTCAGCTCCAACGCCATCCCGCTGGCCACCGCGTGGGGCGGCAGGGCGATCCTGCGCGCCATCGACGGGGCTTCGCACAACGGCATCATCGAGGGCCGCCGCGTTCTCTCCGCGGTCGGGGCGGGCAAGCACGAACCGAAAACAGCCCGCACCACCCGCGCAATGCTGGCCGGCTACCTGCTCGCCACGCTGGCGGGCGACAAGGCGTACCGCTCCTTCGCCGACCCCGAAGAGACCATTCCGCACACCAAGGTCATAGACCCCGACGCGCCCCGCGAGGAGGAACCGCCGAAGCTGAAAGTCGGCCAGTTGGCCGCGCTGCTCCGACGATGATCAGCGCGGATCAGATCAGCCAACTCTTGCGCTGATAGAACTTCGCGTCTTCGTCTTCGTCCTCGTCGTCGACCGGCCCGACCGTCTGATTCGCCCGACGGGCGGTCATCGACCGCGCAACAGCTTCACGGTGTTCGCGCGCCTCGGCTTCCAGCTGCTCTTTCGCCTCGTCCTCGGCACGAGATTGCTCTAGCTCGGCGGCGTGCTCCTGCCAAAACCGATCCATATCGGCCGCCAGGTTCTCGGCGAATTCGCGGCCCTTCGCCGCGGTCCGCTCGTTGATCTCCTGAAGTTCATCGATCAGGATCGCCATCCGTCGCTGGTTCTCCTCGGCGAGTCGCCTCGCCTCCTCGGCATAGTTCACCATACGGCTTGTCCTCGCGGACCACGCACGGCCGCACCTCCCATGTCCGGGCTCACAGCGGTCCTGCCTCGGCCAATTCCGCTCCACTGTCGAATGGGCTCTCGGATTCCGGTTCGCCCTGCTCCGGGATGGGATTCGGCCAATGCTCGCCGTCTTCTTCGCGTCGTGTGGTCGGAGGAGTCCCGGTCGGCACGCCCGGCTGGCCGATGTTCGGTTCAGGGACCGGTGTGGTGTCGACCAGCTTGTCCTTCCCTGGCGTTTCGGGGGCCAGAGTGTCGGCGGGAGGCGCGGACTCTTTCGGCTCGTGCATCGAGATGACCGGTACCCCATGCTCGTCCAGCTCGAGATCGAACTCCTGCTGCCTGCCCTCCGCGTCGGACAGCACAAGTTTCAACTGGCCATCCGGCCCCATCTCGAATTTCACATGTTTTCCGGCGATGTCGAACTCGGCCTTCGGCTTGCCGTCCCGGTCCTTCTTATCCGCGTCGTCGGTGTCGGCGTTCTTCGAATCGATGCTTTCTCTGAACTTTTCGATCGCGCCGTCGATTCCACTCTTGATGGATCCGGTCAGTGCGGTGACGCCTTGGTTGACTGCCTGGGTGAGACCCGTTGTCAGCGGCGAGAATTCCTTCGCCAGCTGGTTGAGTGCGGCCAGGCCGTCCAGTGACGGCATCTTGGGGGCCGGCGTTGTCGGAGTGTTCGGCGTGGTTGGTGTGGTCGGAGCAGTGCTGGCGGGGACTGCGCTCGGCGTGGTGCCGGCCGGGACCGTGGGGGTCGACGGTGTGCCAGGAGGGCCGGGCCGCGCAGGGGAACCGGGCTGGCTCTGGTTGTCCGGCTTGCCTGAAGATGGCTTCGACAGCCCCTCCGGACACGGGTAGACGTGGTCGGACACCGCCGCCAACGCACCGGCCAGGTTCTGGTACTGCAGCTTGAAGTGACCATCGGTCTGTGTGCAGACATCGACGTAGCGCATCAGTTTCGCATCGAAGTCCCGTTTGAAGGGATTCTGCAGCCAATCGTTGACGGTATTGCGAATCTTTTCGCCGTAGGCGTCGGTCAGCTTCTGCTTACGGGTGGTCTGGTAGTCGGGCCCGGCGAGTGTAGGGAAGATCCGGCCGAGGTCGCGCACCTGGTTCCCACTGATCCACTCGTGCGCACTGTGCACATCGACAATGACTTTCACGTCTTCCGGAGTCTTGCCGTCGATTTTCACGACCCTGCTGCCGTTCCCCGAATCCTCCAGCAGCCCAAGTGTGGCCTCGGCTTTCGCACCGGCGGATTGTCGCAGCGAGTTCGCCATCGGGTCGATCGTCTTCCACGCCGCCTGCGCCAGCTGCCGATCCTCGGCGGCCAAGACGGACTGCTTGCTCAGCATGTCGAGCGCGGCGTCAGCCGCCGCTCCCTGCCACAGGTCGGGGAGACGACCTGTGTAGCTCCGCTGCGCATCCCACTGGCGATCCACCTCGGCCAGTGCGGTTTTCAACGCTTCCCCCGCCTGCTCCAGCTTTTCCACCCGCATGCCGCGTTGCTCGTCGTACATCGCGAGCAGCTCGGCCAGATTCCCCCGGCCGCCATTGCCGCCGAACGCGGTCTCGTACAGCGGCATGAATTCTATCCAGTACTGCAGCCCGTAGCTGCCTTCGTCCAGAATGGCGTCGATCGTCTTACCCTGCCAGGCAACGGCCATGATCCCGACTCCTCGAATGTGTGGTGTCGTCAGTGGAAACACGAGTCATTCGGCGGTCTCACATCTTGTTCGTCTCTGCCGCGCGCTGCCGGTCGGTCTCCGCGTACGTCACAACCGCCGCACCGAGCGCATCAGCGGTCGCGGTGGTGGCATCGCTCCAAGTCTTCAGCCACGCACTGATCCGCTCCAGCCCCTGATGCACCGCTACGCCCTGCTGCGCGTAGTTCCGACCCGCCTCGTCGGCGTCGCCGAACATATGGTCGGCAACCCTCTCAGCCTGGGCGCGAACCGCATCCGCTGATCTTCGATAGTCGCTGCCCAGCGCACCGAGCTCCCCCGTCCGAACCCCGACCATCTCCGACCCGCCCATGAACGCCCCTCCGTCCTCGTAGTGTCACCGAATCCGCTTCGCGCCGACTGCGGCCATACTTTCTTCGACGCAACCCACCGACGTTCGGTTCCCGGACTTCCGATCGACTCGATGTCCCGAGAAACCTACTGTCCGCGCCCAACGGGCCACAACCAACACGCAGTCTCATCCGATTCGCTTGCCTGCCATGACGTCCACCTTCGGCGGGGCGGAGTCGATGTTGTCGCGGCCGGCCAGCTGTTGTGACTCCGCACGCACCCCATGCCCGCCAAATGCGCCGAACCCACCGGGCCAGGACCCGGACAACTGGCCGGACACCGCAACCCGCGGCCCGCCCCACGCTACGACGTGCACATCAAGCCCACTAGCAACCAAACAGCAGCCAAGCCCGCTGGGGCCCGGCCGCCGAAAAGGATAGAACTCGAGCTAGGAGACACAGCCTGGAGGGCCCGACAGAGACGGCAAACCTCGACACCGCCTAAACGCCGAGGTCGGCAGTCCGGCCAGTCCTCCTGCGCCAGAGAAATCGCCCCTCCCAGGGCGGGGGGGTGAGGCAGGATGGCGGGATGACAGTCGAGCACAGTCCGGCAGCGAAAGACGACGTGCCCGCCGAACAAGCACCGAAACACAGCCGAAAGACCTGGCAGCGCCGCATCGTGGGCGCTGTCGCGATCCTCGTCGTCATGGGCATCGTCGTCCTCGCCGCGTGCATCGCCACCGTGCGCCTGCGTGCCGCCGGGCACAGCTACGCTGTCGCCACGGTCCCGGCGGCTCCCGTCGCGATCATCCCGGGCGCCCAAATCGACCCGAACGGCCAACCGTCGCGCTACCTCGCCCGGCGGCTCGACCTCGGAGCGCAATTGCTCGCCGAAGGCAAGGTGCGGGCACTCCTGCTCACCGGGGACTTCGGCAGGCCCGATCACAACGAACCCGAAACCATGAAGCGCTACCTCATCGAGCATGGCGTCCCCACCCGCAAAATCGCACTCGACTACGCCGGCTTCGACACCTACAGCTCCTGCACCCGCGCCTACCGCATCTTCGGCGTGCGCCGAGCCATCGTCGTCACCCAGGAATTCAGCCTCCCGCGCACCGTGTCCCTGTGCCGCTCCGCCGGAATCGCCACCGACGGCGTCGGCGACACCGGTCAACCGCACAACACCACGTACTGGCGCAACTGGACTCGCGACCAACTAGCTTCGACCAAAGCGGTGTGGGACATACTGACCCAACCCGACCCCCAGTTCCTCGGCCCGCAGGAGCATTCCGTCACCGACGCCATCGATCAGTAGTGTCTGGACGGCCCTGTGTGCTGAGCAGAGGCTGGCGGGGCCGGCATCCCGAAAGGCAGCAGTGCATGCCCTGAGGCTTCGCCTGAGCCGTCGATTCGATTGTCGGCCTGTGGGTGCGGTTTTCAACGCTGACATCCTCGCTTCGTGGGGCGCCCGCGCTGCGTTGGTGTGACTCCCGCGGCCGATGGCGTTATGGGCGAGCACACAGGGCTAGCGGGCGGCGGCTGCTCCTACACCGGCGTCCGCGTGACCGATGACCTGTTTGATTCCAAGCGGGCGACCGACGAGAAGGGATGTGGTGATCGGTGATGAGAGCCGGACGTACACCTGAGCGTTTATCTGCGTGGCGTGCGCATGGACTTCGTCGCTTGCCGGACCGCTGCCTTCCGGTTCGCGATGGACTGGCATATTCGCCACGGTAACGACACGACAACTGTGGTTCCCGGCGATACGAATGAGCTTCGGCACCTGCCGAATGAGCGGCGCTATCTGCTGTGACCCGGACACGGAGAGTCGGGCAGCGCGGGTGTCGGGTCAGTTGCCGAGCTTACCCTTGTCCGTGCGGAGCCACTCCGAGGTGCCGTCGGGGTGGCGATGGAACTCCCATGCGGTGTAGTCGCCGTCTTTCTCCACCACGGTGACATGGTCGGCGAAACCGTCGTGGTCGTAGTCGGTCCAGACCTGCATCGCCTCATCACCGGTGGTGGTGATGGTATCGAGGGTGCCGTCGCCGTCGATGTCCTGGGTGGGGTGTTGCAATTCGACCGCACCCAGGCCGTCCAATGGCGAGGACGCGTCGATACCAGGTAGATCCAGACCGGGTAATTCGCCCGAGGTGACCAAGACTCCTCCTCAGCGGGACTCGTGCGGTGCCGCGAGCGGCATCGCTCCATCCTGTCATCCCGCACGAGCCCGAGTCACTTTTTGGGCATCAGCAGCCACAGCACCAGGTAGATGACGAACTGCGGGCCGGGCAGCAGGCACGACACCACGAACAGCAGCCGCACAACGTTGGCGTTCCAGCCGAGGTAGTCGGCGATGCCACCGCAGACACCTGCGATCCACTTGTCGTGGGTGGAACGGGCGAAACGACGGATAGGGGCGGTCATTGTCTTCCCTCTCTGGAGGTAATCGCTACGAACTCCACTCTGCCGAGCGACACCCGCCGCGACATCGGTCCGGCGACCGATACCCACCCTGATTTCTCCAGGGCCCGATCTCGGGGTTCAACCCCGAGCACGGCAGACTTGTCCAGGTGAGCACCACTCTGCATGCCCGCGGGCTGTCCGCGGGCCACGGCGAACGCACGCTCTTCGCCGGCCTCGACCTCACCCTCGCGCCGGGTGACGTGATCGGTCTGGTCGGCATGAACGGTGCGGGCAAGTCGACACTGCTGCGTATGCTTGCCGATCGCCACGCTCCGACCGGCAGCATCACGTTGAGCCCGCCGGACGCCACAGTGGGCTACCTGGCGCAGGAGCCGGAGCGGGTGCCGGGCGAGACAGTGCTCGCGTTCCTCGGTCGCCGAACGGGAGTCACCGAGGCGCAACAGACCATGGACGCGGCCGCCGAACGACTCACCGAGGGCGGCGCGGACGAATACTCCCCCGCGCTGGAGCGCTGGCTGGCACTCGGCGGTGCGGACCTCGACCAGCGCGCCCACGAGGTGGCGGCCGATCTCGGCTTGGCCGACAGCCTGCCGAACGGCCTCGACACGCCGATGACCGGCCTGTCCGGTGGCCAGGCCGCCCGCGCCGGATTGGCCTCGGTCCTGTTGTCGCGCTTCGATATCCTGCTGCTGGACGAGCCGACCAACGATCTGGACCTGGACGGCCTCGCCCAGCTGGAACAGTTCGTCACCGGTGTCCGTGTTCCGCTGGTGGTGATCAGCCACGACCGGGAGTTCTTGGCCCGCACCGTTAATCGGATCGTGGAGCTGGACCTCACGCAGCAGCAGGTAGGCATGTACGACGGCGGATACGAGTCGTATCTGATGGAGCGGGAGATCGCCCGTCAGCACGCTCGCGAAACCTACGAGGAGTACGCGGACACCAAGGCGGGCCTGGAGTCCCGCGCGCAGATGCAGCGCAACTGGCTCGAACACGGCGTTCGCAACGCCCGCCGCAAGGCGCGCGACCCCAGGAAGCTGGACTCGGACAAGGCAGGCCGCAAGATGCGCGCCGAATCCACCGAGAAGCAGGCCGCCAAAGCCAGGCAGACCCAGCGCCGCATCGAACGGCTGGAGGTGGTGGAGGAACCGCGTAAGGAGTGGGAGCTGCGGATGAGCATCGCCACCGCCCCACGCAGCGGCTCTGTGGTGGCGATGCTCTCGAACGCGACCGTCACGCGCGGCGCTTTCACTCTCGGCCCGATCAGCACCCAGATCGACTGGGCCGATCGCATTGTGCTGACCGGCGCCAACGGCTCCGGCAAGTCCACGCTACTTGCGATGCTGCTCGGAAGGATCCCCCCGGCAAGCGGGACCGCGAGCCTAGGCTCCGGCGTCGAGATCGGCGAAGTCGACCAGGTGCGCGGCCTGTTCCGCGGGACTGTCGCGCTGGCCGACACCTTCGGCGCCGAGATGCCGGACTGGCCGGACGCCGAGATCCGCACGCTACTGGCCAAGTTCGGCCTGCGGGGCGCGCAGGTACTGCGCGCCTGCGACACCCTTTCTCCCGGCGAACGCACCCGCGCCGCCCTCGCACTGCTCCAGGCCCGCGGCGTCAACCTGCTCGTGCTCGACGAACCGACCAACCACCTCGACCTCCCCGCCATCGAACAACTGGAGCAGGCCGTCGAATCGTTCACCGGCACACTCCTGCTGGTCACTCACGACCGCCGCATGCTCGACACCGTTCACGGGACCCGCCGCTGGCACATGGAAGCGGGCACTCTCAGCGAGACGCTCTGAACACAGTCGTCTCCAGTCGAGAACCCGAACGACACCGCAAGGCCGATGCACCACTGAGAGCACGTGTGGCCGCCGCCCAGGCAACCGCATCGACCCAGCGCCACCTCCGAGCAAAGCGAGACCTGGCATCGCCCGTTCGCCCGCCCCGCAAGCCATGAGGGGACGCAAATAATCAGCGCCTCGAGCGCTGCACATTCCAACACAGGCCGACTCGCCGCCCGAGCGGGGCGAAGCGCATGCGAAAGCAGTCGCCAGCGGGCCGATCGAACTCGAGGACCAGAGGCCGCAAACGCCGAGTTTCCAAGGCACAGCCGAAGCACTTGCGATCGCCGCCCCACGCAGCAGAATCGGCCGGACCCCCACTTCCGAGCGAAGCGAGATCAAGCATTCGCCGTTCGCGGCCCGGCTCGCGTCCGAGCGGCCGGCGCGTCCGCGACGAAGTCGCCAGTGGCGGGCGCTCGGACGCGAGCCAACAGGGGGCCGCG
>NZ_JBFAAB010000009.1:0-130204 GCF_040639505.1 Nocardia sp. NPDC023852
CCCTCACACCGGGCGAGGAACCCAGCGCACTGCACGGCGTGCACATGCCCCGCGAAGACACCCTGCTGTTCGGCGCACCATGGGAACGGCATGTCGTCGAGGTCGCGCGTTCGGGGTCGCGATCGCGGTGGGGACCGGATGCAGCCGTCCTGATCACCAATAACGGCGACACCGCCAAGCATGGCCACGGCAATGAGGACGCGATGGCGTTCGCGGTCGGCGAGTTCGACGGTCAACCGGCGACCGTGTTGGTGTCCGGCGATGGGGTCACCTCGCGAAAGCATGGTGAGAAGGCATCGGAACTCGTCGTGCAGACGATCCGCGACACTCTGGCAGTACAGCTGCAGGCGGGTGTCGCACCCGAAGCGGCGATGCGGCTGGCGTTCGAGGAGGGCATGGATGCGATCGAGAACCTGACCGCCGCCGAGTACGCGAATCTGAAGCCGGGGGAGCGGACGCCCGGAGCTTCCGCGGCGGCGGCGATCATGTTGCCCGGAAAGATCATTGTCGGGAAATTCGGTGACGTCGAAGTGCTTTCGGTGGATCCGGATGATCCGATGGCAGGCGCCGAAATACTGGATCCGGTGGATCCCGCCGATGTCGAGCACCACTATTTCGCCGCGGAGAAAAACCTCCCAGCGGATGCGACGAGCTACATCAAGACGTTCGCAGTCGAAGGCAACCGGGTCATCGGGGTGTTGACCGACGGTATGCCGTTGTACGCGTTCGCTGATGCGGTCGCCGCCCATCCGAATGATCTGCAGGCGATCGCGGTCACGCTGGCCGACCAGGCCCTGGCGGACGGTGGGCCCGACAACGCCACCGGCGGGATCGCGGCGTTTCCGCCGCTGCCGGTGGCGCAACCCGGTGAATGGGTGCTGTCGAAGCATCCACTGTCGCCGGAATCCACCGAACGGCAACGTTTCTCGCCGGGTCCAGGGGACGAAGGCCATGTGTCGACCGCAGTGTTCGAGAAGGCGCTGCCGGGCAATGAACCGCACATGCTGCTGGACCTGGGGCCGGTTGCCGCCCTCACCCATATCGGCAACGCCAAGCCGGGCGGTAAGAAGAAGTACCCGGGTGGTGTGGCCAAATCCCATCAGCATGGCAACGAGGACGCGGTGGAAATCGCCGTTGTCATGCACAACGGTGAGCCCATCGAGGTCGCGATCGTCTGCGATGGTGTGTCCAGTTCGGCGGGTGGCCACAAGATCGCCAAGAAGTCGGCGAGAACGGCGCTCGCCCATGTGAAAGCGGGGATCCTCGCCGCCAATGGCCGGGAACTCGACGCACAGCGGATCGCCGAGGGCGCCGTCGACACCGTGCAGGCCGCCGCGGAGGCGACGCCCGACAGCGCCACCACGATCGTGATCGCCGTCGTACAGCGCGGGAAGGCCACCTTCGCATGGTCCGGCGACAGTCGCGGCTTTGTCGGCTTGGAGCAGGTGACCCGGGATCACTCATTCCTCAACCAGCTCATCGACAAGGGAATGTCCGAAGCCGAGGCGCTGAAAGCAGCCGAATGGAGTGGCGGCAGGCTCAGCCATTCCGTCATGGCAGGGGCATCACCGAAGGGGACCACGACCTACAGCAAAGTCGTCGAATTGGACCCGGAACGCAAGGTCATCATCTCGATCGGTTCCGACGGCTTCACCGACAGCCGCGACGCCGACGAGGTCGAGAAGGTCTACGAGCAGAACCCGGAGCAGCCGGAGCGCATCGTGATCAGGTTGGCCGGGTTGGCGCGCGCTATGGACGGTGGCGACAACCTCACCGTCGCGGCGCTGATGCATCCGCCCCTCCCGGCGACCCGCGACCGCCGCGTTCTGCTCCCGGTGGCGGCGGGTGAGGTCGACGGGCCCGAGTTCCCAGAGGCACCGCGCCCGCCGATCGATCCTCGGCTGCCACACAAGCAGCAGGCCGCGCTCCGGTTCGCGCAGGACAAGATCCAGGACCGGGACCGGCTTCTGGGACGCGTCGACGGTATTCGGCGTCAGCTGCGGATTCTGGCCCGCTACGCAACCAAGAAGTTGCATGCGCCGATCAACCTGTCGGAGCTGGGGCCGCCGCAGCGCTGGGCGGCGATATTCCGGGCCAGGGCCCGCAATGCCCCTGCCGAATCCCAGCTGCGCAGGCACTTCGACGAGATGGCTCGGGTCGCGGAGCTGTACGACGCGCACCACAACCAGCTCGACGAACTCGATGCCGATCTGAACCTGCGGCTGGCCGATGGTGTGCTGTTGTACAAGCGGCCGCGCGAGATCTGGGTGGATGAACCCAACCAGTGCTTCACGGTGGTGCAGGCCGACGTCGCGATGGTCACCGGCCGCACCGATATGGAGATCGTGCCTGCTGATCCGTTGACTGGCAGGCTGTTTCGGCAGGGCGCGGCGGGTTTCGCCAATGCCGAACAGCGGGGCAGTCCCATCGAGCCACAGTGGTGGGCGAACCTCGACGACGCGGTCGATGACTTCGAGTTCCGCGGGCGGACCTTGGATCGGCAACAGCCGGATACCCGTAATCCGGGTGGCAACGGGATCAAGATGCTGGTGGCCCTCCCGCGCCAGCTCGGAGCCACCGAGAGAGGGCCGGGATATCACCTGGTCTGGGTGATCCGGCATGTTGTCGGCAGTGTCCAACGCCTGGAATACCGCGATCCGATCAACGGTGTCTTCATCGCCGACTGGACTCCGGATCCGGGCGGCCCACCGGTGATGGTGCTGCACCTGGACAAAGGCGGCGTCCCGGTCCAGGTCGACAACGCGAACCCGCTCGACCCGGACACCATCCCGCAGGGGGAGATCTACGTCGGCGCATCGCCCGGCGCCGGGCTCGGGGAGGAAATCGCCGGGCTGTACAGCGATCTGGTGTTGCAGCGGATAGTGTCCGGTGAGGTTCTGGACACGGAGGGTCGAGAGTTCCTGGATTATCCGGCGAAGGTCGGGCCGGAAGAGGTCGCGCTGCTGGAGCAGCGGTGGTGGCAGCTGGCCGCCGAGTTCGCCGACAATCAGGGCGAAGTCGCGCGGCTGATGACGCCGGAGGCTGTGCGGCAGTTGGCTGTGCAGGGGGTACACCAGGATCCGGTCGGGACGCGGCTGCAGAAGTTGGACCGGGTGCTCGACCACGCCAGGAAGTTCATCTGCGCCGGTGCGCTGGCCGGTGGTATCGAAAAGCTGGCGAAAGACCGTGCTGAGGCGGATGCTCGGCGTGTCGATCCGACGGAGCCGGATGAGTTCCGGTGGACCCAACGGTTCCGGTGGCTGAATATCCGGGTCGGCTGGCTCGTCCAGGGAATTCGGAAGTTCCAGGGCCAGCATGGTGGTGGGACGCCGGGGACCGAGTGGCCCGCGGCTTACGAGTGGCTGGCGGACATCACCCAGGGGCGCGACGCGGCGGTGCTGGTGTGGGGGCATCGGTTCGGTATGCGACCCGTCGAGCGGGGCGATCGCACGATGCGGCAGTGGAGCAACCTGTCGGACGGGGATCGCGACCTGTTCACCACCTGGCTGCCCGGTTGGGTGGCGGCGACCGGCGGGATCGCATGGTCGGATCGACACCGCGCCAATCAGGCAGTCGTGGAAGACACCGCTGCCCGATCGAGCACGCCGAGAGCCGATCTCGGCGAGGACGAACGGCACATACTGGAGCTACTGCAGGAACGCGGCCAGGCGTTCTTCGACGCGGGCGCTCGGGCCGAGCGAGGCCGTCCGCCGGTCACGGTGCTGGTGTCCGATGCGCCGCATCCGAACGTAGTGTCCGAGGTGCGGCGGGACGCGCACGGGCGGTTGCTGGCGGTCATCGGGCGGCCCGGCGCGACCACGATTCGGCTGCATGTCTTGGGGAATCGACCCCAGGAGACGGTGCCGGATTTGCTGGACGAGGCTTTCACGTGGCTGGATGACGCCGGAACCGGCAGCGCGGTGGCGTTCTGGTTCGCACCGGACGCCACGGATACGGCGGCTGGACATCAGCTTGCCGACGATATCGTCGACAGTCTGATCGGCGCTTGGCCCACGGTCCACCGGTGGAATCAATCGCGGCCGCAACCGGCGATCGATATCGTTCTGCACCCCAGCGCCTTCGGCATCTGGCCGTTCGCCGAGCGTCATCTCGCCGGGTGGAATCCGGCGCGCAACCCGGCCGGGAACGTGCCGCAGGTCCGCATCGGCTTCTCGTACCCGGAGTTGCAGGCCGAGCCGACCGCGTCGTACCGGCCGCCGGTCGAGGACGAGCTGCGCGCCGATGCGCAGGAGCGGTTGCGGGCGTTCGACGCGGCCCGCGCGGATGCCCGCCGCGACCGGATCGCAGAGCTGGAAACAGCCCGCCGCGACGCGGAAACCGTTGCCGCGCAAGCACAGCAGAAATTCGATGAACTCAACGAGTTCCATCGGGAAAACTTCCCGCTCGATACGGTGACGATGGCAAACGCGGCCACCCTGCGCGGGCAGGCACGAGCCGCTGCGTCGTCGGTCGGGGTGATCCTGGGCCCGCGCAGGCGCGGGGGTCCCAAGGAGCGCCCCACCGTGGATGCGGAGCATGCCCAGCGGATTCGTGATCGCTGGCGCAGCCTGAACACGCTGGAAGACGCCGCCATTCGGCACCACGAGGCGGTCGAGGAGACCACCCGGCTGCGGGACTTGACCGACCGACTCGCCGCCGGAGTCGAGCAGCGGCGTGAGCTCGAAGCGGATCGAGTACGGCGGACGGAATGGTTCCATTCGCTGGCGGACCGACCCGAATTCGCCGAGTTGGATTGGGGCACAACCTGGCCGGAACATGTCGCGGTATTGCGCCGAGAACGGCGGCGCTGGCTTCGGCAGTTGCTGAATGAGCTGGATGTCGAGCTGCGGTGGCGGTTGTTCGGCACGCCGGTAGTCGACGAACTGCACCCCGCGCAGGTGCGAGAAGTCGTCGCAGCGGTACAGGACCTGCCGCCGGACGCACCGCTGCGGGTCGCCGCCGACCGACTGCGGTGGCTCGACGAGATGCGCGGGACCGTCCATCTGATTCAACGAGCCACCACGCGGCTCGCCGGCCTGGACGGTGAGGTCGACGCCATCCTGCGCGAGGTGGCCGACGGCCCGCCGCGGGAACAGGACTTGCCGAGGCCGACGCCGGTGCGCGCCGAGCCGACGGCTCACCGTGCGGGTGGGGTCCTGCGTCGGATTTTGCGGCGCCTGAACGTTCTGCCGCAGGCGGGCGGCGAGGGTGATACCGGACCCGCGCGGCCGGATTCGCAACGGCCGCAGGCGAATCAGTGTGCCCCCGAGGCGATGCGGGCCAATGCGATCCGCAACAACCGGGATCCGAACGGCATTCGGGACGCTGACCCGTTGGCAGGCACTCTAATCAGTGCCGTCGAGGAGTGGGCAGCTGGACCAGATCAGGAACCGGTGCTGTTCGAGCAGCTGAACGACATCGGTGACGCTTTCGACCGACTGTTGGCCTGGCATGACGAGCTCAAACGTCGGAACCCGGACGATGAGAACGCAGGCGACGGGCTGGCGATGTTCGTGGCTGACGGCCTGGACAAGCGGCTGGCGCACTTGCGCGAACTAGTGCTGGTCGTCGAGGACGGTGTCCCCCGCGTCGATCTGGTCGATGCCGGTCGCGGCACAGTCATCCGCAACTTCGTGCCCGAGCAGCTCGCCGAGGGGGAGCAGCCGAAGAAGGTGCTGGCGTTGGCCAACCAGCACGGCGTCGCCGTCGCCGAGCCGGAAGGCCTCGACCCGCGACCGGCGCGCGATACGGATGTCGTCCTCGGCCGGGTCGAACCGAGCAAGCCGACCTATGACATCGCGCCGATCACCGACCCGCAGGGGCGGAAGGTCTCGACGACGATGCGCCGCGTGCGTATCAAAAAGGTCGAAGGCGACCCGCTGCCGCTGTTCGTCGGCGCGGATGGCAAGCGCTACAGCACGCGGGGAGGCACCTTCGGCGAGCTGTTCGTGATGGATTCGGTTCCCGACGCGGGGTTCCGCAGTGATGCGAAAGGCACCCACACCACGGTGTCGCGGACCTACCGGGCGCAGGAGGGCGGTCCGGCGGCCTTCGGAACGTGGCAGATCGTCAACGGCAGACTCCACGACATTCATCTCGATAGCGAGGACGGGTTCCAGTTCGACCGGACCGATCCGAAATACATCGCTAACCTCCGGGCTGAGCTGCGCCGCAACGGATTCAACCCCGACTC
Organism: Nocardia sp. NPDC023852; assembly: GCF_040639505.1. Classification (NCBI taxonomy): domain Bacteria; kingdom Bacillati; phylum Actinomycetota; class Actinomycetes; order Mycobacteriales; family Nocardiaceae; genus Nocardia; species Nocardia sp. NPDC023852. The sequence goes on from NZ_JBFAAB010000009.1 coordinate 6,194, forward strand.
CCTGCCGTTTCGGCCAGTGAGACATCAAGGTGAACTGTGGAACGGCCGGTTCACCGAGGAGTCGTCGGCGCCCATCGTTATCGACAACAGCGGCATGGACCTGGACAAGGTCTTCGTCGGATTCGGTGTGGTGGACGGCGACGACTTCTCGGTGGATATCACCATGATCCAGGCGACGGCGAACGGGATCGCGGTCACCGTGACCTTTACTCCGGTGCGGGGCGAATCCGGTTCCGCGGTAGTGGAACTGGAGCGGGTCGACGGTGAATACACCGCGCGCTGGCGGGCGATCGACCTGGGGACGGAACCGGAGCGTACCCGCCCGGTCTTCGACCTGCTGGACAAGCGGACCACCGCCTGGTTGGACTGGTCCGGACTCGAGTGGGCCGCCGACAGTGCGACCCCGGGAACCTCCGCGCCGACAGTGGTGGAAACTGATCTGTTGGAATGGGAACCGACGCATACGTTCGGTGCGACCTTCCTTCCCTATGGTCCAACCGCGGACATGCTGAATGAGCAAACGCTTGTCGGAGTGCGGAACTGGCTGACCACGCGGCTGGCGGACTGGGCGCTGTGGCGGGCCGACGAGATCGTCGCCTCGATCGACGAGATCGTGGAGTGGGTTTGTGCGGCGCCCCACCGGAACGATGACAAGATCCGCGTCACCTTCGAGGTCGGCGACGGGCGGCTGCGGGTCTCGGTACATGACGTCGACCGCCTGCTGGTGCCCGTCCCGGTCCTCGGCGGAGCCGACCGGGCGCCGCTGCGGCGCGGTGGTGTGGTCCGTGAGGACGGTGACTGGCGTAAGCGGGTTTGGTTCGAGCTGACCGAACCGGATCCGATGCCGTTGCTGGAAGATGTATTGCAGCGCAATGGGTTGCAGAGCCTGGAATCGCTGTTCCCGCACTCCCGCGGACACGGTGTGTTGGGGGTGGCGCGGCAGCGTGGGCGGGTGGTGGCCCAGCTGTTCGACGAGGCGGCGCAGCGGCCGGGGATGTGGCAGGCGCTGGTGGCGCGGCATCCGAAGCTGGGCGGTCTGATCGGCGCGGTGCCCGATGCGGCGTTGAAGCAGGCGGTCACTGCCGCACTGGGGCCCGACGGGGCGTTCGACCAGACCACGACGGAAATCGTGGCGGAGATGCACGGCACCTTCGAACAGGCGATGGACGCGCCGGTACCGCTGTTGGCGGCGAAGCATCTGCCGGATATCGGCCCGGACGGTGGGTCCGCGGACCAGGGCGGCCGGGTCCAGGCGCAGTTCAGGCTGGGACCGCCGGATGCGGACACGGTGATCTTGGCCGCGGCTGACACCGTGAGCAGCCCGGACGAACTGCCGCGGGTGCTCGCGGGCATCGCCGACACCTATGCCGCCTACCAGGCCGAGCTGGGTACCGTGACGATGATCGTGACCGTCAGCTATGACCTGCGGCAACCGACGGTGGGCTGGGCCACCATTCTCGATGATCGGCACGGCACCGATGTCTCGATGCTTGCCGAGCAGGTTGTGCTGCTGAACGCGGCCCATAGATTCCGCGCCGGGAACCGGCTGCGGATATTGCTGGACGGCGCTGGCGATCGCATCGACGTTGTGCACGCGGTCAATGCGCTACCTGAGCTGGACCAGGAGGTCGACAAGGAGTTCGACGTTGCTTCCCCGTGGGATGTGTTCGCGGAACTCGCCGCCGAAGCCGTTGACCAGGCGGAGGGCGAGGATGTCACCGACCGGATGGAAGCGGGTGCGCAGCGGCTGCGGCAGGCGTTGGCAGAACTCGGCCCGGTCCCCTCGGCCCAGCAGGTCGCCGCGGTGCTTGCCGAGCGTGCGGACGAGGTCACCGATCTGGTTGGGGTCGACCCAGCCGCGATCGCCGACTTGCCCGGAGCCGACGACTATTCCCGGCACGTCGCTACCGTCATGCTGCTCGCCGAAGCGCTTCGCGCTGCCGAGGAACGCGTCCGCAAGGAAGAACAGGATTTCCGCGACGTTGCGCCACCGGAGGCAAGGCAGCAACTGACGCAGCTGCGTCAGACCGTGCATGCGTTGAACCGGTTCCGCCGTTCGGTCGCCTATCTGCCCGGTGCACCGACTTCGGCGGTGCTGTCGCTGACGGATCCGTTCGTCGCGATCGGCATCAGCGCCGAGGCGGACTTGATCGATGTCAATCTGATTGTCGGCGAGAAAAGTCCGGTGTCGCTCGACGAGGGGCTGCAGCACACTGTCGACCGGTATCAGGCCGCCAAGGACGTCAACCCGGACCTGGAGTTGGCGTCGCTGATGTACCGAGGTGCGGACCTGCGCCGCATGGTCGACGAACTGACCGCGGTTCTCCAGCTGCGTCTGCTCGCCGGTGAACAAGACAACAACCTGGCGTTGCCCACGGTCCAGATCCAAGCGCACGGTGATCGCGGCAGCGACGGCGACCAGCTGGGCAGCTGGTTGGTGACGTTGCTCGGCAACGCCGTCGTACGCCGCACACTCGAAAAAGCCACCCTGGCAGCCGCATTCAGGCTGACGCCGGATGCGGTGGATCGGCTGATCGCACCGATTTCCCCGGTGCGGGATAGCTGGATTCGGCGCTACCGGGCGGCGCGCGACGAGGTACTGCCGGACATGGTGGTGTCCAATGAGCTGCTCATCGGGCAGACATTGGCGGATCTGCGGGTCAAGGGCGAACTCACCGGGGCCGAACGGGATTTCGTCGAAGTGCATGAACTGCTGAAGCGGATCGCGGATATCCAGCGGGCCGAGCAGCAGATCGAGCAGATCATCGCACTGCACGAGGCGCTGCGCGACACCTTGTCCCGGTGGGAACAGAAGCTGGACACCGGCGAAATGTTCGACGAGTTCGCGCAGCGCGCGCACGAACTCGACCAGGTGGCCTGCACGGTGATCGAGGCCGAACGCGAGGCGGGTTTCCGGCCACCGTGGGTGCGCGGCCGGATTGTGGAGAACCTGCGCGGTCTCACGCCAGGCGAGTGGTTCCAGCCCCGTGCGGCCGTGCGGCAGCTGTCGGCCGACGAGGACGAAGCGCGGGGTCTGCTGGAGGCCTTGCTCGGCGATGTCGACCCGGCGAATCTGACCGACGACCAGTGGGCCGAGCTGGATCTGTTCACCGAATCGGTTGCCCGGACTTTGCTGGAGATCAGGGCACTGCGCGCCGAGCTGGACCGGGTCGCCGAGGTCACGGACATGCTGGCGATGCAGCGTCCGCTGCTGGACACCGAGTTGGACCGGGCCGAGCGGGCGGCCAGAGAAAAGCCGCCCGCGCCGCGAGTCGACTTGGGCCACAACCTTTCCCAGATTCGTATCGATGCCAGGGCGCGTCAGATGGCGCCCGGCGGCTTCTTCGCCGATGGCGTCGTGCTCGCTGAGTTGGACCTGCTCGCGGCCGCACTGAAGGCAGCGCACGTAAACCGGTTGAACGCGCGGACACAGTTCGCCGACACCCACATGCGGCTCGGCATTGTCGCGCCGGGTGTGGACGCGCTCGAACAGCTGCAGGATGAGCACACCGCGGCAGTGGGAAGAGACCCGGACCATGCCGCCGGGCTGGTCGAGTTGATCGCCATCGCGGAACGCCATGATCAGTGGCAGCAGCAGTTCGGCATACTGGACGCGCACGCCACCGAGCTCGAAGCGGTGGCGGCCAAGCTGCGGGCCGCCAAAAGCGAGCTGCTGCGAGACGCCGCCCGATCCGATGCGGAGTTCGCCGAGCTGTCCGGTGAAGTCCAGGCGCTCGAACGACAGTTGCGCGAGAAACTGGCCGCCGCCACCCGGCTGGCCACCGCGGGCCCGGTCGCCACCCGTCCGGAGCCTCCGACCGGCCGGACCAACGGCATCGAGGTGGTGCCTGACCAGCCGGCCCGGCCCCAGTCCCAGGCCCCGGATGCCGAGGGCCTTGCTACCTTCGTGCGGCGGGACCCGAGGCCGCTGTTGGCCGACCAGTGTTGGCCCGCGATCGCGGCGGACATCGCCTTCCGCGGCAAGCGTGATCGCTCCGGAATCCGGGCCGCCGTCCCGGGAATGGGCGCGGATCTCGCGGACGCCGAGGAGTGGCTGGACCGGCCCGGGCGCGAACCGGTGCTCGCACATCAGCTGCACGGTCTGCAGGACGGATTCGACCGGCTCGAGGCCGAGGTAGCCGCGCGCGAGGCACAGCGCAAGGGCAGCGGCAACGGCCTGCAGATGGTTGTGGCGACCGCACCGCCGGAAGGTCTCGGGCACGCGGTGCTCTGGGTGGCGGTCGTCGAGGGCGACAACATCCGGGTCGAGCAGCTGAATCCGAAGAACAACGAGATCATCCGCGACTTCCGACCGCCCGCGCGGGATCCGGAAGGCCAGATCGCGGTGGCGATATTCGTCGGCGCCGACGGCTACGCCATCGACGACCTGGCCGGCGTGGAAACCCGGCCGCCGCGGCCCCGGCCGTTCTTCGTCGGCGCGGCGGAACCGGCCGACAATGCGGTGCTGGTGCGGGAGGCGTTGAAGCAGGCAGGGATCGGTGATATCGCCCAGCTGGTGCATCACGCGGGCGAAATCCCTGATCCGGTGGCGGCGCATGCGCAGGGCCGCACGAACACCGTGCTGTGGGATTTCTCGACCTCCGAACAGCGCAAGGCGCTGCAGGAACTCCACCCGGACGTTCTCGGCGAGGCCGAAGGCATTCCGGGGCCGATCCGCAGCAAACTGAACGAAAAGGCGCTGGAAGAGGAATGGCAGCGGCGTAGTGCGGACGATCCGCGCAGGCGCGACCTGGCGGCTTTCCGTGTCGTGGTCGCGGAAGGCAAGAAGCGGGCTCAGAAGATGGGGGTACCGTTCCATCTGCTGTCGTTCGACCGCGGCAACGGGCTCGGCAGTCCTGGCTGTGTCATCGTCGAGTACGGTGACCAGGAACTTATCGCGCAGGACGTGATCTGGTTCGTCCCGGAACATGCCGGTGACTTGGACGAGATGGCCGTCTCCGCGCACATCGGCGCGGACTTCGCTGAAACCGAGCATCGGCCCACTCGAGTGGCCGCTACCCGGGTGGTGCACCGGCACGGTGATGCCACAGGTCTGCGGGACCGGGAGAATTTCGCCGGCGAGGCGGTGGTGCATCGGGTTTCGTCTTCCAACGGAGCGCGGGACAACCGGGCAGTCCAGGACAATGAGCCGCCGCTCATTGAATTGATCTCCCGCGGTGACACTCCCGGTGTCGAGGCATGGGCGGCGGTAGCGGCGCAGCTGCACGGCAATGGTGTCGACGCGGTGCAGGTTCGGCAGGGCGCTATGCCTGCGCGCCTGGAGCCACAGGACATCACCGATCGGGTGACGCGGTGGCTAGCGGAGCTGCCCGGCGCACCCGAACTGCAGGTCCGGTCGGTCGAGCCATCCGGGCAGCTCTGGATTGGTGATCCGCGCACTGCCGATCAGGTCGTGGCGTGGATATTCGCAGGGACTACTACGGCATCGCTGCGCAATGGGCTGCACCAGGCAGTACAGACATTCGTGGAACGCCAGCGCGCAGGCCAGTCGCCCGCGGTGGTTTTGTTGTTGGCAGACAATTGGCAACAGTTGGCCGACGACCTTGTCGAACTCGCGGAGAACTGTGCGGACACGACCGCTGCGGAGCAGAAAATTCAGTTGTTCCCGGAGAAACCGGGCGGCCGAGAACTGTTGTTCGCCGCCGCGAATGACGACCGGCTGAACGAGCACCGCGACGCCTTCACCCATTTGCCGAAGCCAAGGCACGTGCCGGACGAGCCCCTGCCGCAGCCCATCCAACGGGCCATGGACTGGGTTTCCCGCCATTCACCGTTGAACCGGCAGCGCCCCAAGTCCGCAGCGCCGGCCACGGCCGGACCGGCCCCCGTCGAACCCGGGCTCGGCGAGCTGAATACGATGCGGCGCTTGGCTCGGGCGCGGCATCCGGAGCTGATTGCCGAACTGAAGAACCGCTTCCCCGACACGAATGTGGCCGATCTGGTGCGGCCCGGGACGCTGCGGGACTTCTGGCGGGACGAACTGATCCAAGCCAGGGACGTTCTTATCCAGACGGCGGGCAACCCGCCGGGTGAGGATGAAACGCTCCGGCATTATGCCGCGGCTCTGATCGAGCAGCCTGATACGCCTGCCGAGGTGCGCGGGCGGGCCACGGATTACGTCTCGCTGTACGACTCGGTGACAATGATCATGGACGCGGGCCGGTGCGCGATGCGGCCCGGGCTGATCGACGAGTTGGAAGTCCTCCTGTTCCACGCGCAAGCGTGGTTCGAGCAGGAAGTCTTGCTCGCGGAGGAATTCGACGCACTTAACGCACAGGTGGTCGCGCTCAGCGAAAAGGCACTGAGGATCCGTGCTTTGGCGGAAGTGTCGGAAGAGATCAATGCGAGCAATCGGGAATCGACGGCGACGGAGCTGCGTCGACTCGACCAAGAATTCGACGACGAGCTGGCGGCGACCCTCCGCAACGCCAGGCAGATCACCGATGAGGACGGAGTCGGCGCGCAGTTTGTGCTGGGCGCGGATCTGATCGCGTTCGCGGATGGCGATGCGTCGCGCCGATCCCAGCTGCATCAGGTTCTGTTGAAGCATGGCAGTCGCGAAGATGTTGCCGTACACCCGAATGCATTTTCCACGCACACACCGGAACAGTTACGGGCGGCTAGGGAAAAGGCCGCCGCCGCACTCGGTGTGCTGGTGGGCAGCCACCCCGAGCAGCTGACCCCGGCCCGGGTCGCGGGGATGACGGCTCAGCTGCAGCAGCAGCATGACCAGGCGCGCCTTGCGGCCGCGGAAAAATGCCGGGCATACGACAGGCTGATTCCGGACGCGACGGAGTTCGTCGCGGTACAGCAGCGACAGGGCGGCGTCGACCGGCTGCACGCGGCGCTGGCCCGAGCGAACGCGCGGCTGCTGGTATTGGGACGGCACCTGGTGGATCTCGCTGATGCCGATCGGGAATGGCTCGCCGACAACGGATTCGGGCTTTCGGAGGGCATTCCGGATGCCGCACGGCTGCGGCGACTGTTGGACAAGGCCAAGCAGCGCAAATTCCGTCCCGAGGAAATGGCCGTCCTGGGCGACATCGAGAGTTCGCTCGCGACGATGCTCGAGGTCGCCGAACAGTGGCAGCTGTGGGATCGGCGGATCCAGTGGCTCAAAGAGCTGGACTTCAAGTTCACGTCTCTTGCGGGCGAGCACTTCCGGCTGCGGCGGGAACTCGACGAACGCAACGGGCGGATCCAGGTGCAAGCCGGGTTCGAGTTCGACTGGTTGGGGCCGGATGTCGAGCGGGCGGAGCAGCTGCGCCGATTCCAGCGCACTGAGCGGGCCGTTCTCGCGGTGGATATCGGTCACGATGTCCTGGCCGATGCGGGGCTTTCCGAGACGGAATTGACTTGGGCGCAGCTGGATCAGCTGATGGCAGACCGACCCGAGATGTTCGCCGGGCGTCATCGCCTCGGCCTGGTCGGGCGGATCGCTCGGTTCCGGGAGCTGGAACAGCTCATCGCCGATGTCGCCGAATTCGACCGGATCGCAGCCCAACTCGACCGCATCCACCAGGCGTTGGCCGTCGGATTGGCCGTCGATGTCGTGAAGGTCATCGGCTCGGCCACTGTGACGGACCTGGCCGACTATCAGCAGCCCCACCCCAAGTTGGTGCTGCATCTGATCGATGGCGCGGCGGATTGCCTGCTGCGGGCCACCGAGGCGGTGCGGCAGAAGGTGGGGGGCGAGGTATCGGCCCGGCTGCGGCGCTACCCGACAACGACCGGAGGCATACCGGCCCCGCTGGCGCCGGAACTGATGGAAGCCGATCTCCGGGAGAACGGGTACCGCGACATCCGGGAGGCCAGAGACCATGTGTGGAACACCGGTGATGGTGTCGTACTGCTGATTTCGCAGCTCGGATTCTTCGACGCCGCTCGGCCGGGTCAGCATGCCGTCGGAATGGTGCGTGACGGCGACAAGGTGATGGTCTTCGACAACGGGAAGTGGACCCCATTCCGGCAGTGGGCAGCTGAGCAGAAGGGCATCCGCAGTGTCGCCGGGTTCGAGATCATGCGGGGCGGCACGCCGAGGCGCCCGCTGGTCGACGGGAAGTCGCAGGCGATCGCCGGGTTGGACTACGACAATGTCGCCATCGCGGGCCGGTTTGACGCACAACCCGAATACGTCGAACCCCGGCCGGCGCTGCCGAAGTTGCTGCCCGAGCCCGACGGTCAGCAGTCGCACGACCAGGCCCAGCAGCTGTGGCTGGAGTTGCGACAGCGGGTGGACGCCGCTGTCGCGGACCTGGATCAGGCCGAGGCGGATCGGCGGCGCCCGGCGCTGCTGGATCAGGAATGGCAGGGCCTGACCGAGGGTGACCAGCTGCTGCTGATGGATTATCTGTCCGATCACAACGGGTTCGAGCCGGCGGCTGTCGCGGCGGATCTGTCGGATTCGATGGCGGACGCGCTGACTCGGACGCAGATCGCGAAGACGCTGCGCCGCGGCGAGGGTGCGTTCACCGACGAGGACCGGTGGCAGTTCCGGGAAATCACCGACTGGGAACACCGGCTGCAGATGGCCGAGCGCTGGGCCACACACCTGGGCAATCCGACGGTGACCTTGCGGGGGCACCGGTTGTTCGGCCGCGACGACCGCACCATGTTCATCGCCGGCGATAGGCGCCGGGTGAAGCAGCAGCGGGCGAAGCTGATCGTGCATGTCAACGGGAACCGTTGGTTCGACGGTGTGTTCGACCGCGGTACCTTGCACACCGTCGACACGGTGATGACCGATCTGACCACGGCCGCACCCGATCGGCCGGTTGTCTCGGCATGGTGGTCCGGGGCGCATGTCACCACCTTGTTCTGGGATATCCAGCGGCTGATTGCGGAGCTCGATGCGGCGGACCTGGATCTCGAACTGATCGTGCACGAGGACGGCGTGCGGATGATGGAGAACGCGCGCCGTATGCTGGCGCAGCTGCCGCCGCACACGCTTGAAGTCGCGACCACCGAGGATGTCGACGAGCAGACGCCCGCGCAGGCCGGTGACGCCGCGGGGATCGTGCAGGCCGCATTGCGCTGGGAAGGCTTGTCCAGCGTCCAAGACCTGGTTCTGCGCCCTGATATGGATGTCGAGCAGGCGCGGCGGTTGGGGGCGCGCAACGCCGCGATCTGGCGTCGACTGCCGCACTATGCGCGTTCGGCGTTCTTCGACGACTGCCCGCAGGAGATGGTGCGTTTCGTCGGCTGGCCGCACGAGGCGCGGAACAAGGCGGGACGCGCGGCGCTGGACCAGCCGAGCGCCGAATTCCGCCTGGCGGCAAGGCAGATGCACAGGGTGGACGGTGAGCTGCGGGCCGTGATGGTCGGGGTTTCGGCGTACTTCTTGGGTGCTCACGAGCTGCCGGACGGTCGACTGGAAATCCGATTCGCGATCAAGGACGCGAACAAGTCGACGAGGCGGAAGTGGCTGGAAACGCAGACCGTGCTCAACGAGGCCCGGATGAGTGCGCTCACCTCGAACATCATCGGGGGTTTCCGTCGGGACACGATCACGACCGAGTACGTCGTGGTCCGACAGGGTCCCGCAGGCGCGGAAGCCGATACGGCCGAGACCGACGGCAATGCGCTGGCCTGCGAGATCGCGGCGGAAGTCGCCGGTGAGCACACGCTGTATCCGGATGAGCAACGTCAGGAGAACCACCTCGTCGGCATGGGCACCGGCGCCGCCGCGGTGCACCATCTCGTGGCGGCAGACGAAGTGTCCGCCGACATCGATTCGGCCCGCGACAATGACGACTACTTCTGGTTCCCCGATCCCGCAAAGGAGATCCATCGGCGGCGCATGGACGCGGCCACCGCGCAGCTGCCGGACCGGAACCGACGCAACCTCAACGATGTTCGGGTCGAGAGTTTCGACAACTACCTGAACTACCTGCGTACCCGCGGTCCGGAGCACTGGGCGAACCTCGACTTCCCGAAGGAACTGCGCACCGCGGCCCTGCGCCGCGAGCTGCTGGCGGCCCGGATCTCCGAGCTGGCCGGGGAAGTGAGCATGGTGGTCGACCTCGACGAGGTGAACCATCCCCTGATCGACGAGCTGAACGAACGGCTGCTGCGCCGGGCGGCTCAGGGTGACCAGGTGGAGGACGGAATCCTGCGGCTGCAGCTCCTGGCTCCGAAGTTCGCGATCGCCGATGCCGAAACCCGATTCTTCCGCCGGATGGTCGACGACCCGGATGCCGCCGTGCCCGACGAGTGGCGGGTGCAGGACGCGCTGCTCACCGAGCTGCGCGACGTGCACGCCGAACAGGTGCGGCAACGGCGGCAGGTGATCGCATTGCAGCGCACCCATCATGCCCAGCTCCCGGCCGAGGCACGCAGCGAGAACCCGGCGCTGCGGCCGTTGTCGGTGCGGCGCACCGAGCTGCACCGCGAACTGGCCGAAGACTTCGACGCGCGCCCATCAGAGCTGACCCCGAAATTCCTGCGCGGGCAGATCAAAGAATTGACGTGGACCGACCCGCGCATAGAGCGTGCCAAGCGGTATCTCGCGGTGCGCGAGGTGGCCCACGCCGTCGAGGCCCGCGACCGCTGGGACAACCGCCTGTTCTGGCTGCTGCACCGCGGCGAGCGGGTGATGAACCTGACCGACCTGCGCAGTGAGATCGCACCGGAGGAAGTCGAGAACCAGCAGTGGATCGACGAGCAGTTCGCGCTGCTCACAGCCGAACTCGCCGACGGCCTCGAACTTCCGCGCAACGGCGACACCGCGAAAGTTCCCGTGTTGCCGCCGCATACCGGCCCGTTGAACTGCGCCGTACACGCGACGAGACGGTTCCGGGCCTACCGCGAGGACCGTGGGCATGTGCTGCCACCCCAAACCGCACTGGCTGACACCAAGGCAGTCAAAACATCCGGGGTGCCTGAGATCCGGGTCGCCCGGGCGGGTGACGCCGACCGGCAGCGGTTCCGGTTCCTGCGTGATCTGCTCGACCATCTGGAAGCCGCCGGCGGCGCAATGATGGGTCTGCTGCTCTATCGCGGCGTCCAGGGCATGGGGCACGTGTTCTACGCGGAGATCGCCGAGATCGATGGACGGGACCAACTGGTCATCTGGGATGTCGACGAAAACGGTGAGTGGGCTGTCGACGAAAACGGCGACCTGCTGCCAGCCGCCATCGGCTGGGAAGCGGCCGAACGGTGGATGATGCGCCATAACCGCCGCGGACTGCGCGGCATTTTCGGCTACTTCGCGGACGCCGAGGGCAATGTCGAAGTCCCGTTCCTCACTGGCAAAGACCGTATGGTCCCCGCCGACGAAATCCCGGAACGCGTTGGTGCGATCCCCGGCGACACCGAACGCGCCCCGCCGGTGGATCAGCCGATCGAGAACGTGACGACGCTGCTCAACATCGCCGAAGGTGAGTCGCCGCGGGTCAATGACCTGCCCGCCCCGGACCGGAATGTCGTGCGGACGCGGGAGCTTGTTCGCGCTACTGGGCTGCGCAACGAGACTCGTGCTCAACGAGACGCGGTCGCCGAAGAGTTGCGGGTGTATCTCCCCGACCAGACCGAGTTGCCGCGCAAGCTGCGGACAGCAGCCCAGTTCATCATCGACACAGCGCCGTTGGTGGACACACAGCTCGCCGGCCGGGTGGCCGACAAGCGCGTGGAACAGTGGGATGACGAATGGATCACGACCATCCGGGATACCGCGAGCGGGTTGGACACGCAGGACGCGGCGGCTCTGGTGCGGCTGTGCGACGAGTACACCCGGCTGTACGGGTTGCAACGGCTCGTCGATGAATACGACCGACGAAATGCCGAAGTTCGACGGATCGCCGAGCGGGGATTCGGGACGCGGACCGAGATGGTCGCTGCTCTGGCGGCTCAGTTGGGTGTCGATCCGGAGAAGATCAACCGGGCGCGGCTGCGCTCCGCGGTGACTCTGCTGCAGAACCAACTGCGGTGCTTGACCGACGCCGAATGGGAACGTGCCGCGCAGCGGGGCAAGTTGCCGGACTTCTGGAGCTGGTTGGCGAGCCGGATCGAGCTGGAGTGGGATACAGGTATCGCCCAAGGAGCTGTCCTCGCGGTAGACAAAGCCCTGAAGAAAAAGGCCCAGCTGCAGCGGGAATCCGCGCGGTCATTGGAGGCTACGGCCGACCGGTTGGATGTGGAACTAGCGGAAATGCTGGCCGTACCAGAGTTGAGTCCGGTATGGCGGGAGGCGAATCCGGCCCGGCCAATGGCCGAATTGTGGCGACTGAACAAGGAACTAGGCCAGCCATCGGAGATCACCCAGCTCCTGCAGATCATCGAGGTTTTCCTCTGGGATGTCGCCCAGACGGTGGATGTTTTCCGGATCACCGGCACGGTGTCGTTGACCCCCGCCGACGAGCTGATGTTGTTGGAGGCGATCCACGAATACACTCCCGGCTATCTGGAGAGCAACCTCGGACTGCTCACTGTCAAGGAACGGGCTTGCTACGAGCTGTATTTCGGTCCGGAACAGAAGCCACAAACCGAAATCGACGCCGATCTGGGCTGGGGCAAAGGTGTCGCGTTCAACGTTCTGCATGATCTCGCGCATGTCCTGATCGCCCGACTGCCCGAGGGAGTCGTCGAACTGTTCCTGAGCGCTGGGCGGCTGCGCCGTGCTACCGCGCTCGACGTGGTTCGGGAGACCGGGTTGGGTCTGTCGGCCATTCGGCAGATCCTTGGTGGCAACTATCTGGGGTCTGCGAACACGGCGGCCAAGGTGCTCCGTGTCGCCGAGCCGCTCGGGTTGACCCGCCGCCGCCCCAAGGTGGTTGCCGATCCGACCGGATTCACCAAGGTGGCCGATCCCGCGCAGGTCCCGGTTCTGGTGGTGCGGGACAGCTCCGAACCCGCAGCGCCCTCGCCACGCGCAGCGGCCGGCTCTACTGGTCGCGCGGTGCCGCAGGTGGTGCGCGCGGTATGGCGGAAAAATCCGGCGTTGCTGCAGCCACATCTTCCGGCTGCGGATTCCTTCGAGTGGAAATGCTTCGAACAGTTCCTCCAGGGCCGAAACGCCGCGCAGATCGCGGCCGAGGAAGGCAAGGACCGGAGTACCATTTCTCGGCTGGTGAAGCGGGTTGCCGAAGGGTTGGCCGAAAAGCTTCCCGAGGACCTGCTCGACCGGGTCGAGATCTCGGAGGCGGCGCAGCCGCCGACGGTTGCCGATGTTGCTCACCGTGCCGGGGCCAGCGTCGAGACAGTCCGCCGGTTGTTGCGCGAACCCGCAAAGGTGAGCGAGAAAACGGCACAGCGGATCCGGCAGGCAATGACCGAAATCGGTTTCGTTGCAAAGCTGGCTGTGTCGGCACGCGGCGTCTCCAGGGACACAGTGCCCGGCCGGTCGGGCGTAGGAGTGGTCGACACAGCAGAGAAATCGGCGCCTGCCCGGGAGGCACCGCCGAAGATCTGCGGTATCCAGGTGCAGAAGGCCGGTATCTGGGTGCTGGGATCGAAGGCCGATCCGAGGATGAAGGCGACGCGGCGCACCAAAAAGGTTGAGCGCGAAGGGATCTCTGAAAAACAGCTCGCCAAGGGTTTCGTCGCGGACATGGACGAGGATCCGTTCGTAACCGGGGTCGAGGGCATCGAGCTGGGGATCGGGCAGGTGCGCGAGCACGGCGGGATAGTCGCGCTGGCGATCAACCACTGGAAGGGTCTCGGTCACGCGGCGCTGGCGTTCGAGGTCGATGACCGCTTCATCACGGCACATCGGGATATAGCGGACCTGCAGCCCGGTGAGGTGGTGGTCTTCGACAATGCTGAGGACGAGCTCGGGATTCCGATTGTCATCGGCGGCGCCGAAGGCCGGCTGATCCGCGGCGAGGAGGAGGTCGCCGTCTGGGGCCGCAAGGTCGGCGCCCGCGCCGGTGTGGTGAAGCGAATTGTCATCGGCCGCAACGGGAAGGCGAAGCACCCGCTCGTCAAGGAAGACGGCTCGGTGGCAGAGCCGGTGAACGCGGGCTCGGGGATGCTCGGTGCGCTGGTGCTGGACACTCCCGCCGGTCAGGTTCGGAAATTGCGCGAAGACATCGACGGGCCGGGTACGGCGGATGAGGGATTGTTCAGGTCTCGCTTTATGACCCGCCTCGAGAATAATTTGGATGGCTGGTTCGATTTCGAGGACATGACGACTGTCATCGCGATGCAGGGTCGTAGTCGGGTGCACCAGATGACCGTCCAGGTGCACGAGCAAGAAGGACATGGCAAGCCTTTCCGGGATGGTGTATCCCCGGATGTGGCGAACATGGACGACGACGAGTATGCGTCCGCGGGAATCGCGGAAGAAGCCAACGCCTTCGCCGAACAATTCGAAGCGGGTCTGCGCGCGGAGGACGCGGGCTATTTCTGGCGGCGAGACGAGCACGCGGAGATCTACATCACCGCGCGTAATGAGGCTATTGACAAGGCCAAGGAGGGAAACCCCGAACTCTCCGAGACGGATTTGGTGGCTATCGGCCGTGCGAAGGGCACTCAGGAACTGCGGGAATTCTTCGGAAAACCTGGTGAGAACGATGAACCCAGCTATTACACGGCGATGTACCTCCGGGATAGGGAAGATTTCAAAAAACTCCCGATCGAGAAAATTCGCCGACCGAGCTCGTCGGAGGCAGCAGCCGAGCTGCGCCGGTTGGCAATGAAGCGCACTGGGGCGAGCCGGGACCTTGCGCGCCTGCAGCGCGCCGTCGATCGGGAGATCAGGCGCGCGGCAGCTTTGCCGGCCGCGCCGGTGTCAGACCGGGACGAGCGCCGCCGGGAACATGCGGCGCTGAATCTTCGTGACATGGTGGCATGGCGTGCCCGCGCTGCGGCAGATCTGCACAGAGCGACCCGTGCACTCACCCATCGGGCTGCTGAAGATGTGTTGGATGGTCTGCAGCGGCAGTGGGATACACAGCCGGAGATCGAGCTCCGGCAGCGGCTCGATCGTCGGACGGCTTTGATCACAGAGCACGACGAACCTCGGCTTGTCGTGCTCTGGGGGATGGGCGACGACCAGCGGGAGCTGGATGAACTGGTCGCAGGCTATCGGAAATCGACGGGGCTGGGGTGGCGGCTCGGCGTCGAATATGTGTATGTCGAAGTTGGCAACACGGGACAGATGTGGGTCTGGCCGGTCGATCCTATGGGAGTGACACTGCTGGCACCGCCGCCGCCGCAGGTCAGCTGGTTGGATTTGGCCGAGCAGGCCTCGGCGCGGCGGGTGCAGCGGGTTCTCCGGATGTTGACCGACACGAAGCTGGGTGTGCAAGCCGGTCGGATCTTGACCGAGTATGGAATTCACATTCTGCTCGATGTGGCAGATGATCGGCTGTACCCGGCCGAGGGGATTCTGGTGCTCGACGTCGGAGCAACCGATCTCGAATTGATGGCAGCGATAGTCCGCGCCGCCGCCCAGGTCCAGATCGAGGCCGAGCGCAGTGCCATCCGGGAGTTGTTGACGGCGTCCCAGCCGGAATATGTTGCGGGCAAACTCGACCGGGCATGGGCCGCATTGGCGTCGGCGGCCAACGCGATCCGACAGCTGCGGGTGAAGAACGAGGAATTGCCGGAGACGTTGCTGGAGCGGACCTTCCGGGAGGCATTCGAGGAGGCGAGCGCACAGGGCGGCAATGGTTTCCTGGCTGGTCGCGCGGCCATCCGACCGTTTGTCGAGATTGTCGGGTGGAGCACCGGGGAAAGCGCGGCCGAATTCTACCGTCGGGCATGGAATGACGCGCAGGGGATCGTTTCGACCCAACCGCTGGATGCACCGATCGGGCAGGCATGGGCGGATGAGTTGGTCAGGGAGCATGCGCGGGCGGTGGCACGCCGGGATGCGGCGCGTGCCGCCCTCGCCGGCATATCCGATACCGCCCTGGCCGATATGGGATTGGGGTCCGATGCGCTGGAATCGCATCGTCGCACAGGCGATCCGTTGGCGGAGCGGATCGACACCTACTACCGGTGTGTGGAACGAGTCAAGCTGCTCGGCAAGGTAATCGACGCCCGTGAGCAATGGGGACCGATGCTTGCTGAGCTGGCGACATTGCTGCACACCACTCCGCAACAGCTGACCATGAACACGTTGGCTGTTGCGGTGGGTATCGCGCAGCGGCCGGTGATTCAATCGGCTGACATCGAGTGGCTGGGCGAACTCGGCGTGCGGTTCACCGCCGCCGACGCCGCGCGGCTGGTGGAACTCGGCGCCCAGTTCATGGAAGCCGACATGCTGATCCGCGACTTCTGCAAGCAGAACGAGGCCGCTGCCCGACCCGAGGAATGGGATTGGGAAACAGTGCGGCAGCGAGCGCGCGACGCCCAGCTCTTCCGACTGCATGAGATGGTTACCACGATTCGAGGGCTCGACGGAGTAAGCCAGGCCAACCTCATCGAACTGATGGGCGATGCACTGGGTGACGGCGCCTACCTAGGGATGCCGAAGTGGCTGGGAACAACAGCCGAACCCATTTGGCGCCTGCAGGTCGTCGACGGATACGACAACCCGCTGCTGGTGGTCGATGTCGCGGAGCTGAACGGCTCGATCACCGTCCAGCGGCCTGCGCTGGAAGCGGCTGGAACTTCCTCCACCCACCCCGGTGCGGAGCTCCCCGTCCACCCCGGCCAAAAGCATGCCGGGATGGACGGGGAAGGCTCTGGAGCTCGTGCTGCGGTGGGCGGGGATTATGGAATCACGGCGAAGCCGTCGGTGCGCCCGGCCCCGCCGGCGCAGGCCCATCCGCTCGACTGGCTGCGGAACACGCTTGGTGTAGCCCTGAACCTGGACCCCGACACCTGGGATCGGATCGCCGCGGTGTTGTCGGAGGCGCTGCGGCGCGATGGCGCAATGCTCGCGCCGGTGGATGTTCGCGACGATGGCCACCACATCCGAGTGCTCGACGGTGATGGCAGTGCGCTGCTGGATGTGGATGTGACCGCTGGGCCGGATGGTGTGGTGACGGCGCGCGTGCACATCGAGCAGGATCGCCCCGACCGTGCCGCGTTCGCGCAGCGGCTGGTTCCGGTGTTCCTGCCGGACTGGGAGACGCGGCAGGCGACTCGGGTGTTCGGCATGGTGTTGCACCGGACCCGCCATCTGCTGGGGGGTAGCACCGGCACTATGACCATGAAGCTGGCCGACGGTCACCTGGATGTCATCGTCAAGGGCACCGGCGGCAACCTGGGGCTGTACTTCGAAAAGAAGGAAGAGGTCCTCCTCGCGCAGCCGCCTGCGACTCGCCCGGATGTGGGTCGCAACGCCGATGCGGTGTCGGATATGGGTGTCGTGGTTCGGGCGTTGGGGCGGGAGATTTCCGGATCGCCGGTTCCGCTGGTGGGTGACGGCTCCGATCCGGCGGCGGTGGCGGCGCGCAAGGCCGGTCCGGCGATCAAGAACTGTGGGCCGATCGGGATGTGGTTCGCTGCGCAGCTCGGGGTGCGGGTGGTTCAGCCGCTGTCGCTGGATGATTCGGATCTCGCGGCGCAGGGTGTGGATTTCGGTCGGATCGCGGTCGGGGTGGAGGCGAACAACCGGGAAGGCGGGGTCACGTCGTTCGACGAGGTCCGCGATCATGTGGCGAACCACGGCGGCATGGCGTTCGTGGGATTCGCTCGTCCCGGGGACAAGGGTGGGCATCTGATCCAGGTGTTCAAAGGTGCGGACGGCCGGGTGTGGGTGTTCGAGCACGACGGCTGGGTCGGTGTGCTGAAACTGTGGGCGGAGTGGGAGCAGCCGCAGAATGCGGTGCGGGTCGAGGTGATCGTGTTCAAGGGTCCGGCGCAGGCCGACGCGCGACGCTCGGACGGCACGCCGGTGCTAGTCGGTGCCCCGGAGGAGCGACTGGCGCCGGGGACGTTGCCGCGGATCGCGGAGAACCCGCTGCAGGTCGGCTACGCACTGGACAACCACGGCCGGCGTCGCGACGCCGAGGTGCAGGTTCCGGAACAGCCGGAGGAGCGTGGCGGCAGCGAGGCACTCGCCGAACTCGAAGCGGAGTGGAAGACCTTCAACGGCACGGCATGGGATTCGGTCGACAACCCGCTGGAACAGCCGGTTGCAGCTCCCGCTGCCCCACCCCCGCCACCGGGTGGACCGCCGCCACCGCCGTCCTCCAGCACAGAGACGTGGCTGGGCTTGGATGAACTCGTCGGTGTGGTGGATGACCTGGACGGTTCCGCGCAGCACAGTGCGCCCGCCCACGCGCCGACCGCTGTGGTGGTCGAGACGCAGGCCCGGCAGCTGGCCCGGATCCAGGACACGCTGGCCGAGGCGCTGCAGCCGGACGCCACCACCCAGGCCCGGGTGCTCGCCGTGCTGCGGGCGGTCTTGGGCAGCACCGGAGCTGTGCTCGCGCCGGTGGTCGACCTCGACAACGGCCGCCGGATCCGGGTGTTGGACAGCGATAGCAGTCCGCTGGTGGATGTCGATGTGACCCGCGGGCCGGACGGTGTGCTGGTGGTCGCGGTGCACACGCATCTGGTGCAGGAGCGGCTCACTCGGCCGCCGCTGGCGATGCGGTTGATTCCGGAGTTCCTGGCCGACTGGGGTCGCCAAGCCACCCAGGTCATGTCCGAGGTGTCGCACCGCACCAGCGGGCTGCGTGTCGATGCCGACGGCACCGTGACGATAAAGCTGGTCGGCGACCATCTGATAGTCACCACGGACACCACCCGCGGCACACTCATCCAGGACTTCGACAAGGAGGCCGCGGCTCCCGCACCACCACCGCCGAAACCCCCTGGTGCGGCGGAGGTGCTGCCGTTCGTGCCCAAGCGGCTGCCCAAGGGTGCCCGTTTCGATGTGCGGCAGTTCGGGGTGTGGAATGCCTTCGGCGGCAACGAGCCGGAGGACTTCGCCGCGCACGCGCACGGTAAGCCAGGCCGCGCCGGGAAGTTCCTGCGGAAACTGATCAGCAAGCCTGCGCCGGAGCAGACGCAGCCTGCCGGGGCATTGCCGGAGGCACTGGTTGTCTTGCGCAGCGACGTGACCGCCGATATTGTGCGGCTGCTTGACATGGTGGGGGAACTCGACCCATTGGCGAACGTCGACCACCTTTTGGCTGGCGGCCCGGCTTTCCGGAAATTGGAGCAGGACCTAGCCGCTGCGCAGCAGCAGTACGCGGAGCTGGTCGATGTCTCGCCGGAGGACTTGGATGACGACATCCGAGTCGAACAGGAGCGGGCGGATCTGCGGGTTCGCCTTGCCCCGGAATCGATGTCGGACGAGTTGCGCAGCATCGTCGACACGGACGAGCGGTTCATCGGCCTGCACCGGATGGTGCAGTGGCTGCGCGAAATGCGTCGTCTGCTCGACTGGCGCGCCCGGGTGGATGCGTTGGAAGACCGGCTCTTCGAAGCGTATGAAAGGTCCGAGCAGGATGCTGGGTTCGTCGGCGACTACCGTCGACTGGCCGAGCAGGCTGATCGAATCACGACGCTGACCCAGGACATTCGTAAGCTCCGCGACAAACCGGTATGGCCGGATCAGGTCCTGCTCGAGGCGGCCCAGCGTGGCGGTTGCGACCTCGACGGTAATGTCCAACCGCGGCTGGGGCGGCGGACAGTGGCGCGGCTGCGCGCTGACATCGCCCAGGCCGATGTGTCGCAGATCAGTGTCGCCCGCGCGCAGAAACGTGCGCTCGCGGCGTCCGCCGCGAGGGATCGGGCACTGCTGCGCTGGAATGACCGGGTCGAACAGCGGGATGAGCAGCTGCGCATCTGGGAGGCCGAACTCGACGAGACATTCCGCGCCGCGAAGGCATCGGCCGAGGGGTCCCGCTACACCCTGGAGGGGCGGCTGTCGGTATACCGCGCGCAGTCCGAGCTCGCGGCGGCGAAACTGAGCGTCACGCTGCGGCAGAAGGGCAAGGAGTTCGGCGTCGACCCGAAGACGGTCGATGACACGACCGCGCCGAGGTTGTCCCGCGAACGCGCGAAGCTGAACAAGAAGTTCAAGGTGGCCGCGGGCAAGCTCATAAAGTTCGGGGAGCTGACCCCGGAGCGGGTCGAGCAGTGGAGGATCAATCTCGGCCACGGGAACATCGCGGCGGAAAAGCGTAAGTTCGCCGACAAGTGGCTGCACATCCACGCCCTGGAAGAACATGTCACCGAACTGCTCGGCCTGCGACGGCGGATTCGTGCGATCACGGCGCAACAGACAAACCTGCGTCGCTGGTATGCCAGTTGTGTCGTTACCCGCGAGCGGTTCGAGGATGCTCGTGCGGCTTATCTGGCGGAGTTCGGCGAGAAGTTCCCCGATGATGTTTTCCTGTTGCTGGCCGCGCCGCTGGACCTGGATGGAGTGCGGGATCTCAGGCAGTCCGCCGCCGAACTGGTCGACCCGGACCAGCCGAGCTCGGTGCGACGGTACGCAGACCTGAGCGCGCTGCTGGAACTCGGTGAGAAGTACCAGGAATGGACCGCACAGACCGAACGCCTGCAGGAGCGGGTGCGCCGGTTCAACTACCTGCTGGCTGAGCGGGCTCGGGTCGAGAAGCTGCGCGAGGAAGCCGAGGAGAGACTGGAGACCCTGGCGGATCAGCCGCCGGCGGCGCGCAAGGACGGCAGGTTCGTGCTGGGGGAATATGCCCTCGACACGAACGGCGAGCGGCCGGGCAGCGAACGTTCCGACCACCACACCGTGCGCGGCCGCCTGCAGTTCGAGCTGGAGCGCCAGCAGCAGCAGCTGAAGGCTCGAGTCGGGCAGAAGCAGTTGTCGGCGTGGGAGATAGCCGAGGTATCCGAGCTGACCGACGAGCGGGTACGGGAGCTGATCCTGCGTTCGGACCTGACGAACGATCACCGTCGGTGGCTCGCCGGGGTCGCTTGGGTGCACCGAATGCTGGCGGCCGAGCAGACGTTCTACACCTGCGCCGTCGAAGTCCGCTCGATCGACCAGGTGCTGACCGACGGCCTGGCCCAGACCCCGGCGCAGGTGCTCGGGCTGGTCGACGACCCTGCGGTCACGACTCCGCAGCGTCCCACCACTGCCGAATCGATCAGGCTGAAGGGCGCTTGCTCGTCGTATGCGGTGCGGACCGGCGAGGCTGCGGACCGCCGTGCCCGGCGCGAAGCCCCGGTCGAGCCGTCCACTGAGCCACGCGAGTTCTCCCTCGCGGGCGATGATCCGGTCGATGTCGCGATCGCCCGGCGCGGCCATTGGATTCAGTACGAAGGCGGCATCATGCCGGTCATCGCCGAGGTGGAAAGGCTTGGCAGGCAACAGATCTGGATGACCGTGACGGTCGGGGTCGACTACACCCGAAATCGGGGCGCACACACGGCCACCATCACCTGGAACCATGAATTGGACCAGATCATGGTGCAGGAGTGGCGTGATGGCGAGGAGCGCTTCTACCTGGGCATGAAAACTGTTCAGGGCGCGGAAAATGTTCAGGGCGCGGAGGATGTCCAGGCGTGGGCGCGGCGGGAAATGGTCGATGCGGAAGCGTTCTTCGGTATCGAATCCCTGAACGGACTTCCGCGCCACCCGCTCCGCGAAGGCGAGATTCCTACCGGTCCGATGCCCCGGCAGCGGTTGAACGGCCCACCAGGGCCGATGGTCGCGGCCGCGCCGCCAGGTGCACCGCCACCACCACCCCCGCCGACCCGGGATGACGCGGTCACCGCGCTGATCGCTCCGGACGCGCTCGCTGCCGAGTTGCTGGGTTTGCGTGCCACCGACTTGCTCGTGGTGGCGCAGCTGGGCGAAGACCCGATGCTGAAGCCGCTGTTGAAGCCGCAGTCGCCTGCCGATGTGCGGCTGCGGAAACAGTTGGACGAGAAACGTGCTGAGGACGCGGAGGCGTTCCCGCATGAGCTACTGGTTCGGCTGAAGGAAGCCGAGCGCCTCCAGCAGCGGGCGGACCGGATCGCCCAGCTGATGCAGCAGCTGCACGACGCGGCTGCCGAGGGCACCGACGCCGCGGAGTTCCGCAGGCTGGTCGATGAGATCACCTGGCTCAACGAGTTGGCCAGGCGGGTGCGGGACATCGAGGGCCAGGATCTGGCGCTGGGCACGGTGCGCGGCCACGCCGTGGACTTGACCAAATACCGGCTGAATCCCATCCAGCATCCGGAAGGCAGCGAGCTGTACTACGAGTCGCCGCTGCGGGAACAGTTCGCGGGCGCGCTGCTGGGGGAGCAGTTCGATGGGGACGACATCAGGGAGAAGTTCCGTCAGGCGAAAGACCGATTGGCTGAGAAGATCGGACTCGGATCCGCCGTGGATCTCCTGCGGCTGACCGATAGCCAACTGGAAGCTAAAGCGCCTGCGCGAGTGCAGCACCCAGTAAAAATTCAGCTGAAGCTCGATACCTGGGTGAAGGTCTACGCGAAGCCGGTCGAGGGCCTGACCGAGCAGCAGATCGCCGCCCGGAACGCGTCTCGGGACAAGAAGCTGAAGGAAGTCCAGGACGAACTGGACCAGACGAAGGCGGCGTTCGACCGGGCCACCGCGCTCACCGAATTCTTCGAGCTGCGGGAGCTGGTCCGGTTCTACGACAAGGTCCACGCTCGGGACGTCACATTGCCGCGACTGGAAGCCGAGTTGTCCGCCGCCTTGGCGGCACCGACCCAGGATCTGGCCCGGGCCCGGGCCCGGGCCCGGGCCCGGGCCCGCGCCGAGGCCGCGGCCGAGCAGGAGCGGGCGGCGGCGGCCGAGTTGGAGCGGGCGGCGGCAGCCGAGTTGGAGCGGGCGGCCGAGTTGGAGCGGCCACGGGAGCAGGGCGAGTTCAGTTGGGCTGGAAGCTCAACCCACGTGCCACGCCCGCACGATGATGTGCTTCTGAGCTTGGGGGTTCGGGAGAGTATCCGCTACGCCGATCGCGAGCGTTTCGGCGAGATTCGGCTGGCGGACGACCGCAGCCACAGTGCGATCGATCGCGTCATCGCGGCGGAGGTGCAGCGGTTGCTGGCGGCGCTGCCCCCTGTCGACGGCGCCGAATCGGCGGTCGAATACCGGCGCCCCGAAGGGCCGTTGCCGGATCTGTTGGCCCACGGCGCGCTGAACTGCGTGGTGGTCGTGGACCAAGAGATCCGGCCATGGCTGGCGGCGCACGGGCTCGAGCTGTCGACGACAGTGCTCACCGACAGCGTCCGCATCGACATGCAGGGCGTCCAGGGCTGGGAGCGGGCCCAGGCATTGCAGGCGGGCTGGGAGTACCTGGGTCGTGGCCGGGCGGCGTTGGAGAAGGCGGTGGCACAGGCGGAAGCCGGTGGGGCGTTCGAGTTGGCCATGGGCTTCGAGGGCCGTCGCGGGCATCATGCCGCCGGGCTGCGCCACGAGAACGGCCAAGTGGTGGCGTGGGAGCGGGAATACGGGAAGCTGCGGTACTGGCGCGGGCGGGAGCAAGTGGCGGCATGGCTGGAATCCCGGGTCGGGTTCCGGCTCGGCAAGGTGTGGGGAATCGGCTTCTGGATCGATGCCGATGGCAAAGCGGTGCCGAATGTGCCGTTCAACCCGGAGGCGGACTGGTCGGCGCTGGTCGCGGCGGGCCAGGCCCCGCCGGACTTCATCGGCGCGCTACCACCGGAGCGCGGCCCGCCGTGGACAGTGGAACAGTGCGACGAGAACTTCTCGGCGCTGGTTGCCGAGCGGGACGATCTGCGCGGTGTGGAGGGCACTCTCGCTGATGTCGAGGTCGAGCGCAAGCGGGAACTCGACATTGTCCAGTTGGTGAACGACCGTTTCCGCGATGGGCTCGCCGATCGCCGCATCGACCTGCCGGTGGGGCTGATGTCCTTCCACCACGGTGACGAGGGCGCGCGCGGTCGGATCATGATGGTGGCAGGTGTGCCGGAGCACGAGTCGGTGTTGACCGGCTATGCGCCCGTTGTCGTGTCGACCCGCGACGAACTGGGCAAGACGGTGGACCAGGTTGTCGAAACCTTCGCCGAACAATGGGGGTCGGGCCGTCGCGGTGCGATGTTCGCGATGTTCCGGATCGACGACATCGAGAGCGGACAGGCCAGGGCGGAAACATACGACGCAGCCGTGCGGGCGGACGCCGACGAGCTGGTGGACACCGTCCGGAGATGGAATGCGGATCGGCCCCCGGCGCTGCCCGGCGATGAACCGGTCACCGAGATCTACTACTCCTACCGGAACTCGTACACCGATAAGCGGCTCGAGCTGCGGACGGCCGTGGCCGGGCGGCTGTCCCGCCAGGTGCACGCATCCGGTGTGCCTGCCACGCCTGCCGATCCGCTGCCGAAGGCGCTGAACCTGAAGCTCGACCGGCCCAATGCCGTGGAAGCCCGGGCCGCCGAGGCGGCGTGGGAGCGGTTGACCGGCCGCACCGCACCCGAGGTCGCGCAATGGTGGGATGCGCATGACGGCCTGCGTCACGCGCTGGTGTTGTCGAAGCCGAGGGAGATCGCCCAGCTGGTCGGTGTCCCGCCGCATATCCGGCAGTTGGCGAATCGGGAGTGGCTGCAGCGGGAAATCGCCCGACTGCACAACACCGGCAAACCGCTGACCGCTCGGCAGAAGCGGCGGCTGGCGCGGCTGGAGACGATCGCGGATGTGCTCGGTCTGGCGATGCACTGGGGCAACCGGCTCCCGATCCAACCGTTCGCGCTGAACCTGAACGGCGACCGGACGCAGCCGACCTGTGTCGCGCTCGGACCGCTCGACCCGGTCCCCGGTGACTCCGCACCTACCCAGGTGGATGTGCTGCTGTTGGGCGGGGAACCGACCGCCGCGACACTGCGTGCCGGGGTATTCCGGGGTTTCGACCACCAGAAGCGGCAGCAGGCGCTGGACGGGAGCGAGTCGTCGCAGCCCGCGCAGGCCAGGCCGGTGCTGGTGGCACAGGGCACCGGAGCGCAACTCGCACAGGAGATTTCCGCGCTGGTCGGTCTCTTCCGCCGCCGCGGGGTCCGGGTGCCGGAGTTCCGGTTGGTCGGGCGTGGCGATACACCGGTGGTGCTCAACGACTGGGCGGACCGGGTAGCGCCCCCGGCCCTGCGGCAGCACCAGATCCAGACCAGGCGGGCCGAAGCCGAGCAGCAGCTGCGCAGGCTGATCGTGGGAAGCCACCTGCGGCCGGATGAACTGGGTTCGCCTGCGTGGCGGCCGGGAATTGTCAGCCGCATGCGGCGGCGGCAAGAGCAGTGGTTGTTGCAGCTGCTCGGGCAGCAATGGTGGCAAACCAATTTCGGCGGCGACCTGCCCACCGAGCTGACGCCGCAGCAGGCCCGGCAGATGAAGAAGTTCTTCGTCAGGAACCCGAGATCGGACAGTGTCACCACGCTGCGCCGCGAGGTGGCCATCCATCTGGTGCGCCTGGACGACATGATGCCGATCGCCCAGGAATTGGCCACGCTCGACGCGCTCTACCCCATGGTCACCGCCGAGTTGAAGGCCGCAATGGCCGATATGGCGGCGGTGTTGGATGTCTCGGAGACGACACCTGAGGTGCCGCAAGACCTCTCGGCAGGACTGTGGCGCGAGGAAGTGTGGCCGGAACGGTATGCGGAGCTGACGAAACTGGAGGACCGCGCCGAAGACGGCACTCTCGATGTCGTCGAGGCCCGACGGCTCGCGCGGCTGAAGTCGATGGCCGAAGCGTTGCGCGTTGCCGAAAACCAGCTCCCGGACCGGGGTGATCGGCCGCCGGTGCGACTGGTGACATTCCCGAACGGTCGACTCGGACTGGTGGTTGGTGATGCCGTGGGTGCCACCCGGGTACTGGGGGTGGTGTCGGACGCTACCGAGATCTCGGCGAAACGGGACACCGCCATACGAAAGGCTATCGGCGTCGCCGTCGAGCGGGAGTTGGGCCCGAACGAGGCGATGTTCGTCATGCTCCGGCACAACGAGGTCGACGGCGAGCCACCGCAGACCGTGCAGGCCGACGCCGACGCGTTGGCTCAGGCGGTCACAGCGTTGCGTGAGCTGCGCAGGCGGGCCAGGCCCGGAACCCGTCCGGTTACCGAACTTGTCGGACAGGGTGACGCTATCGAGGTCCTGATCGCCGCGCGTGGCGCATTGGCGAATAAGGGCGTTCGGGGTTTGCCCGCCGAGTCCGCTACCGATGCCGAGCTGGCGACGCGAGCTCGCACCTACGACACTCTGTCGGTCGAGCTGCGCCGGGTCCTCGCCAAGCTGGCCGAGCTGGCCGACCGGGAAGCCAGGCTGTTCGAGGAGAGCCGCCTGCTCTCGACCACGCTTGACAATAACCCGGAGCGGCTCGCCGAATTGCAGCGCATGCGCGGTGTCGCACTGCGGCATTTGGTGGAGTCGCTCGAGCCGGAATGGTTGGCCAAATGCTTCGGCGGCAACCCACCCGAGGCACTGAACCCCGATCAGGCGCAACAGGTTCGGCAGGCACTGCTCGATGAGCAGCAACAGCGCCGCCGTCAGCGACAGCCGGACACCGAGAAGCAGACCCAGCAGCTGAACGCGGCCGCGCAGCTGATGCGGTACGACGATCTGATCGAGGCGGACACCGAGTACGAGGCACTCTCGCGCCGGAAGCACGTCGTGCTGGAAACGCTGAGGAATGCCGCGCACCCCGGCGATGTCGACGCGCTTGTGATGCGCGCCAGGGACGGCATCTGCCCGGCGGTGACCATTCCGCCGACCGCCGCGCCGACCTGCTTCCGGGAGTCGATGGAATACGCCTGGGATGCCGCGGGCGGCAAACCCGAAGGCGCGCTGGACGACCTGGTCGAAGGCGCGGGTGGGGTAGAAGGCAAATCCGGCGCCGAGTCGGCCCGCGCCGATTGGGACAAAAAGAATCTCACCCTGGATCAAATTCGTGATCTGGTCGACGATCCGAACAACGAGGTCGCCTCGGTGGTGCTGACCGTCACCTGGCGAGGACTGAATCGGGCGAACCAGACCGGATCACATTCGGTGCCTGTCACGAAAGTCGACGGTCAAGTAAAGGTGCTCCACCGCGGGGAGCTGATTCTCTTCGACAAGTGGCGGGCCCTCATGCGCCGGCTGATCGAGCATAGCTACGCGATCGTGCTGCTGCGGGGCAAGAAGAAGGGTGACCCGGGTCGTGCAGCCCGGCCGCTCGCCAAGGGGCAACGTTCCGACGCTGTTGTCGGCGCGGACTACCCGGTCTCGCTGATCGGCGCGGAGGCGGTGTTGGCACCGGAGGTCCACCCGGCCGCGCCGCCTGCCCCACCACCGCCGCCGCCGTCGGATTCGACGGATATCGGTTCCGCGCTGCGGATCATGCGCGAACGGGACCGGCTGC
Organism: Nocardia sp. NPDC023852; assembly: GCF_040639505.1. Classification (NCBI taxonomy): domain Bacteria; kingdom Bacillati; phylum Actinomycetota; class Actinomycetes; order Mycobacteriales; family Nocardiaceae; genus Nocardia; species Nocardia sp. NPDC023852. The sequence continues at coordinate 33,403 of NZ_JBFAAB010000009.1, forward strand.
TGTGGGACCAGCTGCACAAGGACCCGGTGCTCGGGTTGCTGCTGCCCGCGGATTCCATCGTGCGAGCACAGCTGTTCGCGCAGGAGCGGGACAGTGATGGGCAGGAATTCCCGTACGAACTGGTGACTAGGGTCCAGCGCGCCGACTGGCTGCGCCGCCGGGCGGACCGGATCACTCAGCTTGAAACCTTGCTGTACCAGGCGAATTCGAATGGTCTGGACACGACCGAGCTGCGTCGCGCGGTGCAGCGGATGGAGGGTCTGGCTCAGCGCATCCACGACATCGAACTGCAGGATCTAGCGTTGGGGCGGGTACGCGGCAAGGCCGTCAACGTGGCGAAATACCGCCGCGACGCGGTGCCGTTGCCGCCGGACAGTGCGCTGTACGCCGAGGACACGGTGCTGGACCAGCTCGGTGATGTGCTGCTGGGCGAGCAGTTCGACGAAGTGGAGATCCGGGCGAAGTTCCGGCGTGCGAAGGCCCGGCTGGTCGAACTGCTCTGGCTGCGCGGCGATCCGGAGCTGATCGCCGACGAGGTACTGGAGAATGCTGGGGCGGTACCGGTCATGCACCGGGACCAGGTGACCGGCGAGCTGAAGGAGGTGGACTGGCACCTGGGTGTGCTCGCCGAACCGCTCACCGACGAACAGCGCGCCAACGGGATGACCGATGAGCAGCGTGCCGAAGACCGAGCTGCGTGGGAGGAACGGCGCAAGCAGGTAGTGACCGGCGCACGGCAAGCGACTATCGACCGCTCGACGGCGGTCACCGAATACCTGGAGCTGCGGGAGCTGGTCCGGTTCTACGACAAGATCCACGCCCGGGACGTCACCCTGCCGCATCTGGAAGCGGAACTGGACCTCGTCCTAGCCGAGGCGACCGCACCGAAACTGGACGCGGAATTGCTCCGGATTCGCGACGAAGCGGAACTGGAACGCGAATACCTGCGCGCCGCACTGAAGGACGAGAAGCCTCCCGCCATCATCCTCGGAGTCAGGGAAACAACCGCAGTGCCGTTCCGGGTCGACCCGACAGTTGGGCCGGGGCGGTTGCGGGAGTTGCGACGGGATCGGGCTCGGATCGCGGCGAACTTCGTTGCGCAGCTCGGTGTCGAGCTCGGGGTCGGGCCGGTGGATCTGGAGCCGGGTCGGCTTACCGGGCTGATCGCGAAACTGCAGGCCCAGCTGATTGATTCGGCGGTTGTCGAAGTGGTTCGGTCGCTGCGTGAGCTGGATGCGGTGATCGGACTGTGGGTGCAGTTCGATGCCGCCGATGTGCGCGCCAAGCAGATCGGCATGCTGGCCGACGATCTGCACGAGGCGCATCTGCGCGGTGCGGATCCCGCTCCGGCGGTGGTGGCGCAGATCCGGGGCATCGAACAGCTGGCTCGTCGTCGTCACGCACTGCAGCAGGAGCTGGATGCGGCGAACGAGACACTGCGCGACAGCGGTGTCGGTGCCACCGGAGCCGCGTTGGCGCACCAGTGGGATCGGCAGTTGCGACTGGTCGGCAAGTTCGCACGGCTGGTCGGGGTCGACAATGTGGCACCCGGGCAGCTGCCTCAGTTGGCGGCGGCGCAGGCCAGACAGACGCTGGTGACAAACAAACTGCGTGCGGCGGCCGCTCGGCTCCAGCTGCTGGACGAGATGATCGCGGTGGACAACACCTGCGATGTTCTGCGCCACTCGATCCGCGACCTGGACGAGCGGATCGACGCCGCCCTGGCGCAGGCGCTGTCCACACCCGCTCAGGAGCAACTCCAGGATGGCGACCGTGCCCACCGCCTCCCGGACTCGGGCGACGGCCGCAACGACTGTGTGCAGCTGACCCTCACGGTGCACCGGGACCGGACTGGAAACCCCGACATCATTGTGCCCGAATACGCTGGCCCACAGGGTGTTCGGCTCGATGACTATATCGCCGACGCCGATATGACCTGGGCGGACGTGCAACAGTTCCCGGTCGGCGCGCTGCACCCGTTGCAGCCGGTGGTGAACGCTTTCCGCCGCCAGGTCGGCAAACTGGACGCCGACAAACGCAATGGCGCCTCGGTTTTGCTGGTCATCGGCTATGCGGTGCCCGACAGGCATGGGGTCGGCGGCCACACTTTGCGGCTCGAGTACAACCACGGTGCGGTCACCGTCCAGGAGCATGGCGTCGAAACATCGTGGGCGCAGTACCGGACTCGTCGGATACACCGCGCCGACATCACGGGCGTCTGGACGATGGCCGCTGACTCGGAAGGCCGGTCGTTCCGGCTGCCCGGCTCGGAAAAACTCACCCTTACACAGGGATTCTGGGTGGGCGCGACCCCGACCGATCCGAGCTGGATCCCCCCCGTCGACCAGCGGGGTGTGGTGCTGCCCGAGATCCCGCGTGGTGAACTGGGGTCGGCGATTACCTCGACCCGTGCTATCACGGCGTGGGAGCGGGAGGTGACCCAGGCGGCGATTGCCGCGACCGGAGCGCGGACCGAGGTCGATTTCGAGGTCGATACCGCGACAGTGGCACCCGAGGACCTGGCCCGGCTGCACGCTCTGCGTGGCCGCTTGGGCGCGGGATTCGCCGAGCTGCACCAGATGAATCCGGCGTTGCTGACCCCGGCGCGGGTCCGGGAACTGACCCCGGCGACCGGTGACCCGATGGGTCAGCAGCTGCAGGCGCTCGACGACACCATCGACCACGCGGGCGCCTTTGTCGCGGCCCGGGTCTGGGCCGAGGCCATCGAGGCACTGGAAATCGGTCTGCGGCACACGGACTCGTCCAGGTTCGGGCAGCTGCACCGCACCGCCCAGCTGCTGGAAGCCAATGCGCTGGCGCGGGAGGAGATCCGCAAGCAGATCGCGATGCGTGAATCGCAGATCATCTCGTATACCAAAGACCTAGGGGTCGACCTGGGTGGGCTGGCGCCGCTGGGGGACCGGGCGACGGTCCTGCTCGATATCCGCCGGGAGGGTCAGCAGCGGCTGATCGACGAGATCGGCCGGATCGACGAAAAGCTGTTGGCCGTGATCTTCGATGGCGATGTGCCTACCGGGATCTGGCGTTATACCGAGCTACAGGAGGTCGAGGATGCGCTGAAGCACGACGCGGAACTGCTGCACTGCGCGAACGCGGCCGCACAGCTGGCGCTCCTGTCCACCATCCAGATCGTCGTCGACGCGGTCGAGGAGTTCGCCTGGCAGCTGGTCGAACTCGACCATGCCCGGCACGCCATTCTGGCGGGGACCGTCCGCAGTGCGCGGCAACAGGCGATCCTGATCTGGGCGGGTCTGTTCGCCGGTATCGAGCCAGGCCGGTCCGCCGCGGTGGTCGACCGGCGGTGGCGGCTGCTGACCCCGCAGGAGAAGAACCTGCTGATCGCCGAACTCCCGGAATGGGTGGCCACGACACCAGGCGTCTCCTGGGATGCGCGTGACCAGGCGAACCGCGCGCTGGTCGAGGCGGAACTGGCTGATCTGCTGGCCGCGCAGGAGCGAGGGGAGCTGCGCGTCGACGAACGGGACCGGCTGCGGACCCTGAAAACCCGGGATCTCGACCTGCACGACCTGGATGGCTGGGCGGCGAGGACCGCGCGTCGGGTGTATGTGCTGGCCACCGATGGGCCCGACGATCCGGATAGTCCGCTGATGTTCTTCCTCGGCAGGCCGATGGTGAACGAGATCACCGCCACCGTGATGGGGTCCAAGTCCGAATCGTCGTGGACACTGGGGTACGCGCGAATGGGGCTGAACGACCGGGACGACACCCGCGGCGCGCTGGTGTGGCTGGCGCCCGAGACCACACCGGCGGTGGCCGGTCACCAGCTGGCCCGCGACCTCGACGGCGTCGTGGAATCCTGGGATTACTACCGGAATTGGGGTCCGTACGCCGCAGACGCCACGTTCCATATCCGGACGCATCTGGATGCCGCCGAGATCACGGCGGTCGCGCAACACGATCTCGGCACCCGACGGCCGACGGTGAACCTGCGCAACCAGATCGTCACCTTCCGGCCGAGCTACGAGTCGCATGTCCGATTCGCCGAGCCCGAGCGTGCCCTGCGGGTGCCGTTGACCACACGCACCACCGAACTGCGCACCTTGTGGTCCGACGCCGACGCCCGCGCCGGCAACGCCCGGGACGCGATCGAATCGCTGGCCGCCGATTGTGTGGAACTCGGGATCGCGCCCGAAGCCGTGCTGGCCGGTGACCCGGCGGCGATCCGGGAACTGGAGCTGCTGGCGGGCGACCCGCAGACCGCGACAGAGGGAAAACTGCTGCGCTGCAACCAGATCCTGCGGCTGGCGCATGAGTTGGTACGAGCCCGGGCCCGGGAGCGCGACATCCGTTCGCTGCTGGAGGACCTGGCGAAACTAGAGCGGGAACAGGCTGCGGCGGAAGCGGAGTTCAACCAGCTGCGCGACGCTCACCTAGCGGTGTTCGGCGAGGACGCCGATGTGCTGGCGAACGCGCCGAGGGAGACGACCCCGATGCGCGACCGGGCAGCCGAGGTCGGCAACCAGCTGGCGCAGCTGCTCGGCCTGGCGGGGATGAAGTGGACGACCGCGGTGCTGCGCCGCCGCGTCGCCGCGCTGGGCGCAGGCCGGCACGCGGAGCGGGCCGGAGCGCTGCTGGACCGGCTCACCGGACTGGGTGGCCTGGAGGCCGCCGGGTACCGATGGTGGCAGGCGATGGCGCCGAAGCGACAGGATCGGCTGCGCAAGTTGGCCGGTCGGCTCGACGCGCTGCTGGACGAACAGCGGCTGCTGCGCAACCGTCGGGCCGAGGCGCGGGAACGGATCCGCGCGGTGGCTCGCCACGAGGAGCTGCCGTGGCGGGAATGGGGCAGCCCGACGCAGCGCCCCGGCGTGCTCCGGTACCTGCGCGCACAGCGCCACGACCAGCTGCTCGCCGCAGTCGATCCCGGTTGGCTGGCCCGGCGATTCGGCGGGCAGGTGCCGCAGGAGCTGACTCCGGAAGCGGTGCATGAGCTGCTGATGGAGTTCCAGCGGTACCCGCGGTTGGCGAACGCCGAGGCCCGCGCGGCAGTCGAGGCGCTGTACCGGATCGACGCCGCGCATGCCGCGGCCGTCGAGTTCAACGAACGCACCGTGTTGCTCGCCGGGGTCGAAGGCCGGATCGACGCCCTGCTGGCCGAACGGGCACCCGCAACGCTGCCGCCTCGCCCACTGCACCCGCCGCCCGTCGTGGAGAAGCCGGTCGGTGTGGTCGCACGGGCCTTGGCCAAGGTCCGTGCACTGCGCGGCGGGACCCCGGCAGGCGGCGACGCTGTCACCGGCCACCAGCGGCCGGGTATCACACTGCGCAACCAGCGCGGGGTGGACCTGGTCGATGATGTCGTGGCCGTCACCGGCCGCGATGGCTTCGGCTTGGACCCGGCCAACCCGGATGAGGGCACCCTGGCCAGTGCGATCGTGGATCATCTGGCCGTGCCGGGCGAGCTGCCGGTCGCGCCGCGATGGGTGGCCGGCATCGGCCGCGCCTACGACGCCCATGCCGACACCACGGCCTTGGTGGACCGGGTCGACGCCCTGGCGCACTACACCCGAGCCCAGGTGCGGCACGGTCTGGCGAACCAGGCGGAACTGGACCAGGTGCTCGCCGAGGTGGCGCGGCTGAACCGGATGGCCGCCGCGGTACTCGATGTCGAGCACGAGAGCGAACTGCCCGCACGAGTGCGCGGTATCAGTATCGAGAGCGTCATGAGTGCCTACGGTTGGCATCCCGACGATGAACTGCCCGAACCGGATATCGAAGCCCATATCCGAAAGGCTTTCGCCGACGCACACGAGAAACTCACCGAGGCGCTCGGCACCGATCCGGCGGATCTCGACCCGAGAGAACTGGCGCGGCGGACCGGGAACATCGAGGTACGGCCCGAACACGCGGGCGGGGTGGAGCTGACCCTGGCCACGCTGGGAGTGACGTTCGAGGAAACCCGCCAGCTCAAAGCCGCGATCGACCGTATCTACGCCCGCGAAACCACCCTCGCCGCGCGCCGGAAAGCATTCGCCGACGCGGTGCGGGCCACGACCGCGACATTGCCCGAGGATTTCCCGAGGGGTATCGATATTGTGTTGGGCGAGTGGCTGGTTCGGCTGCGCAATGACGCGCTGCGGCAGCGTGAAGCCCGGCGCGCGGTCATGGCGCGGATCGGCGTCGCCGCGGAGGCGGTGACCGCCGCCACCATCCAGGAACTGCCGGTCCGACGCGTCCGGCTGGCCACGGCCTTCTCCGACCTGCTGCACCGACAACGATCGGTCCCCAAGCCGCAGCGCCCGCTGACGCCGGACGAGGTGACGGTATGGGTCGAGCAGCTGGGTCGGGAACACGCACCGAACCAGGAGCTGCTGGCGACCGCGCTGCGCCTGCACGACCTCGATATCGCCAACGCCGAGCTGATCCCACTGATCCGCGCGAACGCACACATTATCGCCGTCGACATGCTGGAGAACGGTCTGCGCGAATCCTATTCGCAGTTCCGGATCTCGCCCGTCGACTCGGGCGAAGCGGGCCGCTGGGCCGCGCGGGTGAGTCTGCTGAATGACCAGCGCGACGAAATCGCGACCGTGGTCAAACAATTGCAGGCCACCGTGGCCGAACTCGACGGGACCTTGGCCGAGCTGGAGGAGCTCGCGGACGAGGCCGAGACGACCTTGGGCGGGCTGGGCGACGGCCAGGATCTGGTCGACGAACTAGAGCGGATGACCGCCCAGGAACTGTCGATGGATCGGGCGCTACGGCTCGGCGCCATGACCACGATGGCGAAGACCCTGGTCACGCTGCGCGCGAAGGTCGATCGGCTCACCGAGGCCCTGGACACGCGGCTGGCAGCACTGCCCGACCTGTTCGCCGGAACGGCCACCGAACCCGATGCCGACACCACCGAACAGGCAGCGGCGGACAACGGCGCCGTGATCGCGCCGGATACCTTTGTCGGAGTTGGTTTCTGCGCGGAGCCGGTGGCAGCGATGACCCGGCATCATGTCGGAGCGGACACCGGGTCGCTGCTGGCCGCGCTGCCGCAGCTGGTGTTGAAAGACTCCGCCGCCGCGGGCAATGTGACCGAGGACGTGTTCATCTCCGCGGCCATGGTGGGGGACTGGGCGCTGTGGTTCACGAAACCAGGCCCAGACCAAGCAGGCCGGCCACTTGCCGAGGCGGTCGAGGAGGTGGGGCGCAACGGCGGTGTGCGCGCACTGGTTGTCGGTTTCGGCGACAAGGGTGGGCACGTCATCGGACTGGAACGCGTGGTCCGCAACGGCAAAAACACGGTGGTCATGCGGCACGTCGACGAAGACGGCTGGTGGCGAGAGTTCGAGGGCGCGGACCTGACCAAGGAGCTCGCGCGCCTGGAACGGGATGTGACCGAGGTGATCGTCGCAGGCGTCGACGGCAACGGGAACAAGTTGGCGGAGTTCATCGAGGACGACCGGGCGCTGGCGATCCGCAACGCCAAGGCGCTGCAAGGCAAGCTCCGCGGCGTCCCGACCGATATCCCGCTCGCCGAGCGTCGAGCCGCCGAGAAGCCGGCAGTCTATGCCGAGCGGATGGTCGAGTTGTCGCGTGCGCAGCGGGCGGCGGAAGTCCAACGCGCCATGCTGCGGCCGGCCTATGACGCCGCCGTCGGCGAGCTGGGATCCGATTCGGAAACCTCGCCCCAAGAACTGCTGCTCGGCGACGAGACCACTGCCGACGGGCATCGGGCAGGATTGATCCGCGATGTCCGGCGGTATCACGATGCAGACCTGATGTGTCAGTGGCTGAGCTCCCTGGCACGCGAGCACACCGCCGCAGTGGTGGCGTACGAGTATTGGTCCGGTCAGCTCGAGCGTCACGCCGCGTCGATTGGCTTCGACCTGTCGGGTGGCGGGCCATTCACGGAACGGGCCACGGATTTCAGCCGGCGATCGACCGTCGATCGGGGAGAGGAGTATCTGGTTACGGTCGCCTCGAGATATGACCGCACGGCTGCGGTGCTTGGGCAGCTCGAGCGGGAAGTGGCCGCCACACTGGCGAACCCGGGTGTGCTGCCCGCGCATGTCGGGCCGGTGGGCAGGCCCGGCGAGACGGGGGACGCGCTATGGTCGGTCACTGATGACTGGCTGGGGCCGGTTACCTTCGACCTTCGCGGGCATCCGCTGCTGCACCTGACCGGAGCCGAGTTGCAGGCTCGGGCGGGGTACCGACTGTTCCGGTTCCGGGATCATGCCGAGCTGATCCGGCAACTGAGAATAGCGGGTCCGCAGTTCTCGATTCTGGTGGTGGACAGCACTGGCGGCAGCAGAACTCGCTACCTCTTGACCAACCTCGATGGCACGGCCATGATCATCGACCGGAGTGCCGGAGTGGTGCGGCAGTTTTCGCCGAGCGCTGACGCGGATCTGCTCGTTCACGGCGTCATCTTCGATCGAGAAGGAAATCCACTTCGCCCGACGCGTATCGACGAGTACGACCGGCGACCGACCAAACGGATCAGGTCGGATCCGCGTCTGGTGGATCGCCAGCGTTATAGATTTTTGCCGGAAGGCGACGATGCGATCAAGCATTGGATGGTGTCCGATCTTCGTATTTCATATGGAATAGCGGCCGACGATCTGCTGCACAAGAAAATTCCGGCCGCGACAGCCCGTGATATCCACCGCGCTACCGAGCATGTTTTCAATGTTTTTTCGGATGTCGAGCTGAACCAAATCACTACCCGGCGCAACTGGTTCTTCGAAGCTGGCCGGGTCGATGTCTCTGGACTCGTCGTCAATAGGCTCTATGCGAGACATCCCCACGTGTTTTGGTTGGTGCATCGGGTCGAGATGCTGTTGGGCGGGATGCGTCAGGGGACCGGCCGCCCGATGGTTGATCTGCTGCTCCACGAACTCGCTCATGTGCTCCAAGATGCTCGAGGACAGACGGGGGCCGATGAGACCGATCGATACCTGAGGGAAACTCATGAGGCGCTTCGGAAAGCGGGAATAGTCCGGGCCGGATATTCGCGATGGATTCGAAAACTATCTGGATACAGCCTTCGGAAATGGAATACCTTCGCGCCGCTGCTCGGTCCACTGCTCAAGCTATTTCCGCTTTCCAAAGTAGATCCGGTCGAAGCGCCGGCAGAAGCGCTCGTCGCCATGGCCGCGCACGGGCGGGATCTGCGGCGTCCGGAGGAAGCGCTCTATCGGCTGCTGACCGGTGAGGAGCCGGTGGACGCGTCGGAACTCCAGCGCGTTCGGCTGGCGCTGGACCTAGGTCTGGATGGGCCCAATGTGCTCGATAAGCATGGCTGGGACGCGGTCCTGCAGCGACTGCATGCTCAGCTGGCGACGGAACGCCAGGGGTTGATCGACAAGTTCACCGCCCTCGGCAGTGGTCAACGGGCGCGGACTGCCTTGTCGGACAAACTGTCCGAGCACATCGGTCGGGTCCAGCAGCTTTCCCAGCTATCGGTGCTGGTTTTCGATGAGAAATACAAAACGCGGACCACGTCCGTCCGGCATGCGGACGAGGCCGATGCCATCGTCTCGCTGATCGCGGTAGACGAGGAACTCGACCGAACTCCGGGTGCGCGGCAATGGGGTGGCAATATCGTCACCGTCCCAGCCGAGAACAAGCTGGTCGTCTTCGCGACCGAAGACCGGCATCAGCGGGCGCTGCTCGCACTGCTGCTTGACCACCCCGAATTCCGTGACGAGCTGTCCGAGAGCTATCACCTGCAGTTCGTGCGACTGGTCGTCGACGAAACCGGTCCCACGCCGCACCTGCGGCACGAAGACGCAGGCTTCTGGCAGGTGGGACCACCCGCGGACGGTGCACCGGTAGGTATGGAACTCGACCGTCCCGCAGGCATGCCCGCGCCAGGTTCGCCGATGGACGGCATGGGCAGTTATGTGCGGCCGGGCGCCTCGGTTGGGATCGGGTATTGCGCCCCGCCGGTGGCGGGCATGATGCGGGCCCATGTCGCTGAGGGCACCGGGCGGGTCTTGCCGAAAGAGCCTTTGCTGGAGGTGAATCGGCTCGCTGCGGCGCGAAATGTGGATGAGCTGACGCTTATCGAGGCCGCAGAGGTGGGAGATTGGGCGCTGTGGTTCGAATCGGTGGACGAGGCGGTCACGGACCTGGAGCAGCGCGGCGGGGCGCGGATGCTGTTGGTCGGTCGCGGCGAATCGGGTGGGCACGCGGTCGGATTGGAGTGCGTCCGGGGCAAGAACGGTGAATTCCGCCGCCATGCCGATAACCGGTTCGTTGTGGTGCTGCGGCATGTCGACGAGAAGGGGGTGTGGCGGGAGTTCCAGGGTGCGGAACTGGCCGCGGAGGTGGTGCGGCTGGATGCCGCTGCGGTGGAGGTGATCGCCGCAGGCCTCGATGCTCAGGGGCGGCCGTTGCGGGAGTTCGTCGAAGACCGCGCGGAGGCGCTCGCTGGTATCCGGGACGCCGAGGGCCGTCCGCGGACGGTCGGTGCAGTCCTGGACGGTGCGATCCTCGGTATGCCACGGCACGATGGGTCGCCGCGCGGAGGGCATCTGCGGGCGGTACCGGATCCGGTGCCGGCAAGCGCTTCCGGCGAGCCGGTTTTGGGACCCAACCTGGCTCGTCTGCGTGACCTCATGACGCGGCAGCTTGATGCCACCCGGACGCGGATCGGGATGCGCCGTGTGTTCGAACCGGATGGGCTGGCGCGAGTGCGGGCCTTGCGTGACCGGCTCGAGGAGCGGGCCAGGTATGAGCGCTTGCTCTCGCCGGAAGGGGTGGCCTCTGAGGCAATCGAGCATGCGCTGGCCGTCCAGGACCAGGTGCTGGCCGATGCAGTCATCTATTTCCGAAAAGAATTGCAGCTCAACGGAATCCAGGTTCTGGTGGAAGAGTACCGCAATGCCGGTGCGAAGCGGGAGCAGGCCGAGCAGCGCTACCGCGAACAGCATGCGGCGCATGTGGCGCAGTTCCTGGAGGACGCCGAGCGGTTGGGCGCCGACCCCGGAGCACTGACCGAGGTACGCGCGTTGCGGGAGCAGGCATACCGCCCCGGTACGGCGGAACAGTCGACGCGCTACCGTGGCCTGGACGATCTGGTCGCGCTCGCTCAGGACTTCCGGCGGGCCGATGACACCGTCCGGCGGCTGGACGATCTGGTGACCCGGCTCAAGGCCCGGGCAGCCGACGACATCGAGACCGTGCAGCAGATCGCGGACCTGCAGGCACAGCTGGCGGAAATGGCTGGGCAGTGCCGGGTGGACTTGGCGACATTGGGCCCGCCACAGCGGTGGTGGCAGAAACTGGGTGAAGAATTCGCCCGCCGCTCGATCGCAACCGTTGTGCAGCGAGCGCTGTTCGACGACATGGTCATCGACGCTCATAAGCTCAATCAAGCTCTGAAAAAGGCGGAGCAGGCGGACCGTTTCTGGGACGCGGTGGCCGGTATCGAGGTCTTCCACCGAATCCAGGACCTCGAGCTGAACCTTGCCCGGATGGCCGGCCAGTGTCGAGTGCCTTTGGAGGTATTGACACTGGGCCACCAGGTGCCGTACACGCTGCGCGAGATCTGGTTCGAGCGACGGCGGCAGTTCGCCGCGGACGACGAGCAGCAGCAGCTTGCCGACATGATCACGGTCGCCGAGGAGTTCGTCGAACTGCAGAAGCAGGCCGAAAGAATCGATCAGCGTTGGGATCGGATTGCCGATGAGGTGGCGCCGGTGGGCGACACCCTGCCGTTCCCACCCGCGCCCGGGGCGAAGGAACGGGCGGCGGCGATCTGGGCGCGGCGGCACGAGTTCGGCAGCACTGCGGAGTTTTTCGCGTCCCTGGTCTCCGATGACCGGTGGACGCTTGCCGAGGGTGGTCACCCAGAGCAGCCGATCGACCTTGCCGGTGTCCCGGCGCGGTGGCTCAACCGGATCCACCGGTACGAAATCGTGCATCGCATCACCGCTTTGACCGAGGTGCCGGAGAACCAGCGCACGGCCGAGCAGCAGCGGCAGTTCGACGAGCTGGGTCAGCTGGTGGAGCTGTTGGCGCAGGCCCAGCGCCAGGCGGCGCGGATTCCCGGTGCCGAGCCGACACCGGTGCATCTGCTGTCGCTGGACGAGCCTGCGTTCGCCTACAACGATCTCGACACCACCCGCCGATGGGAGGTGCACACCGGCCTGGCGGCGGCGGAAGGACTGGCGCGGGCCGCGTACCACCAGACCGTGGGCGTCCTCGGCCGCCCGGACGGCACCGGTCGGCGCATCGAGGCCACCGCCCAGATCGTGGTGCCGAAGCGCGTGGGGTACGCGGAGTGGGCCGCGACCCGGGTGATCGAGCGGATCAACGGCTGGTTGCCGCCACGCGCCCATTTGCCGCACGCCGGGTGTAGGCCCGAGGTCGCCTTCGTCGAGCACACGGAGGGCGCGGCCATTGTGGCGGCGGTGATGGACGACCTCGATCACGACTTCGGGCCGACCGGTGTCGGACACCACCTGCATTCGGTCTATGCGGCGGTGGGGACGGAATCCCTTGCACCATGGCGCTCGCCGGACGTCTCCCGGCTCTCCTCGCCATGGCATCGGGAGGATCTGGAAGGGATCGAACCGAAGGACTGCACCGGCTACATCATCGCCGACTGGACCGGCGCGGACCCGCGCGCACTGGCGGGCGTCACCCGGAATGCCGATGAACTCAGCGCCGGGCTGCGCGGTACCTGGCAGCCGACAGATTTCGGGCTCGCCAGGCCCGTCCTGGAAGACGAGCCGGTGCAGCCGCGGACGGACACCGACCGCATCGCCCTGGACGTGATGAAGGTGGGCCGCGGCGCGCGGGCGGCGCTGGTCCGGGTCTACGACGACCGGACCGCGCATGTCAGCGAGCTGGTGTACGAGGGCGGCGTGAATGCGCTTGGTCTGCCGTTGCTCACCATGCGCAACTGGGAGCCGGATGCGGCGCGCGTCGGTGACCTGGAACGCCCCCGGGTACGCGAGATCAAGCGCGAATACATTTGGGGACAACAGCAACCCGGTGTCGTCGCCGAGCACGCGATCTTCGCCGACCGGCGGCGCGTGCCGGTGGGCGAGTATGTGCCCGGCAACGGCGAGCCCGGTGTCACCAAGCCGCACGACGATGTGCCGATCGGTCACGAGCCGCCGCCGTCCGGTGTGCCGTCGTCGAATCGACGGACGGTGTCGTGGACGATCGATCGGTCGTGGTTCGTCGAGCGGCTGCCACTCATGCGCGGTCGGGGTGAGGTCGACCGAGTGAGCGCCTTGGTGACCCTGATGTTGCGCGCCGATGGTTGGGCGGAGAGCCGGATCGAGGATGCGGTACTGACCTGTGTTCCGTTCGTGGCCAAGGCATTCCGGCGGACCGGCGGTCCGCTGGAATTGTGGGCGACAACCGATGGGCCGCCGGACGATCCGACGTTCGTGTTGGAAGCCCGGGTCAGTGAGCTGCCTGCCAAGGGCCGGCCGTTGGTGCAGGGCACACCGGAGCAGACCAGTGCCTGGGAAGGCTGGTACCCGCGCGGTAGCGGCTACGTGGTGTGGGTCCGGGTCGGTACGGAACGTGACGAGAACTCCGAACTGGTACGTGAGACCGTCGCGGTGCGCGAGGTACTGGCGCTGTTCGCGCGTATCGACGAAGCCACTGTGGAGTTGGTCGCCGCGACGGTCGGGATCGTGCTGGATGGTGACCATGCTGCCTCGCTGGAGACGGAATTCATCGATGACCAGGATCTCCCGATTCAGCGGCTGCGGGTGGCGCACGCTTCGGGCACCGATCTGTTGTCGGTGAGCATCGATGGTGAGTTCAGTCCCCGGGTGACTATGGAAGCGCCGCTGCGGCAGAAGGAGCCGTGGCGGGTGGCCTTGGCTGTGCGGGCGCTGTCGGAGCTGATGGGTCGTTGGCCTGCGGAACAGCAGGACCGGGTGCTCGGCGAGTTGTTCCAAAAGATTTCCGATCTGCTGCCCAACGGCAATGGCGCGCTGCGTGCGCAGGCCAGTGGGATCGCCGGGGCCCGGCGACTGATCGTCGCGCTGGAGACCGACGGCGGTGCGGCCGCTACCCGCGCACTGCACCGGACCGTCGTCCAGAAGATGGAGTTCACCGAGAAGCCGGTCGGCCGCGGCGGCATCGAACCGGCGGGCGAGGAACCCCGCAATGAAGTCGCCGTGCCGACCAGGCGCACGGTGTCGTGGACCGTCGAGCGGCAGCCTTTCCTGGAGCGGCTGTCCTCCTTCCTCCGCCGGCGGGACCAGGACCGGGTGAGCATGCTGGTGGCCGCGATGCTGCGCACCGATGGTTGGGAGGAGAGCTGGATCGAAGACGCGGTGATCGTCTGTTCCGCGTTCGCGACCAAGGCATTCCGGTGGACCAGCGGCGCGCTGGAAATGCGGGCGACAGCCGATGCGCTGGACAATCCGACGTTCGTATTGGAAGCCTGGGTCGGCGACCTTCCTGCCAAGGACCGGCCGTCGGTGCAGGGCACACCGGAGCAGACCAGTGCCTGGGAAGGCTGGTATCCGCGCGGCCGCGGTTACGTGGTGTGGGTCCGGGTCGGTCCGGCACATGACGAGGTCACTGTCGCGGTGCGCGAGGTCCTGGCGCTGTTCCCGCGTATCGACGAAGCCACCGCGGAGTTGGTCGCCGCGACGGTCGGGATCGTGCTGGATGGTGACCGTGCTGCCTCGCTGGAGCCGGAATTCATCGATGACCAGGATTTCCCGATTCAGCGGCTGCGGGTGGCGCACGCTTCGGGCACCGATCTGTTGTCGGTGACCATCGATGATGAACTCATTCCCCGGGTGGCTATGGAAGCGCCGCTGCGGCAGAAGGAGCCGTGGCGGGTGGCCTTGGCTGTGCGGGCGCTGTCGGAGCTGATGGGTGATTGGCCCGAGGACGAGCAGAACCGGGTGCTCGGCGAGTTGTTCCAGAAGATTTCCGATCTGCTGCCCAACGGCAATGGCACACTCCGTGCGCAGGCCAGCGGAATCGCCGGGACCCGGCGACTGATCGTCGAGCTGGAGACGATCACCGAGCTGGAGACCGACGGTGGTGCGACCGATGCCCACGGTCTACTGCGCCGGACCGTTCACGAAACGATGGTGTTTACCGAGAAGCCGGTCGGTCGCGGCGGCATCGAACCGGCGGGCGAAGAACTCCGCGATGAAGTCGCCGCGCTGCTCGGCCCCACCGCGCTGGAAACCATCCTCCTGATGGATATCGACCGGGTCGCCGCCGAAGGGTATGCCGGGTACCGCGAGCTGTACCGCAGGCCCGACGGAACCTATACGCCGCGGGAAAAGCACATCGACGGTCTACCGGTGACCGACGAGACGCCCGCGCGAGAGCGGTTCGATGTCAACAGCCGCAGGACCCTCTGGGACCTGCCGCCGCACTGGCAGGAGCAGTGCCGCGCCAGCGCCAGAACCGCGTTGCAGGCCGCGGCGGACGCCCACGACCACGGGGTCGACCTGGGCAGCTTCCTGGCGGTCGAGTACGTCGCCGGCGTGGTGCACGAGGGCTGGCTGCCCGACCAGGGTGGCCAGGCGCTGCCGGAACAGCGTGGCAGCTACGACGATCCGCTTGGCGACGGCCTGGACAAGCTCAATCAGGAAAAGAACAAGATCTGGGCTCGTCCCGCCATCGCGGCCGTGTACTCGCATATCCGCACCCAGGAACGCGAGCAAGCCGATACCGCTGCGGCAGTCGCGGATCGTGGCGAAATCGACCCGACCGCGATGACCCGCAAGGACTGGGAGCGACGCAAGGGTGTGCTGCGCCGGGAGATCGGCGATCTGATGCGCTGGCACGGCTGGCGTGATCCGCGTCAGCAGCGGTATGCGGAGCGACTGATCAAAGCCTTGGTCAATAAGGCGTTCCGGCACGGCGATGTGCAGGTGTGGTTGACCGCCCGGGTGGACGGCGACATCGGCGCGCAGCGACTGCATGTCGAAGTAGTCGCCACCAGCCCGGATCCTGTTGTGACCTATGAGCTGGATCGCAACCTCGACAAGGGTGTCCCGCAGCTGGATGCGCTGACCGGCAACTGGGGCGTCGAACCCTTGAACGATGGCAAGAAGGTGTGGCTGGAGTTCTTCCAGCGTGGTGGCGTTCGGCGGCCGGAGCTGACCCTCGGCCTGATCGAGACCGACGATCCCGACGTGCGTAGGGCCGATAACCAGGTCGGACGCAGCTGGCTGAACGCGCGCCTGGCCGCGATGGGGTTGCCTGCCCAAATGATCCAGCTGACGCTCGTGGTGGGCTCCGAGATCATCGGGAACTCGCTCAAATACGCCGAGGGCCCGGTGACCATCACACTGGACCTGCACGACAGCGCCCACGGATCGCGCTGGATTGTGGTCAAGGTCAAAGACACCAGCAGCACAGCTCCGCTGCAGCCGCGGCCACCATGCCCGCCCGATGTCGATCCGGTTGACTGGGAGCTGCAATGGGCTACCGGCAGGCGCGGCAGGCGAGTCACCGACGGATACACCGACGGGCGCTGGGGTTGGTACCGCGTGACCGACGGCAAAGTGGTCTGGTTCGTCATGGGCGAAACCGCCGAGGCGGGCCCCGAGATGGAAGCGGTTCCGGACGGCACCAGCGGTGAACGACGACCGCCATGGCTGACCGCGGGCGCACGCGCCCAGCCGCCCGCCGCTGCCGCAGGCGGTGGCAATGGTGGCGGCGGATCGGAGCCGCCGGATTCGACCCAGGAGCAAGCGGAGCTGGCGCAGCTGCGCGCCGAGATCGCGGCATTGCTGGAGCAGCGGTTCGGTCTGTTCGACGAGGCTGTTGCTTTGCTGCGTGGCGAGGGCGCCGTCATCGACGACCCGGATGAGGTACCACCGACCGCGCTGCGCACGATGGCCGAAGAGCTATCCGACGAGACGGTGCGCAATGACATCCTCGACCGGCTCGACCGGCACGACGAGATGCTGGCCCGCGAAGTCGTATTGCGGGAACTGACTGCGCGAACACCGGATCAGGCCGGAGCAGGCGCGAATACACCCGCGCCATCGGCCGAGCCAGCGGCGACCGGTGAGATCGTGGAGCACGGCGAACATGCCAATAGAGCTGTCACCACCATCGCCGTCGGCGACACCCGGTTCTTCACCGACGCGATCGAGATTTCCCCGGTGGACGGCGACAGTACCTACCGCCGGCCCCTCGATGAGGCTGCGGTGCTCGCGGAAGTGGGGGACCCCCAGAATCAGTGCTGGGCGTTGGCTATGGGCATGCTCGGTTTCCCGGTGCGTAACAGCGGTCTCGGCGGTACCCCGGTATGGCAGGCTGTGCAGGAGGAGGGGTGGATCGCGCAGGAGTTCGCGGTTGATCCGGAGCACTCGCACCAGCATGTCGAAGCGGCTTTCCTGGCCTGGGTGGAAGGCTTGGATCCTGCCGAGCGCAATGGTGCGGCGCTGCTGGTCATCGACGGCCTGCGCCAGGCCCGGGACGGGATCAACGGTCACGTCCGGCTGTGGAAGTTCATCTGCGACGACCGGGGCCGCAACGGCGCGATCCTGGAACAGGACTTGGGCAACGGCCGCGTCGGCGCGCCGACGGAGCTCGAAGCGCAGGATCTGCGGGGTATCTGGACCGTCGCCTTTACCGCCGGGCAGGATGGTGGTCGCGTCAACGACGCGACCACCGTCCTGCCCGGCGGTGAAATCGCGGAGATACCTGCGGATGTGATCGCTGGGGCCACTCCGGTGGTGCGCCCGCAGGCCCCGTTCGGCCGCTCTCCACGCGAGCCGAAATTGCCGTTGGACAGGACCTTCGAGCGAAATCCGGAGACCGACCGGCAGCTGGCATCAGCTGTTGCAGAGCCAGTGGCCTCGACGGTGTACGCCGACGAGACGGTCGACGAAGCGATGTCGGACTGGTCAGCGGATCAGCGTGCTGCGGCGCGTGAGATCACCGCGTTGCTGGCCCGCTTCGTGCACGGCGAGATGGTTGGTGATCCAGCTGGAGCGATCCGTGCCATGCCACTGCCGACCGGGGGCATCCGGATCGAGCTGTGTGGTCATGCGAACGACGTGGCAGCCGTTGAATTCCGGGTGCCGGACGGCGCTGATCCCGATGGTGCCGATCTCGATGTGGCTGTGGTGCTGTCCGCGACGGGCGCGATGCCGGAGTTCCGGCCTGCGGTGCTGCGGGCGTTGGTGCAGGACTTGACGGGTCATCAGCGCGGTGGCGAGGCGGTCGCGTACGTGTTGGCGACGGCTTTCGAGACGGCGTCGACGGTCGGTGTGCGCGACGAATTGCCCACGTCGCCGCTGCGGTTGGTGATGGAGTCGCATCGGCGGGGCCCAGGAGTGACCGGATTCCGTGCTGTGGTGGCAGGCCCTCGCCCGGGAACGGCGGTCACGGTCGAGGCGTCGGCGCAACTGCCGGACGGTTCTGCTGTGGCGGGAACGTCGGTGTGGCAGGTGGCGGTGCCGGTCGAGCAGGGTGCGGATCTGACTCTGGTTCAGACGGCGGTGGAGGCCGGATGGCGGGCTCGTGTGGGATTGGAGCAAGGATTCGGGCAGGATGACCCGGACTTCAACGCAGGCGACCTCACGGTCGAGGCTCGCGACTTCCTGGATGACGCATTCGCCGCCGATGGTGGTCCACGTGCGATCCGAACCGGCACGGTGCTGTTCGTATACGACAGTGCGCAGGCCACATTCCGGGCGACTGCGGTCGACGACAGCGGTGCACCGATCAATGAGCGCACGTTCGCCGCCACGGAGCAGCCACCGATCGAGGACGGTTCTCCTGCGAGGTCTGTAGATGGCGGGTCACCGGCAGTGGTGGAACGTTTCGATGCGGGCGAAAACTCCCGGGGGATCAAAGATCGCCTCTCGGAGGCGTTCAAATCCGTAGCCGCGGTCTGGGCGGAGGAAAACTGGAGGAAATCGGCTGGCAACTGGATGGGTCGGCTGACGGGCAACATGGTCGGGTTCCTGGGCACGGGCCGACCGGTGGAAATGACGATGCGGCCCGGCGCCGGGAACTGCCGAGGCCAGGTGTCGGGCGGTCCCCGTGGCTCGGGGTTCTTCGTATTCCGCCCCGGTACCAGCACGGTAGTGGTGCCTGTCGACCGAAGGAATATCGGGACGCCGGTCAACGATTTCACTATCGGCCTCGAGCCATCCGATGATTCGCCGCCAGCGATAGCAGACGGCGTGCTGGCCGCGTACCTGCGTCATGCGCAGTCCACAGCACCGGCGCGGTTGACGGTGTCCACCAGCGACAAATCTTATGACGATTTCCGGGTGGTGCTGAGCGATGGCGAGAATCCGGAGCTTGTCGTGGACGCGCACTCCTTCAAGAGGCCGCACTCAGGGGTGCTGCGGGTGGAATTCCCCGTTCGCACGGACGCTCAGCGAGGGGCAGTCCAGCCAATTGCACGAGCAGTGATCGAGGGAGTTACGCGCTACGTCGCGCGCTACAGCAACGACGGGTCCCGTGTCATGTCGGTGGCTCCGGGGTGGGAACCAGCGCTGTCCATGGTGCTCGCGGAGGCGTTCGACGGCACGCCATCCGGGCGGGTGGTGTTGACCGCTTCCTGGTCGCCGAGGACAGGGCGAATGCCGACGCTGCGGATGGAGGTGCTCGAACCCGACACCGGGACGTCGATCGCTGTGCGAACGATCGTCCCGGAGTCGGCGTCGGACGATGCGGATGCTGACGCCGCCGGGCAAGCCCTGGACGCCACGGCGGGCCGAACCGCCGCGATGCTGCGGGCCGAGCAAGCTGTGGCGGCGCAAGAGCAAGCGGCGAAGGCTGCGTACCTCACGGATTTCACCGCGCGGACCGGTATCGATGTCGATGGGTGCGATGACGAGTCGATCTCGTTCAGGGCAGTACGGCGTTTTATCGGGAAGATCGACGAGGAGCTCTCCATCGTCAGGAGATTCCGGCCGTCACTCGACGTCATGTTGCGGCATATCCGTGTCGGTTATCTGGGTCCGGAGGGGACGATTGCCGAAGCTACGGGCCCGGCGGTCATTGTCAATAGCTGGTACTTCACCCGTCGAGGGCTGGAGCGGTTCTATCGGATGGAAGCGCGTCCGATAGAAGCGCAGGGCAGAGCATTCCGTGCGGGTGACCTCGACAACCTGCTCGAGGCCCTGGCCAAACATGAGGTCACTCACGCCTTCACCTACTCCACCGATTCCGAAAGCACCTATATCAACGTCAACCTGTGGTTGAAGGAGGCATACGAGCATTTTGTCGACCGGGGTTTGGTGACCCTCTCCGAAGAGGATTGGGCGGATCTGCTCAGCCCCTATAGCCGAGCCAAGGGGGCTGAAAATACGCACCTTCTGGTGAACGAGGACGAAGCCAGGTCGGAGGCCTCGGTCCAGATCGAGTACGAGCACTTGGACGATCCGACTCATCCAGCGTTCGTGGTGGACGCGGTGCGGTGGGGGATCTCCTACCAGGAGCTGGCGGACTGGGCGATCGGGATCCGCAACGGCACCGGGCCGGTCCCCGCGCCGGGGCCGCATCGGGCGCCATGGCAGTCACGGTTCTTCCCGTCGACGGCCGATAAGCCTACGGACGGTGACAGACCCTCGCCCGCTGGAACGAGCGTCCCGCGGAAGCTGCCCACGACCGTCGAGGAGTTGCACAGCCCCACTGGCGATCTGAAGGGTGTCGGCCGAAAGTTACTGCGCCGACTACGGAATCTGACGACAGGTTGGTTCACGGGCGACGCCACGACGCCATACGACCAGGGCACACCGCCGCAGGAACCACAGCCCTCCGCCGTCGACCGCCGGCCCACCGAGTCGTCTGTCGGTGACAGCACTACGCCGTGGCTCGCCGACCAGCGGACGGCGTCGCGCGCCGAGGACATATCGGCTGTGTTGGCGCAGCTGCAGCAGGGTCCGTTCGGCTGTGCCCTGTGGGTCGAGCAGAACGTCATGGAGGTATTCGGCCGTCCCCGGCAGGAAGCCTGGCAGTCGGACCGCGATAACGCCGAGTTCGGGCTGGGTGGCCTGGTGCTGGCCGAGGATCTGGTGGCAGGTTGGGCGGACGGGCCGATCGGCGCTGGCGCGCAGGGCATGGCCGATGCGGCTGCGTTGATGACCGGCACAGCCCGGGTGGTCGTGGTCGGGTTGGAAGTCGAGCCGCTGATGCGGGACCCCAGCGCGGTGGTTGGTGCGCATGCCGCGGCCTTTGTCCGGGTCAGCAAGGAATTCGCTGAGCTGCACCCGGAATGGAAGTTGAAGGAGAACGAGGTCGTTCTCTTCGACAAGGTCGCGAACCCGAATCGCCCGCTGCGCGGCGGGGAGATCACCGCCTGGTTGGCCGATGCCAGGGACATCGGCGACGTGCATGTCATGGTCATCCACGACGGCGGCCGCGCCGACGTCCGGTTCGTGCCATGGGAACAGGCAGGCCGCGGCCCCAAGAAGAACATGGGTGCCCGACCTGAGCAGCCTGAGTCGGCAACCGATGTTCGCGGACAGCTTCAGGCGCTGGAACGGCGGCGTGACGAGTTGGCGGCTGCGCTCGGGATACGGGATCCGGGCAGGTTGGCCGTCGATCAGCCCGGATGGCTGGTCGACGCCGAGATCGCCACTGCTCGTATCCAGGTTGCCGATGATCGACGGAGGTTGATTTTCGACCTCGCCGCCGAAACCGGTGTCGCGCAGGAAGAGGTGGACCTGGAGCGGATCGGGCTGCCGCGTGAGCTCGCCGCGTACTGGGCGCTGGACGACCGCAGAACCGACATCCTGAACCGGGAACAACACCTGCCGGAGTTGGTGGAGCTGCTGCAGCGCTATCGGGTGCTGACCGCCGAACTGCACTACGACCAGACCGTGGCGGCGGTGCGGGCCGACGACGAGATACAGGCCCAGGTGTGTGGCCCGATTGTCGAGCGGATCATCGCCGATGAGGCGTTGACCGGCAGCCCCGGCGGGGAGAACCGGGACAACCAGGTCGCCTGGTTCCCGGCCGAACGACGGTTGATCGTCGTCGCTTTCGACGGCGGGCACGACCGGGCGCTGACCAGGTTGGCTGTGCAGCACCGGGACGAATTCGACAGGGTGCTCGGTTCCGCGCCGGGGCGCAACGGCCAGGACTATTCGATCGAATACCGCACCGTGCCGCGCCCCGAGCCGCAGCCCGCTATCGCACCGCCGACGGTGGTGCCCGCGGCTCGACTGATCGACCCGGCGGAAGTCGTCGCCGCCGTTGCCCGGGTCCGCGAGCTGGAACAGCAGCGCGATGAACTGGCCGAGCGGCTGGAGATCACCGACCCGACTACGCTGGCGCCGGCGGACCCGCAGTTCGAGGAGCTGTTCGCCGAGGTGCGGCGCGACTGGCGAGAGCTCGCCGACGAACTGCGAACAGACCCGGCGCAGCTCTGGACGGCCAGATTGGACGCGTTCGGGGATCCGGCCGCGCTGGCGCAGGACGATCCGTTGCGGCCACATGCCGAGCGCTTCGCCGCCGCACGGGTCCGGCGCGCGGAGCTGGTCCGCCGCGACCGCGATATCGACCAGCTCGCCACTGTGGTCGGCGAACGCGACAATGCCATGCGGGAGCTCGATGCCCGGGTGGCTGAGCGCTTCATCGCCGAACGGCTCGCCCACGGCAGGCAGGTCGGCAGCCCGCACGCTGTCGTTATCGACACGCCGGGCCCGGACCTCCCGGTGCTGTGTGTCGTGGCGCTCGAGGGCAGGCACCGACGTGCCCTGACGGATTTGGCGTTCAGCGACCCGGCGGAATTCACGGATGTATATCTGCCGCCGACCCCGTTGCGGCCGCAGAAGTACACAATCCTTCAGATCGAGCTGGCACTCGGCGCCGACGGCACGGTCGCCGAGGCCACCCACGCCGTGGTCGAGCCGGTGGGCGGATACCACCATGCACTGTCCTCGGTCGAGGTCAAGGCGCTGCTGTTGGAGCTGTATCTGCGCCACCGGCGCGGTAAGCGGATGCTGGAACCGGAAGGCTTCCCGAACTGGTTGGCGCGGGGCGAGATCGGCCCCAACCCCACGCTGGAGGACCTGGTCCGGGTGGTCAGGGCCGTCCATCCCGACGAGGTGCTGGACATCTTCGGTGCGAAGGAGGCCGCGCGGCAGATAGTCGAGCGGGAATTCACCCTCCAGGACCTGCGCTACGACGCGGATCCCGAGGGCGACGAGGGCCACCTGGTCCTTCCCCGGCTGATCGACATCGACGGTTTCATGATCCGGCTCCAGATCGTGGCTGTGGGCACGGTGCGAAGCGGCCAAGGGCACTACGCGATCGCGAAAACGAAGCGCGCCGCGCACAGTTCGGGTGAGGTGGTGTCGGCGTGGTTCGGAGGTCTGGCGGCCGACAGCCCGCAGACACTCGCTGATGAGGTCATCGCGTTGCTGCGCGACGGTGCCCGAGACCTGCCTTTCGGTGAGGAAACCGACACGCCCCCAGCAGAGCTGGATCTGGTAGAAGACGAAGCGGACCGGCAGCTGCAGCGGGAGCTGGGGCGGGCCGCCGCGCAACTGCCTTCCTGGCAGACCTGGCGCGCGGATCCGGCGACACCGCCGGGTGAACTGCGGGCGAGTGTGCGCCGCCAGGTTCAGGTAGCCGACCGCCAGGTGCGCGAGTTCCACGCCGACATCGCCCGCTGGTGCGGCCAACTCGGCCTGGACGTGACCGGGATGGACCCGGACGAGATCCGGCAGGCAGTGCGGGTAACGGCAGCCGAGCGGCAGCAGACGACTGAGCCCGAGGCAGCGGAGTCCAGGACAACCGAGTCCGAGGCGACGGGTGCCGCGCGCGAGACCCTGATCGCGCGGCTGCTGTGCGACGAACTGTGGCAGGTCGGGGCGGCGCTCGAGGCGGAACTCGCTGCGATCCTCGAGGTCGCGGGCATAGTGGCCGCCCGCGACGAAATCGCGGCCGAGCAGGCGGTACCGCTCTGTGAGGCAATCGGTTTCAACGCAGTGCGCAACGAGATCATCGTCATCTCACCTGTGGACGACCTGCCCGCGGTGTTGCGGCTGCTGAAGGTGACGCAGGAGGCGCTGCTCGACCGCGGTATCACCATCCGCTACAAGCGGACTCAGGTCACCCGCGACGGTGTCCTCGACGTCACCGAGCCGACCTTCGGACCCGAACAGCACGCGGGCCAGGAGGACACGATGATCGAGTTCTACCGTGATCCGGTGCGGGACCGTCGGTTGCGTCGGATGGTCGACGAACGGACGCTGGCCCAGCGGATCACCGACACCCGGTTCCTGGGAGGAGTCGACGGCAAGGTATCGGAGTCGTACCGCAGCACCCATGTCACCTGCGACGACGGCACCCGAGCGATCCGGCACTGGTTCGCCGACGCCCGCCGAGTCGACGCAGCACAGAAGGCAGCGTTGATCGCCGAGGCTATGCTGCCCGAATCGACGGGTGTCGGACCGAAGGCGTTCTACCGCGACTCACCCAACAGCTACTACGAAGTGGTGCCGGACGGGATCAAGCCGGAAACCACGCTCCGCGATAGCCCGCTGTGGGGGGCACTGCTGGATTCCGCAGGTGGCAGGCGCTACGGCCTGTTCGAGGCGGCGGTCGGGATGCCATGGCGTTGGCCTGCCTGGTGGTGGGTGCCCACCAGTTGGGAACTGCACACCGGCAGGCTGCATGAGGCATTCCCGGAGAGCCCACCGCAGGCGACGGCAAGCGATCCGGAGCATCCGCTGCCCGCCGACCATTTCGTGCTCCACGACAAGGACGGCCGGAAACGCTGGCAGCCGCACGATGTTCCGAGCGCGGAGATCCAGGAGATGCGGGAGCGGCTGTGGGCATTGGCGCCGACACTCGAGGCGATAGGCCACGACCCTCAGCGGGCCACGTCCATGTTCCGCTTGTGGGAGATCGCGGAGCACGCCCCTGATTTCGTCCGCGAGCGGGTACTCTCGCCTGCCTCGAAGGCGATCATGGCCGCCGTGGTGCCGCTCCAGCAGGATGTCCTCGAACAGCAGGAAGTTCTGGTCGTCGTTGCCCGGATCAAGGAACTGGCAGTTCAGCGCGATGAACTTGCCAACAGGCTCGGCATCGCGGACCCGACCGCGCTGACCTTCGCGGACGCCCGGCGCGACACCGATATCGCCTGGCTGCTCAACCTGGTCGCGCTACACGATCGGGCGGTCGCCGAACTCGACGATGGCGTGTCGAATCGGGCCACTCTGCGTGTGATAGCGAACAATCCGTCCCACCCGTATGTGCAAGTGAACGCGCATGTCGCCTACTGTCCAGCAGCGAGGGGGCCCGGACGGTTGGTTATCTCGGCGATGCCGGGCCGCCACGAAGCTGTCCTGGCCGACTTTGTCCGCAACCACCCACAGTTCGCGGATCTGCGGAAACCGACGGTGCACAAGGAAGATCGCTACGACGTCGACTTCTACGAGGTGACTCTCGACCCGGACGGCACAATGCGGGGAGATTATCTCCGTTATAACCGGGCGCATGCGCTCTACCACGGATTCCGGGACGCGACCGCGCACGAGATCTACGCTGTGCTCACCGATCGGTATCTCACCTATCGCAGCGGAAAACACCTGTACCGGGATCCCGAGCGGAAGTCGAAGGGTGCCATCGACTTCCGTACCTGGTTGGACCAGTTCGCGGTTGTCCAGGATTTCCATCTCGAGCAGGACCTGCTGAGATCTCCCGGCTCGCACCTCAGATACGCCCTCCAGAGGGCTGAAGGGTTTGTCCAGCGGGGAGAGGAAACCGAGCCGTTCGGTTCCGCCGAGATCTACTGCAAGATCGTCACCCGGGAAATCACCGGTAGGGACGCCTGGCGTGAGCCGCAGCCGGATCGGATGGCCGGAACCCACCAGATCAAGATTTGGATCGGCAACGGCGAGTACGGTTTCCCGGCCTGGGTGTGGGTGCGCTCGGACGGGCAGGGCGGACTCTGGGTCGCGCAGGCGCCGAAGGCGGGCAGTACCGCAGGCCATGTGATCTCGGACTGGTTCTATGGCCTGCAGGCGCCGTCGGAACGCAAGCTGCGCAAGCTCCTCCAGAAGAGGTTCAGCGACGGCAAGCTGGAGTTGCCGGAACGTGGCGCACCCGAGCAGCCCGCGCTGGACGGCACTGCGGTGTGGCCGGATTTGGCGGCTCACCGGCGTGGGGAGGACGCGAAGAACTGCGGGCCTTGGGCGCAGTGGTTCTTGCGAGCCGGGGCCGATATCGACGCTCCCGATTTGCGGGATGATCCGGTGATCGATACCCAGGGGATGTACAAGCTCGACCTCGTGCAGGGTGTCGACCTCGGGTGGCGGGACGGTCGGGTCGGTGTCGGGGCGGCCGGGCTGCGGTTGGTGATCGACGAAGCCCGCGAGCACGGCGGCCATTTCTTGGTGGGCTGGGACTGGGTTGACGACGAAAACATCATCCAGCGGCATCGGCCGACCGATGGCAGGCCCGAGGATGGTCCGTTCGGGCACGCCGTCGTGATCGTGAACGTGGATGAGGCATTCGCCCAGTGGATCAACGAGGAGCACCCGGAGCTGATCGAGCCCGGCGACGGAGACGTCCGACCCGATGAGGTCGTGGTCTTCGACCCGCTCACCGGCATGCTGCTGCGCCACGGCAAGGTGTACGAGTGGGCCGACCGGATGGGAGCGGCCGCCGGGGAGATCCACGTCGCTAGACGAAAGCCGAACGGGGACGCCGAGGTTCGGTTCGACGCCGCCGAACAGGCCACCCGCGGCCCGCGGGTGCAGCGGGTCGCGGGCCCGCCGCGCCGGACTGAGCCCCCCGAAGGGGACGACGACCGGCCCCGGGCACCGATGGATGCCATCCGAGTGCGGGCATTGCAGCTGGCGTTGACCGAACGACTGGGTGGGCTGGAACCCGAGCGGTTGCGGGACGCGGAGCAGGGTGACGATCCGGTGCTGCGGCGGCTGGCCGGTCTGTATTCCGGGCTCGGTCATCGGGAGATGCAACCGCCCACAGTGGCGAGTGTGGCCAGGCTTTCCGGGGCGCACAAGGAAGACGTCAAGGCGGTGCTGTCCGGCCGCAAATCAGCGGACACGGAGCTGGGCCAAAGGGTTTTGGTTGCTGCGCAGTGGTTGGGATACGGCGGGCTGCGTGCTGATCTCGCCGCACGGATCAATCGGAAGTTCGTCCGCGACAGATTCACTCCGCCGCACTACACCGACGACGGTCGGTTCATTCGGGCCGAGTTCGCCCGCCAGTCCCCACTGAGTGCGCTGGCCCATGCGGCCGGGGTCGACGTACCGGTCGCATCGTGGGTGGTAAGTGGGGATCCCAGGGCGTCCGATGCGCAACGACGCGCGGTGTTGGCGGCGGTGTCGCCGTCGGATTACTACCCTTCCTTGTCCGATAGGGCCCCGGAACCCGCCCGCCCGGAGGCCGAGGGCGCCGCCGCGAAACCCGCACAAGCACCGCTGCCGGAAGAGCCGCAGTCGCTGTTGGTGGGTGAGTGCGCGAAGTATTCGGCATATCAGACCCAGCTGGAGTTGTGGAAAGCCAACGGCAAGGTCGGTCGTCGGCCGGTCCGGCCCGCGGCGGGAGATCGGTTGAGCGGCGACACCCTGGCTGCGCTGGGCGCCACGCTGCGGTCGAATATCCACCCCGGACACAACCGGCTCCGTACGGTGCGCGCACTGGTGCGGCGGGTGTCGGATAACAACCTGATCGTGCAGGGCGCGGTGCTGCACGGCGACGGCACCGGACACGCATTCACCATGCTCCGGCCCCCGGGGCAGGAACTGATTGTGCACGAGATGGTCAACAAGCGGGCGCGGACCATCGAAGGCGATGCGGCGGTGCGCCGCTGGGCACGGCAATTCGAGGACCGCCGGGTCGTCTGGTTCGAATACCGCGATGGTCAGGCCACGCACTCGTTGCCCGCAGGCAAAGCACCCGACATCCCGGCCTGGCTGGCCGAGGTGAAACTGTTCGGCGTCCCCCGCGGCGAACGATTCTTCCCGGGCGACGGGCCCCGGGACGCGAAAGCCCCCATCGAAGGCTCACCGGGTCCCCCGGACCCGACCGACGGTGCCCAAGTGGTGCAGTGGATTCTGGACAGCCCGACGGTGCCGGTGCGGTGGCGTCCGGCGGCCTCGGAGCTGCCGGATGAGGTACTGCTCGCCTCGGCTGCCGACCCGGATATCGATCTCGACGAGATCCGTGATCGGTGGAACGAACGCGAGGCCGACTATCCGCAATCGGGTTGGCGTGTCGGTGGCGGTTTGCTGTTGCGTGGCGACACGCGTGCCGCCACCATCCCGTGGGAGGAAGGTTTCCTCCCGAAGCTGCAGGCCGACGGAATGGTCGTCTACACCACGGTGCGGGCGAAGCGTGCCGCCGATCACGGCGAATCGGTGGTGTACGACGGGGTGTCGGATCCGACCGTCGTGCACCGGATCCACGTCATCGACGCGCCCGGCGGGTTCGGCGTGGTGGTAGAGAACGGCGATGTCGTCTCGGTGCACTGGCCGGGAGGTTTGCGCGCCGAGTTCGATCTGGGCTGCTTCGAGATTCCCCACGAAGTCTGGCGAGGCGACTTCGCGGCCATTGCCGACGTACTGCCGCAGTACTGGAAGCCCAATCCGGGGTATCGGCCGCACGACGGCGGTCCGGACCTACCTGCCCTGACGGCCGATGGCGAGACACCCGGGCGGCTCGCGCCGCCCTTGCAGCTGGAGCTGATGGGCCCGGAGGGGGTAACCCATGCGCGTCGACATGTGCGAGAGCTGGTGCGGGATTGGCGGTCCGACCAGGTCGACGCCGCCGAGCTGCTGGTATCGGAGCTGAGCTCCCACGTACTGGACAACGGCGGCAGGGGCATGCTGATGGCCCACGTGACCGGCCGCGGGGGCGCTCGGGTGCTGCGGGTCGAAACGGTCGGCCACGTCGTGGAGTCCGAATCGGTGCTCCGCGCAGGCGAGCCGGTGCAGCGTAGGTGGGCGCTCGAATTGCTGAGCGCCATGTCCCAGCGGTCCGGCGGACACGCCACTGGCGGATACGAGACGCTCTGGGTCGAACTGGACGAGGCCGCGCCCCCTGCGGCGGTGCCCGGCGGTGCGGGTGGCGGTAACGGCGGCGGCTCCCAACCGCCGGACTCCCCCGATAGCCAGGCTCGATCGGCGCAGCGGGGGGTCTCCGACGAGTCGGTACGCAACGACACTCCGGCTGTCGACTTGGAAACCGTCACCGTGGCGGAGCTTCGGGAGCTGTTGGACACCCGTCGCATCACCAGTGTCCAGTTGACGCAGATGTGCCTGGACCGTGCCGTCGCGCGCGGGGAGTTGAACGCAGTGCTCGCCCGCAACCCGGCGGCCCTGGACGAGGCCCGCGCCGCCGATGCGATCCTCGCCACCGGGGCCCCGCACGGGCTGCGGCTGCTGGGTATTCCGGTGTGGGTCAAGGACAATATCGACATCGCGGGGATGCCGACCACCGCGGGCTCGGCGGCGCTCGCCGAGTCGGTGCCGGACCGGGACGCCGAAGTGGTCGTCCGGCTGCGCGCGGCTGGCGCGGTCATCCTGGGCAAGACCAATATGACCGAGTTCGCCAACTACCTGACCGAGCATCAGCCGGCCGGGAACAGCTCACACGGCGGCCCGGTCCGCAACGCCTACGGCCGCTGGCTGTCGCCGGGCGGCTCCAGTGCCGGATCGGCGGTCGCGCCCGCGGATGGGTGGGGCCCGCTTGCCGTCGGCACCGAAACCAGCGGTTCGATCATCGAACCGGCCGCCTTCAACTCGGTGGTCGGCATCAAACCGACCCTTGGCCTGATCGACGGGACCGGGGTGCTGCCGCGTTCGGCCCGCCGGGACACCCCCGGTCCGATCGCCCGCACCGTCGCCGACGCGGCAGTGCTGCTGACGGTGCTGGCCAACACCGAGGGCAATCCGCTCGCGGGCCATGACTTCACCGCCGACCTCGACCCGCAGGCGCTAGCAGGTGCGCGGATCGGCATTGTCGCCAGCCAGATTCCGCCGGAAGGCGACGAGAACCGCAGGCTGTGGGATGCGGCGATCGCCGCGCTCCAGGCCCAGGGCGCCACCTTGGTGATCATCGACGTGGACACCGCTATCCCCAAAAGCGAGACGTGGCTCAGCGGCTCGACATCCGGGCTCTGGGAATTCCACCGGGACATGAACCGCTACCTGGGCAGGCTGCCGGCGAACGCCCCGATGAAGTCGTTGTCCGATATCGACGACTACTACAAGACACACGCGGACGCACGGAAATACGGCCGTATGGTGCTGCCGCTCGCGGTCGCGAAAGACCTCGACCCGAACAGCGCCGACACCGCCGCCGCACAGGCGGAAATCGCCGCGATCCGCGCCGATGCCCGCGGCAAGCTCGACCCGCCGATGGCGGAACACAACCTCACCGCCCTGCTGTTTGTCGGCGAGGCCGGCGCCGTAACCGGCGCCAGGGCCGAATATCCCTCCATCACCGTGCCCGCCGGCTACCGGGGCAGCGACGGACAGCCGTTCAACATCACCTTCCTCGGCCGATCCTGGAGCGAGCCGACCCTGATCGGCTACGGCTACGCCTACGAACAGGCCACCCAGCTGCGCCGCCCGCCGTCACAGGTCAGCTCCACCGCCCACGAACTGCGTTTCCAGTTCGAGCAGCTGGTGACACAGCGGATGGCAGTCGTCCGGGATCCGGAGGCGGCCGCCGACCTGGTCACCGAGGTGTTCCGCCGCGCAGTAACGCGCGTCGCCGAGCTCGCTACCGCCCAGGACGCCGACGCGTGGATCCTGAGGGTGGCCGAGGAGGTGCTCTTCGAGCGGAATCCCCGCATCCGCCTGGCGATCGAGGTCGCGGCGCGCGGACTGGAGGACCGCGGCGCACTCATCCAGGCGAGTGACGAGGACTTCCACCGTGCGGTCGCCACCCTCCCCGACGACCAGCGCCAAGCGCTCCTGCTGCTGTTCAGCTCGGCCGGCATGTCGACCACGAAGGCCCCCAGGATCCACGGCGTCGATGCCGGATCGGTCCCTGCCGGTGCGCAGGTGCGTGGTCTGGATGCGCCAACGGCCACCAAACTGGTACGTAAGGCTCTGCAGCAGTTGGTTATCGAGCTCGGCACCGAATTGTGGGTCGAAGCCGGCAAGCTGTCCGATCTCAGCGTCGTGGACCCCGTCGCGGTCGTGACGATCCGACGGGCCGGGCGGAAACATCCCGAGCGGCTCCGGGACCTGGTCGACCGACTGCGCAGGACGCAGTGGGAATGCTTCGTGCGCTGGTGGGTCCGCGGCCAGTCCATCAAGGACATCACCCTCGCCCTGAAGAGCAGCGAGCAGGCGACCCAGGAACTGCTGTCCGCCACTCTGGACACGTTGGCACGGTGGCTGTCCGGCGAAGAGCAGCCGTCCGAGGGAGCCATCGCGAAACCCGCGCTCGAAGCACGGCCGCATGAGCCGACTATGTCGCAGCCGGTGCCGTCGGCCGGGGACGGTGCTGTGCCGCGTCCGGAAAGGGTGATTGCGGAAGCGGAGGTGGGTGATCGGTTCCAGTGTGGGTTGGTGGTGTTGGGGGGTTTGGCGGCGGCGGGTGTGCCGGGTGTGCGGGTGCCGCAGCGGGTGGGGCTTGCCGGGGTGTTGTTGGAAGCCAAGGAGTTCGGCGGGACGCAGGTTCCGGGGCTGGAGGATTGGCTTGATCGGCGGATGGTGGAGATTCCGGTTGATTCGGAGTCGGATGATCCGCTCCGGCTGATCCGGGAGATGGTCGGTGCGTTGGGGGCGGGTGCGCGAGCGGTCGTCGTCGAGGTGTTCGACGAGGACGAGCATGTGTTCGTCGAGACCAGGGGAGGTGATCTGCTTCGGGTCGGCGGTCACGCCCGCCTGCTCGAGAATGTCGGCGGGGAGGTGGAGACGACGCCGGGCCGGGATGGGGCGAAGCCGGTGCGGTTGCTGGCGTTGGTGTTCGACGCGCGGCACGAGGAGCGCGCCATGGAGATCGCTGGCGCACGGGAGCGGGTCACCGGTCTGGGGGATGTGCACATCGGGCACTTGGATGACGACGAACCTGGTGACGAGCAGCCCGACGGTATGCGCGCCGAGGTCGCTCGGTTGCGGGAGCGATACCAGGACATGGTGTTTCGGGTGGTGTTCGCCGAGGTTGCCGAGCCTCGGGTTGTGTTCGAGATTGTCGACCGGGTATTCGCCTATGCCGGTGATCATCTCGACGCGCTGCACGCCGCTGCCGATCCGGACGATTGGCTCGCGGATGTCGCCCGGATCGCCGTCGATCCGGGCAATTGGCTGGTGGATGTCGCCCGGAGACTGGTGGTCGAACACTGGAACGTCGTCGCGTTCTGCTATCGGGTGTGGAAAGCCCCGGAATTCGGGCCCAAGGGGGGATGGGGTCCTCGGCCGGTGGCGGCATCCCCACCGCTGGTAGACGAGGTACTGGCCGGGCTCGCCGCCGATCACCACACCGTGGTGGTGGCGCTGGGACAGGGGCGGAGTCGGCGTGATATTGCCGCCATGTTCCCCAGCCACAAGCGGTCCATTCTGGGTCCGCTCGTAACGGAAGCTCGGCGTCGGTTCCTTGCCGGGCTTGCCGGCCGACTTGCCGAGTTGGAAGGTGATTTTCCGTCCGTCGTGATAGGGGCGGATGAGGCGGTTGAAGCGAACGAGGTTGTCGCGGAAGCGGACGATGTCGCGGCTGCTGTGGTGGCGGTGCCGGATGACCTGGTGGCTCGACTCGGGGTGGCGGATTTCCCGCGGCCGGGTTCCTCGGAGTACCAGGCACTGGCTGGGTTGGTGCAGGGGAGGCTGCCCAAGCGGATCCAGGGTGTGATGGCCGGTGACCTTGTTGCGTTGCTTTGGGTGATCCACGGGCTGCCGGATCGTCAGCGGGAGTATTGCGCGCGGGCGTACCTCGAGGACATGGACAGACTCGAGATAAGTCGGGCGATGGGCAAGTCCCCCGGCAGTATCAGCAGTTATCGGACATCCGCGCTGATAACCCTGCAGTATCGGCTTCCGGACGAGGTCCGCCGGAACGCCGAGGCCGCACGGCGCGGAGCGGACGATGTCGCGGCTGTTGCGGTGGCGGTGCCGGATGACCTGGTGGCTCGACTCGGGGTGGCGGATCTTCCGCAGCCGGATTCCACGGAGTACCAGGCACTGGCCAGATCGGTGCAGTGGAGGCTGCCTGAGCTGATCCAGGGTGTGATGGCCGGTGACCTTGTTGCGCTGCTTCGGGTGATCGACGGGCTGCCGGATCGTCAGCGGGAGTTTTGCGCGCGGGCGTACCTCGAGGACATGGACAGACTCGAGATAAGTCGGGCGATGGGCAAGTCTCCCGGGCAGATCGACGGCTACCGGGCATCCGCGCTGACAACTCTGCGGCATCGGCTTCCCGACGAGGTCCGCCGAAACGCCGAGGCCACACGGCACGGGTCGACTGCTGCGCATGCCATACCGAGTGAGCTGCGGCGATTGCGCCGCGATCGCGATCATGCGCGAAATATGGTGGCGGACCTGATCGGCGTGACGGCGACAACCGATGTGACTCGAATGCGACTGTGGCAGGTGTTGGATCTGCTGGAGATCCAGTTGGCATGGCGGTTCGAGCAGGGCAGGCCACTTGATGACCAGGCGCAGGACCTGACCCGAATCGGGCTGTGGATCGGCAGGCAACTGGTGTTGGAGGCCAACCTTCACCGTCTGGACCAGCGGCGGCCCCGGGACGATCGGGCGATCTCGGCCATGCAGACGTCGTTGCACGATATCGAGGTGGAGCTGGAGCAGGAACTCGCCACATTGCTCGGGGTGACCGTGCTGGGCGCACCGGGTCCGGCATGGGACGGCGGCGACCAGTTGACCGAATTGCGCCGACTGAACACCGAATTGGGTCGGCCGGTCGAGATCACCCGTCTGATCGAGCAGATCGAGCGGTTCACCGCACTCGATCTGTTGCTCGAAAGCGGTGGTAATTATCCGGTCGGCGATGACGAGATCGCTGACACTGCCGCCGAGATACCTGCCGCCGAGATCGTTGCCGGATTGGGCAAGAGCGAGGTTGTCCCGACACTGCCGCCCGCAATCCGACAGGCGTTGATCGGCAACCGTGATCTGTTGCAATACTTCGTTTCTCGTCTCACCCGCGAGCGATGGCAGCTTCTGTATCGGCGGTTCGTGTCGGAACTGTCGCTCGCTGAGACGGCGTATCAGCGCGGTCGCGCCATCGTGTCGACTCGGACCATGGAGTACGGCACGTTGCGCCGGTTGGCTGAGTTGCTGGATGGACATCAGGCGCTGGCGCAGGCTCACGCGGCCGCCGCTGCGAACAGGCAGAATTTCCGTGCCGCCGTCGAACGGCTCCCCGTTCTCGCTCATCAGCGGGCCCTGTTGCTGGTGACCGAGGATGGCTTCTCTCCTGCCGAGGCCGCGACCGTAATGCGCCGCACTGCCTGGTCATTCGAGCAGCTGCAGTACCGTGCCGCGCGCAGCCTGGCCGCAGAAATGCAGCGTAGCGACCCCGCCGGTCCACTACCGCTGGCGTCGGCCTCGCGGCCGGTGCCCTCGGTCGGCGACGGCGCCGCGCCGCGTCCGGATGCGCCCCGCTTCGCGGAGGAGAAGGCCTACGGGCCGGCTACCCGGCTGCCGGAGCAGCAGGTTGGTGCGGATCGGGCTGTTGTGTCGCAGCCGGTGCCGTCGGCCGGGGACGGTGCTGTGCCGCGTCCGGAAAGGGTGATTGCGGAAGCGGAGGTGGGTGATCGGTTCCAGTGTGGGTTGGTGGTGTTGGGGGGTTTGGCGGCGGCGGGTGTGCCGGGTGTGCGGGTGCCGCAGCGGGTGGGGCTTGCCGGGGTGTTGTTGGAAGCCAAGGAGTTCGGCGGGACGCAGGTTCCGGGGCTGGAGGATTGGCTTGATCGGCGGATGGTGGAGATTCCGGTTGATTCGGAGTCGGATGATCCGCTCCGGCTGATCCGGGAGATGGTCGGTGCGTTGGGGGCGGGTGCGCGAGCGGTCGTCGTCGAGGTGTTCGACGAGGACGAGCATGTGTTCGTCGAGACCAGGGGAGGTGATCTGCTTCGGGTCGGCGGTCACGCCCGCCTGCTCGAGAATGTCGGCGGGGAGGTGGAGACGACGCCGGGCCGGGATGGGGCGAAGCCGGTGCGGTTGCTGGCGTTGGTGTTCGACGCGCGGCACGAGGAGCGCGCCATGGAGATCGCTGGCGCGCGGGAGCGGGTCACCGGTCTGGGGGATGTGCACATCGGGCACTCCGGCGACGACGCGGAGATCGACTCGCTGCGCGAACGATTCGCGGATCAGGTGGCGCGGCGAATGGCGTCCCTGCCGGACTCGAGCGTTGTCGCCGCCCTGGTCGACGAAGTCTTCCGCCGTGCGGCCGCCCGTAGCGGCTCGCTTCCCGAGGGGCGGCAACTGGGTCGGTGGATCCTGTCGCTCACCGAGCGGGTGTTGTCGGATCACGCGAGAGTAGACCAGCACCCCGCCCGCGCCGCGGAATCGACCCCGGCCGACCGGCCTGCGCTCGCACAGCTGCTCGAGCCTCAGCTCACTGTGCGCGGTGTAATCGACATAGACGATCTGCTGCCGGTATTGGCAGGCTGCGCTGATTATCGGGCCATGGCCGACGCGATACGGTCGGCAATCCGGTCCGGCGCACTGCCACGGGGCTATCGACTGCCGTGGATCGAGTGGGTGGCTGCGAAGCTCCCGGGGAACGACCCGAATCGTCGGAGCCTGCAGCGGGCGTGTCAGGTGCTCGCTGCCGAAGGATACGTAGCTATTGGGGACGATCTCGGAACCGTGATCCTCGATCCTGATCACTGGCCGCTCGTCGACGGGTCTGCCGCAGCGAGCCCGTCTGCGCCATCGCCGGAGGCGGATTCACCGAAGCGGTTCTTCCCAGGCGACTTCGACGACGACAGTATGCCCTGGTCGGTGCGCCCACCGGAGGCCGGACCGCGTCCGCCGGTCGTGAACACCCCACGCACCGGGGGACGCATCGCCGGGTTGATACGGGAGGCGCAGGCCGGTGAGATGGCGGCATTGCTGCAGTTGCGTGCCTTCTTCTGGAATGGGCTCGAACAGCGGATGTTCGAGGAGCTCGGTGACTTGGCCGCGGCGCAGTACCGGGCCGAGGAGGTGTTCGCGCGGATCGTCGCCGGCACCCTGGAAGTGACCGAGCATGCTGGGGACCGGCTGGGTGAGCTGGTTGAGGCTGTGCTGGCCGAATCCGGCGACGCGGTAGCAGGCGGGGCCCGCCGATCGGAGCGGGCAATCATCTTGCGGCAGTTCGATTCAGCGCCGTCCGCGGAGATCGTCGCGGCAATGGGTATCGACCCCACCTGGCTACTGTCCAGGGCGATAGCTGACGCCCAGCGCAGCCATCCGGTGGAACTGGCCAACTGCATCGATCAACTCGACCGCGAGCAGCGCCTGTGCCTCTTTATGCGCTTCCGTCTGCAACTTTCGCTTGCGGACGTGGCAGATGTGTTGGACATCAGCGGCACGACCGCGACAAGTACCCAATACCGTGCCCTCAGCATCCTGGACGGGTTGGTCCGCGCTCGAAACTTCCCGGACGGACCCGGTGGGGACACACCCGTGTCGCCGAATCCCGCACCGCCCGAGGGGGGGCCTTCCGCGGGAGCCGACATATCCCGCGATCAGAACCCGGTCGAGGGTGTGGACGAGGGCGGATCCACTGCCGCGCAACGGGACCGACGGCTGTTCGGCCGGGAAGTGGATGGCACGGCGCACTATTTCGCACCCGAGGATGTCCAGGCCACGCTGGTGCCGCGTGCCGATGGCACGCCGGGCCCTTTGGTGTTCGATTCGGGCGTCAACTTTGTGGCCGATGCGGCGGAATGGGCAGGCGCTCGGAATTTCACCTTCGACCGAGAGGTGTATCAGAAACAGAAGCAGGAACACCTGCCTCGGGCGGTGGACGTGCCGTGGCGCGGCAAAGGCAGACCGCGGATCCTGCGGGCACAATCCTATGCCGGGGAAAGCATCGCGCTGGCAATCGATGTCGGCACCTCGGGGAACAAGGATATTCGGAAGATCTATGTCGGCCCCCGTACCTTTGCGGCCGTGGGCAACCGGTATCTGCCCGAGCTCGGAGCGCCCACCGATCCCACGGTGATGACGGCGTGTGGCACCGCACACGATGGCAAGACGGCGGCCTACACCTTCTTCCACTATCTGCGCGACTCCGGTGCGTTGTCCGGATACGGCTACAGCCCATCCGGGAATGTCACCACCTCATTCACACGCGGCAAGTCTGAACTGCACGTCTCGGTGACCCACGATTCGGACGGCAACCCGGAGCCGCCGCTGGTGGAATTCGGACCGGGCGACGACGTGGCAGCGTATTCGACACCAGACATCGGTGTGGAGCCGGAGCATTGCGTGCCGGTGGCGCTGCGGAAACTCGCGGCCGCCGGAGTGCCGGTGGCGGCGATACCGCATGACCGGAAGCTGGCATACCCCGAAACCGAAGAGTGTGTAGGGGTCCTGTTCACCGAGTTGCAGGTGGATCCCGAGGATCCGTATGCCGCGGTGGCAGCGGCGCTGGAGGCAGGCGGGCATGCGGCGGTGTTGACCGTCTACGTCGAGCAGGATCCCGTGCTGGGGTCGAACGGGAAGCCGCTGCCGGGCAGGACGACGCCGCGCCGGGAAGGACATCTGGTCGCGCTGAACCACGGCGAGCTCCCGCCTGAGGATCCGCGGCAGGTGGATCGGGTGCTGGCCGTGGTTTGGAACGCCGATCACCAACCGGTTCCTTTCCCGGCTGCCGTCGTCCGCCCGACATCACCGGGCCTGATGGACTTCCGCATCGGCACACCCGCCGCGCCATTGGCGCGCCAGGACGACACCCGCGGCGAGACGAATCCACCGGGCGGCACCGAAGGGCCACCGGAGAGCCCGCGGCTGGGGCGGGCTTTCGGTCGGTCGGCGCAGCCAGACCCCGGTGGGGACGGGTCCGCGGCGTATCACTGGAAAGGGACGGCACGGACGCTGGCCGACTTGGACCTGCGGCTGTATCGGATCTCACCTGCCTACCGGCGGCGCGCGCAGATCTTGTGGAGTCAGGCCCGGGAGAGCGAAGAGCCGGTTCGGCAGAACCAGGACCGCATCGAGGATTTCGCTGAACTCGAAGCGGATCTGCGGGCCTGGAAGCGGATCACCCCGGCCGATATCGCCCAGGTCGCGCGGCGGATGCACGAAACGTGGCGGGCCGGATACCGGGTGCCCAGATCGGAACAGGAGATAGACCCGGAGACCGGGAAGCTGCTGCGCTTCACCGAACGCATTCGGTCGACCACGGACCGAACTTGGATCGCCGCGCACGGCACCGACACCCTGGACATCGCCAACACCGAATTCGAGGGTCTACCCGCGGATTTCCAGTGGCAGAACCTGGCCACCGCGGAAATAGCGCTGCGCGTCACCGCGGAACTGATCGCCAATGGTGAACTCGACTACCGGACCCCACCGGACAAGATGGCCGAGATCCTGGAGCACATCAGCGACGAGGTGCACCAGTCTTGGATGGAGCGCAACACCGACCGCCCGATGTATTCGGCGGAAGGGACCCGAGGGCGCGAGGACGAGCAAAACGAACGGGATGCGCAGTTCCTGCCTTACGTCAACAGCGGCCTGGGTATCGACAGCGACCGCGGCGACGGCGCGCTCACCGAAGAGGAACGCGAAAAAGACCGTTACGCCTCTCGATTGGCCGTGGATCATCTGCTCCCGCTGAAACAGGTCGAGCTGCCGGAGGTCGTGGGCCGTCCCTATCAGCTCTCCGAGGGCATTGAGGTGAAGGCCACGGTGCCCCGGTCGAACAGTGGCCCGCTGCCGTTCCTGGTGCACGGCCGGACCCCCGGACCCGACCAGATCCCAGCCGTCCCGCTGAACCGAGGCTGGATCGCCCACGATGACCCCGGTCACCGCAACGACTGTGTCCCGGTGACCCTGGCCGGTTTGGAAGACCTGACCCACACCCAACTGGTGGACTGGGTGGCACTCGGTGTTGCCGGTGCGGCGGGAATATCGGGTGGTGCGATCAAAGACGCGTTGAATTTCACCCCGCCGGGCTTCACCGATCGAGCCGCCGTGAAGGCCGAACTGGCCGGCCGCGAAGCCGGTGCGGCCGCAGCGATGTTCGAGGTATACGACGAGTCGGGCATGGGCCATGCGGTGTTGCTGCAGCACGTCGGCGACGGTCGGGTCATGGTGATCCGTGAAGGCCAGAAGTCCGTCGACTTCGACGCCTGGGCTGCGGAATCTGGTCGCCGGGAACCGACCGAGGTCTGGGCCGTTGTGGTCGAGAACGGCCGGATTGTCCGCGAGGTGGGCGAGGAGACTCGACGGCCGTTGCCCGACGACCGCGCCTTCGGCCGGGACCCGGGGCCGGAAGAGGCGGCAGCGCGCGCGGCGAACGCTGCCGGCACACCGCGACCCCAGGCTCGTCGTGGCCCGGACGTGGACAGGCTGATGCCGAATGTCCCCGAGGACTCGGCCGACCGTGATGTCTTAGGGCCGCAGTCGATTCCCACCGATGCCGAGACTTACGAGCAATCGATTTATGTAGCGGTGCGGTCTGAGTCAAACGCGCTACATGCTGCGATAGCGCTGCTGCCGCCGGATATGCAGCGGGCGGCGCGGCTGCGGTACCTGCAGGGGATGACGAAGTCGGAGCTGGCAGGCGCACTCCCGGACGCCGCGGATACCGGCGCCCTGCTGGAGCGAGCGCAGTATTGGCTGAACATGCAGCTGCGCGGCTATGACCCGGCGGTGGATGCCCGGTTGCCCGCCTTGGTGAACAGCCCGCGCCTCACCCAGCAAGGGCGGCAACGCTGCCTGGCGGCGTTGCGTGGGCGGGAACGAGAGTTCGCCGAACACCGGTTCTTCCGCGGCCGGACCTTGGCCGAGACCGCGGTGACCCTGGAACTCGACCTGCCGACCGCATCGGATCTGCAGGGCCGGCTGGAACTGCGCGTGCTCCGGCGGTTGCGCGCTGAACTGTCTCCGGCCGGAACGGAAATCTCCCGCAGGAGGCTGCGGGTGCACTCGGCGCATCGATACCAGTCCTGGAGTGGGGATCACGGACTACGGATGAGCGACGATCAAGCCGATGCGCTGATAGAGACGGCATTCCTGGCTGGGCCGCCGCAACGGGATTTCGGTGTCGACCGGTATTTTGTCGGTGGTTTCGAGGTGCAGGTTCCCACCCAGCCTGCAGTGCTTTCGCAGCCGGAGCTTTTGCGGCTCTTGACGGAACACCATATTTTGTTACGTCCGTCCGTGATCCGGACTCGTAACGGGGTGCAGACACCCGATGGTCGGGTCGTCGATGATGTGCTGATTCTTCAGCGTCCGCCCGGACAGGATCTCTCGCTGAAGCAGTTCCGGCAGAACCGCCGCATCTACTCTTCTCTGCTCCTTGCGTCTCTAAACCGATTGCCCTTGGTTCCTACCCGGACGCTGACGATGCCACCCGGATCTCCGGCGTCCGGCGATATGGCGGGCTCCCTGCGCGACAAAGTGGCCGAGAAACTGCGCGAGCTCGACACGTGGCGTTCGGAATCAGGGTATATCGCCGAGGGTTTGGCTATTCCAGCCAATCCGTACGAGTCGGTTCTCGATCGGGCGGATTCGCTGACCGGGGATCGGTTCGCAATTGTGCACGGGCGTATTCCGCACAGCCTGCGAATCGGGAATGCGGGCTTTGTCAACGGTGCGGTGATACAGAACTGGCATTCCGCGCTGTTGGGAGACCCGGCTCTCGACCTGGCGAGCTTCGTGCGGTTCGAAGAGAAGAAACAGATTGTCCTCCCCATCAGCGCCAATGTTGCTGTATGGCGGGACTTTCTGCTGATCAGCGCGGTGCTCGACCGCACCGCCGACCATGCCCGGACTGGCGGTGCACAGGTTGCGCACGATGTGGACTATCTGACCGACTATGCCGCGGTATTGGGGTTGTGGGGACTGTCGGCTCGGCGGTCGGTGCATCGAGTTCGAGATGTCTTCGCCGGCGCCGCGGACGCGGGGCACGATGCGTCGGTCGCGCTTCCCCTTCCGCCGGTTGCAATCCATAAACTCTACCGACTGGGCGGGCAGTCGATGTCTCTGGAAGACAAGATGGCGATGGCGCACTGGGGCCGTCGCCAGGTCGCCGGCATCCTGAGCGATTGGCCCATCGAAAAGGTCGATCAGGCCGAGATGGCAGTCATGGAGATGATGCCGATCGTGCTGGAAGATACTGACGGGCCAGTGTGGCTGCGGATACAGGAGACCCGTGGCCCCTGGCTGGACCGGATCGCGCGGGTCTGGGTCGGTTACGACGGAACCGTGGCGCCGCCCGACTATCTTATGGCCGATTCCGGCACCGGTGCCCCCTCGATGGAGGTCACCGAGGCGGAGCCCAACCCATACGGGGTGGTCCGCGAGCTCGGGTTCACCCTGGTATTGCGGGATTCCGCGGTGGCCGCCGAAATCCACGCCGAACCTTGGGAAACCGACCTGGGCCACATCCGCGGCTCCCACGACTACCGCGCGCTCGGCGAAGACACCGGCGATCTGCTGCCCGACGAGGATGCGCGACGGCTGGCGGAAACGGCCGAACGTGCGCCGGAACACCACGGGGGCCTGCACAATACCGGTGCCGAGGTCAAAGACAGCTTCTGGGCGCGTAAGCAGAAACCCGTCGTCGGCGGCGGCGTGGATTTCCGATATTGGGCGCCGGAACAGATTCCTCAGGTAATCGAGGCCATGGTGCGTTCCGGGGTCCGGCTCGCGCCGAGACTGTTGGCGATAGTCCAGACCGCCGAAGGGCGGGTGGAGATCTCCCGGTACATCAACGGGCACCCGGCATCGGAGCTGGAAGCGCACCGGATGAGGGAGACCATTCGGGCCGAGATGGCCGAGTTTCAGGATCAACTGGCCCGGGTGCCGTTCGAGGCACTTCCTGCGCCGCAGCGGATCTCGCCCGAGTTGCCGCCGGTGCCGACGAGCGACGACATCGCCGATCACGTTCGGTTCGACATCGAGTTCGAGATGCGGGTGCTGCGCAAACATCTCGGAGCGCTGGGGGAGAAGTTCGCCGCGCTGGGAGTGCCGGAGCTGCCTTTCGCGCCGCTCGATCCGGAATCGTTCGACCCGGAACGCCCGCAGCTGATCCACGGTGACCGCACGTTGCAGAACATGCATGTCTTCGAGGAACACGTGACCGGGA
The DNA here is from genome assembly GCF_040639505.1 of Nocardia sp. NPDC023852. Taxonomy (NCBI): domain Bacteria; kingdom Bacillati; phylum Actinomycetota; class Actinomycetes; order Mycobacteriales; family Nocardiaceae; genus Nocardia; species Nocardia sp. NPDC023852. The sequence continues at coordinate 75,568 of NZ_JBFAAB010000009.1, forward strand.
TCTTCGATATGGAACTGGCCAGGTGGGGGTTCCGGTCACAGGACGAGGCGATCGCCTATCTCCGCAGCAACGGGTTCCTGGGGGATATCAGCACCGCCAATGCTCGTAAGTTCCTGCAGTTCGGGCACATTCAGCGAGTCGTGCACGACGTCATCAAGCTGCTCACCCACGACCTGGACCCGGACCAGCGCAACGCCATCCTGACCGGCCTGTGGGAAAGTCTGCAGGTCTGTCGCGAGATGTGGCAGGTAACCGGCGACCTCACCTGGGACGAGTTCGTCGCCATCCTCACTCCGGACGACGGGCCCGGTGGATCTGCTCCTGAGCCCACCCCGCCGCAGACCTCACCCCCCACGGCCGATCGGCCGGATGTGGTGCGTGCCGACGATGTGGCCGGACCGCACGAGCGGGTCCAGGCTGCGGCGCCGAACATCTCGTCTGCGGCAGAGCGATCCGCCATCGCGCAGGAGCCCGATGCACCGACTTCGCCACGGCCTCCGGTGCCCGGAGTGGGCCGGGCCGGGCGCAAAACCGGGCCCGGAATCGGCCATGAAACACCGGAATTCGGCCCGGATTTCGGGACACCGCGGGATGTCGCCGATGTGATGGACGGGCTGGGGGTGCCGCAGCGGGAGCGGGAGCACAGCCCGATCGCGGATTCTCTCGGCGGACGGGTGCGTCGTGACCCGGGGGTATGGTTCGCCCACGACCCGGACCCGAACGTTGGACCGGAAGGAGCGGGATCACCTGTGCGGCCTCGACCGAGTGGTGGAGGTGGCGCGACACCGAGGCCGGAGGTCGAATTCACGGGTGGTCCGGAAGGAGCCGACTCGTGGGCGTTGCGGCCGCGGGGTGGTGGTCGGCGTGGGATGACCGATCCGTGGGTGATATTCGGTCAGGATGAGCGGCTCACCCCGGATGCCTGGGCGAATGAACCTGGCGCTACCGCACAACCACAATCCGACGTCGGACTCGGAAATGACGGTGGGCATGTCCCGCCGACACGACCGGAGCGAGGCAGGGCCGACACCAGTAGCGGGGCGGCCGCACCGCAGGCGCCGAACGAAGACGAGCTCGATGCGTTGGTGCGAGCGGCGCAGCGCGACCCGGCGGCGGTCGACGCGCTGTGGCATCACCTGCTCCCCGAGCTGACCGGCCGTGTCGAGGAGGTCACACCGGATACCGGGGTGGCGGTGGAAATCCATGCCGAGATTCGTGAATGGATACGCGCTGTCGTCTCGACAGCGCCGGATGGGCCCAGGGGCGGAGACTGGTTCCGCTTGATGTACTGGGACACCCTGGCCGAGCGCCTTCAGCCGCATCGGGAAGCGCGGTTCCGGAATTCGCTCCTCGCAGACGTCTTCGACGAGCAGGAACGGGCGGCATTGTCGGCGGCGACCGCCCCGGAATTCCATGCCGCGGTCGGTCTGCTCGACGAGATCCCGCGGGCCGTGCTGACCAGGCTGCACGGTGTCGGGGCTCGGTCGATCGAGGCGCTGGCCGCCGAGCTCGGCCTGACCGCGTTGGAAGTGCGCCGGATCCAGCGGTCCGGGGTCCGTGCAATGGCTGTCGTGCTCGGGGCGCCGCTCGCTCCGCTGCCGGACGGCGTCGACAGTCACCTGATACAGCGGTGGGCCGACGCCGCGCTGCCGGACGACTCGCCTGCTTTCGAGCTCGGCCCGGGACGGATGTCCGGACCCGAGGCGCTGGAGTTGGTGCGCATGCTGTGGGATCGCGATCCCGACGAGGTGCGCGCAGCCATGTCGGTGTGGTTGGACCCGGAACAACGCGATCGGTTCACCCACTATCTGGACGAGGGGATGGCCGAAGGGCTCGTCGAGGAGAAGAAGCGGACTCCAGGAGCGTGGACTCCGGGGGGGATGCAGTATGCGATGGTCTTCTACGCCACCCGAGTGGTGCGGGCTTTGCCGCCAAGCAAGGTCAAGGATTACTTGCGCGGAGGCGACCCGTGGGCCGACACCGCGACCGTCTTCCACCGCGGCGACGCGGTTGGTTCGGATACGGCAGGCAGGGCCCGGCTCGAGCCGCTGGAACTGACGGTGACCGACCCACCTGCGGCCATGGCGCTGTTCCAGGGGGACGGAACACGGCAGCCGCATTCGGTGCCCAGGCTGGACCGGATCGTCGGCGCGGATCTTCTCGACGCCATGGAGTATGCGATTTTCTTGCGTCGCAAGGAGATCGAGGCGATCGCGGCGAACCCGGATGCGGCGACGGCGCAGAACACCCTTGCGCCGTTGGCCCGTTCCGGCGAGTTGCTCGGCAAGGTGTACCAAGTGTTCGCGGTGCTGGCCTCTTCGCACAACAGACCCGATATCGAGGCGATCGCGCCGCGGATGGCCGAACTCCAGTCCCGGCACCGCAGCGAAGTCCGCACCGATCAGAAGCTGTTCGACCGGGTCGTCGACCTGAGCTTGCGCATGGCACAAGCGGATTTGGAGTTTGGCAAGGAGGATTCGGCGTATCTGGAGCGGCTGTTGACCGATTTCGTCCGTGCCGGCATGACACGGACCGTCGAGGAGCGCGAGCGTCTGGTCGAGATCGATGCCGAATTGTCGAAGCTGTATTCCGAGTACAAGAACAACCAGATCGCGGTGAGCAAGACCGGCGGGGTATGGACCGCCGATGTCGCCGAGCTGGACGGCCTGTCGCCCGAACAGATCGACGCAGCTGCCGTTGCGGCCGGCGACCTCGGCGGGTACCTGTTGACATTCGAGGGTATCTCCAGCGGTCACCTGCAGCCCGTGATGCTCAACCTGACCGATCGGGAGATGCGCCGTAAGTTGCACCAGGCGGCAACGGCTCGGGCTGTCGGCGGGCAACGCGACAATACCCGACTGCTGGTGCAGATGGCCCGATTGCGCGCGGAGCGGGCCGAGCTTTTGGGGTACCGGCACCATTTGGATTACGCGACAGCGGTGCAGCCGTTCGGTCCGGAAACGATCGAGAACATCTTGGCCGACATTCTTCCCGTCGCCGAAGCCAAAGTTCGGGAAGAGGAAACACGCCTGGCCGACGAGATCGGAGTGGACCGGCTGGAGGCGTGGGATTGGCGATACGCCCGGGAACTGGTCAATGATCGTGATCTCGACATCGATTCCGAGGAACTGCGACCGTACCTCGAATTGAACAATGTGCGCGGCGGTGCGTTCCTGGCCATGGACAAATTGTTCGGACTGAAGTTCGAGGAACGACCAGACCTGCCCCGGTACCACAAAGATGCCACGGTGTATGAGGTTTTCGATGCAAAGGGAACCTCGATCGGCATTGTGTTGTTCGACCCGTACGTACGGGACGTGAAGAACGGCGGCGAGTGGACCGATGTGGTGCGCGCCAAGTTTGCTCCGGGCGACCAGACCCCGATCATCGCCTGCAATCTCAACCTGAAGAAGCCGGACTCGGGACCGATGCTGTTGTCGTGGCTCAATGTCAAGGGCCTGTTCCACGAGTTCGGCCATGTCGTCAATTTCCTGCTCGGCACCGGGACCCTGGCGCGCGCCGATCGCCAGATGTCGTTCGGATGGGGCGAATTCCCCGGCCAGCTGTTCGAGATCTTCCGGTTGCACCCCGATGTGCTGAAGCATTATGCGGTCCACTACAAGGAGGTCGACCCCGAAACCGGCGAGCCTTTGCCCTTGCCGCGCGCGAAACTCGACCGGCTGGAAGAGTGGACGAAGGCGAACCAGGGGATGCGCACTCTGGAGCGACTGTATTCCGCCCACCTCGACCTGGCGTGGAGCAAACTGGCCGTTACCGACATACCCGACGGCGAAGACCTGCCCGCGGCGGTGAAGCAGTTCGAGCGCGAGGCCATGGCTGCTGCCGGACTGGACCAGCCACTACTGCGGGACTCCTTCACCTCGCAGTGGTTCTCGCATATCTTCTCCGAATTGGGCAGCTTCGGGTCCTACTCGGGTCTGTACTGGTCCTATCTGGTGACCGAAGTGGTCAGCCGCAATGTCGCCGAACAGGTCGAACAGATGATCGCCGACAACGGCGGCCGGCTCACCCGGGAGATCGGCGACTGGCTGCGCGAGAATGTCTATGTCCACGAAGAATTCGACCTGCGCCAGGCCATGGATAACCTGGTCGGCCTGAATCCCAGCGTGCGCGCGTTCTTGAAAGCCCATGGCCTCATCGGTTCCGAGCCACGTGAAGCTGACCACAAGAATGGGGGCCGGGCAGCCAGCCCGACTTCGTCGCCGGAAAGTGAAGCTCCGGCCGAGTACGATGCCAGTGATCCCCGGGAAACATTCCCCGTCGACCTGAACATCGCCGACCGTGCCGCTCTGCAGCAGGCCATGACCGACGGTCGGATCACCTCATTCGGCCTGGTCGCCGAGTACGAACGCCGGATCCAGGCATTGAGCATGGAGGGCCCGCAGCTCAACGCCGTGCTGGCGCTGAACCCGAATGCCCGGCGCGAGGCCGCCCTGTTGGACGCCGAGCGTCGCGCGGGCATGATCCGCGGTCCGCTGCACGGCATTCCGGTGCTGATCAAGGACAATATCGATGTGGCAGGCATGCCCACAACGGCCGGCTCCAAGGCGCTGGCGGAATCCTTCCCGGCCGGTGATGCCGAATTGGTGGCGAACTTGCGTGCGGCTGGGGCGGTGATCCTGGGCAAGGCGAATATGACCGAGTTCGCCCATTGCATAGCTATGGACAAGATCAAGCCAGGTTGGAGCGAGCACGGCAAGCAGACGCGCAACCCGTACAACCTGAAGCTGACCCCGTCCGGTTCCAGTTCCGGCTCGGCGGTGGCGGTGGCCGCCGGGTTGGCCACCCTAGCGGTCGGCACCGAGATCAGTGGTTCCATCATCTTCCCCGCGCTCCTGAACTCCCTGGTCGGGCTGAAGCCGACGCAAGGGTTGGTGAGCACAGCGGGAATGATGACGTCGGCTTCGCACGACACTGCCGGTCCGATGGCCCGGTCGGTCACCGATGTAGCGGCGCTGTTGACCGCCATGGTTGGTCCGGGCGGCCCGGACTATCTGGCTGGGTTGTCCACAGACGCCCTGCGTGGCAAGCGGATCGGTGCGGTGGCGAACACCGTGACCGGGCCCAAGCGCGAAGCGTTCGACCGAGCCCTGGAGGTGCTGCGGCAACAGGGGGCGGTGATTGTGGAGTTGGCTCCGTTCGCCGTCGAAAAGTCGTTGCCCACCGGCTGGTGGGACTTCAAGCGTTTCACCAACCGCTACCTGGCCGGACTGCCCGCTGATGCTCCGGTGAAGTCGATGGACGACCTCGAGCGCTACTACGATCAGCATCCGCCGAAATATGGATACGCCGACCTGGCAGATGCCAATGCCTTGGACTTGGACGACCCGGTGACGAAGGGAGAGTCCGAGGCCAACCTTGCCGGGCGCATAGCCGTTTCCCGGAAGGCGCTGGAAGGTCAGTTGACCGAGCACACCCTGGACGCGATGGTGTTCCTCGACGGTCCCGACTGGGTGATCAGCAACAAGGCCGGCTTCCCCCGTCTGGCCCTGCCCATCGGATACGACCCGGAGACCACACAGCCGTATGGCATGACCCTGGTAGGTGCTCCGCACAGCGATGCCTCCCTGATGGCCTACGGCTACGCCTACGAGCAGGTCGCGCAGGTGTGGCGCTCGCCGTTCGAGCTGAACCCCACCCTGCCGCAGGCGCAGCCCGAAACCGAAGAGCCGCAGGCGGCAACCTTCGCGGACATGGCTGCGCCGCCGGTCGCGGATACCGATGGCACCTTCGCATACGCCCGCAAGGGCCAGCGGGTGGGGATCGACATCTCTGTCCCGCCGGTAGCCGACTTCATCAATGAGTGGGTCGACGAGGTGTCACCCTACGGGCCGATGGTCTCTGCCTCGACGCTGATGCAGGTCTGGGAGCTGGCGCGAAACGTGCGTGCGGAGGACTACGCCCGGGCCGTGGGCGGCCACTGGTCCACCGAGTACGACGACCTGGACGAGGCGATCGCCGATGTGCGAGACAACGGCGGTGCCATCGCCGCGGTGAAGAGCTTCCGCTATGGGGGCCACCGCGCCTTCGGCGTCAAGCGCATCCGCCTCGACGGCAAAGACGTGGTGGTGGTCCGCGAAGTCGATGCCGAGGGAGTGGTCCGCGAGTACACCGATGCCGAGGGAATGGCCGGTGAGGACACCGGTGAGAAGATCGCCGACTGGCTGGCGAGTTCCGCCGAGGACGATATCCGGACTGTCCTGGCCATCCGCTTCGACCGCTATGCCACCCCGAAAATGGCGTTCCGCGAAGGAACTCGAGCCGCCTATTGCCTGGCAGGTCCAGAGGGACTCATCACCGGGATGCCGGAGGAGGAAGCCACGACCGGGCCCGATGGTGCGCCCGATCCATCCCCGTCGGGAGTGGTGTCCGACGGTGACCAACGTGGGCATGCCTGGGGTGACCGAGACAGCTACCTCGGTGGTGCACAGTCGGTTTCCGGGGGCGATTCCGGTCATGAGGCGTGGGCGTTCGGTGGGCCGACGTTGGCGGGTGCGTTGCGGGCAGATGCGGATGTAGCCGACGTGGTGGGGATGATGGGTGGCCGGGCCGAGGGGGTGCTTGGTCCGATCGGAGTGCCGCGGGGGCGCCGTAGGAGTGTGTGGTTCGCCGCCGAACCGGATCGGGACGGGGACCCCGATGGCACCGCACCGGGTCCGACCTGGGACGAAAACGGCAAAAAGGTACGCATCGGTGCCCGACCGGGATTTGAGCCGGGCAGACGGCGGCGACCCGCCGCACCGCGGCCGATGGGACCGGGTGCGGCGGCCCAGGCTGTGCTGGCTGACGCCGAGTATGTGCTGCTGGATGTCGACGGTCCGGTTTGCGACCTGTTCGCGCGACAGCCCGCGCCTGCGGTCGCCGATGACCTTCGGCGGATCTGGCGGACCATGGGTTTCGAGCTTCCGCCTGCGGTCACCGCAGCCTCGGACCCGTTGGTGGTGCTGCGCGCGGCGTTCACTGTCGACCGGTCGCTGGGGGTGCAGCTGGAAGCGAACCTAGTGCAGTGGGAGATCGTCGCGGCACGCTCGGCGACGCTGACACCGGGTGTACGTGAGTTCCTGGAGGCGCTGCAGCGCAGGGGAACTCCGGTTGTCCTGGTGACCAACAACTCGCCGGAAGCGGTGCGGGAACTGCTGCGAATCCACGGTCTGACCGGCCTGGTGACTGAAATCGCAGGTCGGTATCCGACCGACCCGACCCGGATGAAACCGAACCCGGATCCGCTGCATCGGGCGCGGCATATGCTGGGCGACCGGGTCCCGGCGCGCGGCGTCATGATCGGTGATGCGGCCACCGACATCACGGCCGCGAACGCCCTCGGCATGCCATCCATCGGATACGCCGAAAACCCCGAAGGCAGCGAGAAACTCACACGCGCGGGCGCCACCGCGGTCGTCACCGATATGCGACAACTCGCCGTCAGCGCCGACTACCGTCTACCGGCCGACGGACGTAGCGATTACCCGGGCTCGGTCACCGTGTCGGTAACGAGGCGGCGGCCGCGCAAGCACCGAAGGCTTTTCCAGGCATGGGCAGGCGACGCCGATTCGGAAGTGCTGCTGCCATTCCGCGGCCCCCTCGCGGAAGCCGCGGCACGAGAACAGGACCGACAGGCCATTGCCGTGTCGGGCGAGCGGGAATTCCGGGCCGCGCTCGTGGAGATGGAGCAGACCAGGCGAACCCAGTGCACGGCATTGATCTTGTGCTACCGCGACCGGTATACCCCGGCGCAGGCCGCCGCGGCATTGGGCTACCGACAGGCCGCATTCGGCGCCCTGCTCCAGGAGGCCGTGCACCAGGTGGCTGTCCTGCTCGGCGCGGAACCGACACCCACCGACGAGGCCGCGGGTACACCGGTGCGTCGTGTGCGGCGTGCGGCATTGCAGGCGATCGAAACAGCCTCGAAAGACCAGATAAAGGACGCGATCCCATACCTTCCGGAGACCGATCGGCCAACCGCGTGGTTGCTGTTCGTCGACGAGATCGAGCCCGAGAAGGTGGCGGGCAGGCAAGGCCGCTCGGTCAATGCGGTCAATATCCATCGCACCCGAATCGCGAAAGGATTGGCGCAGGTACTCGAGACGGGTGCGCCGCGCAGCGTCGCTGCCGCGATGATCCTGGCCAAAGTCGCCGTCGACCACGACTCGGCGCTGCTGCGCAAGGCCGTCGCCGGCTTCGACGAGGACCAACAGGTCTGCTACGAAAAGGTTTTCGGCCAAGGTATGTCCGTTTCTGCGGCGGTGGCCGAGATCGGTGGCAAGGAGCGCGCCCTGTATTCCCGGATGCATCGGGTCGCGCACCTGCTCTGTGACGTCATTCCCGCCGATTTGCGGGATAGTTACGATCGGCGCGGCCTGTTGGATGCGGTCGACCTGACCGATATCGCCGAGGCCGCCGAGGTGGGGCGGACCAGCGTCCACAAAGTCGTGCACGGTGGTCGCCTGGACGACGAGGAAGCCGACGGTCGAGTCCGCGAAGCCCTCGATGAATTCGGCTACCGCACGACCTGGGTCGCGACGGTCCGACCCGAGCATGAACAGCGCGTCTACGAGCGAATTCGGAGCGGAGTGTGGGGAACCCGAACGATCGCGATCCGATTGACCAATCGGGTGTTCGCCAGGCTCGGTTACCAACCGCCCGCCGCCGACGGCGCAATCCGCGCCCAGGTGGACAGAATGACCGCCGCGGTCATCGCCGACTACTTCGGTGACGACCTGCTCGTGCCGGACGAGCTGCCACCTCCGTCGGCGCCGGAACCTGCTGTCGGGCAAGTTGTCCGCCGCATCATGGCATCCAAGCGTGGCACCGTCGATGACGCGGTCGCTTACCACCGACCGGACAGTCGTCGGCCGCGGCCGACGAGCTATGGCGATCCCGGTCATGAGGCGTGGGCGTTCGGTGGGCCGACGTTGGCGGGTGCGTCGCGGGCAGATGCGGATGTAGCCGACGTGGTGGGGATGATGGGTGGCCGGGTCGAGGGGGTGCTGAGTCCGATCGGAGTGCCGCGGGAGCGCCGTAATCCGGGTGTGTGGTTCGCCGCCGAACCGGATCGGAACGGGGACCCCGATGGCACCGCACCGGGTCCGGGGCGCTCCGAGTCGACGGAATCCGGGCAGGGGTTCGGTTCACGGCTGGCGGGCCGGGCGTTCTGGCGGCGCCGTGGGCGGTGGGCGCGGGGAACAGCGAACGGACCCGCCGAGCCTATCGAGGCACCGCCCGCCCAACTGTCGGCCGAGGAGAACGAATCCAGTGTCGAGCCGACCGGATCCGCGGACCCCGACAAAACGGAACAGCCAGACGGCACCGAAGGCGGCAATGAGAGGCGACCGCTGCTGCGCCTGATTCGCACCGACACCGAGTTCCGCCTGGCGCTCAGCGGCAAGGTCGGCTCAGGAATCGGAGACACGATCTGGGGATCGGCGCTGCCTCTGATCTTGCTGGAAAACGCCGGACCGGGGGTGGCAGGTGCCGTTGTCATGGCTGGCAACCTGCCACATCTCATCGGCGCGCCGATCGCGGGATATTTCACCGACTTCTACGACATCAGGCGGATCCTGCGGATCAGTCAGGCCGTGGGGTTGGCAGCAGCGGGCACAGCGAGCGTCGCCCTGGCGACGGGAACTCCGAATCTCGTCCCTATACTCGTCGGTACAACATTCCTGGAGGCAGGCGCCTTCGTCTTCTACTCCAGCAGTATCACCCGGGCGCTCAAGGAAATGGTCGGCCCCGCAAAACCGATGCGAGAAGGACTGGCCCGCTTCAATTCCTCTTATCAGAGTATCGTCCGAGTGGCAGGAAATGGGTTGGGACCCATTCTGCTGGGCACAGCCCCATGGCTGCCCGCCCTGGCAAATGCGGCATCATACGGCTGGAACCAGGTGGCATTGTCGCCGTTGCGAAAGTTCTCCACCGCGCCCATACCCGATGACTCGAATGCTTTGAAGGAACTGCGCAAGTCGCTCGGCGAAGGCATCCGTGTAACCCGTGAAAACCCCTTGATCCAAAGTGCGACCATTAACCTTGCGCTCACCAATCTCTTTCTCGGGATGGAGTCGCTCTCCTTTGCGTCAATAATCGCAGGCTCCGATATCACGTCGTGGCAGGCGGGAGCAGCCGTCGTGATCCCATCTGCCGGGGGCTTGATCGGAACCGCGATGCCCAGTAAGTGGTTGGACAAACTCGGCATTGAAAGCCTGCTCACCGTCAGATTGGTCGGCTTGGCCGGGGCCGGTGTGGTGATGGCAACCACCACCAACCCCTGGGTTGCCGCCGCAGGGCTTGCCGGTGGCTGGGCAGTTCTGGGGGCGGGTGGTGTCGCTATCAGTGCCTACCGGGACAAGGTGATCCCGGCGGAAGTGTACGGGCGAACGGGCTCCATCTCGACCATGACGAACAGGGGTATGTTCGCGGTGGGCGCTTTGGCCGGTGGTGTCCTGCTCGATCAATGGGGAATGGAACCGGCGACCTGGTCTATCGCCGCGGCATTCAGCACCATCGCGGCCGGCTCCGTCGTCCGGAAAGCCCTTCGACGCCTCAAGAAGTCGAATGATCCGGCTGCCCGGAAGCTTCTGGACTGCATCAACCAAACAGCCGAAGCAACGTGGGCGCTCGGCCTCGACAAAGGAATCAAACCCAAGCCAGGACAAAACAAATGGACCCACCTCAGAGACGCCATCGCTACCCAACTCGTCGAAACACACCTCGACCCTGACACCGACGACCCCCTCGCCCACATCATCGATACCGTCGAGCGGGACAAGGACATCGACACCGCCGTCATCCTTATCGACGACGGCAAGAAGATGCACTCCTACACCGTCACCAAAGCCAACGGCCACATCGTCATCTTCGACACCAACATCATCGATCCCGACAACCCCTCCCTCGACCCCGAGGACTCCGGCCGCATCCCCCGCGTCCGCACCCGCGACGAATGGCAACAGTCCTTCACCCGCGTCACCAAAAAGTCCGAAGCCTACGTCGCCTACCTCACTACAGACGACCACAACAACCTCACCAACCTCCACCCCACTCAACCCAACCAACGAACCCCACGCAAGAGAGGGAAAGTCCAAGGTCGCCCCGCTGAAAACAACGGCGATGAGTTGTCGAATGCACCCGATCACGGGGGTGGGGCACCGGACTCGCCGCAGCTGAACTCCAAGGCTCGGTTCGCGCCGCTGTTCCGAAACGAAATCCCTGTGCCGCGGGTTGTGCGCTGGACCGACTCCGGGTGGGCCGAGGTCGACGCCGATCCGGTCGGCGAAGATTCCGGTTCGATGGCTGCAATGTCGGATCATGGTGCTGCTGAACAGATTTCGAAGCTGGAACGCGAACGCGACGAGCTGATCAACCGGCTGGGGATGCACAGCACGGCCGGTCTTTCGCTGCCTACATTCCCGATTCGGGACGCGATCGCGACCATGACCGACCGGCTGGCCGGCGATCTCGCGGCATTGACAGCGTGGCTCGGCGCCGCACCGGATCGGGTCACCTTGGACTACGACTCGTTGCACCGATTGAACGGTTTCCGCGACGGCATCCGGCGCGAGGGTGCGTTGCTGGCGCGGTTGTCGGAGGTGCTGGATGGGCTCGATCAACTCGGCAGTAACGCCGAGTTGATGGTGCCGATCCCGCACCGAGACCGCCATGAAGACGCGACGCTCGACTTCGAGGCCGCCGAACATCGGGTGACGGGTCTGGAGCGGGAGCGGAAAGCCCTGGCCGAGCGGCTGGAAATCGCCGACCAAGACCAGTTGGCGCCGACGTCGACGCAGCTGGTGCAACGGCGTCGGGCGGCCGAGGCCGACTGGACGGCGTTGGCCGAGACACTGCACGTCGATCCGGCGGACCTCGCCGACCTGCCGCTGGATATCTTCGGCGATCCCGCCGACCTTCCGACCGGTGATCCGCTGGTGCCGCTCGCGCAATTCTTCTGGGGCGTGGACGAGAAACGGGCCGAGATCATGTCTCGCGCCGCGGATATCGTCCGGCTCATCGATGTGGTCGCCGAACTCGACCAGGCTGCCGAGGTGCTCGACGACGAGGTGGCGCGGCGTTACCAGCCGCAGCTGCGGTCGGCGGGCGAGTGGGAGACCGTGCATGTCAAGCACTCCCCGGACCCGGATGGCGGACCTGGTGAGCTGCATGTCGTCGCCATGGCCGGCAGGCATCGTGCGGCCCTGGAACAGCTGGCGAACAGACCGGGCTTCCAGGACGTGTTGGCGCCGACTCCGCCGTACCAGATCTTCTTGGTGGAGGTGCGGCCGGAACCGGATGGCCGGACACATCACGTGCGCACCGAGCTCCAGCAACCTGCCCCGGCGCCGCGCGACGTCCAGATCCGGGCGACGCCGCTGCGCGAGGACCCGGAGCAGGCCGAATCCGATGAAGAGCAGCAGCGGCTCGAGCAGGAGCGCGCCCGAGCCCGAGCCTGGATCGACCCCGAGGCGCCGAAGTCACAGGTTCGTGCGATCCGCAGGCGAGTCATCGACCACGAAAAGGAATTCCGGCGGCGCCGCCACCTGGAGTGGTGCGTCGCTGTGGTCGATCACCTTGCCGCGATCGTGCGCAACGCCCCCGATGACCGGCCGGACAGTGACGCGATCGATTCGAGTCGGCTGGTGCGAACGGCCACCTGGAATATGGCGGGCGCTCGCCACTCGCGGTCGTTCGAGGCGCTCGACTACAGCGCCGTCGATCTGCCGGCTTTCGTCGATAAGCTGCGGTGGTTCGATGACGAGTCACCCGTGGATGTCGTCTTCGTGCAGGAGTCGGAGGTGGGCCCGGACGGTTCGACCGCGCGGCGATTAGCAGCCATGGCCGGCTACCCGTACGTACGTGAGACCGTGATGTGTCCGTCGCATATGGACACCACCAAGGATCTGGCCATTGCGGTGCTCAGCAGACGGCCGATCGAGGAATTCCGCGAGATACTGCTGCCGACTCCGACGCTCGAGCTGAGACTCTGGGGCGAGGTGGTGCCCCCGGAGGATCGGTACGACCGGTACGCACTGGCCGTCAAGATCGGCGGCATCTGGTTCGTGACTCTGCACCCGACGCCGCTGGGTTTCTTCGGCCGCAGCTACGAAGAGCACGAAGATGCCGAAGGCGGGGCGCATGGCAGGGAGATCATCGAGCATCTGCTGCGCTCCCTTCCGAATGGTCCGGTCGTGTTCGGCGCCGACTTCAACACCGATGATGTGCGCCTGGTGTACCAGCAGGCCATCGACGAATTGGGTCTGCGTGTCGCGCTCGATCGGGGGACCTGGACCGTTCCCGGTTGGGACGGTGCGCCGGACCAGGTGCTGGCCTCCGCTGAATTCCAGACGATCGACAGCACCATCGAAGTCACCGACACCGACCACTATCCGGTGTTGGCCGACCTGTGGATTACCGACGAGGAATTGCTCCGTTCGTGGATCGCGGCGCGGTCTGCTGTCGATCAGACGGACCGCGACGGTGTGGATGACGATGGTGACGACAGCAGTGGCGGTACTACCGCGGCCGACAGCGACGGCGACCAGGGATCCGATGTCATAGCGGCGCACATGGACGCAGTCGCGACCGAATCCATAACCCTATACACACACGTCACCGACGCAGGAACAGAAATCAGGCCGCGTACCTGGGTGGATTCCGAAGCCTCGGCTCCACCGCCGTTTTCAACCTTTTACCGGAGTCGGGCCGGGATCGAGAAATGGTTCAGATTAGATATCGATTGGGGCGTCCGACTGGACCGATATGAGTCGCTCGGGCCGATCAATCCGCATTTCAACTGTCACGGCTACACATTCTCGCTCAATGGCGGAGCGGGGTTCCTGAGCCCGGCTACAGTCGAGCTGATCTTGGTGGAAAACAAATTCTATCGAGTGAATGACACGGGCGATATCGCGCCTGGAGATGTTGTGATATATCGAAGCGATGGTGCCATAACGCATTCGGCAGTCGTCTCTCTGGTTACTCCAGACGGTATCTATGTGGATTCCAAACACGGCATTCTCAATGTGACCAGGAATGAGGTAAGCGAACTCGTCGGAAGAATGTACGGTTCGAGTTACGAGTTCTATCGCACCAATCGTCCGGGTGGTAGGTACCTGACCCGGCTCGAGCACACGAGCACGACATCGACGCCATGGCCGCCCCAAACCGTTGCGGACGACTCGCCGTCGGCCGGTGACGGCGCGGCTGGAACACCGGAGCCCGAGGCCGTTCGCACCGATATCGATGAGTTGCTCGAGCGATATCACGAGAACCGCGACGATGGCGAGGACGAGGACGGCAGTGGCGGTACTGTCGTACCACAACCGGGACCGATCACGAGCGGTCCTACAGGTGGAGCCGGTGCGGTTCCGGACGGGGATGCTCTCGAACAGCGGGAATCTGGGGGAACCGAGGCTTACGAGCCAGCGGACGATTCGAGTACGCAGACTTTCGAGCAGCGGGGTGCCCGGGAAAATATGGAGACCGCGGTTTCGCCGCCACCCAATGGGGGCGGAATTTCCGCCGGCTCCGCCTTCGGGCCGAAACACGGGCTGCGTGACCAGGATGGTCGGCCGGTCGAGGAACTCGGCGAACCCGAGCTGGCCGAGCGTCTGGCTGGGAAGACACGGTCGGCCGCCGGGGTCAGCCAGAAGGGCGCGACCCACCACCGCAACGAAGACGCGATGGTGGTCGTCGAGTTCACCCGCGCCGGGAAGCCGGTTGTGGCCGCCGCGGCATTCGACGGGGTGAGCGGGGCGCCGGATGGGCACCGCGCAGCTCAGGAGGCGGCGGCAGAGCTCGGCACCTACCTGGAAGAGAAGTGGTCGCGGGCTCGGTTCGGGCGCAGGCTCACCCTGGAGGCGATACTGCGGGACGCGCTGCACCACGTTCAGCTGAAGGTGCAGGCATTGGGGCAGCGGCCCGAGTACGCCGACCACCCGGACGGGCCTCCCCAGTGCACGGTCGCGGCCGCGGTCGTGGAACAGGATCGGCTGGTCATCGGGTGGGTTGGGGACAGCCGAGTGGGTTGGGTGTCTGCCGACGGCCGGCATGCGATCTGGTTGACCGACGACCACTCTTCCATCCGGATGTTCGCGGCGGAGCGCGGAATAACCGAGCGCGAGGCGCTCGAAAATAATCCGTGGCTGCGGGATTACCAGCACGCCATCGAATACGCCCTCGGCCGGGAGGGCCGGATCCCGGCGGGCCCGGACGACCACGTCGTACCGGGGGAATACGTCAAAACCGTTCTGGTATCGGATGACATCGACGCGCCCGTGACAGCCGAGGACGGCACGATCACGGTGCCGCGGGGCGGTGTCGTGTTCACGGTTACCGACGGTGCGGTGAAGACGATGTCCGGTGCCGAGGCGCTCGGCGATGCTGTCGGCAGAAACGCCGATGACCTGGGCGCGACCGCGGCCGCGGTTGTCGACCGCGCGAATGCCGAAGGAGAAGTCGACGACATCACCATCGTGGCCGTCCGGCATCCGTCGGCCGACGGCGAGGCCCCACAGCCCGATGCCGCCGCGCCGCCGAAAAAGCCGCGAGCGCGGTGGCGGACGCCGACTCTGCGGAGCAGGCGCGGTGCGGCGGAGCCGCCGGTGCCGTGGCCCGGCACCGGCGCGGCGGGGTTTTCGTCGCGCCGCGGCCTCGCGGACTACGGACGCACTCCACCACTCGGCGAAGGCAGCGCTGTGCCGGAGTTCGGCATCGCGGGCCGGAACACGCGGGCGACCCCAATCAGCCGGACACAGCGCGATAGTACGTTGCTCCAGGGCGGGCAGGAGGCTCCGTGGGTCCACGACGGCGCCTTGGGATCGGTGCGCACACGGCCGTCCGGGGAATTCGGCGGGCCGAATGCGGATCCTGAAGTAATTCAGCAGGCCCACGAGGATTTGATCGCCGAACGGGCAGAGGCAACGGCGGAACTGGCGAAGGCGGCTGCCAGGACGGGCGCCGATCTGGAGATTGTGCAGTCGGATCGGTTCGAACAGGAGCTGGAGGCCTCCCGGCGACGCCTGGATGAACAGGGGGTCCTCGCCGCGGACCGCTACGACACCGACCTGCGGGCGGCGACAGTTCGTTACCGCGAGGTCGCGACCATGGTTCGTCGGCTCGAGGAACTCGGTGGCGTGTCGAAGGATGCGACGCCCTCGCGGTACCGACTGTTGACGAAGCATGCTGCTGCGGTGCTGGCCCGGCGGGCAGTGCTGCATGAACTGCGGCAGGCTGCCGCCCTTGCGGGTGCTGACCTGGCGGCGTTGCGGTCGGCGGCGCGCGTCAGGACTGAGATGGACACGTTGCGCGGTCGGATTCCCGATGAGGCATATCGGCAGCTGTCCTCGCTGCTGAGCAGCTATTTCGACATCACGGAATCGGTTCGCCGGCTGGAGCGGGCTATCGCGGCACATGACGCCGTTGTGGAAAGTCGTGTTGCCACCACCGATCCCGATAAGTCTCTCGCGGTGCGAGACATTCGGGCCTTTTCAGCAGAG
Organism: Nocardia sp. NPDC023852; assembly: GCF_040639505.1. Lineage (NCBI taxonomy): Bacteria > Bacillati > Actinomycetota > Actinomycetes > Mycobacteriales > Nocardiaceae > Nocardia > Nocardia sp. NPDC023852. The sequence continues at coordinate 92,073 of NZ_JBFAAB010000009.1, forward strand.
CAGCGAGAAGTGACCGTCGGGTTCGGCTGGGGTGAAGCGGGGGCGGTGGAAGCTGCCGCGTCCGCGTTGGGGGACAAACTGCGGGAATGGGGTTGGGGCGACCCGGATCAGATCACCGGGGCGATGGACGTGGTGCATCACGCCGGGCTCGGCGTGATGCGATTCGTAGCGGACTTCCCTGCGCTGGAGGAGCTGAATGAGTTCGGAAACATCAATGGGCTTCCCGAAGCGTTGCCAGTTTTTCGCCCCCGAGGGGATCTGGATCATCTCTTCACCTGGAAGATGCTGCGACCGCGTGTGCAATTGACGATGAGATTGTCGACGGAAGCCGATGTCCGATCGCTGCACATCTCCGTCGAATGCGATCAACCCAGGCCGGTGGGCCCGTTGGACGAAGACCTCCGTCGGGGCCTGGCAGAGCTCGTTCCGCACCACAGTGCAGACGCGGTAGGTGCGGAGGTGTACCGGTCGCTCGAGGCTGCCACTCGGTCGGGGGTTGAGACGCATGGTGAAGTGTGGGCGCGTTTCGACGAGCAGCGTGTTGTGGAAGCGCCGACCCGAGGGCCGGTCGACGGCGACGAGGTGGCTGAGTCGCCGGACCAGACAGCGCGGGATTTCGAGGCCAAGCGACGGGTCGTCGAGAAGCTGTACGACGATCACCATGTCCGGTTGCTCGGATGGAAGGACGAGGATGTCCTGATCGACGCCTTGGTGTCCGCCGACCGCACGTTGCGCGAACTGATCGCGGAATATGGGGGCAAGCACAACCTTCGAGAAGTGCGCTTTCTCGATAAGTATGCGTTGAGAGCCATCGACACGCTGTCAGAGGATTCTGCGGCAGTGACGTATTACTGCGGGACTAGTTACACCGCGACGCACGGGAATTACTACGCGGGCATCGCGATCGATCGAAGAGTGATAGCCGACCCGGCATGGTCTGCGGATACATTGCAGAATTCACAGGCGACCTCCTGGTGGGGCAGGTCGTCGGGTGACCTCGTCTCCGCTGTCCTGCGCCATGAGTTCGGCCATGTGGTGGATCAGTCTCGCGGAATCACCAGGTCCGGTGGCGGTATTCGAGAGAGCCTGCACAAAGCCTTCGATGTTTATCGCAGTCGTGGGTTGCTGGCGGCGGAGACCGAATTCGCCGCCTGGTTGGAGCTGCTTCCGCGCTATGCCTTCATCGACGGCGACCCGGCAAAGGGGTTGCAGGACAAGGAGACACTGGCGGAGGGTAGCAAGGCCGGGGCGCTGGACACGTCGTTGCCGTTGACCGACCCGGCGCGGATAGTGCACGGGTTGTCGCATGGCTTGGACGCGGAACAGTGCGCGACGACCCTGGCGGACTGGACGCAGGCGCACACGGTCAACCGGGAGAGCTTGGCTGGGCTGCTGCGGTCGTCGGCGGAACTGCCCGACACGGCGCCCCCCGCCGAGGGCGACGGATCGACCCTGCGCCCGGATGTGCCGTGGCCGCACGCGTACAACCAGTGTGGTCCGTTGACGATGCAGGACATCGGCGCGGTGACGGGCAGGGACGGTCTCGGCGGTTTCACTGCCGGTCTCGACGGTCTGCTGGTCAGCCGCATCGAAAACGTGATGGGCGGGCGCAAACAAGCTTTCACGAGTATCGGTGAGGCCGTGGCCAGGCTGAAGGAATGGGGCGCCCGGCTGGATAAGGAGAACCTGGGCAGCGGCCGTGACGTGGGCTTGCTCGTGTTCGACCCGACGCACACCGGAAAGGACGGGGCGCACGGAGATCTCGGTCACGCGTACTGGCTGGTCCGTCGGGTGGACGCGGACGGAACCGTGCGAATCGAGGTGCGTGATCCCGGTAAGGGGGTGTTCCAACCCAATTTCGTGCCGTCCCCGGAGTCGGCCGGTCGTCCGGTGTTCGGCATGTTCCTCGACAGTGACGGTGAGCGGGTGGAAGTCGCCGACGCCGACGGTGTCGTGCGGACCAGCGACCGCGACTTCCGTGTCGGCGCGTCCGACCCGGACGACACACCCCCTGGACAGTCCAGTCGCGGGCGCGTGCCCCCCGGAGCGCCGCAGCCGGAGGCCGCCCCGGAGAGTCTTCCGGACGGGGATGCTCCCGAACAGCGGGAATCTGGGGTAACCGAGGCTTACGAGCCAGCGGACGATGCGAGTACGCAGACTTTCGAGCAGCGGGGCGCCCGGGAAAATCTTGGGTCCAGCGGTGCTCCCGTCCCGAGTGGTCCGCCTGAATCGCCGATTGGCCCCACACCAGACGGATCCGAAGTGCCCGAAGGCGCGTCCACAGGGCAGGCGAGTACCCGGGACGGATCCGTTGCCGAACCAGGCACGTCAAGCGATCCGATATCCGATGTGGTCGCCGCCTTCGCCGCGCATCCCCCGGTGCCGAACCAACCGGAGACAGCGACCGGCGTAGCCGGTGAGTTGCCCTCGAATCTGCGCCGCATACTCGCGATCGCCGAGAGTGAAGCCGAAGAGGTGGCAGCCGAAGCACTGCGGCCGATTCGGGATCTCGGCTTGGGAACCGAGCGTCTGCACCACAAGGCCGCCGCGGACATCGAAGAGGCGATCCAAGGTCTACAGGATTGGCAACGAAGTCGGTTCTCTGCCGTGCTGCGCCGGCTGGTGGTCGATGATGAGGCGGTCCGCACGCTGGCCGACCTGGAAGCGATTCCCGGGGTCCTCGAACATTTCCAGCGGTTGAAACCGCACATCGACAGTGCCCGCCGATATGTGCACGACGTGCGCACGGCATTGGCGATGGTGATGGCCCGCCGAATGCTCGCGGGGAAGGGCGCGCACCCGATTCTCGACAACCGCGGGCGCGTGATCGAGGGAGTCGGCGTCGTGCCGGGCGAGGGCATCCTGGTTGTATCGCCGTTGCACGGCCAACAAGATCTGCTGGACAGAAGGTTGCCGGGGCTCCGGGAGCACGCAGCCGGTGCGGGTATCCCGATCGGGTACCGGCAGGTGCTGGTCGGCGAGGACGGGCAGGTGACCGTCGAGTCGATATCCGGTATTCGCGAAGAGCGAACGGAGGAGCCCGAGTACGGGTTCTGCACGAACAGCGACGAAATCGAATGGGTCAACAGACTCGCCGACGACCGGCCCTTCCGGGAAAAGCTGATCGAGGCGATCGATTCGGGCATCCGCGAACGTGAGCTCATCCCTGGCGTCTCGGGGTATGACACGACGTTCGAAAGCGTATATGTCAACACCTACAACAACGGTTTCGTGGCAATCGAGAAGACATGTCGGGATGCGGAAGAGGCTAATTCCCTCGAGCTGTCTCTACTGACCCACAGAAATGCCGGAACGCGAACCCCGGACTGGCTGCGAGCCAATAAACGCGTCGTCCTCATGGAATACGCGCGTGGAGCGGCCATGTACTCCGACGCGCCTGAGTATTCACTCTACTTCCACACTCCGGCAGCACAGCGTATAGGTCTGGCTGACAATCTTATTCGAACGCCTGATCGACACGCGGATGGCAACCTCAGGATCCATAGAAGCTTCCATTTGATACCCTTCGGAAACCGTAGGGGGTTCATGAATGCATGGCCGCCAGGTGGTTACTCATCGCACTTCTCAATAGTTCGGGACGGTAGGCTGGAGTGGGTTCGGCACCGTTTCTCGCGTGCGGAAATCCAGGCGATTCGGCAACGAACGATCGCCTCCGAAGCAGAATTCATCCGTTTGGGTGGACAGTCCGCGTACCTGGACGAGCTGGCCATCCTCGCCAGGATCGAAGAACACGCGGTGGAGAATATCGCGCCACCGACCCTGGACGATGCTGTGCGGACTCTGGAAAAGTTCCGTGACGAGCTGGCGGGCATCGTCGGCCTCGACAGTCCTCGTGATACCTGGACGCATCAGAACTGGCGCCAGGCCATCGAAGAATTGAAACAGCAGTATCCCGACGATTCCGATTCGGAGATGCATTACTATCTCGATACTCTCGAGAGGCTGAACGCACTTCACCTGCGCGCACAGATGAATCAAGTAAGCGCCGAAGAGCTCGGCGGCACCTGGCCGGGATCGACCGAAGAGTATCTGGACAGCCTGTCACACTGGCTCGCCGACCTGGAGGCGGCGGAATACCCGGTGCCTGACAGCGAGTCCGATGAGGAGTGGCAGGCACACTTCGACCGCGAAACCCGCCGCGCGACGACAGAACAACGTTCAGTCGAAGCCCCCGCCTCTGATTCCCTGGACGACGATGCGCGTGGGCTCTCCGCCGACGAACAGCGCGTCGAGGGGGCCGTCGAGAGCCCTGTGCTCGCGCCCGATGCCGATGTTCGGAGCGACTCGTCGCCCACACGCACAGCTGCCACCGCCGGCGGTAGCGCGACAACACCGGCCATGCCGGGCGCCGACGGGTCTGCACCGGGCCCGGCAACCGCCTTCGACAACGACATGTCCAGCGCGCCCACACGACACGTACACCGCGGCAGATTCGCCGGCGAGCCTGGATACGCCGGACTGGGCGAAGCAGCCTTCTTCCACCACCCCGAAGACCGCAACCAAGACGAAGGCCCCTCCATACCTTTCCCGGCCCGTCCCGTGCCGGAGGAGTCGCCGGACAGTCCCGGCCTTGTAGCCGAAGCGCCCGACGCCGAGCACACGAACACCGAACTCGCCCCGGAGGCCGATCACACACCCGAAGCGGCCGCGCCCCATATCCGCAGACAGTTCGTCGTCCGCGAAGGCGATGAGGCTGATGGCACAGCCGAAGACGTAGGCAAACGAGTTGTTGCCGCCCATCCGGCACGCGATCGAATGCTGGAGCTGCTGGGCGAGTTCACCTGGCTCGCCGACGAGCAGATCGGCAAAGCGAACCTACTGTTCACGCAGTTGGTGGCGCAGTCGCGGGCGCAACCTCTCGGGATGATCGAAGCCGTCATCACGGCAACGGACACGCAGGGCATACGCAAGACACGTTTCGAGGTGATCAACGACACCACTGTCGACCCGCAGAGCGGCGGCTCCGGCACCGAAACGGAACAGGGCCCGACAATGGCGCTCAAAGTCTTCGCGGATGATTACGGCACCACCGTCCTGGACGACGGCGCCCGGAAATCCACATGGTTCGAACTGCATCACCCGATCGATGACGAACTGGACACCCATAACGGCTTCGACGGCGCGATGTCCGTCGAGATAGTCATCGACTCGACCGTGGTCGAGGGCCAGGACGGACAGGGTTCTGCTGTCTGGGGGGTGGTAACCAGCGCGGAGTTCCAGGCGGATCGTCTGTTACTGCATGCCAACGAAACTCGGATTGTGGTTCCTATGGTCGGAGAGCTCACCAGTCTGAAACCGTATGGTTCTCCACCGTTCACGATCGATATCGACACCGATGCTCCTCCAGTGGACTGCCGGATCGAGTACGGCGCCGATCCGCACGGGCAGCCCTTCGCGTGGATCGTGCTCGAGCATCCGGACGCCGACATCCCACACCTCGACAACCTGCGGAGCAAGATTGATGCCGCTCTGCACGCACGTTTCCCGAACAGGGTGATCGAAGTCCGCGACGATCTGGGTGACCAGCCCGGTGTAGTCCGATACATCCGGCCGAGGGCACAACCGGTGCCGGGGCCGACACCCACGCACAGGAGCGGGCCTCCCGAGCCGCCAGCCAGCGCCTCCACTCCAGATGTAGAGGCGGCCGCCGACAGCGCCACTGCCGTCGATATCACGCCGGCCGAGTTCAATGCTGCGTATGCGGACGCCGTACACGCCGTGAAATGGCTGTGCATGTACCAGTTGTTCGAAAAACACCGTCGCCATCAATTCTTCTGGCCGACGCAAGCGAGCGGTGCTGCGACAACTCACCTGGAATGGGCATCCCTCATGCCTCCCGATATCGCCGCCGACCCGGCAGTTGCCCCGCTCCTGAACGCATTCGCCACCTTCCTGCCGTGGGGTGAGCCACTGGCAACACTGGGAGCGCTGCAGGTGACCAACACTGCGGGATATCCGGAGAAATTCGAATTGTCACTCTCCGAGTACCTCCTGTACCGGCGATATGGATCTCCACTCGGCGCCGATCCGGAAACTGTTCGTAGCGTTGCCGCGGACTACGTTGCTCTAGAGCGTCTGGAGGCACTCGCCGCAGCGGCGCCAGACCCCCGAAACGCGGAGAGACTCCGGCAGGTGGCGAGCGAATTGGCGGAATTCCTCGCCGAGTCGGGGCCGATCGCCGATGGGTTGCGCGATACCGACCCCGCTTTGCGTGGGTGGTTCAATCCACGGCCGAATAACGAATGGCGCGCCATGGACTCGTTCGCGCCGATCCACTTCCCCATACCCGAGATCCTCGTCACCACACCCGCGACACCCGCCTCGCAACCGGTGGAAGCGACACCCGGAGAACCTGCGCCCACCGCATCGACGATCGACAGCCGGGAGACATTCACCCCCAAGAAGCTGGCAGAATTCCTCGACCGACGACGAGAGCAGGACAGCACCACTGCTGTCGATACTCCCCTGGAAGCTCCGGGCCCCGATACGCCGCCGCCGGACGGTTCGCCTGACGCCGACGAGGACACCGACCAGGCCGACGCCACCGGTGCGGGTGAGACATCCTCGGAGTCGTTGCAGCAGACGATACGGCGAATAGTGCAAGGCGAAGTCGGCGGTTCCACCCAGGTTGCCGACGACATCACCAGGGAAGTGCTCGGGCAGGAAGGCGATCACGACCCGGAAACACTCATCGCGGATGCCCGGAACCGCGCGGTCGAACACGTCAGGCACGAACGGTTCCGGCAGTCGATGCTGGTGACCTTGATCGAATTCGTGAAGGTCGACGCGTCCGATCCGCTGGCTCGAGCACTGGCCCCCGGACGAACCAGGCAGGAAGTGGACAACGCCATCGCCGCCCTTCCCGACGCCGAGCGGGATTACCTCATGGCGCGGTTCTGGGACGGGCTGACGCGCCCGGAGGCCGCGCACAGGCTGCATCTCGAGGAATTGCCACGGACGGTCGAGCGCCGCGCACTCCGTCGGCTGGCGACAACATTGGCCGCTACCGCTACCGCTACCGCTACCGCTACCGCTACCGCTACCGCTACCGCTACCGCTACCGCTACCGCTACCGCTACCGCTACCGCTACCGCTACCGCCGCTGACAACGACAGTGACTCCCGTCCGGAGAACCATCCCGGAGAGGAATTCGAAAGCCCTGTAACTCGTCGCTCTCGGTTGGGCCAAATCAAATATTTCGGTGGAACGGAGGGGTGGTCTTTGCCTGCCTGGGCGGCCGAGTCGCTACTCGAGGAAGGTAAGCGCGGTCTGTCGAGAGCTCTGGCAGGGAGTAAGAATCAGAATGTTCCGGTCGGCTACGTATACGGGAAACCGCGGTATTTGGTGCGCTTTCCAGCGCCTGCGGCCGACAATCTGGACAAAAATAAGATCGTCGAATGGCGAGTGTACAAGCAGCTTGCCGAGCAAGGTCAGCGCGGTGTGCCGCGGATATACCATGTGTACTACGACGTCGAGATGCCCGATGGCCGCCGGGTCGATGAGGTGCTCCTCATGGAGTTCCTGGAGGGCGATCAGATCGCCGGCCTCCTGGAATCCGCCGACCAGGAGACCATGGGGACCATCATCGACGAGGTGGTGGAACTGTTCACCGAGCTACATGAGCAGACGTTCATGGGCATTGGTGATCGCCGGAGGTTCATCGACGAACTCGTCGCCGAGGAGATGGCCAACCTCGCGGCGGCTCTCCCCGAACTCGGTGAGTGTCTCGCCATGCTCGGAATTCCGGCAGAGCCCTTCGCGCCTGTTGTCCGGTTGATCAATTCGGGCATTATGCAGTCGGAATTCTGCGCGCCGTTCGCCCTCATACATTTCGACGCGCATTTCAAGAACCTGCTCCGCCTTCGTGCCCCGTCGCGGACAGGGGTAGCCGCAGTGGACTGGGAGCTGGCGAGGCCAGGAGACCCGATTCTCGACTTCGTCCGTATGTATCACCTCACCGGATCCGGACCCGCCACCGACCACTTACGACAGAAAATGTCGGTGCCACCGAACGTGTGGGATCTGTATTTCCTGTTCCTGGAGATTCAGAGAATCGTTCACGACATCATCCGCCTGGCGCGTTCTACCGATGCCGGACTGCTTACTCCGGAACAGATACAATTCGTAACCAAGGAATTGCGTGGCGCCTTCGCAACGGCGAGACCGGCTTGGGGCGAGAGCGCGGATCTGAGCAGTAACCAGATCTTCCGAGCCCTCGGAGTCTGGGGTCCGCCACCAGCGCAGTGGACCGGCTCTGGCGACCGTGCTCCGGCGCCCCCCAACGAGGAGCCGGCGGATATCGATCGCGCCATGCCGGTGCGCGACGAAATCGAGATACCGGACCTCGCCACCGCCGGCTACCAGGAACTCGATGAGTGGGCCGCTGCCCTGCCCTTCCATGCAGCCCGGCCACTCATGGCCGAGATGCGAGGCAAAGTCGCCGAAAACCTGGCGGCGTTCTACGGCGGCCAGCCGCGATCGGTCACCGAGCTGACCGACGCGGCACGGATTCTGAACGCGGTGATCGCCCGCTTGGGATACAACCTCGACGGCCTACTCTTTTATCTCGGGGAACTTCGGGTCGACTTGGGAATTCTCAACAACGAAACATTGTCGGAGATCGTGTTCACCCTGGCAGGGTGGCGACCGGTTGCCCATGAGATGTGGGTCAGCGCGCAGATGGTGGTCGACAGTATCGGCAGCCTCGGCGACCCCTATGCTGCGCCTCATCCGCTGCACGGGCTTCCGGTGCCGTTCTGGGAAATTCATCGTAGCCTGGAGCGCGTCGCCGAAGCAGCAGATGAGGCGCGAGAAGCCATCTCCGGCCGCGGCCACACCATGGATGACCCGCGCCGACAGCGCTTGATTGCCAGCATCGAAGAAGCGATGTCGCGATTCGAGGATATGGGACGAAGGCAGTACCAATCCCGGTCCGCATCGGCCGACAACTATCTACGAATGAGATCGGCAGCGCAGTTCAGCCCAGTGCTCGTCGAGCTTTGCCGAAAAATCTCCGGCCAACAGGTGGCATACGAGATTGCGCGGCACCAGTTCGAGGAGCATGCCGGCGCTCTGGCCGCGCCCTACCTTTCGAGCCTGGTTCTCGGTGGAATGCACTACGCAATCCAAACGAGTTTGTATCAAACCGGGCTTGGGTGCTTCGAAGACGCAACCGACGTGCTGGACGACCTCGAGCGCCGCATACCCGGCCACTGGGCACCGCGCGCTGCCGCACGCGAGATGCGCCTACTACGCGACGAACTCGCCGACATCGATCGCACTTTGCCGGACGGTCTGCAAGGGCAACGAATGAGCGAGGCCGCAGCCGCCCGACTCATATATAGCGCAGAGCTCAGCGAAGCGCTCGAGGAAACTGTCCAGCTGGCGCGCCAATCGGCTCCGGACCCCGGCTCACTCGACCACCCGTTCTTGCTGGAAGTCCTGCGGGAGTACGGCGAGCCGCCGGCACCGATGCCGCCCCTCACGCCGGATGATATGTGGACGGATTATCCGGACCAGCAAGCCTCCGATTACTGGAACTCGTATGAGACAGAGCATTACGGAGTCATAGCGGAAATCGATGACGGTGTCCTTAGTGTCCGTATAAAGGTCGGTCCCGGAACGCCGCCAGGGCATGTGATGTTTCGAGAGCTCATGAATTCCATTCCTCGTCCGGTGCACGAGATCCGTGGGCATTGGAGTTTCTACGGTCGCGGAAACGAATTGGTTCGCCCACATGAGGTGACCGCCGAGAACGAGCACGAATGGCTGGGGGACGACCTCGAATCTTTCAATGCCTTCATGCAGGACCTGTTCCTGTCCCCCGAAGAGGCGGTCCGGAACACCTTCACCGCCAAGATGGCGGCCGAATACGGTTACACCCTGGTTCGATTCGTCACTCTCAAAGGACAGGATGGTGAGCGCGTAGTAGAAGGTACTCGCTCCTACGGTGAATTCACCGAGGTCGATGTGCGGTTCAGTAAGCCCGAAGGACCCGTGCATCCCACGGGAGACGATGCTGCGGCGGCTGCACCCGCCCGCTTTGTCGAAAACGTTTCGGCGACAAGCGAAACCAGCTCACCCGAAGAGCAGCGCGTCGGCTCGCCACCCATCGATCCCAAACGTGGGCGATACGACGACGGCGACAACGATTCCCGCGCGCGAAGGTATGGGGATACCCAGGCCACGCAGCCCGTGCCGCCGTCGGATCCGGCGACGTTCGCGGCGGTGACGCCGGGAATTGACCGGGGTGCGTGGGCGTTCCGGCCGCTGGCTGGGCTGCCACCGGATGTGGCGGAGGTGATGGACGCGTTGGGGGTCCCGGAGCGGGAGCGGGAGCTCAACCCGGTAGCGGATCCGTTCCGGGGCGGACGACGCGACCCTGCGGTGTGGTTCGCCGCCGACCCGGACGCCGCCGGACATCAGGCAGACAAGGGCACGCCCGAGTCGGACGACCCGGTGGCGCTGTTGCGGGCGGCGCGTGCGGGTGACCGATCGGCGCGCAGGCAGTTGTGGCAGCGGTTCGCCCCGGAGATCGGCGGGTGGCTGACGGTGGCAATGGGTGACCGACCCGATCGCCGGGCGCTGGTCGAGCAGGTTGTGCGCGAGGTTTTCGACCGTGCCTTCGATCCGGACCGGCCCGCTCCTACCGTGCGCGATGTCGCGGCGTGGCTGCGTGCGGAGGCGCGCAGCGCGGTTGATCGCATGGTGTTGCGGCAATTCTGCGCGAGTGCGGCCGCGGCGCTGCGGCAGTGGGGGGTGACGAAGTCGAACCCGGCATATCACCTTCTGGTGGAACCGATTCCGGCAGCTGCCGCTCAAAAGGCGATGGCGGTGCTGTCGGGCACGTCGCACGGCCAGTGGTTGCGGCGCAGATTCTGGATGGGCCTGGTGCAGGCCGACGCCGCGAAGGTTCCGCCGTTCAACGGCTACGACGACGCGACGTTGGCCGAGTTGGACCGGGCTGCCTTCGGCCGGTTGCTGCGCGCTGTGGCAGAAGCTACCGACGTGGACGTTCCCGAGATACCGGAAAGGGTGGCGTTTCAGCAGAATTACGACACCTTCGAGCAGTTCCATGCGTTGCGGGTGGAGCTGGCGGGCCTGCTCGGGGTGGAACCCGGCCGGCTGCACCAGAAACGGCTGCGATGGGCGGTCGCCGTCGTGCAGACGCAGCTGCGGAGGCTCGATGAGTCGCGTTGGGAGCAAGCGCTGCAGGCGGGGGCAGGATCGCAGATTGCTCTGTGGCTGGGACGTCAGCTGCTTCCGAGCGGGCGTGGCGGCCTCTCCACGGGAGAGCCGGACATGATGGAACTGAAGCGGTTGCTTGCTGCCGATAAGCTACATCGGCCGGGGGTGATTTGGCGGCCCGGTGCGGCGTTGACTGCGCTTCGGGAGCTGGACGAGAAAGCAGGGTCGCCGCCCGAGCTGGCCCGGCTCGTCGAGCTCACCGAATGGTTCCTCGATTTGGACGAGGACGAACTGGCCCAACTTCCCACGGTTGCCGACGTGGTCGAGCTGTCGGGCGAAAGTGAAAATATCGTTCGCCGGGTCCTGTCCGGGGAAGGCCGGATGATGACGGAGCCTGCGCAGCGGGTTCTGGCGGCGGCGTTGTGGTTGGGGTATCCGGTTGCGGGTGCTGTTCGTCCGCTTGTCGATCCAGAGTTCGCTGCGACGAGGCTCACTGTGGGCCGGTTCGTCGACGGCGAGTATGTCCTCGGGACATTCAGGGTTCAACCCACCCACGATGCGATCGCGCGCCGGGCTGGCGTGTCCCCGTCAACGGTCGCCCGAGTGTTCGAGGAGACGGGGGATATCTCCGAGGAGACGCGGCGTCGGGTGTCGGAGGTGGCTGAGCGACTCGGTTACTGGTATCCGAAGGTCGATGTCGAGCAGATTCAGGTGTTGCGGGTCGAGTTGGCGCGCTTGCTGGGGGTGACACCGGAGCACGTGAGCAGGCGGAAGGTCGGTGCGGCGCTGCTGCGGATCGGTGGCCGGGCGGCTTCGCCGGAGGACGCCCGGATGGCCGAACTGGCGCAGCGGTTCCTCGGCTTCGACGAGTGGGCATTGTCCAAGCAGCCTGGATTGAATCAGGTGGCCAAGTTGGCCGGGGTGAGTGTCAACACTGTTCAGGAACTGGGGTCAGGCCGGGGAGCCGTGTTGACCGAACCGACGCAGCGGGTTCTGGCGGCGGCGTTGTGGTTGGGGTATCCGGTTCCGGATCGTCTCCGGAAGTGGGTTGATCCGGAGTTCGCGGCGACGCGGTTCGCTGCAGGGCGGTTCGTCGACGGTGAGTTTGTTCCCGGCGCCTTCGTTGTCCAGCCCACCCAAGCCCAGATTGCGCGCCGGGCGGGTGTATCTCCTTTCGTGGTCAGTGATGCGCTTGCAGGGATTCCCGATGTCCCCGAGGAGACGCGGCGTCGGGTGTTGGAGGTGGCTGAGCAACTCGGTTACTGGCATCCGAAGTTCGGTGTCGAGCAGATTCAGGTGTTGCGGGTCGAGTTGGCGCAGTTGTTGGGGGTGGAGCCGGCGCAGGTGGATCGGGCGCTCGTCGCGGCGGCGGTGGTGCGGGTCGGGGGTCGGGCGGCTTCGCCGGACGACGTCCGGATCACCGAACTGGCTGAGTGGTTCCTGGGTTTGGACCAGCGGACGTTGGCGTGGCGTGCGGAAACCGACGATGTGGCCAAGTTGGCCGGGGTGAAACGCCATATGGTTGTCAAGGTGCTGTCCGGGCGTAGGTCGGCATTGACTGAGTCTGCGCAGCGGGTTCTGGCGGCGGCGTTGTGGTTGGGGTGGCCGGTCTCCGACGAGTTGCGGGCGCAGATGGATCCGGAGTTCGCGGCAGCGCGGTTCACTGCGGGCCGGTTGGTCGACGGTGCGTTCGTTCCAGGCAGTTTCGTTGTCCAGCCCACTCATGCCCAGATCGCGGGGCGCGCGGGTGTCCCTGAACCGACGGTTGGCGCGGTGCTCGAGAGAACTGGGGATATTCCCAACGAGACGCGCCGTCGGGTGTTGGCGGCGGCTGACGAGTTGGGCTGCTGGTACCCGAAGGCTGATGTAGAGCTGGTCCGGGCATTGCGGATGGGGTTGGCGCAGTGGTTGGGGGTCGTGCCGGAGCAGGTGGATAGGCACCTGGTCGTGGACGCGTTGGCGCGAATCGGTGGCCGGACGGGTTCGTCGGAGGACGCCCGGATGGCTGAACTGGCGCAGCGTTTCCTCGGCTTGGATCAGCGGGCGTCGACTCAGCGCCCGATGGTGAACGATGTGGCCAAGTTGGCGGGGGTGAAACGCCATATGGCCGGACAAGTACTGTCCGGGCGTACGTGGGCGTCGACCGAGTCTGAGCAGCGGGTTCTGGTGGCGGCGTTGTGGTTGGGATATCCGGTTGCCGATCATCTTCGTAAGCTCGTCGATCCGGTCTTCGCGGCAACACGATTCACCCCAGGGCACTTCGTTGCTGGTCGGTTCATCCCAGGCCGGTTCGTCGTGCAACCCATGCAGAATGAGGTGGCAGAGGCCGCCAGGGTATCCTGGGCAACCTTCAGAAATGTCCTCAAAGGAGCCGGCGCGGGTGTGCAAACCCGCCGCCAGGTGCTCCGCGCCATCGCGGATCTCGGTTGGTGGTATCCGCGTGGACGTTACGCCGGTTTGCCCAATGCATCGGAGACGTTGTGGATATCCCCGGCCGAGGATGATTCCGCGACGACCCGGGCGTGGCTGCATTTGTCGAATCAGTGTGGTCCGATGGTGGTGGCGGATATTGCCGCCGAGTACCAACGCCCGGTGGGGGATCTGCCGCAGGCGGGGTTGGCTGGTGTGTTGGTCAGCGAGGTCGAGCGGGCGTTGGGCGGGCAGCGGTCGCAAGACTTGACCGATGTTGCCGAGGCGGTGGCCCGGCTGGAGGCGTGGGGGGCGGAACTCGACGATGCCGAGCCCGAGTCCGGCCGTGGCAATGGGGTTGCGGTGGTGGTATTCGACCCGACGGTGCGGGGGACCGGTGCGCACGGCGACCTCGGCCACGTGTACTGGCTGGTGCGCCGGGTCGAGGACGGGATAGTCCGGATCGAACGGCGCGATCCCGGCATGGGTGATTTCCAGCGCGAGTTCGTGCCGCCGCCGGAGTCGGCCGGGCAACGGGTCTCGGCGCTGTTCCTCGACGACCAGGGCAACGCGGTAGACCCGCATGAGGTCGCTCCCGGTGCGGATGTCCGGTTGCGCGGCAGTGACTTTGGTGTCGGGACATCGACGCCGGACTCCTCGCCGGAGAATCTGTCGGCGGCGCACACCGGGATTGACGGCGCGCACCTGCTTGCGCCGAACGATGTCCTGCCCGCGGACAGCCCCCCGGCGGTGCTGCGGATGGCGCACGAGCCCGCGGTGGTGACGGCGGAGGTGATCGGCAAGGCGACAGCGCTGGTGCACGCGACTCAGCGGGACGATCCGGGGTTGCTGCGGGGAGGGCTGCGGCGGCTACGTGCTCAGCGGTTGATTTCCACCGAGGACATTGCCGTGGCCTTGCAGCGAATTGTCGAGGGGCACACTGTCGCCGAAACTGCTGTCGAGTTGGGTTGCGACGCGGTGACTGTCGAAATGCACGAGCAGGCGGCGACGTTGCGGTTGGCGGAGTACGTGGTCGGGGTCGATATGCGGTCGGTCGCCGAGGCGGTGGCGATCGTCGACGCCGCGAAGCAGCACGATTCTGCGGGGCTGGCCCAGGCGGTGCGACGCATCGCCGATCGGCTCACCACGGACGAGAGACATCGGCTGGTGGCCTGGTTGGCAGGCGGTGATGCGGCCGTCGACCTTCTTACTGCCGACGATGCGCTGCGCCCGCAGTGCAATGTGGTCGGCGCTCTGGCCGAGGCCGTGGTGGCGGAGTTGCTGGATGATGCTCATGGCCCGGTGCACACGGCGTTGGGTTCGGTACGGCGAGCGACCACAGTGGATGTCGCGAATCTGGCGGGGGTGGATCAACAGACCGTCTACCAGGTTGTGGACGGTTTTCCGATCGAGCCGTCGGTCGATCCGGATATCGGGTGGCGTGTGCTGGTCGCCGCTCGTCGACTGGGTTTTCGGCTGCGCCGCTCCGCGCCGGGGCTGCGGCTCATCGACGTGGCCCGGGCGACCGTGATGGGCAAAGAATCGGTATGGCGGGTGTTCGACGGTGTCGATGCCACGAATATCCCGGCCGTCACCCGACAGCTGATAGTGGCCGCAGCCGAGAAGAGGGGAGGTCGAGTCCTGTATGGCCTCGGTCCGGCCGGCGAGGGGCTCGGCCTGGCGCTGCCTGCGCGACTGTCCGACATTGCGCGGGCGGCCGGGATGAAGCGGGCTTCCGTGGTACCGGCGAAGATGGCGGCCCTGCTGCAGCGGGGGTGGATGCATCGCGAGACGTGGAACCGGATATCCGCCGTTGCGGATCAACTCGGGGTCGTGCTGCCGGTTCGTTCCGCGGGCACCCTTGTGGCTCTGGCCGAGAAGGTCGGAGTGAATACGACCACGGTGCAGCTGGTCTTCTCGTGCGATACGGCGAGGGTCAGCAGGCAGACAGCGTTGCGGGTGCTGGCCGAGGCCGAGCGGATGGGGATCACCGTGCCGCCGATGGTCGCCGAATTCTACGGCTACTCTCTCGCTCCTGTGCCGCCGCGGACGGTGATGTTCGCCGAGGTGCGGGACCAGTTCCTGCGGGCGACGGCGGATGAGGTGTCGAAAATGCTGCCG
Source organism: Nocardia sp. NPDC023852 (assembly GCF_040639505.1). NCBI lineage: Bacteria > Bacillati > Actinomycetota > Actinomycetes > Mycobacteriales > Nocardiaceae > Nocardia > Nocardia sp. NPDC023852. The sequence continues at coordinate 107,811 of NZ_JBFAAB010000009.1, forward strand.
TCGGATCGAACACCGGTGGATCGGGCATCGGCCAGGTCGATCGTGCACGACGTGGTGACGGCGATGGCACAACGTCTGGACAAAGGGGTGCCGGAGGGGAAACTGAATGTCGAGGGGTTCCGGGCACGGCTGTTGGTCGGACTGCGCGCTATGGGCCTGTCCTCGCGGTCCCGGCCGTTTCGGGTGTTGGCGGGCGCGGATCAGGATGTGCTGCTGCGATGCCTGAGGGAAATGGCGCCGCTGCGTCGTCGGTGGCTGCTGGAACGGTTCGCGCGGGGTCGGTCCCGGTCGGAGGCGGCCCAGGCACTGTCACACTGGACGACCGCTCGTGGACTGCGGTTTGCCTACAGTGCCGACACGTTGGTAGAGCTCGACGATAACGTGCTCGCGGAGTTGACGCGGCGGATGCGGAATGCCCTAGGTGAGAAGGCGACGCCAGCGCCCGCCCCACCGCCGCAACCTCCTTCGACGGAGACGTCCGAAGAGCATCAACGGCTGGCGCGTGATGCCGGAGTGAGCGTGACGACCGTCGATCGCGTAGCCGGCCTCTCCCCGCTGGTACGCAAGGAGACGGCGCTGTTGGTCGTTGCGGTCGCCGAGGAAACGGGGATCGAGCTGCCGGGGGCGAAGCAGTTCTACGCGAGTCTTCCCGATTCGCCGTGGACGATAGCCGAGTTGGCGCGGGAAGCCGGCGTGTCCAAGAAAACAGCGAGCCGCGTATTACAACGTGATCCGCGGGTGCGGTTCGACAAGGCAATGCGGATTGTGAAGGCTGCCGAGAAGCTGGGGATCGAGTCGCCGGGAGTGCGGGAGTTCTACCAAGAGCTCATGGATCGGAAGCGGCAGCCACCGCCGTGGGCTGGGGTAGCGCGGGCGGCCGGAGTCGCCGATTCGACGGTGGCGAGCGTGCTCAACCGCAACCCGAAGGTGAGCAGGGCTACTGCGATGAAGGTGATAGCGGCAGCGGATGAGGAGGGATTCGCGCTGCCGAATGGGGTGCGGGAGTATTACCAGCGCCCGAACGATCCCGCACCTCGACAGGCTGCACGGTCGGCAACCCCGATCGGAACCATGGGCGTCCCCAACCCCGAACGGCGCTGGGACGGTGACGGCGAACCCTGGGACCGCGGCCCCGAGCCCGCACGGGGACAAAAGCAGATAGAACGGATTGCGCAAGTCGACGCAGACCTCGGTGGCGCGGGATGCGACCCCGGAGCCAAACAATGGACCGTCCACGAGGATGCAGCCGCCGACAAACAGTCACCCCCCGGACCGGCGCCTACGCGGGACACACCGCCCGAGGACAACATGCTCTCGAACCCGCGGGCCGACCGCCTTGCGCTGAGCGAGCCCGACTACTGGGCGCCGGTGGCGGCTGCCATCGAGGAGTTGATCGCACTCAACCCCGAGGCCTTCTGGTACATGCGGAACTTGCCGATGCCCGAGCCTGGGGAGCCGTTCGGTGCCGACTGGGTCAGCAATCGGGGGGAATGGTTCGATGCGTTGCGCTCGTTCGACTTCGAGAAACTGCGCGACGTGGAGCTCACGGACAAAGATTTCCTCGAGCTCGGCCGGATTCACAAGCGCTTTCCCCTCTATATGACGCTCGGCTTGATCGTCACGGCCGGCTTGTCGATCGATCAGCTGGTGCACCAGGGCAAGGTCGACTTGAACTCACTGTTCTTCAAACAGGAGAAGATAACCAGTGACGGAAAGACGATCACCGTCTGGAAATTCCGGACCGTTCCGGAGGGTACGCCGCAGAAAGCCAGCGGCCCGCACCTAAAAGCCTTGCTCACCCGATTGACGAGTTTCATGCGCGACGCATCCTTCGACGAGCTGCCGCAGCTGTTGTCGATTTGGCGCGGCAGGATGCAGTATTTCTCGGGCAGGCCGATGCTGGAGGACGACCACACCAAGATGCGCGGGCTGTGGCCCGGCCCAGTGGGAGTGGCAGCCCCTTTGCTCTCCGACGACGAGTACGCGTTGTGGACCAGGCACCCGAAGAACGACCTGTGGTCGGCGCTGCACTTTCCGGGCTGCCGAGGGCTCACACCTCAGAGTCCTGAGTATCTGCGGGCGCGGTATCTCAGTGCCTTCATCTGGTCGAGGATGGGCCATCGAGCGGCCGAGGAATACATGATGAAGGTCGTCGACAGGTACTTGCTCCGCACCGTCATCCGGGAGGGCGCGGAGCTGGGGTTGGGTACCGGAAAAGACATTACCGAGGCAATCGCCGGTCTTCTTCCCGGAGAATCCGGGACGAAGCTGCTGGATATCGCGCAGCCTGTCGTCGGCGGTGTGGCCGGTTGGCTGGGGCAGTTGGTACGAGGTGCGGCAGGTTTCGCGGCAGACCGTGTGTACCCACGGGTCACCGTGCCACAGCAGAGTTCGGACGCAGGGCGTCTGGACGCGCAGGGGGACGCGTCCGGGCGATACCAGCGTCCGGGCGCCGCCCTCGCCGGGCACGTACCAGACGCCGAGCTGGACTGCGTGCCGAAGGCGCGGCGGGATATGTGGAGGGCGCGGGGGCAGGAGCCGCCCGCGGGGTCGGCTGAGGCGGATCCGGCCGGTGTGTTGTTGAAGGATGTTCCGGACGTGGTCGGGGCGGGTTGGGATCCGGCGATCACTGAGTTGGAACAGGTGCGTGATTGGGTCGCGGCCACCGGGAAGCCGATGGTGGCGGTGGTGGTGTACGAGGGTGTGGACGGGCGGCGACCGCAGTGGGGCCATGCGGTGAATGTGAAGTTGGTCGATGGCGAGGTGATGGTACACGAGTTCGGCGAGAACATCCCGTTCGAGGATTGGTCGCTGCCTGCGAAGGTGATTGCGGTGCTGGGGATGCGGGTTGCCGAAGGTCCCGAGGACCGGGTCGTTACGGAACTTCCGGAGCATGCCCGGGATTTCGAGAATGTCCGTGTCGGGGTTCGGTCCGACTCGGGGGATCGCTCCGAACCGATCGCGTCCACCGAGACGACCGGCGGTGGCGAAGGTGACGGTGCGGACGCGCGCGATGCCGAGCTGCTCGCCCGGATCACCGACGGCGACCTCACGGCATTCGACGAGCTGTACCGGCGGCACGAACGGTACGCGGTGACGGTGGCATGGAAAATCTCGAAGAACCGGGAAGTAGCCGAAGACGTCGTCGCCGAGACCTTCACCGATTTCTACTCGAAGTTCAGTCGTGGCGAGCTGCTGTTGGCCGGGAGCTTTCGCCGCTATCTCGCTGTCGCAGTGCGTAATGCGGTCATTACCGAGCTCGGCCGTGCCAACCGGGTGGACACCACCGACGATGCGGAAAAGCTGGACCTCGCTCGGGCGCACCGTGATCCTCGGCCCGAGGGTGAGCTGTCGGCCGGGCAGACCACGGACGAGGAGCTGTCGGACGACTCACCGGTGGGTCGGGCTTTTGGTGCGTTGCCGGCGAATCTGCGTGCGGTGCTGCAGCTCAACGACATCGACGGGTTGACCGAGCAGGAGTCGGCGCTGGTGCTCGGCATCACGCCTGAGCAGGTCCGGGAGCGTACGGTCGAGGCGCGCAGAGAGTTACAAGCGACGGTGCTCGGCGAAAGTGGCTTGGGGTCGGCGTTGGTGGTGGCGCTGACCGCACATGGTCAGGAACTGGCCGCGGCCTTGTCCGAGGGCGGTCAGCGTCGGCTGTATGTGGAACTGCCCACGGTGGCAGCGGAGGTGGCGAAGATCCGCGCCGCCAAGCGGGCTCGTCTCCAGGACTTGGCCGGAATTGTCGAGCAGCTCGGATCCTATCCGCGGGAAGTTGTCGTGCGGTGGTTCATGGGGCAGTCAATGCGGGATATCGCGGCCGCGATGGATTCCGATGAGCACCCCGTCCGTCTGCAGCTGCACAAGACGATCCGCGCGGTCGCTGATCAGCTCCCAGAACCGTCCGTCAGGCGCTCGCGGGCCGACGGCGCGCTGACCGCGGGGACCGTGGCGGTGAGGTTCCTCGAGGCGATCCAGGATCACGAGTCGACGGTGCTGAAGCCGTTGGTGACGGATTTGCTCACCGGACGCGATAGCGAGTGGGTCGACCTGTACTTCGTGCAGCATTGGCGGGTGCAGCAGATCGCGGACCTGTATGACGCGGCGCTGAACACGGTGACCACTACGCTGCGCCGCCTGGCGGTGGTCCTGGCCGAGCGAGTTCCCGCCGATCTGCACCAGCGGTACGGGGGCGGTGTGGGACTGCGTCCAGTGACCCAAGCCGATGTTGCCAGAGCAGTCGGGGTGCACGTGCAGACCGTGGCGCTGACGTTCGCCGACCGGGATGGCAGAGTGGGCCGGGAAACGCAGCGGCGGGTGCGGGAAGCGGCCGACCGTCTTGGTTATCGACACCAGGAACCGTCTCGGCCCCGCCTTATCGCCGACCGGAGCGACAACCGAGACATAATACCGGACATGCCGATCCCGATGGTGGATCCGGCCGAGGCCCTGTTCCCGACCTCGAATACCGGTGATGCGCTGGCATTTGTTCGCGCGGCACGCAAGCACGATGTGCGGGAGGCGATCCCCGGTCTTCCCGAGAAAGACCGGGAACTCGCCGCATATTTCTTTCTTGACGAAGTTCCGATATCCGCAGCGGCGAAACGATTGGGGTACAGCAGCAGTCGCATCGCCAATCGTCAGAACGAGATCGCCGAGTCATTGGCGAATCTGTTGCAGGGCCGTCCGTACTTGGATCATCTGCAGGAGATGGCATTGGTGCGGCAGATTCAGATTCGTGATCCGGACCTGATGACCCGGTGGGTTTCAGAGCTATCGCCGCCTGCGCGAGGCATTGTCGATCGGTATTTCGCCGAAGGGCGGTCTGTCGGCGAAATGGCCGACACGACCCGCGGGATGAAGGCGATCATATACCGGACGAACAGGATTGCGCACTATCTGGTCGGAAAGCTCTCCGTAGCGCAGCTTTGGGAGTATGTCGATTCTGGCGCCCACCGTGGTGTCACGCTGGCGGATGTGGCCGAGGCGGCCGGGGTGGGTCTGCAAACCGTTTATTCTGTGCGACGTGGTGGCATTTTTGGTTTCGACACCGCGCACCGGGTGACGGCAGCAACCGATCGACTCGGATATCCGCGGTCGCCTTTCGACCGATACCGGCGGGATCTGCTGATCACCTTCCTGCTGTACGAGCGCATCGCCCCGACCGGCTTGGACGCAGGAGTTTTGGTCCATATGCGTTACAAGACACTGAACAAGGTGCTGGCTCGACTCGATGACGACGAACGACTTGTGCTCGCGCTGCGCTTCACCGAACACCGCTCGATCACCGAGATCACCCAGGCATGGTGCGTCGACGCGAGCGCTGTTCGGCAGGTGGAGCGGTGCGCGATCCGTCGGCTGGTGGAAGAACTCACTGCCGAGACGAAGCCTCGACTACTGCGAAACGTCACGGATCCGGCTGCTGGCTTGGTCGCCCATCCCGTTGCTGCGGTAGCCCTGGTGCGGCGGCTGTGGCGGGATTATCCAGTGGTGCTGCGGCATTGGCGTGGCCGGCTCAGCCCCGGCCAGAAGCGGTGTTTCGACTTGCTGATCGCCCAGGACATGTCGCTTGCCGATGCCGCGACGGAACTCGACAGCCAGCCGGGAGCGGTCGCGGCGCTGCTGAATCGCATGGCGGTACGGTTGACCGACCTGGCGCTCGCCTCCACTGTCCCCGACGGCACGGCGGCATTGACCATGATCGAGGCGATCCACACTCATGATCCGACGGCGGTGGAGCCACTGATCGCGACGCTGTCCGGTGTGGATCGGGAGTGGGCCGATCTGTACGTCGTGCAACACTGGCGGATGTCGGCGATCGCCGACCTGTATGGCAGTCATCCGATGGCGGTGGCGCGGAGGTTGTATCGCGTCGCCGCCCCGCTGGTCGAAGCTCTGCCCGAGGAGCTTCGGCAGCTCTACCGGGACAGCGATGTGCGGCGGGTGACCCGATCGGATGTCGCTCGTGCAGTCGGGGTGCAGCCGCACAGGGTGACGATGGTGCTCGACGACGCCGCCCAGGTGAGCGGGAAAACGCGACGTCAGGTGCGGATGGCAGCCGATCGCCTCGGATTCCCACTGCGACGGCAGCCGTATCGACCCGGTCTCGTCGTCGAACGAGGGCAGCGTGCCGATTCCGATCCGGCCCTGCGGATTCCGGTGGTGGACAACGTCGGCATGGAGGACCCGACACTCACCGAGCAGCAGACGGTGGCGATGGCGCAGCAGATCCTGCTTCAGGACTCGGATCTGGCGACATTGTGGCGTGCGCGGCTGTCGCCCCGGTATCGGGCAGTTTTCGATCTGGTGCTGGTGGCGGGCCGGTCCTGGCCGGAAGCGGCCGCCGTCCTCGGTGAATCGCCGCGGCGGATCCAGTCGCAGGTCTATCGGCTGGTGCGCAGTCTGACCAGACAGCTGTCTACACAACAGCTTTCAGATTATCTGGATGCCGGTGCCGAACGAAAAATCATGGAAGCCGATGTTGCCGAGCAGGCCGGGACCAGCGTGCACATCGCCAAACGCGCGCTCAGTGGCGGTCCGGATGTGCGACCAGCGTTGGCGCAGCAGGTGTTGGCGACAGCCAACAGGATGGGATTTCGGCGGCGGACGTTTGTGCGGCACTGCCGGGATGTGCTGATCGCCTTCCTGCTGCATGAGCGTATTGCCCCGTCCGGCCTGGATGCCCGGGTGCTGGTCGGGGTGAGCCAGCACACGTGGCGGCGGGCGTTCGGGCGGCTCGACCGCCACGAGCAATTGACCATCGTGCTGCGATTCGAGAAACACCGCTCGATCACCGACATCGCGGAGGCATGGGAGGTCGCCGAGGACACGGTGCGCGAGGCCGAGCGCCGCGCGGTCCGCCACCTGGCCGAGGAACTGGCGGCCGAGGCGAATCCCCGAGCACTGCTCACGGTTACCGATCCGGCGGCCGATGTGGTGGCCCATCCGATGGACGCGCTGGTGCTGGTGCAGCGGTTGCAGCGGGATTTCCCGGAGATGCTGCGGCATTGGCGCGGCAGGCTGGAAGCCGATCATCAGCGGTGCTTCGACCTGCTGATTGCGCAGGACTCAGCGCTTACCGATGTCGCGGCGGAACTGGACCTTTCACCGGAAGAGGTTGCCGCGTTGTTGAATCGCACCGCGGTCCGGTTGGCCGAACTGATGCTCGGACCCGATGTGCCCGAGGGCAATGCCGCCTTGAAGATGATCGAGGCAGTCCACACCCACCAGTTGTCTGCGCTGAAGCCACTGCTGGCGGCCCTGTCCGAGGAGGAGCGGAAGTACTTCGACCGGTACTTCGTCCAGCAGCAGCGGATCCCGACCATAGCGAAACAGTTCGGCTGTACTCCGCTGACCGCTCGGCGGAGGTTGTATCGCATCGCCGAGCGGCTGGCCGAGCGGCTGCCCGCGCGGCTGCGCCGACGTTACGACAGTGGCGTGGTGCGCCGGGTGACCCACACCGATGTCGCTCGGGAACTCGGGGTGCACCCGATCACGGTCTCGCGAGCGCTCAACGACGACCCGAAGGTGAGCGCGGAAACTCGGCGGTTGGTGCGGGAAGCCGCCGCTCGGCTCGGATTCCGGCTGGATGCGCGCTCCGGCGTCGTCGCCGAAGGGCGCGACGGTGACGCCGCGGGTGACCCGGATGACGTCGGGGTGTCGTCATCCGGTGATGGTGTCGTGTCCCATGAGCAGCCGGATGGCGGTGGGGCTTCGCGCTCTGGTGTGGGTGCGCCGCTGGGCGGTCGGATGGGCTTCGCGGAAGTGGTGGATCGTCCGCCGCATGTGATCGAGAGCCTGGATGTCAATCATTCGGTGGGAGATCCGTTCCTCGGGCTGCGTGGCCGGAAGCGCTTTGTCGCCGAGGGCGTAGTGGCGCATGGTGCGAATCCGGGCGACCCGAATGCCGGCGCGTTCAGTGATCAGCACAGCGACCCGGATGCGGGTCGGCAACACGACGCCACCCAAAAAGACGGTAGCGATGAGACCGATACCTATGCGGTCTGGCTGCAGGAACTGAGCGATCGGGGGGTGGATTCCGAACAGACGATGTCCGACCTGTCGACGATCTGGGATTTCCTGCGCGATGATCCGAAATGGGAATTCGATACTGAACGCGACTACGGTGCCGTCATCGTGTTCGGCAGTCCGGACGACGGTGCGTCGGCTGTTGTCACGAATTTCGTTCGCGAGCGTGGTCTCAGTGAAATCCCAGTTGTGTTCTCCGGTTGGCACGGGGAGGCCGCCAAGTTCAGCTCAGGTGCGGAGAAACTGGGCCTGAACTCCAACCAGATCATCGAGGAACCGCACGCCCAGAACTCCAGGCAAAACGCGGCGAACTCCATCGCTCTGCTGCGGGAGCACGGCCATGATGTCGAATCCATCATCGCAGTCTGTGCGCCGCAACACGCGCGACGCGTGGTGGCGACGTTCAAGAAGCAGTGTCCAGCCGTCCAGCACGTTTCCATCGTCACGGCCCCGGTTTCGGTGGACAACTACATCCGCTACGGACTGCGATCCGATGCCCATGAGGATCCGATTCCAGACGACGTCGTGGTGGAGATCCTGCGTGAAGTAAAGGGTCTGCTGGAGACCCCCCGCATGGGGCACATCGTCGAACAAGAGATCCCGCCTCACGTGCTCACGGCGTATCACAACTCGATCGGGACGTTCCTCCGACAGTTGGTCGAACGACTTGTCGCGAAGGGCAAATCGGAACAGGCTGTCGCCCTGCTGCAAGAGCGTGCTGACACCGGCACCGTGGAGCAGCAGGCGATCGACGGCCTCACCGAGTATGTCGGCCTCGTCGCGTTCTGTGACCGGGTTGCCCAGGCGGCCGGAGGCGAGGAATCCCCGACCCGATCGCATTTCGTCGGGGCGAGCAACGCCATGCTGCGCAGAGTGCTGCTCGGTATGCCGCGGCCGCAGGCGTTGGTGCTGCTCGAACGGCACGGTGCGGACGTGGCGTTCCTGCGTGAGATCGGCGCGCGGCTGGGCGGATCGGCCGACACCTCGAACGAACAGCTGCACAACGTGGCGGCCACCCACTTCGTATGGTCGGTGTCCGCGCTGGTCAACCCGTCAACCGATCGCACGCTGCTGGACGGACTCGGACTGCCCGACACGGTGGCAGGTGCCGTGATCATCGGCGACGACCGGAATGCGGAGTTGCTGCCCGAGGAAGAGTCACTGCTCGAGTCGTTGCCCAATGGTGCGGACTCGCGGCGCGGACGCGAGATTGTGCACGGCCGCACTTGTGCGCATCGCGCGATACGGAGCCTGGGTGTGCCGGTGACACCGCTGTTGTCTCAGGGCTTCAGGCGTCCGGCGCTATGGCCGGATCACCTGCGCGGCAGCATCACTCATAAAGACGGTCACTACGTCGCGGTGGTAGGAAAGGCCCGCGACATCCAGGCGATCGGTATCGATATCGATAACAATGGACCGTTGCTGGACGCTGCTCGAGCGAAAATCGTTGTCCCGGAAGAAAAGGCCTGGCTCGACCGGATCGGCACCGAGGGTGGCGTGCACTGGGACAAGGTGTTGTTCTCCGCCAAGGAAAGCGTCTACAAGGTGTGGCACACCCTCACCGGAGAGACATCGGGCGACTTCACCAAGGTGCGTATCACCATCAACCCGGATGACGGCTCATTCACCGCCCAACTGTCGACGGACGACCGGTCGGTGTTCCAGGGCTGGTTCACCGTCCACGACGGCACCATCCTCACCGCCGTCGTGGTGCCGCGCGAGGACGCCGGTCCGGACTCCGGCGATGCTGGCATTCGCCCGAACCCTGCGTCGCCGGAACCGGAAGGACTCACTCGGTACCCCTTCTCGAGCAATCGGGCCATCGAACTACACAGGCCCATGAATTCGGCTCTCGACCACCCGCCGCTCCCGGTGGCGCCGAAACCTGAAATCCGGCACGTGGCCGGCCGCATCATGCCCGACCCATCGCGGCGCCCGAGCGGCGGCTATCGGCGGGAGAGCCAGTGGGTGTATGGGGAGTTGCTGGGGATGCTCGATGGGGATCGGGTGCTCGCGGCCCGGTTGACGAGTCGGGTCATTGCCCGGTTGTCCGCCGAGCGGCGGCCGCTGCCAGGGGATCTCCGGGCGCGATTGACGGTGCTGATGGGCGAGGCGCTGTTCGAACATCGCGCGGATCGACCGTTCGCGATCATCGATGTCGCCGCCGCGGTCGGGACCAGCCCGGCGGTGGTCTCCCGAGTGCTGCGCGGGCCGACACCGGCCAACCATCGCGAGGTGGACCCGGAGGTGGTTACGCGGGTGCGGGAGACGGCCGCCCGGCTCGGCTTCCGCGCCTGGCGCGACGCCCGGCAGCGCTTCCCGAATCTGTGGCTGCATCTGCCCGCCACCCTGCAGGAGGTCGCGCGGGCATCCGGGGTGGAACACAGCACAGCCTTCCGGATCCTCGCGGGCCGCCAGGAGGGTAAGAACGCACCCCATGTGCGCGCCGTGGCGCGACGCCTGGGCTTCCGGCCGGCTCCCCGAGGCAGCGTGCAGATTCCCAAGCCGGCGCGAACCCTCGCCGAGACGGCAGGGGTGTCGACGGCGGTCGTCTATGCGTTGCTGCGCGGGGACTTGGCCGAGGTCGGTGATGAGCAGCTCGAGACCGTCCTGGCCGCGGCGGTGGAACTCGGCTTCCGGGTGACCTGGGAGGAGGACTACGGATCACGGGCCCCCGAGGAGGAATGCGACGAGAAGATTCCGCTCACCGCGCATCTGGTATCCGGCGAGGCTGTCTGCGGACTATTCGTGCACGATTTCCTGCACCAGGCGCTGGGCGTCGGTGCACCGGTCGACATCAACCCGGCCGATCCTCGTTATCGGCGAATCGCCCTGTACGGCATGGAAAAACTCGACTTCGCGCGATGGCTGGAGGCGGGGTGGCGGCAACACGCTCTCGACTCGGGCAGTGCCGGTCTGGCGGCCGCGGTGGCGATGGTGCAGGCCGAGAATGGGCCGCAGTGGGTCGCAGGCGGTATGGAGTTGGCCGGGCTGGTCGACCGCGGTGATGTGACGGTCGGGGCGCATGCCTTCGCGGTGGCGCGGGTGACCGAGCGTATGCGGCAGCGGCTCGGCCGCTTCGACCTCGAGCTGGACGAGGTCGTAGTGTTCGACAATGCCGCAGGCGGACTGATCCGCGGCGCGGACGTGGATTCCTGGATCGCGCATGCCGGGGCCGCGGCGGGCGATGTGTTCGTGGTCGATCCCGCGGAAGTCTTCGACGAGGACGAGCAGAAAACTCGCGGCCCACGTAAGAACCTCGGCGCCCGCATGCCGGAACCGGTCGATCCGGCGACATTGACGGAGCTGCTCCGGGAATTCGACGTGCAAGCCCGGATCAGGGGAGGCGAACGGCAGGTGGCCGTGCTGTCGGATGTGTTTGGCAAGCTGATCACCCGGCATCGGATCCCTGCGGGCGTGCAGCTGCCGACGAACGAAGACTCCGCCCGCCGGATCGGCGTATCCGAAGGCACGCTGCGTCGGGCCTACAACCAGTTGGCGGCCCAGCAATTGGTGCGCATGGGGCCGCGCATCGGAACAGTGGTGCTCGCGGTTCCGCCCGCTCCGATCGAGATGCCGGAGCTGGTCGAGATATTCGACAAGCATTTGGTGCCTGCGAAACTGGCCGACCGATTGCCGATCACCGCGACGGTGGTGGACGCGATAGGTCAGGAGATCCTGGCCGGTCGGTTGGCCCCGGGCCGGAGGCTGCCTGCCGCGAAGACAGTTGCCACTCATCTCGGAGTAGCCGAGGGAACTGTGGTCAAAGCCTACGGACAATTGGACAAGCGGCTGGAGCTTGTGGTGGTTCGGCCGGGTCGGGGTGGAACCGTTATCGCGGAGCATTCGGCGCACCCGGCGACCACCGCCGCGGACGACGGTCGGATCGAGGGCATCATCACCGCGGCGAACCTGGCAGTCATCGTGACCGCTTGGGCGAGGCGGTATCCGGAGCCCGAACACGAGGACGTCGACATCCTGGCCTGGATACTGCGGGCCGCCGTTCTGAACGGTGACGTGAAAGCGAAGTGGCAGCTGCCCGGCAGCAAAGACTTGGCCCGCGCGCTCGGCATCTCCCCGGCGACCGTCGCCCGGGCCTATCGCCGGGCACGCGACCAAGGACACCTGATCCTGCGCTATGGCGCGGATACCACGGTGGCGGGCAGCTACGCCCGGTACGCCCCGGAGCGGCTGCGCGAACGGTTCGGTCGAGTGCCGCAGGGTGTGGTGGAACTGGCGGCCGAACTGCGGGCGGCTATCAACGCGGGCGATCCGGCCCTGGGGGAACTCCTGCCGCGACCGATCGATCTCGCCGCGGTGCTCGAGCTGCCGGTGGATGTGGTGACCGGCGCCTACGACTGGTTGCGCGCCGAGGGACACCTCGGTGGCACCGGCGGCGTCACCACCATGGTGTCGACCCGCCCCGGTACGGAAAACGCCGCACCACAGCCTGCTTCGGTCTTTCGCAGCGCGATCGCCACCGAGCGGCCGCAGGTACTGTCACCCGAGGACGAGGGGGGCCCGGCGAAGCAGCCCGTGTCGGTGGTCGAGCCCCCGCCTGAAGCTGCGGCGAATGACGAGCGGGAGCCAGCGCTCGACACACCCGAGGCCGCGGCGCCTGCTGAAGAACCGGTCTCGGTAGGTACCGGCCCCGAGGACGAGCAGGAGCCCACACTGCTCGTCACCCCTGAGCCACCGGTTTCGGTGGACGACGCGCATGCCGAGACGCAGGCGGATCCGGAGTCGGTGGACGCGGATTCTGAAAGCGAGCCGGAGCTGCCGGTGTTTGTCTCGTCCGAGCATGCTCCATCGACCGATGCGCCGCACGCCGCAGCCGATGAGCCCGAGCCGGCGCAGGAGTCGGCCGACGCCGACGAGGAAGACGACGAGCCGATTTGGGTTGTGTCACCGCTTGCCGCGACAGTGACCGAACCGGTGCTGGCCGAACTGCTGCCTGCCGAGGAATACCGTTGCCTCGGTGCACGTTCGGGCCGCCGGATGTCGCGGCAGGAGGCCGCCGCCTTGTTCAATGCGGCCCCGGCGAAGGGTATTCACCGGCCGTGTAATCCACGCCACAATGCCCACATCATCGAGTATCGGGATTTCGAGATCTGGGTCACTGGCGGGAGGATCCGTAGTCTCGACCCGGTGGTGTTGCCGCTGTACGACACCCTCGAGGCGGCCGCGGAGTTCCTGGCCGAACCGTCGCCGATATTGTTTGTCGGCGACGGGTTCGAGATCCGCCGCCGTGTCGAGGGCGAACGGCTGACCGACAAGCACGATGGCGTAATTCAGGCGGCGTGGAACGAGACCACTCGGCGACTGGAACAGCTGCCGCCTGAGCTCCTACCGGAGTTGCCCGAGGACTGGCCTGCCTCCGGTGATGTTCGCGGACTGCTGCGCGGACTGCTCGACCGCGATGAGCGGATTTACGAAGAACTGCGGACCGATCCGCTGCAAGACCAAGCCTTCACCATGTTCGACTTCCCGGCGCTGTTGACCCAGGATGTGTCGTTCGATCCCGCGGTGCTGCGCTCACAGCCGTTCCAGCCGTTGGATACCGAGCTGGCGCCTGAGGATATTGTGCGCGACCCTGAACTCCGGGTTCCTGGACTGCGGCCCACCTTCTATGGTCCCGCCGACTACGCCGATGCCATTATGTTCAGCAGGTACGGCAGCGGCGAACCCGCGCCGGAGCTGCGGCCGTATCTGCAGCGGATCGCCCTGGCGCGGGCCATGCATGCGGTCGCCGACATGGTCAGTGCCATAGCAACCCACACGCTGACCCAGCAAGAGGCTCGACGGCTGGCTGCCGAGCTGTGGTTCGTTGTCAACCGCGCCCGGAAGGTGTGGGGTAAACCGCCGTTGCCGGTCGGGCCGCGTGGGCTCCTGGACGTCATGGCCGGCCTCTCCATACAGGCAGGAAACAGCACCGATTTCGCCGCCAACCCGAATTCAACGATCGAACCGCCACAGTCGGCGCACCGCTGGCTGTTCCGCCCGGATGCCTATCGGACATTCGGTTCGCCCTCGGGTATCACCGTGTCGCGTGCCGACGCTCAGGTCCTGCGCCGCGATGCGGTGATCTACGGCAAGCTGCGAAAAGAAGACAACGAGGACGTCTACGAATACTTGGGTTTCCTTGTCCGGTTCCGTATGGGGCTCGCGTATCGGCTGGATCCCGAACTCTGCTCCTCGTCGGAGATCATCGGACGGATCGCGGCATCCGTCGATGCCGCGCCGCAACGGATTTACAGCGACGATGACGGTGACATCGATGTTTATGTCGATCTCGAGCCTGATGAAACCCGCACGATACTGCCGGGTTTTCATCCCAGGATTCGGGCGGGACTGCCGACCGTGGAGCAACAGCTCGCCGAGCTGCCGTCGAGGCGTCTTCCCGAAGGTGCTCTTGCAGGCCCACAGCGACCCGAGGAATTCCTCCGCGGGCTGTGGGACGGCGACATCGAATTCTTTCAACAGCATTGGCAGCAACCGCACTATCAGACGGTGTTGGAGCTATTCGGCCTGACCGAGGCGATCACGCAATGGCAGCCGAACTATGACCTGCTGCAACCCCAGAACTTCCAGCTCCTCTACGGCGATCTGACGCACAGTCATCAGACAAAGCGGCAGCACGGTCCGATCGGTATTTCCGAGTGGGGCAATACAGTGTACGGTCCGCCGGACTATCAGGCGGCGCTGCTCGCCGAAGCAGAAGGCGGCACCCGGATCCCCGAGGAACTGCGTCCCTATGTCGATCGCATTGTGCTGGCTCGTGCGATCCGATCGGTCGTCCGGCTGGTCGATGCGGTGCGGGCGGGTCAACTGGCCGAGATTCGGTGGGCGCTGCTCGCTGAGGACGCACAGCGGGGTTTGATCCGGGCGCGACGGCTGCTGCCTGATCAGCCGGTTCCCCCGGAAACCAATGACCTGCTCGATCTGGTGTGTCAACTTGTGCGTCCGGAGATGGAACGGGAAGAGCGCTGGGTGGTCAGCCCGAACGCCGACACCCTGGCGAAGGTGCCATCCCCGGCCATGTTCCAGTATTTCGGCGGTGACGCCGGGAGGCCGATGACCGCCGAGGATGTCGCCGAGATCCGGTCGCTGGCGATCGAGCACGGCACCAAATATTCGGGGAACTACCGTGATGTCTACCTGTACGGCGGCTATGCCGTCGGAGTCCGCAAACCACAGGCCGATCCCGACGCTCCGCCGATGGATCTGGTCGTCTTCCCGGACGAGTCCATCATCCTGACCATCCTGGCCGAGGAAGGTGTCGACGGAGTGCCGCGCAGGCTCTATGCCGATGACGAAGGCACCATCGACTTGGCGATCGAAGGCGAGTCGCCCGCCGACTGGAGTGAACAGGGCGTCTTCACTTGGCTCGTAGCCAAACTCGAGGAGGTCGGTGCCAAAGTGCCGCTGACCGACGAACTGCGACGGCGGCTGGGGCTGTCCGAGCATTATCCGCAGTCGGGTGATACCGGGGGGTTCCTGCGGATGCACTACGAACATCTGGAGCAGGTGTACCAGCATTTCCGTCGGAAACCGCTGTACCAGATGATTTTCGACATGGCCGGATTGCCGGATTCACTGTTGGACGGACTCGATCTGTCGAATGTGCCGCCGGAGGAGTTCGTGCTCCTGCAAGCCGACCCGATCCTGTCCAACCTGCTGCGCAACAGACTCGGCAAGCGGTTCCTTTTGGACTGGGGTCTGGCCCAGTTCGGCCCCAAATCATTCCAGGATGCGATCCTGAGGCAGCGCAACTCGTTCCCGGGATACGACCGGGATCCGAGGCTGCGGCCGTATGTCGACTTCCTGGAGAAGGCCAGGGTGGTGCACGATCTGGTCCGCATGTCCCAGCTGATGAGAACCGAGCACAATGCGGATATTCCCTTGAACATGGTGAATTCGCTGATCAAGGCGATCGGCTCGGCCCGGCAGTCATTGGGTTTGCCGGCACAGTACTATATGGCGTACAACCTGGAGTCTTTGGTTTCCACACTGGTGAGTACGCCACGCAGTCCTGAGCTGGAGCCGCTGATGATGCAGCGCAACCGCCAGATCGTGCGCATGGTGCATGATGGGTGGCCGTTTATGCGAGTACGGGCAATGGTGTATGCGTTCCAGCTCTGCTGGAGTCAGCTGTCGAGCCGGCCCGGCATGGACCCCACCCTGCCCGACAGTGATCTTCTTGTCATCGAATTCACTCCGACTGGCGAACCGGGGAACCGGCGACTGCGGATCGACATCACCGACAAGCGTATTTCGCGCCACCCCGAGCTGACCCGGGAAGCCGATGAAATGATGTTGGCGACCGGGCAGTTGGCCGGTATCACCGCCGATTGCGATGCCGAGCACCACCTGGATGGCACCTACACCTTGTCGTGTTCCATCGACGAGTCCGACCGTGTGGCCGAGGTCGAAACGCCCGGCGCGACACCGGAACAACAGCGGGCAGATCTGGAGAAATGGCCGAATGCTCGCGAGATGAGCGAACTGGTCCGGGAAGTCCAACGGGACTCCGACACCTTCGGTGTGCTGTCCGAGGCCGACGACGAACTCGTCTACCGGTGGGTGTGGTCGATGCTGTCCGGTGACGAAGCGGCGGCCGACCGGATCGTCGCCGAGATATTCGCCCGCTCGGTCGGCCGGACCGGCGAACTGGGCACGGACCGGTACATCATGGAGCGCTTCGCCGATGTTTATGCCGATGTCATGAATGAACTGTGGAACCGCGCCCGCGAGGCCGATCTGCCGGGCTGGGACAAGAGTGGAATCGACCCTCGACGCTACTCGGTGGACGCGTTGATGTACAAGCGAATCGGCATCCTCATGTACGCTTCCCGCGGGCGCCGCGATATCGCCGCAAGCTCCTACGGTGTGGACCCGACCTCATTGGGTCCGGATTCACCAGTCCTGCAGCAATTGTCCGATCGTCTTGGCGAGCTCCGGACGGAACTGCTCACCATGATCGGCTTCGATCCAGACGAGTCCGTGCATTGGCCGGATATCCAATACAAATTCATGGACATGGCGCGCTGGCTGGAATCGGTCACCGAGGACCAATGGCGGCATGCCGAAGGCGCCGGAAAGATGCCGCAGGTCGTCGACTGGTTCAGCCGCTGGCTCAGTGGTGAGTTGGTCGTCGGCGATCACATCAGGAGCGAATTGGCCGCGGCGCTGTCCATGCCACGGTTGCCCTCCGACTGGCAGCCCACCCGTGACGACACATCGGCACCGTTGCGCCGGATGGCGGCGTCGCGTTCCCCTGAGGCCGCCCACTTCGCCGCCGTCGCGCTGGAGATAATGGCACTGGACGATGTGACCAAACTTGCCCGACACTCCCACGACGACGAGCGCTCGCTGCATGAGATCGATGACGAGTTCGCCCGCCGCGGAATAGATCTCGGGTTGCGCACCCTGTCCGAGCCCGCACCGTCCTCCGGTGCACCAGCGACCCGCTGGGCGGGCATCGCGCTGGCTGATGGCCAGCCACTGCCCGCCGACCGCTATCGGCACCTCGGTGGCTGGCGTGGGGTCCAAATGCCCGACGAGGTGGCGCACGAGCTGACTCAACAGGCATTCCAGTCCGCCGCCGAACAGGGCCGCAGCGGACTGTATCTCCCGGCGGGGGAGGACTACTTCGTGTACGTCGGCGAGCCCACACCCGAGGTTCCGATGCAGACCCGGCTTTTCCCGCATCACGTCCTGCTGGAACACTTCGCCCGCCACGGTCTGCAGGGTGTCCCACAGGTGCTGAAGACCATGGTCGGTGTGCGGCTGCCGGACGGTCGGGTATCGGACGAGTCGGCCCCGCTGCTCATCGTGCGCAGGCTGCCCGGGCACTCACCCACAGAACAGGAGTACTCCGAGCACCAGGGCGCAATGCTCCGGGGCATCGCCGGATTCCGGCGGCAGCTGCGCCGGGTGCCGATCGAGCCGCTGCGGCAGTACCTGCCTTCCGGTTTCCCGGCCGACGGTGACGCTGCCGGCTGGTTCACCTTCGAGGTCGACCGCGAGATGGCGAAACTCCGGCACGCCATCGACCAGGTTCCCGGTGTATCGGAAAGCCTGACCATGCTCGGCGTCCCTGAACATCCCTTCATGCCGCTGCTGCTGGATGTCGATGCCATGCCGGAAGTGAGGTTCCAGTTCCTGCACAAGGATTATGAGCGCGAAACCATGCTGATCAAGGACGGCACACTGTCCGGTGTACTGGGCTGGGAGCAGGCCGGCTTCGGCGACCCTGCTTTCGATTCGATAATGCGCGACCGCCGTGGACCCAATTCCCACCGCTACGCCCAATTCGTCGAAGTCCAACAGATCCTGCACGACGTCATCACGGTGGCAGTCGCCCGCCAGACCGATCCGCAATGGCAACCGCACTCCACATTAAGTAGTCGACTCGACCGCAACTTGTTCGAGGCTCAGCGCATGTGGGGCACCTCGACCAGAAACTTCCGCAGGCAACTGAACGACTTCCTCGACCCCGCGGTATCGTTCGCCGCCGGGCATCAGGCCGCACCGGCCCCGGAGGACACCCCATCTCGCGCGGCGTCGACCGATCCGAATCCGCCGCGTCAGGAAAACCGCCGATCTGCAGCGCACCTCCGCGGCAACTCGTCGCACGCCGCAGATAGCGGGCACGATGTCAGCTCCTACCCCGAAGCGGAACATCAAGGGCGACTGGGAGAATCGGCCGACGAGACGGAGCGCCCAGACGAGGATGACGGCGGCGGTTCCGCGCGACCGTTGGATCCCGGACCACCACCCAGGGACGGGCCTGGGGGTGGGGCCGGTATAGCGCAGTCGCCGGATCAGCACAGCGCGTCGAATCAGTCCCGAGCGGGCGATGGGTCGACGGCCCGGCCTGCGGAAGGACCGCCCGATGCGGGTCACGGCGGATCTCGGGGATCTGGTGTCGATACGGAGCCGCTGACACATCTGCCCCACGAGCTGAGTGCCGGGGGATGGGTGCCGGAAGATCCCGGCGGGTTCGGCTTGGATGTTCCCGGACGAAAAGCATGGGATACCAGCGGACTCGGAGTGCCGCCACCACGCGGACAGCGATTCGACCCCGGCCTGGTCCACGCTGTAGGCCCGAATCCGGAGGGATGGGCGGTCGGGGGCCGCGGTCAGCAGCCCGAACCGCCCTCCGATGAACACGGATTGGCGAGCACCGTTGACGGCGACGTCGGCGACAGTCCGGCAGCACCTGATACTTCGCCCGGTGGTGATCGGGTCGAGGCGGTCGAACCGAGTCCGGAGGCGGCCCAGCGGATCAGCAGCCTGGAGGCACGGTATGTGGAGTTGAACCGGATGACCGCGCAACGTTTTCGGGAGGGCAATGCGGTCGACGCGACGGTGTTGAATCTGGCCTTCGACCGGATCCTGGCTGAGTTGGCGCGTCTGAGGAGTACTGGAACGGTGATCGGCGACGTTCCGGTGGTGGCCGGCCCGGACCACCAGCTGGCGATGGACTCGGTGTTCGATCCCGAACTCGCCTACCAGCGGTCATATCGTGCGGCCAGGGACGCGGTGATCGGCAATCAGCGTGTACGCACGAACCTGGCGCCGGACGTGGCCGAAGGCGAGCTGGCCGAAATCCGACGGATGGTCGACCGTGCCGCCGAACTTGCCCCTGCCGCCGGCCGTGTCGGAGAAGTCGATGAAATCGAAGCTCTCGTCACGATTCTCGAATGGACCGATCAGTCCAACGGGGGTGGACCGATCCTCGTTCCGGGCGATCCAGCCGATGACGGAATTCCCGATGAACACCCTATTCGGCTGAAACGGCCTCTCGGACCGGACGCGCCACAGGTCGGGTCTGTCGCGGCCCGGCCACTTGGACCTGCTGCCGACGACGCCCCGGTACCGGGGCCCGGTGCGGGTCGGTCGGTCGGCGGCGAGACGGATTTCGCGGCGACGCTGGATCGTCCGGTTCGTGGCTTGGATGTCAATCATGCGGTGGCAGAACCATTGTTCGGCTCGCGCGGCCGGATCCCGAGGATGACCGACGGTGCGGTCGCGGCTGCCGCAACTCCGGGTGGTCCGAATGCCGGTGCGTTCGGCGGCAGACGAAGCGGATCGGATGCCGGTCGACCGGCACCGCGGTCCGGTACGGATGCTTCCGCCGCCCAGCAAGATGTGCCCACCAGCCGTCCGGACGAGCCGACGCCGGAGCGCGCAGGTGGGCCGCGGGCCGAGAAAGAGCGCAGCGAAGCGGCGGATTCCGCCGACACCGATGCCAGTACCTCCACAAAGCCTTCTCGCGATCCGAAACACGATTGGCAGGAACGCGATTCGATCCTCGAGCGGCGCAGTCTGGCCCGTAGTCTCGGCCGCCACCACGGCGCATTGCCCGACGACGCCGTCCACAAGATCCCCGAACCGGTCGAAACCGCCGACCTCGGCAATATTTCGACGCTCTACGCCGCGCGAATGCCGGACGGCAGGACCGTCCACTTCCGCCTTCTGGGCGACCCCTACGGCTACCCGGTCCTACTGTCGCCCGGTACGCCCGTCGGAGTCGACGGCCCGCTGCCGAATAGTTGGGAACTGAAAAAACGAGGATATGCGCTCATCGTTGTGGAAAGACCCGGTTACGGCGACTCGGATCCGCTGCCGGGCCGCAGCGTGGCCGATTGCGCCCGCGACATCATTTACATCGCGACCGAACTTTTCGCATTCGACCACTATTCCGTGCTCGGACGATCTGGTGGTGGAGCGGTGGCTGTCGCGGTCGGCGCGCTGGATCCCGGCCACGTCGACCGAGTCGTCACACTCGTAGGCACCGCTCCGAAGCTCGATGACATGGGTTCCTGGTTGCACGGCATGGCCAAGGCGAACCGAGACATCTACGACACCCCCCTCGAAGTCATGGTCGCGGACCTCACGGAGAAGGCCCTCCGTATCGCGCGTGACGGGGAGTATCTGATTCGCTACAACGAGAAAGAATTCACCACGATGGACCACATGTGGGTGGGCACACATCGCCACGCGCTCGCCCGCGGCTACCAACGCGCGCTGCGCAACTACCCACGAGCATGGGGCGACGACGCCCGTCAGACGACCGGGAACTGGGGAATAAGGTTCGGTGGATACCGAGTCCCGGTCGACATCGTGCACGGTGCCGCCGACCAGTTCTCACCGCCCCACCAAAGCCACACCAACGCCAGACTGATCCGGACCTCGAAGCTGTGGCTCTTCCGCGGCGTTTCCCACATGATGGGTATGGATGCGCTGCCCGTCATCGTGAGATACTTCCGCGCCGAGCGAGACGCCTACTGGAACGATTGTCTCCAGCGTGAAGGATGGCAATCAAGAGACATTCAAGGCGCCGAATCCGAACCACTTCCACTTCCGAGCTGGATGCACTGGCGCGGCCGGTGGGATGGCGGAGAGAGCGCACAACTGACGTAACGCGGTCACCTGGCCCTTCATCCATCCCGAACGAGGCGCCCGCAGACAGAAACGACAGTGATGGGCGGCGAACCTCACAGAGGAAAGGCTGCCTATCGCCGTTCGTCTTTGATGGCCTTGATTACTTCCGCGATGCCGGAGTTCACCAGCGTGGTGAGCCGTTTGGTGTCGGCTGCTACCGCGACCGGCGGAGTTGCGGCGGTGATCGCGTAGCGCCCATCGCCGTCCAGGTCCCGCCAGTACAGCCGCTTCCTGGCTACCCCGCGCGGGCCGAACCGGGAAATCCCCTGGGCGATCTCGATGATGCCCTCGCCGGTGGTCGGTGTGCGGAGGAATTGGTCGGCCAGTTGTTCGACGGTGTCGTCGAAGGAGTCTTCCACGAACGACCGGCCGTAGGAGAAGTCGAGGTCGGCGCCGTTGGTTTGCTTGACGAGCGCGATGTCTGCGAGCTTGCCCGCGTCCACCTCGGGTAGCTCCGCGGTCAGCGCCTCGGCGAGCGCCAGCGGCGCACACTCGGTGACCGTGTAGCCGCCGCTGTGCCACGCCGTCTCGCCTGGAAGCTGTTTCAGCAGGTATCCGTAGCCCTCGCGGCGGACCGCGAGCAGGCGGATCTGACTTTCGGCGTCCTCCTCGTCGCTGCCCCAGCCGTGCAACTCGACCCGGATGTCCGGCCGAGCAACCACATCGAGCACGCTGTCGAAACTACGGTCCAGCTTGCCGCGCAGTTGCTCACGGATTTCCCGTTTCTCACGCTGGTAGTCGTCGTAATACTTGGTCCGACTGGTGAATATGAACGGCGCCGGCAGGATATCCGCTTGCGCGGTCTCCCAGGCGACGACGAACTCGAGGTCGGTGAAGTTCCAGGTGCGGTTCATCGCTCGATCACGGGCCTGACCACGCGTGGTGCGTCACCGAGTGCGTCTTCGAGGGCTTCG